>JAPPCZ010000008.1 GCA_028824685.1 Candidatus Poribacteria bacterium
TTTACGACATCAACTCTCAAATCCTTCAATAATATTCAAGACTGCGTAAGTCCTGCTGAATTAATGTCTCCTGCTAATGTTTGACTTATTCCATAAGTCAAAATAAGATAAGGAGAAATTCATTCAAAGTGCTAACCTTTATTATAGGTAGTTTACTGTTAGTGAGTCCATGTAGTATTGATGTGATCCATGCTGCTTCCAACGGTAAGGCAGGTACAGGCACTTTATCAGGACTCTGGGCAAATGTTTATGTTGGCGGTTTAACTTACGAATCTTCTCATGGATGGACGCAAAGCAATCATTCCTTTGATATAACGAACATGACAGGCGATGATGTGAGTTATACCTATGAGTTCCAACACGGTGTTTGGGAGATCCTTAAGAAAAACAACCGAGGTAAAGTTACCCAGTCAAGATTTATTGGTGAAAGCAAACAATTTCTGCCCCGTAAAGTTGGAGCACCGACTTGGTTCGACGAATTAGATGGTACGCAGGGCGTAAACTGTAACGGTCAACCTGGAGGTTTGTATTGGATCCAAGCTTATACGTCTGTCCAAGCTTCTATACGCGGTGGAAGTCTTGACGTTAAAGCGGAAGAGGATACAGAATTTTGGATTGTTGAGGATGACTAAGAACTTCCTTTCAACCAGTTTTATAGGGATGACATACCAAGTGTCATCCCTATAAGACACTTTAGGAGTTAAAACGATGCAGTCAAGAAACACACTCTCGAAAATCACAATTTTCTTCCTGATGGTGTCAATCCTAATATTAATTGACATCTCACACGCCATTATTGTTTTTAGAGATAGCCACACCGGGCAAAGTGAAATCTACATTATGGACGATAATGGTAAGAACGTTCGACAGCTCACCCATACACCGCTTTCAGAATACATGCCGCGCTTCTCTCCAGATGGTAGACACATTGTTTTTGGACGAAACCTGGGACCGGTAGCAGAACCGCGTCAGTTACAGCAGCTTGATATTTTCATTATTAACGCTGATGGCAGCAATGAAAAACGTCTTACCTTTCACCCTAAAATTGATTTTGCACCTACATGGTCTCCTGATGGACAACACATTGCGTTTGTCAGCACCAGAATTGGACATGGAGAAATTCATATCTTGGAACTTGCGAGTGGAAACATTAAGCAGCTCACAAAAAACGAAGATGGAGATGCCTATTCGTCTGCACCGAGTTGGTCTCCTGATGGGCAGCATATTGTTCACGAACAAGTTATTGCAGGCGGTGGACGTCACATTTACATTACAGACATAGATGGTAAAGATACTCGTCCTTTCCTTAAAGGAGACCAACCACACCTCGTGGGAGACATGGTAATATCAAAATATGCGCCGAGTTGGTCTCCTGATGGCAAACACGTTCTGTATTATGAATCCCATAAGAGATATGAAAATGCTCGCGTTGTTAGGCTTGCGAATCACCTTATTGTGGTTAACAAAATTGGAGGAAATCCCAAAAAGTTGAGAATCCCAAAAAGTTGGTGGTTACACTCAGCATCCTGGGCGTGGGGCGGCACTCACATTCTGTTTGCTGGTGAGAAGGATGGTTTTCAAAATGAAGGAAAGCGTAATTATGAAATCTACCGTTATCGTCTTTCTAATGGAAAGATAACGCAAATTACAGATACTCCCCACAAAGAATATGATCCGCATTGGGTGCCCGGGACGCTCTCTGTTTCTCCAGAGGGCAAGTTGGGTGTGCAATGGGGAAAGATTAAAGAGGAAAAGTAAACGCTGCTTCATCTTTTATGCCACCATTTTGTGGATATGGTCTTACTTTTCCTCACTACATACATTTTGAAAACCCTTACATTCTATCAAATGTAAGGGTTTTCTTTCGCACAATGTATCTTCACCGAAAACTCACAAACAAAACGATGTTCTGTTTTTTGTGCTGCAATTTCCACCTAAAATCCTTCCTAAAAACACTTTTTCATCTACCTTAGATGTGTATAGTATAGCATGTGCAATAAATCCTTTAAACTGTCAACCGCACATGTTATACTATTTACTATGAGTATGTTTCGCGAACATTGGCTCGGTGGGTTAACTGCTTATAGCACTTTCTTCATAATTTCGCTTATAGCAACAATCTCCGTTTCAATCCTTTACGGATTACCATTCGACTGGAATCCGACTATTTCTATGGACCCCCTCGGAATCCTTGGGTGTTTTGCTATTGCTTTACTGTTCGGATTATGGCCCGATGTGGATATTAAGAGCAAGAGCCAACAAATATTTTATACCGTTCTGTTTTTGTTAAATGCTTCGCTTATTCTTTCCTTGAAAAGGTATTTAGAGGCAGCACTTTTAGGATTATTTGCGATGCTCCCGATTCTCAGCAGGCATCGTGGATGGACACACTCTAAGATTAGCATGATTCTGCTACCCGGTGTGTTTCTGGTAATTCCAATTTATGTGGCGTATCCGAATTGGGGGACCGGGTGGAAAGAACTTCCTGAGCTTTTAGATTCATTGGTGACGTGGGAAGGACTTCCCGATATCTTGCGGAGTGGTCTTGCATTCTATCTGGCTGGTTTGATTGGATATGCGTCACATCTTTATCTCGACGGTATTTTATTCCGTTCACGCAAAGCACAACAGCGGAAAGTCCGGACGAACTAATGCCTAATATAACACTCAAAACCCAAGAATTGCGAGATAATCCTTTGATGCAAACGCTCTACGCTTTTGCTAAAGAAAAAGAGGTTCGACTCTACCTTGTAGGTGGTAGTGTGCGAGATTTGTTGCTAAACCGTCCGACTACAGATTGGGATTTCACATTGGAATCGAACACCCTTGAATTTGCTAAAATGTTCGCTGACAACATCCGCGCACCTTTCGTTCTGCTTGAAGAACAACCGCCTACCGCACGGGTAATAGTAAAAACGCCACAATCTACACAGCCTGAATTGAGTATAGATTTCACACAATTTAGAGCGGCAACTCTTACGGATGATCTGTGTTTACGCGATCTAACTATTAACGCAATGGCAATCCCGCTTGAATCGGTTATGGAATCAGATAGTTCTGAAATAATTGATCCCTGTAACGGTAGAAACGATTTAGCGACACGTTCTCTCCGTTTCCCCAGTGAGCAAGTCATACTTAGCGATCCACTGCGGTTAATGCGAATTTATCGATTCGCAGCACAGTTGGATTTTACAATATCTGAAAAGTCCATTGCATTTGTTCAAAAGCATAAGCATCTGTTACCGCAAATCTCCAAAGAACGACTGCGAGACGAATTTTTAAAAACTCTCAACGTTGAAAAAGCAACACCCTATTTGCAGCAAATTTTTGAGATTGGTCTGTTAACCCAGGTATTTCCAAACATAAAACAAACACCTACTTTGTGGCATTCGTTAGAAAACTTTGAGGACAATCCGATACCTGAAACGCTTTTTTCCTATAAAGATGAAATCAATACTTATCTCAGTGAAGAATTAGGTTTTTATGCCAATCGTCGATCACTGATTAAACTCTGTCTACTTCTTCAAGGAAATATTGAAGGTATTGGCGAACTACTTCGGTTGAGTAAGAAAACATGGCGGTTTATGAAATGTATCGTGATGGGATATCAACAACTTTCAGATAAGGAACTGACAAAGAAACAGATAGTTGATTTTTTAAGAGCTTCAACATCTGATTGGTGGGGTGGGCTTCTATACTCGGCTGCGGTAGAGCCGATTCCGCCAGAAGTAATCAGAAAAATTGTGGACACCTACTATGGACACTTCTTACCTATCCTCAAACAAGGGCGTCTCATCACAGGGGGAGATCTGATTCAAAAGTTCCAAGTAAAAGAAGGAAAAAAAATCGGGATGCTGTTAAAGCGAATTGAGGAACAGCAGTTTTACGGTGAGATACGGACGCGCTCGGAAGCACTTGCTGCTGTGGAGGCATTGATTCGTAACGAAGGAAAAATCCTATAAATCTGGTTGGTGTCTACGTAGAAATTTAGGAATGAGAGACACCAAAACGATAAGCACACCTGCGATAGATAGATAGATCAAGGTCTTATCCAAATTGCCTTCCCCACTGACAAGCGCACCACCGATTTGCACGTATGCTATAGTTCCAGGCAGCATAAATATTGATGAAACAAGCACGTAGGTGGGAAACTTAATTTTGGTTAAGCCGTAAGCGTAGTTTTGTAAATTAAAGGGAAAGATCGGAACTAAACGCGTGAACATAAGAATACGCCATCCTTCCTGCTCTACTTTTTCATCAATTCTTCGGAATTGATCGTTCCCTGAAACCCAGTTTTCAACAAGCCCGCGTGCTACATAGCGTGCAACGAGGAAGGCGAGGGAGACTCCAACTGTTGCACTTATCCAAACATAAACTACACCCCATACCGGACCGAAGGCGATCCCCGAAAGCACTGTAATTGGCAAACCCGGCAAAAAGAAAAGCGTCGCAACAATGTAAAAACCGATGTAGATTAATGGCGCGATTATGCCAAATCCTGAAACCCATTCTTTGATTTTGTAGACGTTTTTAAGAGCAATGTACTCCGTAACGCCGTAATACTTTAACAGAAAATAGATGACAGCCACAACTCCGATTGCGATAGCGAGCTTAATTATCTTATTTCTCATCAATTTTGGCAATTGCCTCCAAATATGCTTTAATCTGTGATCGGTATCGCACCGGAATTCGATTATTTTCAATTGCCTGCGCGTACTCGCGCTGTGCTGAAAGCACAACATCACTAAACGGTAGATATTCTGGCTCAGTTTCCGCATTTCTCGCTTTCCCTGTGAAAACCCGTGTAATGCTTTGCGTTTCTGATGCAGTCTCTGAATTAATTTTCAACTCGTTTCCTGCAATTTCTAAAGACGGTGCTGCATCGCCGGAAAGCGGTTTTTCAGTAGCGTTTTCATCAACAGAAGGTGTGGTCCCGTTATCAGAGGGTGTAATATCAGAAGGATCGCTTGTTACTTGTGTGCCTTGTGTTTCTTGCTTTCCAAGCTCTCGACCTGGTGCACCGTCACTATTAGCAACCCCTCCTACAGGTTGATTAGTTTCAATACCCGCCAATGCAATATCTTTTCTGCTCTCTGTGAGTTGTGCTTCAAGTTGGTTGAGTTCATTAAGTTTTTGAAGGGCATCAACGATTTCTTGCAATGTGTCCGGAGAGACAGCCTTGCCTTGAACCTGATCTAATGCACGACTTAGTTCCCCTTGTGAAACGTTCTTTGCCATTTTTTCAAAGAGTTTTGTAAGTTCATCACGCAGTTCGGGTGTAAGTTCCGCTTGCGCCGCAAGACGTTCAAGTTCATCTGCAAGTGTGGTAGTGTCCATACCCTTGAAGTGTTTCGTTGCTTGTGTTGCCTGTGCAATAGCCGACTCAGCGAGAAATTCTGATTTCTTTTGCTGCACCTTTTCATTTAAGGCACGCAAATGTTCCTGTGCAGATGCAACATCTTTAACATTTTTCAGTTGTTTTACTGTTTTTCTGATTTCTTCTTGGACTATTGGAGACTGAACATTCTCAAGTCTATCCGAAAGGTTTCCAATTGTCTTTTCAATCGCTTCTCGTTCTACGGTTGTTGGCGGCTGAGGTAATTCATATTGGCGAGGCACAGTAAAAGAAAGTCCAATGATTAACAGGGGAATTAATGCCCATTTCAATAATCGTGGTGGCGTGTACGGGATTACCTTTGTTGAATCTACGTTTCTGATACCTTCTGCAGTATCGCGAATTTGCAGTTGTGCTAACTCGTCTTCTCGGTTTTCCTGTATCAACTCTAATGATGTGCTGGCGCGTTCCTTGAGCTCAAGGTGTTCATCAACATATCCCGCAATATCTGACAACGTTGGAAGATGTCTGATACCTAAACAGATACCAAAGACTACTACACCAATAATAGTAAAAAGTGTGACAAGTAGCATAGAAAAAGGAAACTGAATGAAGCGAATCCCGACATATATTGCTGCAAGAAAGCACATTGCAAAAAATGCAACCTGTGTTACATCCTGAAAGATTTTTTGTGCGCGTGACCGATCTCGAAGGGTTCTTAGGCAATTTGTGATCACATTTCTTGGGTTTTCCATTTCATCTTCTCCGCAGCAGCAAATACCATCTCAGGTTTAATAGCATTCAGATTTTGGCGTGCTATATCGGCATGTTCGTCCCACTCTTTAGGCGATAACGTTTTCATTAGTTCGCAGCCTTCCCGTGCAATCACAGTATGTCTATCCCACATTGGACCCCACTGCGTAGGGTTTGATCCGCCAAACAAGGCAATTGTTGGCGTTTTTACTGCAGTGCTCAGATGCATCGGTCCCGTATCATTGCTGATATAGAGATGACATCGTTGTAGCAGTGCGGCAAGTTGCATCGGAGTTATATTGTTGACAATAATAGGTGAATATTTCATTTGCTTCGCTACCTGATTGGCTAATTCGCCTTCTTGAGGTCCCGCTGTGATGACGATATGTGTGTCGTAGGCTTTGTGGAGCATGTCACCGAGCATAGCAAAGTTTTCAGCAGACCATCGGCGATAAGATGTCGCAGCACCCGGATTCAGACCTATTATTGGTTTGCCATCATTCAGATTTTGATTTTCGACAAATTCATTAAACCATGTCTTTCCCGTATCATCTACAAATATCTCTGGTTCATTGTCTGTAACTTCAATATCTATTGCCCGAACTACATCAAGGTACCTTTGTGTTTCGTGCTGCGCTGTGTTGCTCGGCACGGCAACATGTAAAAGGCTTTTTCCACCAGTATTTGTCTCAAACCCTACCCGAAACGGGATTCTGGCAAGAAATGTGTGAAGCACTAACCGGAATGTTGGCTGTAACACTACTGCCATCTGGAATTTTCGCTGAGCAAGATGATAGATTAGTTTCGGTACTGATGATTGATAGGTTAAAACCTCATTTAGATATGGGTTTGCGGATACTAAATCTTCCCGTGTCGGTGCTACCATATAAGCGATGTGTGCATCTTGGAAGTGTTGACGTAAAGCACGAACGACAGGTGTTGTTAAAACCGTTTCTCCCAGTGGTGCAAGTCTGATGATTAAGATGCGGTCAATTTGCTCAGGTGCAAACATCTTGAAATTTCTTCTGTTTTCTACTAATTGCTAATTTCTTCTCGTCACGCTATAATATCCGAAAACAGACAGGGTGTCAAGGTGAAATCATATCTCCAAACATTAAGGGAAAAATATTTACAAGGTTGGGAAAGGCAAACAACAGTAATTTTGCTTGCTTCCGCTGTGCTGTTGACATTGCATAGGACTTATAGCCGTCCGCGTTTTTTTCGCACTCATTTAGCAGCGTATTTTGATGCTTTGCCATTGGGGAAAAGCCATCCTTACTATTACTGGTTTCTGTCAACAGGACTTACACTGTTTCTAATTCCTGTCATTGTGGCAGTATTTGGGACAAAACAGAAATTGACCGAATACGGCATTCGTTTAGGCAAGCAGAAAGTCGGCTGGATCGTTACTTTAGCGGCATGGGTTTTGATGATACCCGTGGTCTTATTGGCAGTTAAAGTATATCCACCTTTTTTAAATAAGTATCCGTTAGGTAAGGCAGTCGCAGACAGTTGGCTGGCATTCTTACCTTATCAACTTGCCTACGGTGTTTATATGTTTTCATGGGAATTCTTTTTCCGTGGGTTCATGCTTTTTGGGTTAGAGAAGAGATTTGGAAACTATAGCATCTTAATCCAAACTATTCCGTTCGCAGTGATGCACTTTTCCAAGCCGTTGCCGGAGGCACTCGGTTCAATCATTGCTGGTGTATTGCTGGGTGTGCTTGCATTGGAATCCCGTTCATTCGTCTATGGGGCAGCTATCCACTGGCTTGTGGCTATGACGATGGATACTGTCTGTGTCATCATTTCGCAGGTTTAAGACTAACATTTGCTTAATAGCGAAACTTAAAATTGTTCTATTGTGTGTATTCAACAATTATGTTATAATCCCAATATATTTGATAAGTATCATCTATAACAGATTTTCCAATTCCCGCTACTAACGCGGCACCAAGTAAATTATCATAAGGAGCAAAAATGTCAGAAAAACAGTTCAAAGTTCGTGCAGCGCATTGTGATTATCGTGCAAGTGAAGAAGAAATTTACCAGACACTACGCCGTATTACCGACCCACTTACCCGCTCATGGAAACCGATTGAGACTGCTAAAAAAGTTGTCATCAAATTCAACATGATGAAACCGCATGAGCGCATAATCTATTTTGAAGGTCGCCGCCGCGAATTGGTAGACGATGCAGTGTGCCGTGCCGTACTGCGATTGCTCAAGGAGCATACCACAGCACAACTTATCGCTACAGACACTAACCCATATACACACGGGCATCGGATGCCTCCCGGTTTCAATTATGAGCATCATCTTAAAGAATTTGACGTACAGTTCGTTGATTCAAACTTACCACCGTTTAAGGACTACGATGTTCCCGGTGGGGGTTCAATGTTTGACCGCTACACCTTGAGTGCTTGCTTTGACGATGCAGATGCGGTGGTTTCTGTAGCAAAGATGAAAAATCACGCATTTATGGGAATCACTTTGTGCACTAAGAATCTGTTCGGTTTACCGCCGATGTTGCTCCCAGAAGGAAGGACGCGAAGTTACTATCACCACTTAATTCGGCTATCCTATGTGCTGCCCGATCTTGCCCTCATTACAAAACCGTGTCTTAATATCATTGATGCGCTTACGGGGCAGTGGGGACGTGAATGGGGTGGTGAAGGCAGAATTTGCAACGCGCTTATAGCGGGTGATCATCCAATATCCACAGATACCGTCGGTATGCACTTGATGGGGCATGATCCCGCGTCAGATTGGCCGACACCGCCCTTTAAACGCGATCGGAATCATATTCTTATCGCTGCACAACGCGGGTTCGGCACTGTTGACTTGGATGAGATTGATTGGGAAAGCGAGGTTACAGCACCACTTGCGGGGTTCGATTCGGTAGAAACAGATACCCCAGAAATGGTTGCCAATTGGCGACGCACAACATGTGAGCAGGGATTGGTCTATCTCGAAAATCAGAAAGACATGGTAGATAAGTATCGTGGAGATTTCATCTATTTACAAGGTGGTGAAGTTGTCTGGAGCGGCCCAGATCCATCAAATCTGGGAAGTCGCCGTCAACTCAGTGGGGAAAAGAAGGATAGCGCCCTTTGGCTCAAACTTGTTGATGCTGAGGAACACGAAGGAGAACGTTTTAATGTCTATGAGGAGTGTATGAAAGATTTTGCCGCATAAAATTGTGGAAATTATCCCACGAAATACGTTATATTAACATTGTATCATGGAAGTTGCTGTTACTGGAAACCAATAAATGGGAAAAGATAAAGAGGAAAATACGAAGACAAATCAAGAGCAAAAGATTGTACCAATTCTTGGTATTCGGCACAAATGGTTTGACATAGCCTTAAAACTCTATTCGGTGGTCTTTTTTGCCTATTCTTTTTTAGTCATTCGCGAAGAGTTTGGCAAGGGAAACCCGATATTGGAAACAACAGAGGCGATTTTTGTACATCTTGCAGCTTTTAGTGTTGTTGAAACTATAATCTTCGTTGCATTATTTCAAGGAGTGGATATTCTCATGTATTTAACAGAAAGGTTTAGAGCAAAACTTCGAAGACAGATTGAAGAAGCCAGAATCGAAGGTAAAGCTGAAGGAAAAGTTGAAGGTAGAGCTGAAGGCAAAGCTGAAGTTTACCAAGAAATGGCTGCGTGGAATAAACGGTGGTTGGAAGCAAAAGCGAAGGGGATTCCTTTTGATGAACAACCCCCAATAAATTCACAAGAAAAACCTGAATAATCAATTTAGCTTTGACTGTGTCTTTTCGTATTGAATCATCTATAAAGGAAAACACAAAATGAGCATCACCGACGCACAAAAAAAGCAACTGGATGAGCAAGGATGTATCGTTATTCCAGATGTGCTTTCCGATGAAGAGATCGAAATGTACAGAGTCGATATTCTTCGGTTGGCAGAACAAGAAAAGCAAGACGGTTCTGCGCTTCGCCATACCGATGGACACGGTCAACATGTGCGCTGGTTGATGAACAAAGGCAAAATATACGATAAACTTGTTGCACATCCTAAGGTAATGCCTTTCTTTGAGCATCTGCTTGGCACAGATTATACGTTGAGTACTCTCACCTCCAATATCATTGATCCGGGTGCACCCGATGGTGGGTATCACGTTGATAGCGTTTTAGGGAACATGCCAGAACCGTTACCAAGTTTTCCGATGGTCGCCAATAGTCTCTGGTTACTTGACGATTTTACACCAGAAAATGGTGGGACGCGTCATGTCCCAGGTATTCATCTTCAACAGATAAAACCACCTCCCGGTACCACGCACCATCCTGACGAAGTACGTCTTTCCGCACCGAAAGGTTCCGTGTTTCTGTTCAACGGAGCTGTCTGGCATTCAGCAGGAGCTAACAAA
Organism: Candidatus Poribacteria bacterium; assembly: GCA_028824685.1. Taxonomy (GTDB): domain Bacteria; phylum Poribacteria; class WGA-4E; order WGA-4E; family WGA-3G; genus MSPOR6. The sequence continues at coordinate 10,486 of JAPPCZ010000008.1, forward strand.
ACGAATCAGCAGCGGATTGCACTCATCTGTTTCTGTTGTCGGTCTTTTATAAAGCAGATGTTTGACTTTGTGCATTATCTTGAACCAGAAGTAGTTGAACGCGCAACCCCAATAATGCGCAGAATTTATGGGTTTGATTCCCAGCCAAGACCTCCAGATAAACCTAAGCAGTAATCGTTAAACCGCGTAGGCTGGGTAGAACAAAGCGAAACCAAATTAACGCAGCATGCACGTATTGTATTTTCACCTTGAATTCGGTATGTTTATATGTTATAATATTTTCAAACTCAAACTTGTAAGAGGAACAGTCACGTGAATTGCGAAATGAGCGAAACACGAATGCGAATCCTGCAGTTACTAAAGATGCGTAGCAGCATGACCGTAAGTGAATTGACAGAAGCATTGCATATCAGTGCCATGGGAGTCAGACAACATCTCACAATTCTTGAAGAGGAAGGCTTAGTTGAGTATCATAGTGAGAAACATGGACGCGGACGACCACATCACCTTTACAGTTTAACCGATGATGCAAACAGTCTTTTCCCAACCACTTATGCGAACTTTGCAGTCGGTTTGATGAACGAAGTAGCAAAATTCAACGGACCCGGATTTATCAATAAGGTTTTCCGAAGTCGTATGAAATCGCAGTTACAGATGTACCAAGAACGCCTTGACGGAAAAGACTTGGTAGAACGCATCAAGGAACTTGCCCGTATTCGTGATGAAGAAGGTTATATGGCACGTTTTGACGAAAACGATACCGATTATGTCTTAATAGAACACAATTGCCCTATCGCAGCGATTGCTCAGGAATACCCACACGTGTGTGAGATTGAATTAGGACTATTCCGACAGTCCTTGGGAACAAAGGTCTACCGAGTTGAACATCTTATGCAAGGTAGTCATAGATGTTGTTACCGCATTCCCAAAAATGATTGTCAGAACAAGGACTTAGAGTCAACATCTGATGAACAATCTATTCAAAACTGATAGAGTCCTATCCTCTTCCACTTCTCAATTACATAGACGAATTTTAAGGCAATTTCTATGTCTGACGAAACAGGTAGGCGCGACTTTTTCAAAGAAGCCTTGAACCAAATCATGAAACCTGTCGCTGAATTCCTTGATGAAAGGATCGGTGACCAGTTTCCCTTTGACGAGCCAAACCGCGTTATTTTCCGTCCGCCAGGTGCTTTGTCCGAACCTGAATTCTTAGAAAAATGCCATCGGTGTGGTAACTGTGTTAAAAACTGCCCCGCAAACGCTATACAACCTCTACAAAGCCAAGATCCAAATCTTGCTAATACACCCTACATTGATCCTGAAGAACAGCCTTGCGTTATCTGCGATTCATTGGCATGCATGTACGTCTGTCCAAGCGGTGCCTTACAAACTGTTTTTGCAGAAGATATTAGGATCGGACTCGCAGTATTTAATGTTGATACTTGTCTTCGCACAAAATCGGTGGACTGCAGCTACTGCGTAGATACTTGCCCAATTGGAGAAGAAGCGATTAAGTTCTCGCCAGATGGAATAGTAGAAGTTCTTGATTCTGGATGTACTGGATGCGGAGTATGTCAGTACGCATGTCCTACAGACCCAAAATCTATAGTGATTGAACCGCTAATGCTTTCTCAATAGCACCATGTCCGTTCTTCCCCAAATTATTTTGCAGACTCCCCTGAATACGCAAAGCCTACGTGACATCAAACCCCCATTAGACGTCCCGCAAAACCTGTTACCTTACATCCTTCTCGGTGGACTCATTCTTGCTGTAATTATTGGAATGGTATGGTTATATATCCGAAAACGTCATCAAACCTTGCCATTTTCTCCAGTTATAGAGGAAAATACGCAACCACCCCATGAAATTGCGCTTGAACAGTTGAAAATACTTGAAACAGCACCTTATGATATGGAAACTTATCACATCCAAATTTCTTTTGTTATCCGCGAATATATAGAAGCACGTTTTCAAATCCCCGCATTAGAATTGACAACCACAGGGATTCTTCATCAGATGACACGTGAACAGATAGGTGACTTATATGTTGAACGTATCCAGCAGTTTCTTGCCAATTGTGATAAGGTAAAGTTTACAAAATATCAACCTGAACGATCTGAAGCAGAGGCGCGAATGGTAGACGCTCGCTGGTTTGTAGAGGAAACGAAAATACTTATAGATGATTTATGAGATAAGGTCTATTTTCTATCATTCTTTCAGATTTGATGGCAGTTATAAAGTGCCTTGATTAATCAACCTTTAATATGTAATAATTTAACAGTATCTAACATATTTTCTTTAATAGAATGAATCCTTTGAAAGCAACAATTGAAAAGACCTTGAAATATTTTCTAAACTTTGGTATCCTTTTTAAACGCGTAAAAAGGTAATTCTTGCTTAGCAATTTTTTATCATACGCGTGAGAATCAGATTATTATAGAAGGAGGTCATCTTAGGATGGAAAATGCAGTTTTGATGGACGAAGTTTGTTTAACAATCCCGATGGACCATGATATGGAACTTGTCGCGGCCAAAACAGGGTCTGTTCTCGCCGAGTTGAATCACTTTAACGAAGAACAGATTGAGGAAATTCAATACGCGATTATTGAGACCTGTATCAATGCCTTTGAACACAGCCAAAGTGAGGACCGGAAGGTTTACATTATTTATATTAGAAGGGCTGATGAGTTAGAGTGTAAAATAACAGATAACGGTGTCGGTTTCACCCCAGAAGATCAACATAATAGCATTTCTCAACGTCAAGGAATACACTCGGATATGCGAAAGCGTGGCTGGGGTTTAGAGATTACCAAAACTTTAATGGATGAATTCGATATTGAGAGTGGTGAAAACGGTACAACTGTTAGTTTTATTAAAAAGGTAACATCGTAAGTCTCAAACGGACTAATTTACTGTTGAGGAGTAAGGGAATGCTAAACAAATTTGATATTCAGATACGTGCTGAACAAGAATACGCTGTACTTGAAACAGCTGGATACCTAAATGATTCGCTCGGAGAACAACTTTCAAAGAAAGCACAAGAACTCATTGAAAAAGGATACACCCAACTGGTAATCAATTTGGATAAAACCGCACTGATTAACAGCATTGGTATCTCCATCCTGATAGAAATCATTGAGGCACTTGATGAACGGAACGGAACGTTAAATTTTTGCGGGTTGTCTGCAACACAAGAACGTACTTTTCGTATGATGGCAATTGCAAAATACGCAGGAATTTTCCCTGATGAAAAGACGGCTATCGCAAATTTCTAACAAATTCTGAACTGAACACACACCACTAAAAAACCTAAACTGCCTAAAACACTGTTCTTAGCACATACGGGTCAATAGGATTAAAAATCTACCGTAAGTTTTGAAGACAAAAGGAACAATCTGTCATGAACCTAAGTTCAGCAGAAGAGACTATACAAAGGTTAATATTCAGTTTATCTGAACTGGAACAGTTAGGTCAGACGCTAATTTCCGGACACAGTAATTTTAATGTTTCAAGCAAGACCTATCTTAGAATTACACTTGGTACCCTTCAGGCGACTCGGGGTGCTATTTTTTGTTTCCATCCGACAGATAATTATCTGACAATTGCTGCCTCAACGCCAGAAGTAGAAATACCTCCAATAGAAATTGAGCCTGACGAAGTTGCAAGTCTACTTGAATGCACGCTCATTGAATTAGACACACCACCAAAAGACCTCCAAAATTTCATCAACAGAAATTCTGAACGACTTAATGGCTCTGCAGCGCATCGTCTCTGGGTCCCTTTAAAAATCCACGAAGAATTTCTCGGTATTTTGAGTTTAGGCAAATTTTTAGGTCGCACAACATTAGAAGACTGGGAACAAGAGCTCTTAACCATTCTTGCTCACCAAATATCAATTGCAATCGCATATTCTCGGATTGTAGAAGGCATTCAAAGTGAAAAGTTTCGGTTGTTTATGTTGGCAGAAAGCGCACCTCAAATTTGCCAACTGTTACAACCTGAAGACGCAGCTGAACAGGTAGTCCATCAAGCAGTGGCACTCCTTGATGCAAATGTAGGTGGATTGATGTTAATTCACCCTGAGCAGCAAAATCTTGAATTGCGGTACGCTTTTCCCGAAACTTTAATTTCAGAAAACGGTGACCAAGACGAAAAGAATCCGATCTCTATCTCATTAAAAGATGTAGAAACAGACACAACAGAAGCAAATGAAAAAACTGAATTTGATATGTTAGCTGGTGTGGTAAAAGAGGGTATGACAGACCGATGCGCCTTTAAAACAGAAACTTTCTTCGGTGGAAAGAACTTAATGGCAGGTCCTATACAGGGGCGTGATGGTGATATTTTAGGCGTGTTGGTTGTGGGAGACAAAGAGGAACGCGGTGGAAGGATTGCTGAATTCACAGATGAAGATGAGATTCTCCTTGATTCTTTCGCTAAACAAGCAGGTGTAGCAATCGAAAACGCTCACTTACACCAAGAAGCACTTGAAGCACGCGAATTACAGGCAGAAATGGAAGAAGCACGGAAAATTCAGGAAAACCTTATACCCGAAACACTTCCAGAAATACCGGGCTACGAGGTTGCTGGACATTATGAGCCACGCGGTCCCGTTGGAGGCGATTATTACGACTGTATTGAACTATCAACGGGAGGTTGGGGACTTGCTATCGCTGATGTTTCTGGTAAAGGTATGCAAGCCGCGCTATTGATGGCAACACTTCGCGCAGGACTGCTCTCTGAGTTAACAAGTTCAAAAGTTCGTGAAGAAAGCGACTCCATAGATATGAAAAATGAACTCGTTGAGATGGCAATGACTCTCAATTCACTCCTCTACGTTAGTGGAACTGAAGAAAAATATGCTACGTTCTTTTATAGCCATCTTAATCCAGAAACCGACACACTCACAACACTAAATGGTGGACACAATCCACCGCTGATTGTGAAAAATGATGGTAACATTGTTTGGATGGGACAAGATGTCGGTGGATTGCCGTTGGGAATGTTTCCGAATGATATGGTGCCGCTCATCGCAAAATATGAAGCGGAACAGATAAAACTTGAAAGTGGTGATCTTATCATCTTTTATACTGACGGTGTTACCGAAACTGTCAACACTGAAGACGAATTTTATGATGAAGAACGTCTTGAAGAGGTCGCTAAAACATCCACTGATAGTGATGCCTCACATATATGTAACTTAATCTATCAAGCAGTAATGGACTTTCAGGGAGATGCAGATCAATTTGACGATTTAACCTTACTTGTTCTCCGAAAGAAATAGGAAAAAAAGCATGCAACAGATATCAGAAGGACGCCGATTCTTAAATCCCACAATTCTTGCACAAATTGGTAATCTTGAACTTATTGCGAAATTTGTTGTTGAAGGATTCATCTCTGGATTACACAAAAGTCCATATCACGGATTCAGTGTTGAATTTTCGCAATACAGGCAGTATATGCCGGGTGACGATACAAAACACATCGACTGGAAGGTTTACGGCAAGACCGACCGTTATTACATCAAACAGTTTGAAGAAGAGACTAATCTTAACTGTTATATCCTGTTAGATACAAGTCAATCAATGGCGTATCCATCTCCAGAGGATTTGCAGGAAATAGATGCAGTCTCAGAAACTGAAACAAATGGAAATGTTGAACCTTTATCAAAACTGCGCTATGCTTGTTTCCTTATCGCTTCCCTATCCTATTTCATGGCGAAACAGAAAGATGCTGTTGGGTTTGCCTACTTTGATGAAAAAGTACATCAGTACTTGCCCGCGCGCAGCAGTGCCTCGCACATGCATTCTATCTTATTGACATTGGAAAATCTTCAATCAGCAAAGGAAACCCGAATTGGCGAACCGTTACACGAAATTGCAGAGCGGCTGACAAAACGTGGATTAGTTATTGTTATTTCAGACCTTTACGACGAAAATCCTGACGAGGTAATTGAAGGACTTGAACACCTGCGTTATGATGGACATGAAGTTATCGTTTTTCATCTTCTATCAGAACAGGAAGTGGAATTTGAGTTTGAAAGACTCATCCGTTTTGTTGATGCGGAAAATGACCAAGAAATTATCACGACACCACAAGTGATTCGGGATAGTTATTTGAGCAATTTTAACGAATTTATTGACCATTACCGAACAACTTTGAACCAATCGGACATTGATTACAACCTGATTAATACATCAACACCAATTGACCGAGCACTTTCATCATATCTGGCAAAACGACAAGGATTTTTATAAAAGCAACAGACATACCGTGTGTTGACGAGCGAAGGAGATAAACAGGATGGGTTTTTTAGCTGGGGCATTTGCGATTGCAGGTACTATAGGCGCGTCTATTCCTCTTATTATCCATTTATTGAATCGGGAACGAGCGCGTAGGCTTATTTTTAGTACTGTTCGCTTCATCCAGATGTCACATCAAACCAATGTGCAACGTCATAAGTTGAAACGGCTACTTTTGCTGCTGATGCGAATCTTGATGTTAATACTCCTTGGATTGGCATTCGCGCGTCCTTTTATTGCGGCTGATCCTACAACTGCCCCGGAATTAGGCGGTGTGCGGAATGCAGTTATCATTTTGGATACATCATATAGTATGCAATACGAGGGCGTTTTTGAACGTGCTAAAAAAGCGGCAATTGCTCGACTTGACGGTTTAGAAAGTGCCGATGCTGTGGCGCTTATTCTCTCTGCAGACAAAGCACAGAAAGTTCTACCTATCGACTCACAGCATAATCACGTCAGAACAGCAATAGAAAGCGCAGAACCTACCTACCGTACAACAGATTATCTTGATGCCATCCAAACCGCTGACGAGATACTTCAAGGTGTCACCGCTGGACAGAAACAGATATACCTTATCGCTGATTTACAGAAAATCGGATGGGAAAACTTCCTTGAAACCGACAGACTTAGCCCAGATGTAGACATCGAATTTGTCAATATCGCAGCAGAACAGACGAACAACCGAGCGATTACAGATATTAACGTTCCACCAGTGGTACTCATTGAACAAAAAGACACTGAATTGGTAGCACGAATCCACAATTTCAGCAATGAACAAGTAAAGAAACTGCCTGTAAGCCTATTTATTGATAACAGTAAAGTGCAAACAACACAATTGGATATTGAGCCAGAAGATAGCGCGGATGCCATCTTTAGAATGGAAATTGATCTGCAATCAGAATCCGTTCATACAGGTTGGGTTGAAATTGATACGGATGCCATTGAAATTGACAACCGATATTATTTTACTGTGCAAAGCATGAAATCAATTAAGGTTCATGCTGTCAATGGGGAACAGAAAAGATCTGACATTGAAGATGAAACCTTTTTTTTAACAAGAGCACTGAAAGATGTTGGAGATGAGGGAGCACCTATTAATTACACAGAGTCTACTACATTACCATCAGCAGCTGCGATGCAGCGATACGATGTGTTGATCCTCGCAAATGTTAAACAGATCACAGCAGCCGAGGCAGAAAGACTGAAAACCTATGTGAATGCGGGCGGTGGACTAATTATCACGCTCGGTGATAATATTGATTCAAGTGTGTACCAGCAGCACCTTACCGGATCAGAAAACTCTCTGATGCCGTGTACTTTAATGCAAGCAGTCGGTGACCCAATCGGCAAAGAAGAGTTTCAAGTTATCGCAAGTGTTGATTATCGCCACCCTATTTTTATCCCGTTCAGCAATCCAAACCATGGCGATTTTGGAAAAGGAAGGTTTTATAGGTATTTTCAAACAACACCTACTTCAGAAGGGACAGTAATTGCTGCTTTTGATGACGGAAACCCAGCAGTCCTTGAAACAATTTACGGCAACGGACGAGTTCTCTGTTTTACATCTACAATTGACCGTGAATGGAATGACCTGCCTATACACGGCGTCTATCTTCCATTTCTCCACGAAACAATCAAATATCTCGCGCTAAAGCAAGCAGGCAAAGTGCCGGACTATCGTGTTGGTGACAGTGTAGAGTACAATGGGACTCAAGACAGTGCTGGAAAAGAGGTTGCAGTTTTCGATCCTGATCGTAAAGAAACACGGATGACATTGAATGAACAAGGTAATCTTTTTTACGAAAACACCGAGCATCCCGGTATCTATTCAGTACACGGTTCTGGAGAAGAACCACACTATTTTGTTATCAACGTTGATACTGCCGAGTCAGACCTAACATATCGGAATCCAGAAGAGCTAACCAGCATGCTTATCGGTTCTACTGAAGTTGACCGTGCCCCCGCTGAACTTACGCCCGAAGTGAAACAACAATACCGAGAAGACGTTGAGAAAAACCAGGGCATTGCAACTTATCTTCTTTTAGCAGTTTTCGCACTCGCAATAACGGAAATGTTTCTTGCGAATCGTGTTTAGTTGCGTTACATTTTTACTTCGGCAATATTAAAATCTGTCTTATGATTTGGAAGTTTCTAAAGGAATGTCTTGTATGAACCAGACAATATTATTTTCTCAACAGGAATCTCAAAATGAAAGCAAAACTGAGAATCTCGTTCGTAAACACTTTGAGAAATATGATTCTGGGAATAAAAATAGAAGAAAAAATATCAGCCTCGCCGCGCATTCAGAAATTATTGAAATCAGCGTCCAAAACTACGAATTGCGACAAAATTATGCACCACTATATATCACCACAAGAAGTTAAACACTGGATACCTAAAGCAAGATTACACATAAAACACGCCCTACAAGAGCTAGAATATCCTGAATATAAAAATAATCTTGATGCTACTTGTATGACAATGGTAGGAACGGAGTCTATAACCCCTATTTCATACAGCTATGGCTCACTTGGTTTAGCATTTGAACTAATATACAAAACCTTTGCCGTATCAAATTTTAAACCATTATACCTGGGGTCACGAGGTCATAAAATCGAAAATATCCACAAGAGATTAAACAAAAATACTCAGAAGATGATTGAAGGGCGTTCAGTAAATCTAATTAGTAATTTTAATTATTATCCTTCCGAGAATTACAACTTTTACTCTATTATGAATGAAATAGACAATAAAATGGTAAATGCCAACGTAAAATATAACAACATTCCTCAAAAAGAATATCCTGGTTCAAATATCAGTAAACAGGCTACTTTCGATGCATTTGGATATAACAGAACCCAAATAATTATTCAATTCATGCGTGAAATTTCAGAGGTGGCTTACAACATGCTTGGATTATCACACCATATAATCACAAACACAGAAAGAATCTGCCCCGAATTTTCCCATAGTAACAAAGACCATAAAGAATTAATTTTTGAAGAATGTTCCCAATTTATATCAGATTTTGAAATAAAAATACAAAACCAAGAGATTTTAATAACTGCATCTGAAACTACCATTAACAGATTGTATCCAAATAGTTTGAGCATAATTTACACTATGGGATTACATAATTCGTTTAATAATAAAAGCATGAATTTTGTGGTAAAAGGAAAAGAAAATGCTGGCAAAGAACTTTACGCTCGGCTTATAGAGTTAGGATATTTTCGTCAGGCTATCTAAATTTGAGTTTAAAATTGAACTTGATACATAAAATTGCCCAAGTCCGAAACTACTGATTGCATATTCATTTTGTAGGTCGTGCCTCTATAAAATGTAGGAGGATAATTTAAACAAATGGGCCCTGAAACAACAGAAAAAATTGAAGTTCCAAATATCGTATCCGATAAGGAATGTCAATTTTTTATTGAAAACGGCTATCTTGTCGTTCCAAATTTGCTATCCGATGGCGAAATTGAAGAACTTCGGCAAGATACAGTTACGCTTGCTCGTGGTGAATATGAATGTGATAACATGAAACCTTTGCCCAATAGTGTAACCGACGAAGATGCAATCGGCAGAATCCTCTGCATTCATCAACCACATTTCGTTAGCGATACTATTGGAAAGTACGTCAAACATCCAAAAATCTGTGGTATCCTGAGCCAAATCACTGCCGCACATCTACCTTTTTGGGATGGTAGTGTCAAGTGTATGCAGTCGATGCTTTTCGTCAAACCACCTAATTTTCAGGGACAAGCGTGGCATCAAGATGAAATCTATATCCCTACGCGCGATCGTTCCTTAATCGGTGCGTGGATTGCTATGGATGATGCGACTGTTGAGAATGGGTGTTTGTGGGTGCTTCCCGGTTCACATCGGCAAGGTTACCTATATCCGCAGCGTAATCACGAAAATCCTGATGAATTTGATTTCGCGCAAGAAAGCTACGGATTTGACGGTTCTGAGGAAGTTCCCGTTGAAGTAACAACAGGAACACTTGTTTTTTTTAACGGCTATTTGCTGCACCGTTCTCGTAAAAATAGAGGAAGTACATTTCGGCGTGTCCTTGTTAACCACTACTGCAATTCGTGGTCATTGCTTCCTTGGTCAATCCGAGAAGGTGAAAGACCCGCAAGTGCTGATCGTAGATGTATTGTACCTGTATCTGGTGTTGATCCCTATTCGTGGAAAGGTTATGATGACCCACCTAAAAGCATAGGATTGCGAACGTGCAAAGCGATTGACGAATTACCGCCTATTGAAGCGGAAAGTGAGTAAAACGATGACAACGGAACAAGCATCTGACCTACAGAACACATTGGAAACTATGCTCAAACGCATCGCGACAGGAGACGACATCACTGAACAGCTTATCCAAATTCAGCAGTTATCCGTTGATATTGAATCAACTGCCCCAACAATGCTTAAGCACTATCTTGAAAAGAAGAGTTATACAAAAGCATTGGATTTTCTTAAAGATTTGTAAGGATATTGCCCAATAATTATTTTATGCTGTTTTAGGATCATTTAGTTTTCGGATTTCTGATATATTTAACTAAAAACGTTAAATTTTTAGGAATTGTAGGTCGGGTAGAGCGGTAGCGAAACCCGACAGAGACTAAACATGTCGGGTTTCGCTACCGCTCTACCCGACCTACGATGCAAACTTTCAGTAACACTCATTAATTAATAATTCTTGAAACTAAATACCCTTTTACGCTGTTTGTAAATCTTGACAAATTCTGGGATTCTGTGATATAATTTCTGGATAGTTCCACCGATAAAGCAGTGCCAACTTTTTATGGGCATTGCTTTTTGGGTATAAAATACTGTTGAGCCAAAGATTAAAACCTGAAATGAGGACTAAATGATCAGAGAAGATGGACGAAAAACAGATGAGATGCGTCCCATTACAATTAGACGAAATTATATTAAACACGCTGAAGGTGCTGTTCATATAGCAACTGGTGATACGAAGATAATCTGCACCGCCTCCGTTGATGAACGGCAACCACGTTTTATGCGTGACCAAAACATCCGTAAGAGAGGTTGGGTCACAGCCGAATATTCGATGTTACCACGTTCCACTTCTGAACGCATGATGCGTGAAACAACACAAGGTAGAGTTGGTGGACGGACACAGGAAATCCAACGCCTGATTGGTAGATCACTCCGTGCTGCAGTTGATCTTGATGCATTAGGTGAAAGAACAATCTGGGTGGACTGCGATGTTATTCAGGCAGATGGCGGCACCCGCACTGCAGCAATCACAGGTGCATTTTTGGCACTCTGGGACGCATGTAAAACGCTGCAACACCAAGGTCTCCTTGATGAACTGCCAATCTTAGACAATATCGCAGCCACAAGTGTCGGGATTATTGATGGAATTCCTATGCTCGACCTCTGCTATACTGAGGATTCTGCTGCAGATGTTGATATGAACATTGTTATGACAGGAAATGGAAAGTTTATTGAGATTCAAGGCACTGCTGAACAAAATCCATTTTCTCGAGAAGAATACGACCAATTGCTTGACCTTGCTCTCAGCGGTATCCAACAACTCATCCGCTTACAAAACCGAATGATGCTTGAGAACCTTGATGAAGTTAGTTTTGGCAACTCGTAACCTCGGCAAAGTGAAAGAGCTTACGGCAATGCTTAATACAGATCAACAACGAGAAGACATTCATATCCTCTCGCTTCAAGATTTTCCTGATGCACCAGAGGTGATTGAGGATCGCGATACATACCAAGAAAATGCTGCAAAAAAAGCCACAGTCATCGCTGATTATACAGGTCTTCGGACACTTGCTGATGATGCGGGGTTAGAAGTTGATGCGCTCAATGGTGCACCAGGTGTTCATTCCAAACGATGGGCAGGAGATGATGCAACTGATGCAGTCCGTATTCAAAAACTGCTTGAGGCTATAGAAGGTGCGTCTAATCGGAGTGCACGATTCGTTGCAGCGATTGCCATCGCGGAACCCACTACACCTAACAGCAGCGATTCTGTAAACAGAGTACAAGTAGTCGTGGGAAAATGCGAAGGAAATATCACCTATACTCCCGCAGGGGACAGTGGCTTTGGATACGATCCGATCTTTGTGCCTGTCGGTTATGAGAAAACTTTTGCAGAACTGGGCGATGCGATTAAAAACAAAATTAGCCACAGGAGTGAAGCATTGCGATTAGCACTCAAATTATTATGAATCCCTTGTAGGTCGGGTAGAGTTTGCGAAACCCGACAGAGACTAAACATGTCGGGTTTCCAAACTCTACCCGACCTACTATATAAACGAATGGATACACTTATAAATTTTCTTATGATTGGCGCAGGGATCGGTGTCAATATTGTCGGACTCTGGTTTGCTGGATATGTAGCAGATCAGGTATGCCACAAGTTCAACATTACCCAATGTGACGAAGGTTATAAAGACAGAAATTGTCGGAAGAAATGTAACAACTCGCAAAGCCCAACGGCAGAAGCAAAACCTTTACACCTACTCTAAAAGAAGATGTGAATAAAATTTAGGTCTTTGTTTGCTACCATAACAGCAGGTGAATTTTCTGCAACGGGGAAAATGTTAATACGGAAGTAGGACTAAAAAGCTAGAAGGTAGTACGACATTCACAATGGAGGTGCATAATGCATAACGACAAATTAAGCCTTGAAACCCATGAATCGGCAGATGAGATGCTGCGGATTGGCATTCGGGCTGCGAAAAGGGCACAAGAAGAAAACCGAAAAAAAGGGATTCCGAATGTGTATGATATCAACGGACATCTCTACTACGAACTGCCAAATGGCGAATTGACGAAGGAAGACCCGTATCCGTTATCAAAAGAAGAAGACAGATGAGAACACAACATCGCTACGCGGAAAATGTTGATACAAACTATAAGTAATGTTCTGTCCGGACAATCTTGATTGCTATTTTCAAGTTTGCCACACATTTATAGTAAACACAAATCGAAATACATACATCGCTATTATTAGAAAGGAAATTTAATGGCAGCATTAAAAGATTTACGAAACGGATTAGTTATCCGACTTGATGATGTTGTCTACACGGTTGTAGACTGTCAGCATGTGAAACCCGGAAAAGGAGGTGCTTTTGCTCGGACGAAAATTAAGCGTGTAAGTGATGGGGCAGTCCTTGACCGAACCTTCAGGGCTAACGATACCATTGACACTGTCCGACTCACTGACCAAGAAATGCAATTTCTTTACAGTGAAGGTGACATGCTGTGGTTTATGGACAACGAAACTTTTGATCAGCATGAGCTTCCCAAAGCACTGCTCGGAGATAGTGTAAAATACTTAAAAGAAGGCGAAACTATAACGGTCAAGATGGATGTTGATACGCCACTTGCCGCAGAATTGCCAACTTTTGTAGAACTCAAAATTGTTGAAACTGACCCCGGTTTACGAGGAGATACTGTCAGCGGCGGTTCAAAAACAGCAAAATTAGAGACCGGTGCTGTCGTGAATGTCCCGCTCTTTGTAAAAAACGAAACCGTAATTAAAGTTGACACTCGGACAGGGAAATACGTTGAAAGGGTTTAAAACATGAAACAAAAAAAGCAAAGTGAGAAAGTTGACTCTCCCGCTGATACAGAAGTCACTCCTGACCCTCTCTTACAACGTCTTGAAGAACTCATTGCAATTGCGGAGAAATCGGATTTGACAACAGTTCGGATTCGTGATGGTGAAGTAGAAATAGAAATTTCACGCGGTACTGTGCAACCTGCGTCAATTTCCTCTCCTATACCAAGTGCTGTCGCCCCAACACTCGTGACGGAAGACGAAGCAGGGGACGACATAATTCGCTCACCAATGCCTGCACGTTTTTATCGGGCGCCAGCACCCGATGAACCACCATTTATTGAAATCGGTGATACTGTTACAGCGGGTGCGTCATTAGCTACACTTGAAGTCATGAAAACTTTTAACGATGTTGAGGCTCCCTTCGATTGTGAAGTCTTGGAAATTCTTATAGAAGATGGCGAAGCAGTCGAATACAATCAACCCCTCTTCCGAGTGAGGCGAACTTAGGACTATGTTTCAAAAAATATTGATTGCAAACCGCGGTGAGATTGCTATCCGTATAATCCGTGCTTGTAAAGACATGGATATTAAGACCGTTGCTATTTACTCAACAGCAGACGAAGACGCTCTTCACGTTGAATACGCTGATGAGGCATACTGCATCGGGCCGCCTCCTTCCGCAGAAAGTTATCTTAAATATGCCAACATTACTGCTGTAGCGGACTTTGCTAATGTTGATGCGATACATCCTGGGGCCGGATTCCTCGCTGAAGATGCACAGTTTGCTGAAATTTGTGAAGCACATCAAATCAAATTCATTGGCCCCTCCATTGATGACCTCAACACTATGGGGGACAAGATCCGCGCGCTTGAAACAGTCGCGAAGGCAGGTCTAAAACTTGTCCCCGGTAGTCAAAACAGGAAACGAAAAAAAGACAAAAAAGCCACCGTTGAATCCGCTGAAGAAGCAGCCGAACTTGCAGAAAAAATCGGATATCCGGTTGGAATCAAAGCATCCGCTGGCGGCGGCGGCCGCGGCATTCGCATCGCACACAATCGCCCCAGTCTGTTCAACTTATTCCACATCGCAAAATCTGAGAGTGAAGCCGCGTTTGGAAACGCCGATGTTTACATTGAAAAATGGATAGAAGAGGCACGTCATATTGAAGTTCAGGTTTTAGGAGATTCTCACGGAAATGTTGTCCATTTCGGAGAACGTGAATGTTCCATCCAACGCAAACAGCAAAAACTATTGGAAGAAGCCCCTGCTGCGTCTATTTCCGCTAAACTTCGGAATGAAATTTGCAAAGCTGCTGTCAAAGCCGCTAAGTCAATCGGATACCTAAATGCTGGCACAATTGAGTTCGTCGTTGATAAGAACGAAAACTTCTATTTCCTCGAGATGAATACGCGTATTCAGGTTGAACACACTATCACCGAAAGCATTACTGGTATTGACCTAATTAAAGAACAGATTCGTTTAGCGATGGGAGAGGAACTTGGATACAACCAATCTGATATTCACATCAACGGACACGCGATTGAATGCAGAATCAATGCCGAAGACCCTGCCAATCAGTTTATGCCTTCACCAGGGTTAGTTACAGACTATCAACCTCCCGGTGGCATCGGCATTCGTGTTGATGGGTATATCTATACCGGCTATACAGTTCCTCCACATTACGATTCACTGGTCGCCAAATTAATCGCTGTTGGTAGAGATCGTGACGAAGCAATTGCCCGATTAAAGCGAGCACTTTCCGAATTTAAGATTGAAGGTATCAATACTACAATTCCACTCCATCAAAATATTCTGAATGACGAGCGCTTTCTAAACCGAAATATTTTCACTAACTTTCTAAAAACATGAAATCCTTTATAGGTGCAACAACAGAAAGATGGCGTGTTCGAAAATATGTTTGTTACATTGTAGTGTTGATATTTATCACAATACATGCACTTGCACAACCCGCTACCTTTGTTGATGTAACACTTGAATCAGGTATACGTTTTCAACACTCAAAAGGTGTTCGTTCCAGTTTACTGCCTGAAGATATGGGTTCTGGTGCTGGTTTTGCTGATATAGATAATGATGGCGATGTCGATCTCTATATTGTAAATATACCTGGACCATTCACAGAAACACCGGCCACACCCACCTCACATTCCCAAAAAAACGCTACAATACCTGCAAATATACTTTACCGGAATAATGGTAATGGCACATTTACTGACATTACAGATACTGCCAAAGTTGGAGATACAGGATACGGTATGGGTTGTGTCTTCGCAGATTACAATGGGGATGGTAATGTCGATCTCTATGTGACAAATTATGGAGTAAATGTGCTTTATCAGAACAACGGCAACGGCACATTTACTGATGTAACAAAGATAGCGGGAGTCGGTTGTCCGTTGTGGAGTACTGGCGCCGCATTCGCTGATTACGATGGTGACAACGACTTAGACCTATATGTTTGTAATTACGTCAAGTATGATCTGGAAAAGTTTGAACAGCAGAAAGAGGAATCCCTACAATCCGGTAAATTCGTGCCAAATGCACTGAATCCTACCGCCTTTGAACCACAAGATAATGTATTTTACCGAAACAACGGTGACGGAACGTTTACCGATATTACTGCCGAAGTAGACGTAGCAGCACCCGGCGGCAGAAGTATGCAAGCCATTTTCAGCGACTTTGACAATGACAATGATATGGACCTGTACGTCGCAAACGATACTTCTGAAAACCACATCTTCCGAAACGAGGGAAACGACACTTTTACCGATGTTAGTGCTGACTCATGGGCTGCGGACTTTCGCGGATCAATGGGTTTGGCTGCGGGGGATTACGATGCAGACGGAGATATTGACCTCTTTATCAGTCATTGGATAGATCAGGAATATGTTCTCTACAGAAATCTGTTGCAGGAAAACGAAGCGATAGAAAATAGTAATCCCAAACGCATCCGATTTGTAGATGAATCCTATTCTGCTATGCTTGCAGAAGTCACATTAAAAGAAATCGGATGGGGCACCGCTCTCTTTGACTATGACAACGATGGTGATTTGGATATCTTTGTAGCAAACGGCAGCACATTCCAAAAACTGGACCAACCTGAAGTGCTTATCCCGCAACATAATCAGTTGTTTCGGAACGAAGGTGATGGCACTTTCAGTGATGTTAGTAAAAGCACGGGTATTGCGAATCTTCCTGCGCGTGTCAGCCGTGGTACTGCGTTTGGCGACTATGACAACGATGGAGATGTGGATATATTTATTGCCAATAACTATGACCGACCAACCCTATTACGGAATAACGCTAACGATTTGAGTAACAGCAATAATTGGTTGCATGTTAAGTTAGTGGGTAAAAACCCAAATCGAGACGCTATCGGCGCGAAAATTCATCTCAAAACAGCAGATTCTACTCAAATACGAGAAATTTACGCTGGTGAAAGTTACATGTCTGCTAACAGTTTCATCGCTGAATTTGGATTGGGTAAAAACACTCGAGTACAAACGCTGCAGGTCACATGGGCAAACGGTAAGATACAAACGCTTCAAAATGTATCAGTAAATCAGATGATACAGGTTACGCAGAAACCGTAGCTTATATTTTACCTACTATGAACACCAACTCCAAAATCTCAAAACAAGCACCCCTTTCAACCTCGCCAAAATCTGCTCTGTTGACAGAATCTGAGATGGCACTGTTCGTAGACTACTATCAACTCACGATGGGGCAAGCAGATTTCAAAAACCGAAACGATGCTATTATTACTGCCAATTACTATGTCCGCAAAATCCCGCAAGGTGAATATCTCATCGCAGCAGGTCTTGAGCAGGTTATCCATTACATTTTGAATCTGTGCTTTACCGATAATACCCTCAACTGGTTAGCACAGAGCGGCGAATTAGATAGAGACTACCTCGAATCGTTGAAAGATTTCCGATTTGACGGTTCTATTTATGCTGTCCCTGAAGGAACTCTCGTTTTTCCGAACGAACCGATTATCAACGTTACCGGCAGATCCCGTGATGTTCAACTTTTTGAAACCTATCTGCTCTGTGTGATGAACTTCCAAACGTTGATTGCGACAAAAGCCTCACGAATTGTCCATGCAGCAAGAGGGAAACCGGTCTTTGATTTCGGTGCAAGACGCGCACATGGTAGAGATGCGGGTATCCTTGCCGCACGTGCATCCTTCATCGGTGGTGCAAACGGCACATCGCTTGTACTTGCAGGACGTTATTTCGATATCCCCTACGTCGGTACGATGGCGCATAAATTTGTCATGGAACGTCCCACAGAGGTTGATGCCTTCCGAGATTACGCTAACGTTTTCCCACACAACACGACATTTCTAATTGATACTTACAATACGTTAGAGGGAGCAAGAAATGCATGTATCGTTGCGCATGAGATGGAAACGCGCGGTGTCCGACTAAAAGCCGTAAGATTGGATAGCGGTGATCTCTTGACACTCAGTAAGGAGGTCCGCCGTATTCTTGATGCAGAAAAACTTAACTATGTTCAGATTATCGCCAGCCATGACCTTGATGAATTTGAGATAGACAACCTACTCAAGAACGGCTCACCGATTGATAGTTTCGGAGTCGGCACCCGTCTTGCAACTGGTGCTAACTTTAATTCCGTTACTGGTGAGGGCGGGCCTTCAGCACTCGGTGGTGTCTTCAAGTCAGTTGAACGCGATGGGATACCTATTGGTAAACAGTCACTTGACGAACCTGCAAAAGCTACTGTCCCAGGAAGAAAACAGATTTATCGCCAAATTGATACCCATGGACATTACTGTAAAGACTGCGTAACGCTCTGGGATGAACCGCTATCCGATGGAGAACCGCTCTTAATTCCCATTGTCAAAGGCGGAGAATTGGTGTATAATTTTCCAAGTTTGGCAAACATTCAGGAACGGACAAGGGTAGAACTTATGAGATTGCATAAATCTCATAAAACCTTAACCGATGCGAAACCCTATCCCGTTGAAATACATCCAGTGTAAAAAAATATATTAACAAAACTTCCGTAAATTTCATAGGCAACAGCCTAACAAGGAGAATCACAATAGTGTCTATAGAACCAAGTTGCTCGCGTCCTGTTGATGGAGAGGACATTGTTCACCCTCGCGTTCTACCTTTTATAATTTTTCACCTCACATGTTTTGCGATTATCTGGGTAGATGTTCAACCTGTTGACTGGATTATATGTGGTGCATTGTACGTTATCCGCATGTTTGGAATCACGGCGGGGTTTCATCGCTACTTTTCGCACCGTTCATTCAAAACAAGTCGTGTATTCCAATTTTTTCTGGCATTTCTGGGGCAGAGTTCAGCACAACGCGGAACATTGTGGTGGGCAGCAAAACATCGCGAACATCACAAATACTCCGATACAGAACAAGATATACATTCACCAGTTAAACACGGATTCTGGCATTCTCACGTGCTTTGGATTTTCTCCAAACGCGGGCGTACCGTAGATTATAGTATAATTAAGGATTTCCGAAAATATCCAGAACTCGTTTGGCTTGATAAATGGGAGAGACTACCGCCATTCCTATTAGCTATTCTCGTCTTCGCGATTGCAGGTTGGTCCGGACTTATCGTAGGTTTCTTCCTCAGTACGGTGTTCCTTTTTCACGGAACATTTACGATTAATTCTCTTTCTCACGTGTTCGGGAAACAGTCGTATGTCACAGGAGACAATTCCCGCAACAACTTATTTTTAGCAATCATTACTCTGGGGGAAGGATGGCATAACAATCACCATCATTTTCCAAGTGCCACACAGCAAGGCTTTCATTGGTGGCAAATTGATGTGACATATTATATTTTGAAAACTTTGTCCGTTTTTAGAATCGTTTGGGACCTTCGATCACCCCCAAAGCATGTAATTGAGGGCAAACGTAAATTGTCCGCAATTACCATTGAAAGAGCAGCCGAACAACTTGTTTCAAGTTTTTCAATTGAACAAATCGGCAAAGCGGTTTTGAAAGCGTGGGCACACACGCCAAAGTTAGAAGAACTCCGTAAACGAGCACGCATCAGTCAGGCAGAAGTTGAAACATTTCTCAGAGAAATGAAGATCCTTGAGTTGCCGAAAATAGAAAATCTTAAAGATAAGGCACAAAACATGTTTACCTATATCCCATCCTTAAATCCAATTGTTGAACGGGCAAATCAAATCATCGTTCACGCAGTTTCAGCATGGCTGCTTCAGAACGACCTATGCGAATCAGCGGTTGGGGTGTAGTGAATATGGATATGGGTTGGGTTGAACTGAAGGTAAAACTAACCCTGACCTAAAGACATTAGACTTTGGTATATAATTTCCAATCTGGCAGACATTCAGGCGCGGACGAGGATTGAACTTATGAGATTGGGGGAATCTCATAAAGTTTTGACAGATGCTAAACCTTATACGGTTAAAATACATTCAGGATTGACAAAATTATTTTAATAGGGAAGAAATCATGAAAACCACTTTATCTGTTTTCCTTTCGGCTATCTTTTTGTGTGTTATCGTTTCTCAAGGTCTAACTTTTGAATACCACTGGGAAATAGATGAAACGCCTGAAGGACAAGAGAGTGCTACCGTCGTTGAACCTGTACAAGTAACGATACTTGATGAACAGATAGAAATTGCATCTCACAGCGCATCACTATGGTTAATGAGGCGTTACTCCGTTCACCTCGGTACTGAATGGAGCGGCGCACATGCATATAAACTACTACAAACCTTTGAATCGATACCGCAAGAAAGGAACAGTTTTAGGGATAAGAACCCTCGGGTACCGATCTCACTATGGAAACTCAGTAATAGACACATTCAAGATGACATTGAAATTGAATTTCAGGGTGACACAAAGGTTGTCACTGTTGCTGAAGAGGCGTTTACTTATGCCAACCCTTTATTAGCGGAAATTGAGGGTGTGCGCGGTAGATATTTCTCAAAACGACTCCACCGTGCTGTAGTTCGGTTTGTAACAGATAATGCGACACATAGATACGGGTTTATACGGATATTGAGAGACCGTTATGATGTCAGTATAGATGTACCTGATTATACCGAACTAACACGTCATACAACGGGTGAACACGCGGGACGATTCAGTGAATTTAAGAACGAAGAACTGATGGCAATCGTATCAATGCTTGAAGAGTTTCCGCAAGGCATGCTTAAAACTCCCGGACTGAAATATCTGGTGAGACGTTTAGATGGAACACCGCACCCATTCTATCCAGAAGCAGCTGCAGTTGCCTGGACGGGTGCTGGCTACATCGAATTTATGGAAGCTGCGTTTAAAGGACAAGGAGTTGACTCTATACACCGTGTAATCCTACATGAAAAAGCACACTTCCTATGGGAACACCTCTTTGACGAGCAACTCAAACAGGATTGGATTGAACTCGGAGGCTGGTATGAAAACCCTGACGATAAAGACGGCTGGTCAACAACTAAGCAGACTGAGTTCGTATCTGCCTATGCCCATGGCGTAAATCCGAATGAAGATATGGCGGAGAGTATCAGTCACTACATCGTCCGACCTGACAAGTTACGTTCGCGGTCCCCTGCCAAATACGAATTTATCCAAAATAGAGTTATGCACGGTACTCGCTACATCTCAAAAATACGCGAAGACTTGACTTTTGAAGTCTACAACCTCTATCCTGACTATGTGTATCCAGGGAAGATTATACGGGTTGACATACAGGTCAATGGTAAACCCGAGGAAGATAAGCAAATCACGATAGAAATCGAAATTCATGGCGAGAGCAACTTGGATAGTGCCCATGGAGCATACATGCGCCTATTTAGTGAACGTATAGAGTGTCCATTTGAAGATGTAGGGCTTTCACCTATCAATCCCCAAGGACAACGAATTTCTGCGGGGCATATTTTTCGAGGACATCTTACCTTATCACGCTATGCAGTAAAAGGCTATTGGACTCCAGACCAGATTCGGCTTAGGGATGCCAATGGAAACGAGCGGTACCAATCCCAAACCGATATCGGATGGAAACTCTATATTGACAATCCACTTGAGCATTGTAAAGCACCCATTTATGTCAAAAATTCAGTGAGACTCTCTTTGTCACAAGAGTTAACCGAAAGGGGACATCCTTATCAAATCGTTCACGTGCGTTGGCGAGTGATTGAACGTTTTGGTGTAACAGGTTGTACTGCCGTAATGAACGATAAAAACCGTAAAACCTATTCTATAGGTGGAGGTAATGGGTACGGGGTTGATGAGGGGAAAACGATCGCACAGAAGGGAGGTGAAGTCCAGGCTAACATAGTCGTTCCAGACTATCGTCAGAGCGGAACTTATTCACTTGCTTACATTGAAACAGGAAATATTTCGGGGAACATTGGTGGTGCCTGGTTTATTCCACCAGAAGAGCAAAGCTTAATAAGAGAAAATGACCAATTTGTGCTTGATGAAGGACCATACACAATAGAAATACAAACTCGGTTTCCGGATGACACCCCACCGGAATTGGACTTAAATGAGATTACGATCAAAGCTGAACCTACTCGTCCAACAGACCCAAATGGTGAAACAAGCGTTGATATTAGTTTCAGAGTGAAAGATGACATTAGTGGATATAGTGGTTCAAAAATACTTTTACGCGACCCTCAGGGCGTAATGCACGGATTTAACCACGGTGCTCCAGACCATAATTACATGTATTTTATAGGTGATCCCACCGTCTATAAAGACTATCAGTTAAGCATTACTTTACCGGTTGGCAGTGTCCCAGGCACATGGGGACTTGCTGAGATGACTGTATTTGATAAAGCAGGGAATACACAACGTGCAAACTTTACTGAAATTGTTCGCTTTAGGGTGGATGATGGTACAGTGTTTTCCAAATTTGATGTCAATGAAGACGGTCAAATCAATATACTTGATCTCGTTATCGTTGCTGCATTCGACGCGTCGAACGAGAGAGCAGATGTCAACGGTGATGGCACTGTCAATATTTTAGATTTAGTGACAGTTGCCAGTCAACTTGGTGAAGAAGGCATCGCTGCACCTGCTATCAACAATCCAACTGCCGACCAAATCCAGAATTGGATTACACAAGCAATGCAAGCAGATGATGGTAGTCCTGCCTTCCGCAGAGGTATCCGTACGTTACAAAGTCTCTTACTAAAACTGCGTCCGGAAACGACAGCGTTGTTGCCAAACTACCCGAATCCGTTTAACCCAGAAACGTGGATACCGTATCATTTGGCAACCGCCAGCGATGTTCAGATTACAATTTACGATACGAGAGGAAGCGTTGTCCGTACACTTGTACTTGGACATCGTGTGGCAGGTTATTACACAGACAAAGAACGTGCAGCATATTGGGATGGTCGTAATAATGTGGGTGAACGTATTGCAAGCGGTGTCTATTTTTATCAACTGCAGGCGGATTCTATTTCACAACTGCGCAAAATGGTCATTTTGAAGTAATTTTTATCAATGAACATGTCTGTTTGCATCTACACCGAAATTAAGGAGTAAACATGCTTATGGATAATCCGTATAAATACGTCGGACTCCCTCTCACACCGCTCATGGCACAAGAACTTGTTATAGAATTATTTAGTGGACAGGCTGCTGGAAAAGAGGAGATCGCAGGTATTGTTGAGGAAACACATCTTAAACGAGGAGGAAATCCGCCAAGGTCTGTTCAGCATCCCATCACCCGAGCACTCACACTTTTGAAGAAAACTGGACTTGCGGAAAATCCAATACCCGGTTTTTGGTCAATTCGTTCAAATAAATCAGAAGAAGTTGGAAAGGATTAAGAACATGCTGAAACCGCAAATTGCACGAAATTAACGCACAGACTCACTGCCCTATTCCGTGCAATTAGGTATAAAGTCTGCACCTTTTTGTGCAGTTGTCTCATGCATTTCACAAAGCAGTCCATCAGTTATGTAAATTGTCTAAATTGAGATTCACAAATTACATAATATTATGATAAAATATCAGAAATTATAATTTTGGAGGCACATCCCATGACACAACAAAATGATCCAACACAAACCCCTGAAGCCACACAAAACGATCCAACACAAACCCTTGAAGCCACAACGTTGCGTGAGATGTTTCAAGGGCCCGTGCTGCTCGTAACTTATGAAGGCATCAAAAAGGTAAATATCACAGAAATAGAGAAATATGAGATCCATACATCTACAGGAGCGTTTCATAAAGTAGATGTTCTTTTCTCTCTGATGCCAGAATCCGCGGAAAAATTAGACAACGCTTTGCGGGTAAACAAAGAAGTTGAAGAGCAAAAACTCCGAACCGATAAAGACCCACATAAACGACCAAAAATCATCGGGAAACGCCCTATGCGCAAGTTGGCACAGAAAAACGTTAAGGTGACACTCCGAAACGGGCACATTCTTTACGGTATACCGATAGAATACAACGAGTATAACTTTACAATGAACGTGAATAACCAGATGGTACTCGTCTATAGACACGCCGTTTATCAGTTCGAAATCGTCAACACACAAAATAAAGAATCAACAGCCACTGAAAAATAGAATACATTTTACTTTGGCACAGAATTTGCTCGTGTTAAAAGTGAGTTAGACTAAACCGGTAGGTTGGGTTGAACGGACACCTATTTTGGGTGTTGCTTGCGCAGGTTCAATCTAACCTACGCGCTATTTTTTTATATTCAACGAAAGGAGGCGTCCAATGGAAACCGAACAGAAATATCGTATTGCACCAACCGGATTCACAGCAGAACAGTGGGAAAAGTTCAAAGAAGATGGTATTATCTTCATTGAAGACGCCATCTCCGATGAAGATATTGACACCTATAAAGATGCGATAGATCGTGTTGCTGCTACCAATTCGAAATGGACGCCAGGTGGCTATCTCGGCATGGAGAACATAGTCGAACGCGACCCTGTGTTTACAAGTTTAATTGATCACAAACGGCATGTCGGTTTCGCCTACGACCTTTTCGGAGAACTTCTTAAACTACATCAAAGTCAATTTTTCCTACGCCCGCCCGGTGGTAAACAATACAACATTTGGCATCCCGATGGCGCACGGGCGCTTCCCTACGGCGTGTTTTCGCCAAAATTGCCGCTCCAAATCAAAATCGGATATTGGTTGACAGACCTCCCACATGAGAAGATGGGTAATCTCGTTGTGTTGCCGGGAAGCCATCGTCAGCAGTATATGGATGGATACGATACCCACAATAGCATTCCGGGAGAACTGATTGTCTGTCCCCGTAAAGGCACAATGACGGTGATGCACTCCAGTATCTGGCATCGTGTAGAACCGAACGAAAGCGATGTAGTCCGCTACAACATCTTTGTGGCGTATTGTCCATCGTGGGTTACCCCTGCGGATCGGTTTCACTCCTCGCCAGAATGGTTAGAAACGCTCAATCGTGAACAACGCATCATCATGCGGAGTTATAAACATGCGTATCATAACGCCAAGCCTCCTGCTTCCGATTTTCCACTCTTTCTCGAACGTGACACCGGTTTTGAGGCAGACGAGGGGAAGTATTTAGATCACGTGCAATTACACAGACGAAAACGACAGACAGTGGCTGAACGACTTGTCGAAATGTAAGGTCAATCAAAAATGAAAAATCTGTTCCTTAAAGACATGCGGTATCGTCGAGCCAGAGTTGTGCTAACAGTTCTCGGTATCACCGTGCTGATTTCGCTGATTCTGCTATTAGGTGGAATTATGAACGGCATGCGTATTCAAGCACAACAATATGTGAAATCTACAGGTGCCGATATCTGGATTTCTGCCGAAGGCTCTGGTGGCGCATTCATTGGGTTTTCACTATTGGATGAGGAACACATGGCATTTTTGAAGGCATCGCCCGGATTAGTCCCTGATTCTGCCTCCCCACTGATCTTTGCACAAGCACGACCTAACGTTCGTGGGAAACCCACGAAAGCGATGGTAGTTGGTTATACGTTAGGAAAACTCGGAGGCCCGAAACATGTTGTTGAAGGCAGAATGTTTAAACCGCGTCAGTTTGCGGATTATCGTCCTGAAGACCCTGTTCCTTATGAGGTAATTGTTGATGAAAAAATGGGACTTGAAGTTGGCGAATTGATCTCTATCAGCAAAGAAAAAGTGCGAGTTGTCGGCAAAGCTAAAAGCCTAATGTTCGTTCTGGATACCCCTTTGCTTTTTATGGATGTCCGTGCGGCACAGAAAGTTTTTCTTGAAAACACGCCGTATGTCAATATGATGGTTGCCAAATCAAACAAAAATGAAAATCCTACAAAGGTCGCTGCGAATTTAGATGCGTTCGAAACTATTGAAGTACGCACATTGGAACATACACTTAAGGACATTATGGAGTATTGGGTTGACAATCCGATGAAAGCGGTGCAATTTTTGCGAGTCATGCTATGGTTAGCTGCAGGTTTGATCGTTGGGATGATTACTTATGTAACAATGCTTGAAAAGACACAGGAAATTGGCGTGTTAAAAGCCATCGGTGCTTCAAACGGTTATGTCATGGCACTTCTATTAAAACAGGTCGCCCTAATCTCAGTCATCGGTGTACTGCTTGGACTTATCTTATCCTACATATTTGCAGTTGCAGCACCTATCTTCGTAGCAATTAATTTAGTTGAATCCATCATTGTTGTGTGTATTAGTTTCGTTGTATGTTGTGGAAGTGGTTACCTTGCAGCACGGAAAGCGATTATGGTTGATCCGATGATAGCGTTTCGTGGTGAGATCGATTTCGGCATAACACACCAGAATCAAAGTTTTGGGGACACTGATTCCTAATGTAATTGAAGGTTGTGCATAAAAACTGATTTAAACAAGCACTTAAAGGTAGTAGGCACGCTCCGCGTGCCGTAACTATATGCAAAGAGGCGCAATAAATTGCGCGACTACAAACGCCTAATCTTAAAAAAGTATAGAATTCAAATGCAACTATAATAACCTAAGTTGCCACCTATGTAGCACAATCTGTTAGATTGTGCCTGTGAGAACGCAAACTGACAGTTTGCGCTACGAAATCTTGAGAAAAACGAAGAATTCACTATTAAAAGCGGTGCTTGTATGTCTAAAATCTTGTAGATAGCAACTTAGGTTATTATAGTTAAAGGGAATGTATCATGGCAACAATCATAGAAGGAATTGGCTTAACCAAACGTTTTGGCACGGGTGAAGCTGCTGTCGTCGCAATCGATTCGGTTGATATCCGAATCGAAGAACGTGAATTGGTGATGATTATGGGAGACAGCGGATGTGGAAAAACGACCTTGATTAGCCTTCTTGGATGCATTTTAACACCAGATGCGGGGGAACTCCGAATTGATGGTGAAGCAATAAATCCAGCGAATCAAGACTTGAGCGTAATTCGACGACAAAAGATTGGGTTCGTTTTTCAGTTGTTCCATCTCTTGCCGTATCTCACCGCTCTTGAAAACGTTATGGTTGCCATGGACATTGCCAAGGCAAATGCTTCCGAAGCAGAAAAACGCTCGACAGAATTGCTCACCAGAGTCGGATTAAGTGAACGCCTGCACCACCGTCCTGCCCAGCTATCTGGCGGTGAAAAACAACGCGTCTCTTTTGCCCGTGCACTTGCGAACCGACCCAAAATCATCTTTGCTGATGAACCAACCGCCAACTTAGATAGCCGCCAAAGCGACAACTTGATGAACCTAATTCAAGAATTACGACAAGAACACCAAACCACCATCGCCATTGTAACTCATCATCAAGGGCTAAAAGAGAACGCTGACCGTACAATTCACATGAAAGATGGAAGGATTGTTGCAGCTTGAAAAATAATACTGTATTTTTCGTATTTAGTCGTGGTGTTTTTGCGTCAACCATTTTTATTTTAACAATAGTCTCTCCAATTTCCGCCCAGGAACGATTAACACCACTCGCAGAGCAACACTTCTTAACAAGTGGATTCTACGGTGGCGGTTTAACATTTATCAATGGGGATGCCTATGTCAGGATTCAACTTCAACCGGAGATTCCACTCGGAAAAATCGGTATCGGCTTTGACCTTGTTTTACTTTACAACCCTTACGCAGAAAATGCCGAAGATCAATTCCTTGCTGAGGATGCTGAAGCATGGGACAGCGCAAGCACATGGTTAAGGTTGATTCGCTACATCAGCTACGGTGATCCTTACGACCCTTTTTACTTTCGCCTCGGAGAGTTCGATTTTCTAACAATCGGACACGGATCAATTATGTCTGGTTATTCTAACCATGATCGGCGTGGTCTGCACCTGAACTTAAGAAAATCTCATAACCGATACGGTGTGGAAATGATGGTGAATGATCTCGGATATCCCACAATTTACGGTGGGCGTGGATTTTTTCGCCCTTTTCAACGCCCAGAAAATAACAATCTGCTAACACGATTTGAACTCGGGGCTACCTATCTGATCGATATTGACCCAGATTCACAGCAAAAAAACGAAGAACCTTTGGACGCTGTCGGTTTTGATGTAGGATTTCCTATTATAGAACGAGATTCTTTTCGGCTCGATCTATATGACGATATCGTTATGATAAATCCACCCCCTAATCCAGAAGATTTTGCGTTAGAGTCCATAGCAGATAAAGAAAAATCTAAACCACATTCAGAAAACGCCGTAAATGAATTGGGATGGGGTAACGCTATTGGCATTGGTTTCGCTGCTACCAAAGCCATTTTCAAATTTGAGTACCGTATCTTTAGTGATGGCTACATTCCCGCTGTGTTTGATTATACCTATGAAACCGGGCTGCCAGAATTTTGGGGCTACGAGACGAACAATGCATTGAGACGCGGATTTTTCACACAACTCATCTGGCAACCGATGCCGCAACTCCATTTTTTAGGTGCTTATGAATACTATGACAACTATACACCTAAAATCTATCTTGGTTTTAAAGAATCTGGATTAGTTCCACGTATGACGTTTCGAGCATTCTATACAAAACGGAATATCGGTGAAGATAAAGATACAAATTTTATTTCTGATCTCTTCGACCTGGATGAAAAGTCGGCACTCAGTCTTGAAATCCGTTATGCAATCTTTCCACCTATGCAAACAATTTTTATTAAAGAGTATCGATTCAGGCGTGTCCAAACGGATGAAGGCACTTCACAATTCGAACCGATCCATAAAACTTCCATCATGGTAGGGGTTACAACTGATTTTTAGTATCCTATGGAACAAACAGACACAAAAGAAGTTGCTGCGTTTACAACACAACGTTCTGAATTAAAGGGTATTTCAAAGTGGATTTTTGAGATTAGTGCTGTCTTTTTTGTCGGTTTCTACATCTATAGTGCGGGTTTCGGTTCTGCTGCTGAACAATTCCATCTCGGTTTATACCTACTTTTTACATTCTCCCTAATTGGCATTCTCTATAAATTCCGCCAAAGTTCTCCTGCCTCGCGTCCATCCATTATTGACATGCTGCTTGTGTGTTTGAGTGTCTGTGCAATCGGTTATTGGATTATAGATTATCCCAATATTGTAAACCGAGCAGGGGCATACAAAGATTTAGATGTTGTCATGGGGGCAATCGGGCTCATCATAAGTTTTGAAATGAGCAGACGCACGGTCGGATGGGGATTACCTATTATCGCCGCTGTCGGTATTCTATATGCCTTGTTTGGTCATATTATGCCGGAAACTATCTCACACCCAGGCTTCTCGTTCAGACGAATTATCGAACACTGCTTTTTTGGTCAAGATGGGATTTTCGGTATTATGGCAAACGTGATGGCGACTTATGTAATTCTTTTTATCTTTTTTGGTGCGTTTTTGGAGAAATCTGGTGTAGGTCAATTCTTCATCGACCTACCGATGTCGTTGACAGGCAAATCAATTGGTGGTGCTGCTAAGGTTTCTGTTGTTACCTCTGGTTTCTTCGGTTCTGTTGCGGGAAGTGCCATCGCAAACACTGTTACCACTGGAGCTTTTACGATTCCGTTGATGAAGCGGACCGGTTTCCGTCCACATATCGCAGGTGCTGTTGAAGCATCAGCCTCGGTTGGAGGACAATTCTTACCACCTGTGATGGGGGCAGGCGCATTCCTGATAGCAGAAAGGACAGGAGCACCTTATAGCAAAATCGCGCTCATATCAATTGTGCCTGCAGTTCTCTATTTTTTATCTGTATGGGTAATGGTACATTTTGAGGCAAAGAAACAGGGACTTGAACCGATACCAGAATCAGAAATACCCAAACTCTTTACACTTCTTAAAACGGGTTGGTTTTACCTATTACCGTTGATAACGCTCATTCTATCTCTTATGAGGGGGTATTCTGCTTACAAATCAGCGTTTTTCTCAATTCTCGTCACGATTGTAGTCAGTTACTTCCGCCCGGAAACAAGGTTAACACCGAAACGTATTTGGGAAGCGATGGTCACCGGTGCTAAAAACTCACTTGCTATTGGCGGTGCAGTTGGCACGATAGGTATAATTGTTGCCATCATTGATCTGACAGGTTTAGGTAGGATATTTCCAGATTTAGTGTTATCAGTCGCAGGGGATAACAGAGCAATTGCAGTGTTACTCCTCGCAGCCGCCTCCTTAATCTTAGGGATGGGAATTCCGGTCACTGCCGCCTATCTCATCACCTCATCACTCGCTGTGCCAATTCTTACAACGCCGGAGATGGGTATACCAGTCATTGCTGCTCACTTGATTATCTTCTGGCTCAGCCAAGATTCCAATATCACGCCACCCGTTGCGTTAGGGGCTTATGCAGGTGCAGCCATCGCACGTGCAGACCCATGGAAAACAGGATGGGCATGCTTTAAGTTCGCCAAATTGCTATACATCATGCCTCTCTTGTTTGCCTATACACATATCTTATTTATTGCAGGCACACCATTTCAATATGTGATGTCTGTCGTAACAGCATTGGTCGGTACTGTCATCTTTTCTATTGTGACGATGGGCTACTTTATGCGGAAAACGCACTGGTATGAATCTATTCTACTCGCGCTTGCAGCTTTTTTGGCATACACCAATACTCTCTGGACTTTCATTCCTGCGATAGCACTTGTCGGCATTGTGTTCGTTTATCAGAAACGTACCAAAGCATAGGCTAACGCTTCGGTGTGTCTACAATCTCTTGAAGTCGTTTTAAAATCTCATCTGCTGCACGCCGAGATGTGTCATCATTGAAATCATCTACTGCCTTGCCCGCTTGGTATAAATTCCCCAGATAGTATCGTTGAAAAATAAAGTACGTCCATGTTACCGCATTTACGTAATGTCTATCCAGAACGCTATCAACAGCAACAAAGCCAAAAACGCCATTTAGTGCAAGCGCGTTTAATCCATCTCGCCAATTGCCAGCGTAGACCTGTCCTGCTCCCGGAAGAATTGCGGATAACACCTTAGCGACTTTGGGAGATTTCTGTGGTAGATTAACCGCCTCCTCTAAAAGTTTATCCAGCCTTTCATCTGCGGTATAGTGTCGTAACACCTCGAGCGCTTCTTCCCATTGAAACTGATAAACGTAAACAACAGCTTGCAAGAAAAGTGCACGTTGATACAGTGGTCCGGAGGTTGTACGCATTGCTACCCTAATCAATTCAAATCGGGCAAGATCGTAATTCTGTGAGGCAATCAGTGTTACTGCGAGTTCAAGTTGATATTCCGATTTTTCTTCGTGATTCAAGGCGTGAAGCACAGCATTTCGCAGCGTTGAAATTGCTTCCTGCCATAATCCTTGTGTCCTATAGGCGATTCCGATTTTCTGATAGGCACTTGCTGCACGCGCATCATCAGGATGAAAAAACAGAAAACGTTTGTATTCTGTAATGGCAGCATCATAATTACCCAATTTAGAAAAATGATCGCCAAGAGCAAGGAGATTCTCTTCTGCAATTGAAGTGAAATTGCAGAAAAATGAGAGAATAAGGACAAGAAAAAATAATGTAATACGTTTCAAATTCATTGAAAATCAAACTGGTTACAGATATTGGGGATGTGGTTTATTCAGTTTAACATATTCAGACCTACTTTGCAATCCTGTTTTAAGTCATGGGTGTGTAAAGTTTTTGTCACTAATTATTTTTTGAAAATTAACTTGACAAATCAAT
>JAPPCZ010000074.1 GCA_028824685.1 Candidatus Poribacteria bacterium
GTCCCTACCAAATCAACGCTATGAATGCCTTTTTGGCATTCAGCGGGACTGAAGATCGCTTAAAATGTTCCGAATATGCATAATGAAAATTACCGAATTAAAAATTAATCTTCATACAGATTGTGCAACAAGGTGGCAACTTAGGTATCCTTATTCAGATTCTACAACCTCATATTTTAGA
Source organism: Candidatus Poribacteria bacterium (assembly GCA_028824685.1). GTDB lineage: Bacteria > Poribacteria > WGA-4E > WGA-4E > WGA-3G > MSPOR6. Next base: position 182 of record JAPPCZ010000074.1, read on the forward strand.
ATTGTTCCACCTTGTCCTGTGACTAAACCACTGTGAGGACTGCTCATGTGGATTGATGTCAAATCTGTTTGCGTATCAGTACGTTGTGGTCTCCAGTTTTCACCACCATCGTTAGTATGTAGGATTAGCCCGTTTTTTCCAACAATCCATCCTTCGTCTTTAGAAATAAAAAATATATCGTAAAGGAAATTTTGGGTGTGAGTCTCTTGACGAGACCAACTTTTTCCACCATCCTTCGTGTTAAAAATAAATCCATCTTCACCGACAACCCACCCTATTTGTGGAGAAACAAAATAGACCGCATTTAACCAGATATTTGTGCTTCTATCCATTTTTGTGAGTTGACGCGTTAGTGTTGAAAGTTGCCACCGATTACCGCCATCAACTGTATATAGCAGTGTTCCAAAAGGCCCAACAACCCATCCTTCTTTTTTTGACGTAAAATGAATATCAAATAGGTTATAAGGAACACCGCTTTGTTGCCGAGACCATGTCTTGCCACCGTCGGAAGTGTGGACAATTTCGCCAGCGCTCCCCACACACCAACCAGTTTCTTCATCTATAAAGAAAACAGCGAGTAGGTCTTGTGTCGTATTTGAGGTTTGTTGCTGCCAAACTACCCCGCCATTTGTGGTATGTAAAATAACACCTGATTCCGCTACTGCCCACCCTTTTTGCGTTGAGACAAAATGTGTAGCACCGAAGCATTCAGCAGTACGGCTATCTTGTGCTTGCCACTCTGTTCCACCATCGTGGGTTTGTAGAATCGTGCCGCGGTCACCGACAACAAACCCCTTATCCTTCCCGACTATACAAACATCAAAGAGTAGGTGCGTTGGACTCGATTGTGCTCTCCACGTAACGCCACCGTTACGCGTGTGTAGAATCGTGCCGTTTTCACCAACAACCCAACCGACTCTTTTAGAGACGAAGTCAAGACCTAATAAGAGACCGTCAGCACTGTTATGGAAACGGGGACCGCCACGCTGATGTTTCCATACGCTGCTACCATCTTTCTTGATTCCAGTCGTAGTCCGAAGGATGACACCTAAATCCCCAACAATCCAACCGTGCTGATAGTCTGCAAAGTCAACATCGTAGAGTGTAAATGTATGTAAAGGTTCTTTGCCGAGATATTCTGGTTGACCGTATTCTTCTTTGTGACGTTTGTTACTTCCATCAGTGACAGAATTCCACGTTTTGCCTCCATTAATTGTAACATAGAGACTGCGTTTATCCCCTACGACCCATCCTGTCGTCTTATCAACGAAATGCAAACCAAACAGTGCTTGTTTTGTTGAGAATTGTTCATTCCATGTCTGTCCACCATCCGTGGTGTGGTAGATATACCCTGAGTTTTCAGTGTCGTTAGGCGTGCTGTAGGTAATGATCCAACCGTGAAAATTGTCGGCAAAATAGATGTCCTTTAATGATTTTTCTCCAAAGATACTTCCATCGACTTTTTGAAATGTTTTTCCGCCATCGGTTGTTTTGAGTAGGGTTCCCCAATCACCGACTATCCAACCTATGCTTTTGCCCAAATATAGACTATGCAGATTGTATTCAGTGTCTGTTTCAACTTGTTTCCAACTCTTTCCGCCATCCGTTGTATGTATAATAACGCCAGATTCCCCTACACACCACCCTTCGGATGCGTTGCGAAAATACACTTTTTTTAACGGTTTTCCAAAAATACCGCTATTTTGTCTATGCCAATTCTCACCACTGTCTGCAGTGTGGAGAATAATGCTTTCTGCTCCTTCAGTATAGGATCGGTCTGTTCCATCGTCAGCCGCAGCAGTATGACCAGAAAACACGCCTACCGAATTCCCGACTGCCCATCCGTGCGTTTGAGAAATAAAATGTACACCGTATAGGTGTGCGCTCCAATTTCCCTTCAGGACGGTTTTCCACACGCCCCTCGTATTTTGGGGTGTGCTTGAACAACCGAGGAAACATAAAATTGTAATAAGGTTTAAGAAAAACAGATATGAAAGTGTTCGAATTCCGCATCTATTATTTATTCTCAAAAAGGACTTCGCTGACATCGTGTAATCCTCGGGGGGCATTTACCACCCATCTCGCCGCTCGGATAGCACCTTTTGCAAAAGCTTCAGGGCTATGTGCGCGGTGCACTACACTTAACGTTTCACCTTCAGTCGCAAACATGACAGTATGGTCACCAGCAATATCCCCACCGCGAATCGCATGAATTCCGATCTGTTTCTCCGGACGCGGTCCAATTATACCGTGCCGACCATAGACACCAACTTCATCCAAATCACGTCCGACAGCATCGGCAACCGTCTCTGCTAATCGGAGTGCGGTGCCACTGGGTGCATCTGCTTTATGGTTATGATGTGCTTCTATTATTTCTATATCATAGTCATCGCCAAGTGCTTTCGCAATTAATTCCAGTGCTTGGATCATCACATTAACGCCAAGACTCATGTTTGGCGCCATCACACATCGAATCTTTGATGCAAGTTCTTGGACTTCAGCTAACTCATCAGGACTAAATCCAGTTGTTGCAATTATCATCGCTTTATCAGCATCTACAACTTGCCGTAGATGCTGTAATGTGGCATCTGGTTTGGAGAATTCAATCACAACATCCGCGCTTGCAATAACATCTTTTAGTTCGCTACTAATTGCCACGCCAAGTTCACCGATACCCGCAATTACACCGACATCGCTCCCTATTTCTGGATGAGATGGAAATTCAATTGCTCCTACAAGTTCCATATCATTTTGTTGTGCAACGCCTTGAGTAATGAGTCTCCCCATACGTCCGCATGCGCCATTCACTACTACATGAATCATTATTTTTTGTCCTTATTGCTATTTTTTATTATGAAGCATTGAGTTGTTATGTTACCTCTCAAAGCATTAATTTCTTTTTATTTAGTATATCATATTCAATGAAAAATCGCATAAATTAATATCTATAGTATGATAGACAATCTCGAAATGTTCTTGTAGGAGGGTTTTGTTAGTACGAACTATAACAAGCTGGATAATTCTGCTTGTTCACCTGCGTGATAGGAACTGCGGACTAATGGTCCGGATTCAACATGCCGAAAGCCCATCTCAATGCCAGCCTCTTTGATTTCATCAAATTCCTCTGGTGTATAGTAACGTTGAATTGGCAAGTGACGTGAAGAAGGTGAGAGATATTGTCCAATTGTGAGAATATCGCAGCCTGTATCCCGAATGTCTTGCATTGTTTCTAAGAGTTCAATTACCGTTTCGCCTAATCCCACCATTAGACCAGACTTCGTGAGCATATCAGGATTTAGTTTTTTGCCGATTTTGAGAAGTGAAAGTGTTTGTTGATAATTTGCATAAGGACGCGCGCGACGATAAAGACGTTGGACTGTTTCTGTATTGTGATTTAACACCTCTGGCACCGCTTCAACAATAACTTTAAGGGCGTCCCAATTGCCTTCAAGATCAGGTATAAGAACTTCTATAGTACAACCAGGACGGTGTTTCCGCGCTTCGGTAATGCAGTCTGCGAATATACCCGCACCTCCATCCGATAAATCGTCTCGGTTAACAGAGGTAATCACAACATGGTTTAGCTTCAAGTGTGCCACAGCCTTACCCAGTCTTCGCGGCTCATCTGTATCTACGATTCCCGGTGTGCCTTTCTTCACAGCACAGAACATGCACCGTCGTGTACAAACATCTCCCAATATCATAAATGTGGCAGTGCGACTGTTCCAGCATTCACCGATATTGGGACAACGTGCCTCTTCACAGACAGTGTGAAGATCAAGATCACGCATTAATTTTTTAAGTTCAGCGTAGTTGCCACCGCCAGGTATACGTGCCTTAATCCATGAGGGATGTCTACGTTGTGGGGTATCAGGGGTAAGTATCGGAAGGGGTTTGATCATATCGTTTTCCATTATCATGGGAGACAAAAAATGGATAAAATGGCGGGAGAGGGTGGGAGTCGAACCCACCTATCCACTTGCATGGACAAGCCGGTTTTGAAGACCGGTAGGGCCACCGGACCCTATCCTCCCCCATAAAAACAACTTATGATTCTCTTACCTTGATGACAATCTACGGATGTTTCCATCTCGAATTGTAACATTTTGCGTGTCACAGTACTCAAGAAAAGGCACAGCATATTTTCTTGAAGTTTGCGCCAGTTCACGAAACTCGCCAACCGTTATTGTCCCATTTTCCCGGAGATAATTGGTTAATAATTCTTTTATCTCTTCAAAGACCTCTTTGTGGATAAAGAAATTATCAGCCGCTTTGATAAATTGTCCAAGGTTTAGTAGCGCGAAAAAAGTGGACTCTATTATTTGTGGTGTATATTCAGGAAGTAACGTTTTCAGTTCATTTAGTCCGGGTGTATTAATTCCTGCATCTAAAAATAGTTTTTCAAGTGTTTCTTTTGCTGTCGACTCCTCTTCAGAGAATTGAATTTCATGTGAGGCTAATCGCAGCAGATTTCCATCCTTAACTAATTGCTTCGTTTTAATCAGTTGATTCGTGAGTTTTTCAAAACCTATCTCATCAAGTCCAAGTTCACGGCTTAATTGCGATGCGTTCTGTCCAGCGAGGAGCGGTTCTTTTTCGTGAAATTCCGACAACACCTTTAAAAGTCTCTCTGTAAGTTCTGCAGTACGCGCAGCATCTGAAACAAGAGGTGTTCTACCTGATGTATCCCATCGCACAATTTTTTCTTCGGATGCTAAGGTCTCCAATATGTTTCCGACTTCCGCTCGTGAATACGGCATATAATAATAGAGAAACGATTCAGCAACACACAGTGTAGGGCTATTTTCTAATACGGCATTTACAACTTGTGTATCGTCCGCTTCTTCCCACTGTGCCAAGGTTGTAATGGTTTCTTGTGTAAAACGTTTATGTTTCGGAGCGAACGGGTTAATAACTTCCCCGCCACCAACAGTATGTTGTGCAGAAAAATCGCGCAAAATGATACGGTCGCCTCTAAAAGTTAAAATCGGCTGCTCCAAACGAAGTTGGACTTGTACCCTGTCCCCAGGTAGGATTGCTTCGTCAACCAATAGAATCAACCGACAAAATATCTCGCGTGTCCCAAGATAAGCACGAAAACGTCCCCAATGCTCAAGCATTCTCGGAAATGAGGATAAAACTTGCAGCGACACGTCAATATTATCGGTAACCTGTGAGTATTCAATAGGGCATAACACATCGCCACGTTGAATATTATTTGCAGTCGTGCCAGATAGATTAAGTGCAGTTCTTTGTCCAGCTTGGGCGACATCTGCATGTTCGTTATGTACCTGTATACCTCGCACCCGCACCACATCACCTTGCGGCAGTATAACCATCCTTTGATCCCGATTTACTGAACCACCAATGAGCGTGCCTGTCACAACGACTCCAAAACCTTGAACTGTAAAAACACGATCCACATATAGCCGCGGAATTCCATCATGTTCTTGTGCTTTCGTTGCTAAGTCAACTTGCTCCACAATCATCTGCTTTAAGGCGTCGATCCCTTCACCAGTTATAGATGAAACGCTAACCGAAGGAATCCCTTCAAGTGATGTGCCGACCAGCATCTCTTGGGTCATTTCTGTTGCTTCTTCCAACTCTTCGCGGGTTGCTAAATCCGACTTTGTCATCACAATTATACCGTTTGAGATGCCGAGCAGATCTAAAATCGCCAAGTGTTCAAGCGTCTGTTCTTGCACACCTTCCTTGGCATCAACAACAAAAAGCACAATATCCATCCCGTAAGCACCAGACAACATGTGGCGGATGAATTTCTCGTGCCCGGGCACATCAACAATCCCAGCGCGTGAATTATCAGGGAGGTCAAAATAAGCGAAGCCTAATTCAATTGATAAGCCTCGCTCGCGTTCCTCCTTGAGCCGATCTGTTTCAATGCCGGTGAGTGTGCCAACCAGGGCAGTTTTTCCATGGTCAACATGCCCCGCTGTACCGATAATAAGGTGTCGTCTATCTTGATACATCAGTTGAATCCATGTTGTGAGTGAATCAGTTTACCGATTCGATTGAATCGTATATTGCCGATTATCTTCCACACCTCCCATATTTTTACATTCTCATTTTTACACTCTACATGCCGATCCTTATCGTTGCAGAAAGACCAGTATACCATGAAGGCTTGTCCTTTGATCCTATCAACAGGTACAGGTCCCCATGTGCGGCTATCTTGACTATTATTACGGTTATCCCCTATCGCAAAAACGTGCCTTTTTGGGACGGTAAAAGGTTTTCCTTCAGGAAATTCTCGCTTAAATTGACTGTCTGTCTTGGTATAATCATGATATAATTCGTTTCCCCTCATATATTCTTGCATTTGCCGGAAGGGCGGAAAATCGTTCCGTCTTGAGAAATGCCCACCCACGTGCTTGGTGTAAGCACTATCATCAACCGCTTTACCGTTGACATATAGCGTTTTGCCTTCTGTGTGAACCGTATCACCTTCAATGGCTACAATACGCTTAATGAAATTACGATCTTCTTCATGAGGTGGAATAAAAACGAATACGTCTCCACGCGCAGGTTTATGAAAATCAAAGACTCTAATATCCGTCCCAGGAATTTTGAACCCGTAGATAAACTTGCATACCAGAATTCGGTCTCCGACAAGCAGTGTATCCTCCATGGAACCGGATGGTATTTTAAATGCTTCTACAACAAAGGGGCGTATAAAGCCAAAAACAAGAATAAGTGCAACGACAATAACTTGGGTATATTCCCAGAAAACCGTTTTTCTAAATTTTTGCCATTTTGATAATTGAACATCAGTGCTCATGAAGTTTGAAAACCGCTGTAATAAAACGGTATCCCTTTCTTTTAGATGATTATATTTTTTGAATTAGATTTTTCAAATCTTTAACGGATGTGTTTACCGATACGATTTAAACGTATATTGCTGGCTATCTTCCATACCTCCCACAATTTTGTAGGTCGGTTATCAATTGACCACATAATCATAAATGCTTGTCCTTTTATATCATCAACATCCACAGGTCCCCACGCGCGGCTATCACTACTTTGGTCACGGTTGTCTCCCATCGCAAAGACCATGCCTTTCGGAACCGTGAAAGGTTTACCTTCTGGAAATTTGTGTCTGAATCGACTTTGCGGCAAGGTAAAATCGGTATATGTTTCATCTTGAGGAAGATATTCAGGATTTCGGAATGGCGGAAAATCTTCTCTAAAACTACTATAGGGTAGGTGTTTCGTGTAACTTTGCTCGTCAACCTGCCGACCATTTACATAGAGTGTTTCGCCTTCAGTGTAAACCGTATCCCCTTCTACAGCAACAATCCGCTTAATGAAATTACGTTCATCATGCGGTGGGATGAAAACAAACACATCGCCACGGGCAGGTTTGTGAAAATCAAAAACCTTTAAATCTGTTCCTGGAATTTTAAAGCCGTACATAAACTTACAAACCAAAATCCTATCGCCAGTGAGGAGCGTGTCTTCCATTGAACCAGACGAAATTAAATACGCATCAACTATAAATGGACGAAAGAATCCAAAAACGAAAATAAGCGTAAATATAATGCCTTTAAATTGTTGCACCCTGGATAATTTGGACTTGGCTGACTGAGTTTTATTGTGTAATTTATATTTCATAATGAATATCTGATCAATGTATCCTTCGTTAATAGATTGAAGCGATACGCTGTTTACGTTTTAAGTCTGCCCACTTTACCAATTGTTTTCCACGATGTGATACAGAACGTGGTTCTTGCTCTTTGTTTTCTTGCTGATTATTTTCTTCAAGTTCATCCTGTTTAAGTTCAATTGGTTCTTGATCTTCTGGGTCACGTACACCCATTCCAGCAGCCGGACTATTTGGCTGAAGAGCATAATCACCAGCCTTTGCATTTACAAACAGAGGATCAGCATCAATGTTGTCCTCATATCTAAATAATCTCCCATCAGGTTTACGTTCAATTCCATCAAGTCCATCTTTAATATTGCACGACTTAATGGTTAGAATTCCCCATGCAAATACTTCAGCATGTGTGCCATCAGATGTATTGTCCCATACGATCGAATTGGTCATGTTAAGATGGCCTCGGTCAGTGACATAAATGCCACCACCCTTGTTTCCTGCAGAGTTTTGTGTAATTGTACAATGCTTGACAAATGCATCGCCAAATCTTGTGAGATCCCAAATCCCTCCTCCATTCTTCAAAGCAGTATTGTTTGCAATTACACAATCCGTGGCATATAATGACGAAGTTGGACTGCAGAATACACCACCACCATCTTCCGCTGTATTCTTATCTATAATTGAATTTTTAATTCTTATTCGAGAATATTCGCTACATTTTAAACCACCGCCAGAATTCTGGGTAATTCGGCTATCTGTTATTTCCGCTGAAGTAAAAGAAATAACACTTATACCTCGTCCACCATTATTCGAAACAGTGCAATTAACTATAATTGCACCATCGTCCAGGCAGGAAATCCCGATACCAGTATTGTTAGAAATTGTACAACTCTTTATAGTTGGCCTTTTAATAAAAGTTTCTTCCATATTAATACCATCCTGGATAAATCCATCCCGAATATCACTAATAAGGACATCAATTCCACTAATGGCTACACCTACACCAATATTATGTGAGATTATACTGTCTAATATGATTAGATCGGAATTGATACAATGAATCCCAAGTGTCAGATTATCCTTAACCACACAATTTTTAATCGTAGGTGAGGCAGAAATAAGAGTGATTGCTCCACCAGATTGATGCGATCCGTTGGTAATAGTAAATCCATCTAATACCGATTCGTTTGTTTCCCCATTGTGAAAATAGAAACCTCTGGTTCCAAACTTTTTCTCACAGTCAATAATCGTTGCCTCAGCACCATTGCGAGATTTAAGCGTAATCCGTTTTCCCTTAAAATCAATGTTCACATTTCCTTCACCTGTGTAGACTCCATCATCTACCAAAACTGTGTCACCATTTTGTGCTATATCAATACCAGCTTGAATTGTCGGTTGATCTGCAGGAACGTTTATCGTAGCTGCATAAGTAAGTGGACTTACCAAGAGATAGAAAACAACAAATGTCAAATTGGAATACATACTAATTTGTTTCATGTCTGTCCTCCTACGGATAGGTATAATCCTACTTTCTTACGTGTTTTGTATTATTCATCAGTTGCAAGCATTGCTGTGAATGCTTCTTGTGGAACATCAACACTGCCAATCTGTTTGAGTCGTTTTTTACCTTCCTTCTGCCTTTCTAACAATTTCCGTTTTCGTGTTATATCACCACCGTAACATTTGGCAGTAACGTTTTTCCGAAGTGCTCTGACTGACTCACGTGCTACAATCTTGTTACCTATCGCTGCTTGAACAGGAATTTCAAACATCTGCCGAGGAATCAACTCTCTCAATTTACTAACCAAACTTTTTCCACGTGTCTCCGCCATTGTGCGAGGTAAAATAGTTGAGAGTGCATCTACCGGTTTCTCATTGAGTAAAACATCTAATTTTACAAGATCCTCTGTTTTGTATTCACCTATATCGTATTCAAGTGAAGCATATCCACGCGTGAGTGATTTAAGTTTTGGGAAAAAGTCCATTAGCATCTCACTTAGCGGGAGTTCATACAGCAACTGCACACGCGCAGTATCTAATTGGTTCATCCGTTTATATATACCCCGCCGCTTTTGACAAAGTTCCATCGCATTTCCGATATACTCTCGTGGGACGATTATATCTATATTGACATACGGCTCCTCAATTCGTTCGATATGCTGAATTTCAGGAAGATGGGCAGGATTGTCTACTAATACATGCTCACCCGATTTCAAATAGACCTTATACATCACACTGGGGGCAGTGCGAACAAGTGAGAGTTCAAATTCACGCTCAAGTCGTTCATGAATAATTTCCATGTGGAGTAAACCTAAAAACCCACACCGAAACCCAAAACCGAGCGCGACAGATGTCTCTGGCTCATAAGTGAAAGAAGCATCATTGAGACGAAGTTTCTCTAATGCCTCTCGTAGTGCATGGAATTGGTTTGTGTCAGCAGGATAGAGTCCACTAAATACAAGCGGTTTTATCTCTTGATATCCGGGGAGTGGTTCCAATGTCGGGTGCAAATGATGTGTAATCGTATCGCCAATCTTGGCATGGTCTATTTCTCGAATCCCTGCGATGAGATAACCGACTGCACCTGTTTGGAGTTCAGTTGAGGGTTGCATCTGAGGCGTAAAAATGCCTACCTCTTCAACTTCGTAGGAACGTTTCGTTTGCATCAGTTGAATCTTATCTCCTGGCATCACACTCCCATCAAATATACGGGTATACATAATCACACCGCGATAGTTATTGTAGACAGAGTCCAGCACAAGTGCTTTTAAAGGGGCACCAGATTCACCAATAGGTGCTGGAATTCGGTTGACAATCGCTTCTAATATTGCAGGAATTCCGATACCGGCTTTTGCGCTTACAAGGAGTGCATCATCGGCGGGGATGCCGACTACCTCTTCTATCTGCCGTTTGACCTCATCAGGTTGTGCTGCAGGGAGATCAATTTTATTGATAATGGGGATAATTTCAAGTCCGCTTTCAATTGCAAGATAGGCATTTGCCAAGGTTTGCGCTTCAACGCCTTGCGCTGCATCAACAATTAAAATTACACCTTCGCATGCAGCGAGACTCCGAGATACTTCATAAGTAAAATCAACATGTCCAGGGGTATCAATCAAGTTGAGTTCGTATAGACTCTCATCTTCAGCACGATATTTCAGTTTAACTGCAGTGGCTTTGATCGTGATACCGCGTTCCCGTTCGAGGTCCATCAAATCAAGCACCTGTTCCCGCATCTCTCTTTCGGCAAGTGTGTTTGTATGCTCTAAGAGTCGGTCACTGAGTGTGCTTTTTCCGTGGTCAATATGCCCTAAAATACAGAAGTTACGTATGTTTTGAAGTTCGGTTGACATGATGTAAATAGTATACCACAATTCTGGTCAATTTAGCAAAATATTGTGCGAATGAGTTGTGCCAAAAGTGTTGACAACAAAATACACATTAAGATATACTATTCTAAACCAGTATTGGGTGTTTAAACAAACCCCTTTCCCGTTCTACGACCCTCCCACATTAAGGGATAAATTGACTGGAATGGAGTATCTTACCTAAAAACATCATGAATATCTGTAAAAATAAAACACTCGTTCCGAAAATAGCTGAACAACTTATCATTGAACTATTCGCTGGACAAACAAAAGAATTAAATGAAATTAAAACAAAAGTTGAAGAAGTACATAAGCAACGAGGTGGGTTGCCGTTTACGTCTAAGTATCATCCCGTCCAAATTGCACTTACAAAATTGAAGAAAACTGGAGTGGTTGAAAACCCACAACTCGGGTATTGGTCAATACCTATTAGGAAACTTGAAGATTTCATAAATTGGGCAAAACAATTTCAGGAAGGTGATTTTGTTTTTAGAGGCGTTCCAAATGCAGCATTCGAAATTCAAGCATCAGCGTCCCTTCGACCACACGTAATTGAACAAATGTACATTGAAAAACAACATGATGAAGAGAAAAGAAATTATAATAAATACCTTTACATCAATAAGGAATTGATTACAAAATCAAAACAGCGAGGTTACAATAAGAAGGACGGCAAGGAATTTAACATATTAGATATACTTGCTGAACTTCAACACTATGGAGCAGCAACGTGTCTAATAGATTTTACATGTAGTGCACAAATCGCACTCTGGTTTGCTTGTCAACCTTATCAAAAGAGTAAGGATGAACATCAAGAGAAGAAAGACAAGAAGAAGGAGACTGAAGACAGCATAAAACATGTCAATGGTAAGGTTTATGCGGTGAAACATGTACCTCCAAGGTCGTCAGGGTTGCCAAACTGTATAGAGATTACACCAGAGTTCTTGGAGAAAGATGCTGAAAAAAAGAAAAATATCAGTTATTTTCTCAAAGAAGAGAAGGATGCCCCGCTTTATTACTATCAGCCGAAATATCAAAACCACCGAATTATTGCTCAGCAATCTGTTTTCTTATTTGGACAATACAAGTTCAAAGCAGATAATGAATGTGTCATTGCAGCAGATTGCAAAGAAAAAATACTAAACGAACTTCATAAATCATCAGGTCTAACAGAAGACAAGTTGTTTCCTGACTTTGAAGGTTTCGCCACATGGGTGCATAGTAAGGATTCGCCATACACAGAACCTACCCCGTCTGCACTTAAAGCGCGAAGTCGTACTGTTTTTGATAAGAGTCATGCAACTGAAATAGAATTCGAAGAGGTAATTGGGGATTTATCAAGAGCAATTAACAAAGACGACAATGATGTTGAAGCATATAATTTACGAGGTAGGGCATACACTTCACTTGAGAGATATGACCGGGCATTAGAGGATTTTGAAGATGCTGAAAGAATAGATCCAGATGATGCTGAAACTTATTTCAATAGAGGATATTTATACCAACAACAAGGTCTATATTCGGATGCCATAAATGATTATGACACAGCAATTAATAAAAATAAAGATTATGGAGAGGCATATTATAGACGTGGACGGAGTAACTATGATCTTGGTCATGTGGAAGAAGCTTTGACTGATTTTGAAAGAGCATTGCCTCTACAACCAAATAATCCCTATGTGCATTATTGGTTGGGTTTAACAAAACAGCGTCTTGGTCAGGAAGAAGAGTTGAAAGATTTCGATGAAGCAATTCGTTTAAAACCTGACTATTTTGATGCCTATTTTCAACGTGGTTTAGTATTGAAAGAATTACAGGAATATCCTTCTGCACTTAATGACTTTGACAGGGCAATTGAGCTTAACCCTAATGATATATCTGTTTACTATAATAGGTCAGAAACTTTGTTTTTGCTTCAGATTGTTGATGATGCAAGACAAGACCTTGAATTTGCATTAGAACTTGCTAAAAAGCAAAAAAATGAAGAATGGGTTGCTGAACTTAGTTCTCTAATACAGGACATTTTCGGTCACAACAAGTGAGGATGAAGATGAATAAACTATATTTGGGGGACAACCTTGACATCTTACGGAATATCAAGGATGAATCTGTGGATTTAATCTGTACAGACCCGCCATTCAACAGTGGATCCGAGAATATGGACTATCTCAGTGTTTCCGCTACTAAGAATGAAGAGTTCACGAACATCTGGACTTGGGATAAAACAGCAGAAGACGCACGAGTTGACATTGAAGAGCGATCTGCAAGTTGTAAAATCTATAAAGCACTCAATAAATGCTTAAGTGGATACGATATGATGCTAAGCAATGCTGTTACTGGCAACAAAGGAGCGATGCGTGCGTACCTTACTTTTATGGGACCCAGACTTGTCGAAATGTACCGTGTTCTTTCAAAATCTGGCAGTATCTATCTACACAGCGATCCCACTGCAAGTCACTATATTAAAGTGTTAATGGATGCTATTTGGAACCATAACAATAGAAAAAAAAGTAGTTCTTTTAAGAATGAAATAGTGTGGTATTATCGTAGTCCTTCACGTGCTTCAAAAAAATACCGAAAAATGCACGATATTATCCTGTTCTATACGAAAACTGAAAATTATGTATTTGATACACCAAAACCTATTTATGAAAACCAGCTTTATATTCGAGATAAAGTAAAAGACTTAATAGACAAAAAACCGATTCGCTCGCAAGATGATAAGGGGAAGTTCAAGAGAATACGAACAAGAATTGACGATGCATTCTTGCGCGATGTTTGGGATGACATTGGTAATCTTCCATTGATGGTCGCCGAACGTTTAGGCTATCCAACACAAAAGCCAAGTCTACTTTACACACGTATGATAGAAACGTCCTCTAAAGAAGGTGACATGGTGTTAGACCCTTTCAGTGGTTGTGGCACTACGCTTGATGCTGCGCAAGCACTCAAACGGAAATGGATAGGGATTGACAGTTCAATTGTTGCGATGGATGTAATAGAGCATCGTCTCAAGGACAAGTACGATTTAAAATTATCTGAAGACTACGAGATTGTAGGAATTCCAACAAACTTGAAGGAAGTGCAGGAACTCGCAACCCAAGAAACGAAACAGAAAATATTGTCCAATTGGGCAGCAACACGGCTTAATCTTGCGCCAACTAAAAATGCTGACAATAATTCAGACGCTACATTATGGTCATTGAGAGACAAGAAAAGAGAAGATGTGCGGATAGTTGTTGAAGTTAAAGTTGGGAAACCGAGTCCAGATCAGGTTCGCCAACTTCAGAAATTTATTGAGAACGATACAGCAGATATTATTATATTGATTACGCTTGAACCTGTTACCTCCGAAATGCACAAAATCGCTGACAATGTAGAAGAATTCAAGTATAAAGGGCTGTCATTTCCACGACTTCAATTCTGGCAAATTACGGACAAGTTTTTTGAAGATCCTGAATCAATCTATGACGAATTAAAAATACCTGGGAAGTTACGCTTTAAACCGACAAAGAAAGGCGATAGACTTTTTCCCGATATTCAATTTGATTCAGATATGAAGTGATTCTGGTAACATCCTTACCCATCTTCTGTGTCAATCCACTATTCTGCTATTTTATGAATCTCCGATTGACATCCAGTCGACGGTATGACTGCGCTACTACTATGCATTGTCTAAACCATGGTTTTCAAGGTTGCAAGGATTATCAGGATAAGAAATTCGTAATATCAGATCAAACGAAAGAGTTGATGCTCTTAGAAATGTTATAGGACTTACGCAAATTGAACAGAGAATCGGCATATTTGCTGGAAATGCCTCGTACTAAGAGTATTTCGTTGTATTTAACCCCTAAATCCTCTTATCGCGGGACTTTAAGTGGAAATGTGTAAGTCCTATTATAGTAGAGCATTTGCGTTTTCGCATTCCCTTCAACACAATATTAAACCAAAGAGACGCAACGAATTGCGTCTCTTTTCTAATCGGTATTCAATTGTCTACACAAGGATTTCCAAGATGAGTTAGATTTCGCTTCGATTACCAACGGACGCACTACAAAGGCTTGACCTTAATATTTCGAAACCAAAGTTTCCCACCATGATCTTGAAGACCGATATGTCCGTTTCGCGGAAAGTCCTTCAGCGCAATGCCAAATTTGTTCCTACTACCATCAGGATTTTTGTGTGGTGTATCCCACAGATCCAAATCGGCGCGTACGATTTCTTCACCGTTCATCTCTACTGCGACGATGCTGCCGTCACAAGTGATTATCATTTCATTCCACTCACCTGCAGGTTTACACACGTTCCGGGTCGGTTCAAGTGCATCGTAGAGAGAGCCACAACAGTGCTTCGTAGCAGGTTCTTTACCGTGCGTGTCTAAAATTTGAATCTCAAGTCCGGTTTGCACAGGACGTTGCAGGTCTTCCCATCGAATGAAAACACCGCTATTGACATTCGGTTCACTCATATACTCTAACGATAAAACAAAATTGTCAAATTGTTCTTCTGAATAGAGCATCTGACCACCTTTAACGGTACATAGAATAGCACCATCATCAACGATCCATCCTTCGGCTTTACCGGTGGCTCCCCAACCGGTTAATGTTTCACCATCAAAGAGAGATTTCCAACCATCAGCTTGTTCTTTTGCCATCAATATTTCCTTTCTCAAGACGATTTACGATAACCGTCCAAATGCGATTCAATTAGAATAAACTTTCCAAAAAAAGTCTACCAACATCAAGGTTATATTCAAAATCTGTTGCCGACCACGGACTGTTATACCCGATAATCGGCACATAACTCTCGTGACGCGAACCGTGTGAACGCACAGAAATCGGCTCAGACACCACGTCTAATTCACCAAAAACTGTGTCTTTGTCTGCCAATACAAATATATCTCCAATCCTATCGGGATGAAGGTGAAATATGCATGCTGCATCCTCAGCAGACTGGACCTCTTCAATACCCGTTGTATTTAGAAGTATCTGGACTGCTCGTTCAATATCATTTCTATTTTCAAGAAAAATGTATGCTGCACCACCTAAGTTACCGTGATGCACTACATACCGATCCTTAATTATAGGGATAGAGGTTGCAGGAATACCGTGTTGTGTTAAAATACGTCCCGGGTCAAGCGCAAGCGATTTTTCCATCATCCCGTGATCAGCAGTGATGTATATTTCACGTTCAGGGTCATCATCAACGATCTCCCCGATGATGCGGTCCAGTTCCGCCATGTGTTGCTGGGATAACTCATCCTGCGGGGCATATTTGTGCTGCACCCAATCCGTTGTCGAACAATACACGAGTTCTGGATCATAAGTCTGTAAAGCATAATGGACTGCACGTAGTAGCCACCAATTTATCTCACACGAGTAAATCGGTTCAGCAGGACCTACAGCATCAATATACTCAGATGACGGTTTTTCTGCTGCGACTGCTATATCAGCACCGCTTTCTAAAATACGTAACAACTTCTGTTTTGTCACAAATAACGCAGTTTTATCAGCAAATTTAGTTTTTTTAGCGACTTCAAACAGTGTAGATGCAAGGAGAAAACGGTTGTCTTCAATAAATTCCCCTTTGCCGGTTTCTCTATCAACATAGTAATTAGAGGTGATACCGTGTGTTTCAGGAAACGTCCCTGTTGCAATGCTAACATTGTTAACATTCGTCACTGACGGAATAACAGTGTTTGCATGCTGATAAAAACCTGCATCCGCTAATTTGCGGATATTAGGAATGTCGCTTGCTGCCAAGTAATCATGGCTTCCTGCATCAATACAGAGAATGAGAACTTTCCGTCTTTTCACACTGTGTTACGCTTCCTTATCCGTTTTATGTTGATTAGCATTGCACCAATCCCTAAAAGATTATAGCACATGTCTATTCAGTTTACCAAAGGTATTCCTAACAGGACTTACGCAATGTGTTTAAAAGTCCCTGATAAAGGGTTAAAAACCCAATTCTTACCTATTTACCCCTAACCTCCGCAAGCCGGGGAATGCGTAAGTCCTGTAGATAATAAACCCGATGTGAAAACATACTATTTGTTATTAGTATTTATGCACACCCTCAGTTATATGGAATAAGTTTGGGAGATATAAAGTTATTCTTCGTCTTGTGGTTTCATCAACGATTCGCATAATTCTCGTGCTTGCATAACTGTTTCAGTTTCCCCGTGCTGAATCTCCACTACCTTCAGGACATCTGATGGGAGCTGTGTGAACAATTCATCCCACTCCAAGTCGCCGGCACCAGGTGGATGATGTGGTTCAAGTTCTTGCATATCGTGCAGTGTCACACCGATGAGGTGTTCATTGTATGCTTCAAGCCATTGATGCGACCAGCAAAGTCCGAGTTTTTCCTGCAAAGCTGCATGTCCTACATCGTGCCAATAACGCATCGGACTGCCGTAAAATTCACCAAAAAACAACCCTACTTCATCAAAATTTGGAATTTGGTAATAGTGCGGACGATTTTCAATCGCTATGTGAAGTTCCATTTTTAGTGCTCGTTCATTGAGTTCATCAAGACTTCGCATCACTGCATCTCGATGTTTTGCCTCTTTTCGCTTTCGCCATTCGGTTGCTTCTGTCACCTTTCTACTGAATGCTTCAAACTCACGTTCGCCATACTCGTAAAGTTCAGTCATTAGATACGACCGATCATAGGTATCCACTTCACCGAGACGGAGCAGCACTGTAGTGATTTCCATTTCAACAGCGAGTTCCATTGTTTGAATGGTTCTTCGAATGGCTTCCTGCCGTTCATCGTTATCAAGGCTGGATAGCAGGATTTTGTCGGTTTCTGCTTCAGATTGTGAAGTTCTGGGGAGAATTGGGCAGAAATTTTGGATGGCACAAGGCGGTATTTGTCCGATGTCCTGAAGCATTGGTTTGAGTTGTTCTACCTGTTCAAGCGTAAGATGGCGGCTAAGGGCAATGGCTTCAAAGCCGAGTTCCTTTAACGCATCAAACAGTGCAGCGCCGTCCGGTTGCTTCAGTGCATTCCACATTGTTGAAATTGCTAACATTATTTTGAGGTTTGCAATACAGAAAATTAGCGTATTATCTGGAAACAATATTAGGTCTAAAATCTATGGTTGGAAACATTAGGTTTCTGAGGTTATCTTGATAACCTTCCGACCTTCAACTTTCAGTTTACCTTGTGCATAACTCTTAATAACTTTCGGATATAGTTTATGTTCTTCAATCTGAATCCGTTTGTGTAAACTCTCTTCATCGTCTGTATCATAAACAGGGACAACTGTTTGCGCGATGATCGGTCCTGTATCTACATCTTCGTCAACGAAATGCACAGTAACACCTGCCACCTTAACACCGTAAGCTAAACTATCAGCAACAGGGGTTGCACCCGGGAAAGCAGGTAGAAGGCTTGGGTGAACATTAATAATTCGGTTGCGGTATTTACGTACGAGCGGGGGTTGAAATAGTTTCATAAAACCAGCAAGTACAATTAATTCAACCGAATAGTTTTCAATTTGTCTTGAAATTTCCGCATCATAAGCAATGCGATTCTCAAAATCTTGCGTTCTGACAATTTGTGTCGGAATACCTGCACGCTTTGCTCGTGTTAATGCGTAGGCTTTCCGTCGGTCACTAATTACAACTGCGATTTTAATACCGCTGGTTTTGTCTTCATGTAACTGCTCAATCAGGGTTTGCAGATTAGTTCCGCTTCCTGAAACGAGTACCGCAATTTTCACTGTTTATCTCTTTTGATGTAATTTGAAATTCAACATGCCTAAAAATTGTATACCATGATAGATTGGTGATTAGTTTTTTGGAATGGCATACCAACTACCGTTAGTGCTTGCCGCAAGTAATTTGTGCTCCTTGTCTGAAATCCCGAGTACGTTGACATAGATACCGAACTCGTTACAGAGCGCAATTGTGTCGGACACTGTCTTACCTTCCATGCTTGTGAAAGGTTCATCGGTGACGAGGATAAGATGCTTTTTAGATGTAGCACGGAACCGCATTTCATTGATAGTTTTGTCAATAGCATCCAATGCGTTTTCGCCTCGGCGAGAAATAATCGCATTTATTTTCTCTTTGTATTCCGCTATATTTTGGGTCAATTGTATCACTTTGATGACATTCCGTACGGGTGCATAAAATTCTGTCAATCCAAGTGCATAGTCAACACCAGAGGACTCGTATACATCAACCATTTCAATTACATGATTAGCGACTGCCTTGATATTGTCACTCATACTTCCGCTGGTATCAATGACAAAAACCACATCAATAGGTCCACCATCACTTGTTGCAAGAATTTCGCTCGCGAGGTTCCTCATAACATCGTTAAATGGAATATTCGGTAAAGAAGGTTTGTCCTTAAAGATATCATCTATTTGTGCTATGCCATTGCTACCGATTGTTTCAGCAAAATCAAGCGTAGAAGGGGTAGGCGTCCGTTTAATACCGGACATCCCGTTGGAACGTTTTGAGCCAAGAGAGCCACTTACTGTTGGTTCTGCTGCTTCAGTCTTTGATAAGCCATCTTCAACTTGACGAAGTTGACGGAGCGCGGTGCTGACGTTCACTTTTGCGTCTGACACCGTATTCTGCTTCAGTTGTAAATGTTCTGTAACAACAGGTGCCGTAGGTGCAATATTAGGTTGAAATGTTATTTGCGCGGTAATTGATTCAACTTTCGCAGGTAATATTTTCGATGCTTCAAACAAAGTTGGTTTCTGCTGTTGATGTATTAATGTCTTCATCGGTTTCTTTGATAGCAGCGGTTTCGGCACGGTTTCAATTGTTGCGTCAAATTTGTCTTGAAAAGATAAGAGAGACTGGTTATTTACAGAAAAATAAAACAGCGTAATAAGAAAAAATACGTGGAGTATCATTGAAATGAACAAAGCATTACGCGTTATAGATTTCACGGTACGGCGGCTTGTATTTTTCATTATTTGTCTCCTTATCAAGAAATCTTGTAAACCTTACCAATTTACGTGATAGTTTAAAAGTCCTCCAGGCATTGTTACCCAGACGCCTCCAGTTTTGATTGTTACGTGATGTAGAAAATCGTCAAAAGTTCCGACAACGCTTACTACAGCGTGTTTTTCTTCTAAGAACTGGATGACACCTGATGTGGGTACGTTTTTATTTATAGGTTCATCTGTAACAAGGATAAGATGTGTTTGCGCACCCGGACGGAGTTTAATCTGTCGCAATCCTTCAGTAACAGCATGTAATAGGTTTTCATCTTCTTGACACGGCAGTTCGGCAATTTTGTGGATCTGATCAAGAGTTTGTGGCGGATTGAATACATTCACTATGTTTACGGAAGCACGTGTCTGAAACCTAACAACACCTATTTGATAGTCGATGAGAGCATTATCCCAATCCCGGACCAAAAAATCCAATTGTTTCATAAACTGTGGAAGTTTATCTTCCATACTTTTACTTGCATCAATGAACAAGACGATATCAACAGGTGTATTCCCATTTTTTGGGAGCAATATCTGTTTTATTGCCTGGACTGATCCCCATTGTGTTTTCCTTAAGAAATTGTGCTTCGCTCTTGTCGGTAAGGATGAAAATTGTCGCCCTTGACGCTTTTTTGGATCTTCTGGAATTGCGTGCCATTTTCCATTCGTTTCAGATGCAAGTAATTGGTGTTGTTTGTTTGGCAGACCAAGAACATTAACATAAATACCAAACTCGCGACATAAGGCAATTGAGTCTTGGACTGTTAAACCTTCAAGACTGCCAAATGGCTCATCAGTGACGAGAATGAGATGTTTTTTGGATGTGGCACGGAATTTCATTTCGTCGACTGTTTGCGCGATAGCGTCCAATGCGAATTCGTCTCCACGTGGGACAATTGCACGTATATCCCGTTTGTATACTGATAATTTTTTCGTCAATTGAAAAACCTCTATAAAATTTACCAGCTTCCGTGAGTTTTTCTTTGTTCGTGCAGAGAAATGGGTTAAACCGAGTGTGTAATCAATATCTGAAGATTTGTAGACATCAATCATTTCTGCCAAGTGTTCATAAACCCCTTTTATATTATCACCCATACTATCGCTGGCATCAACGACAAAAACCACATCAACAGGTCCTCCACCACTTGTTGCTATAATTTCGCTTGCGAGTTTCTCCATAACTTTGCTAAATCGAACATAAGGAACAGCCGTTTCGTTCCCTTGAATATCACCTATCTGTGTTGGGACCGCGTCATCATCAACTGTTGTCCCCGCAACATCAATCGTAGCAGGTATAGGTCTACGTTGGACACTTGGTCCACCGGAACGTTTTGAACCGAGAGAACTACCGACTGTTGGTCCTGCCGCTTCTAATTTTGATAAGCTATTTTCAACTTCACGCAGTTCGTTGAGCGCTGTGCTAACATTCACTTTTACGTCCGGCGTAGTATCTGTCTGCTTAAGGTGTGGCTGTTCTGTAACAATAGGTGTTGTTGTCGCAACACGAGATTGAAAAATCAGTTCCGGCGTAATCGACTCAACTTTAGCAAGTGGCGTTTTTGCTGTTTCGTGCACGTTGGTTTTGAACTGTCGGCGTATTGGTGCTTGCATCGTTTTTTTGACACTGTTTTTGGAATTTCTTCTATTGTTGCGTCAATCTTGTTGTGAAACGATAAGACAGGCTGGTCGCTTATAGTAAAATAAAACAGTGTAATAAGCAAGAACACGTGTAGTATCATTGAAATAAACAAAGCATTACGTGTTATAGATTTCACGGTGCGACGGCTTATATTTTTCATTGTTTATACCTCATCAACGAATCTTTTAAAACATTACCAGTGCCTGTGATTAGTTGTGTGTCCCTCTGGAATCGGCACCCACACACCACCCGTTTTAATTGTTACCTCTTCTTGAAAATCATCAAAAGTTCCGATAATACTTACAACGGCCTGTTTTTCCTCTAAAAACTGGATGACACCTGCTGAAGGTGAGTTTTTACTTACAGGTTCATCGGTGACGAGGATGAGATGTGTTTGTGCATCCGGACGGAGCTTAATACGACGCAAACCTTCAGTAATAGCGTGCAGCAGGTTTTCATCTTCTTGACATGGCAGTTCGACAATTTTGTGGATCTGATCAAGAGATTGTGGTGGATTGAATACATTCACTATGTCAACGGAAGCACGTGTCCGAAACCTAACGACACCTATCTGATAGTTGATAAGTGCGTTATCCCAATCTCGAACCCAAATATTCAGTTGTTGTAAAAATTGTGGAAGTTTATCTTCCATGCTTTTACTTCCATCAATAAATAAGACAATATCCACTGGTGCGTTTCCAGCATTTTGCAGTAATCTCTTACCGAGCTTCTGGACATCCTGCCATTCTGCCTGTCTAAGCGCCTGTTTCTGTGCTCTTGACTTTTTTTCGAGGGTATTGGGTCTGCGTTGCCTTGCTTGTCGTTGCCTTGCTTGTCGTTTCTTCGGGTCTTCAGGAATTGGGTGCCATTTTCCATTCGTCTCAGATGCAAGTAATTGTTGTTGTTTGCTTGGCAGACCAAGAACATTAACAAAAATACCAAACTCGCGACATAGGGCGATTGAGTCTTCTACTGTTAAACCTTCAAGGCTGGTCAACGGTTCATCAGTAACGAGAATAAGATGTTTTTTGGACGTGGCACGGAATTTCATTTCATTGACTGTTTGCGCTATAGCGTCCAACGCTTTTTCATCACCGCGAGGGACAATCGCATATAGATTCTGTCTGTATTCAGATAATTTTTGAGTTAATTGAAAAACTTTTATATAGTTTTCTTGTTCCCGTGAATTTATTCCTACTGTAAAGAAATAGGTTAAACCGAGGGCATAATCAATATCTGAAGATTTGTAGACATCAACCATCTCTGCCAAGTGTTCAACAACTGCTTTTATCTCATCAACCATACTACTACTGGCATCAATAACAAAAACGACATCAATAGGACCACCTTCACTTGTTTCTACAATTTCATTTGCGAGATTCTTCATAACGGGGCCAGAAGGAATATATGGTAAAGGCAGTCTTTTCTCTTGGAGATAAAGCCGTTTTTTCTCTTGGAGATCTGGAAAAGTTGGAATATCGTCATCGGTATCTGTTGTTCCTGTGATATCAAGTGTGGCAGGAACTGGTGTGCGTTGTACACCCAGCATACTGGAGCGTTTTGAACCGAAAGCACTTCCTATTGTTGGTTCTGCTGCTTCAGTTTTTGATAAGCCATTTTCAACTTGACGCAGTTCGTTGAGCGCTGTGCTAACGTTCACTTTTACGTCAGGTGCTGTATTTGTCTGTTCGATCCGTGGTTGTTCTGAAACAATGGGGGACGGAGGCGTAAGACGAGGTTGAAACGCAATGTGCGGTTTAATCGCTTCAACTTCTGCAAGTGGTTTTGCTGTTTTATGCACGGTTTTTGTGTGTTGTTGAAGTATTGGTGCTTTTTTGGGAATCTTTGCTGGCAGTTGCTTCGGTACTGTTTCAATTGTTGCGTCAAGTTTGTCTTGAAAAGATAAAAGAGACTGGTTACGGACAGAAAAATAAAACAGTGTAATAAGCAAGAACACGTGTAGTATCATTGAAATAATCAACGCATTACGCGTTATAGATTTCACGGTACGACGGCTTATATTTTTCATTGTTTATACCTCATCTACGAATCTCGTAAAACATTACCAGTGCCTGTGATTAGTTGTGTGTCCCTCTGGAATCGGCACCCACACACCACCCGTTTTAATTGTTACCTCTTCTTGAAAATCATCAAAAGTTCCGATAATACTTACAACGGCCTGTTTTTCCTCTAAAAACTGGATGACACCTGCTGAAGGTGAGTTTTTACTTACAGGTTCATCGGTGACGAGGATGAGATGTGTTTGTGCATCCGGACGGAGCTTAATACGACGCAAACCTTCAGTAATAGCGTGCAGCAGGTTTTCATCTTCTTGACATGGCAGTTCGACAATTTTGTGGATCTGATCAAGAGATTGTGGTGGATTGAATACATTCACTATGTCAACAGAAGCACGTGTCCGAAACCTAACGACACCAATCTGATAGTTGATAAGTGCGTTATCCCAATCCCGAACCCAAATATCCAGTTGTTGTAAAAATTGTGGAAGTTTATCTTCCATGCTCTTACTTGCATCAATGAACAAGACGATGTCTACAGATGTATTCCCATATTTTTGGAGCAATGTTTTCTTGATCTGCTGTGCCTTTTGCCAGTGTGTTGTTCTCAGCAATTGGGTTCTTTGCTTTAGTGTTAGACTTCTATTGCTTTGCACTGCTTGTTGCCTCTTCGGATCCTCGGGAATTGCGTGCCATTTTCCATTCGTTTCAGAGGCAAGCAATTGGTGTTGTTTGTTTGGCAGACCAAGGATATTAACATAAATGCCAAACTCGCGACATAACGCAATTGAGTCTTGGACTGTTAGACCTTCAAGACTGTTGAACGGTTCATCAGTAACGAGAATAAGATGTTTTTTGGATGTGGCACGGAATTTCATTTCGTCGACTGTTTGCGCGATAGCGTCCAACGCTTTTTCATCACCGCGAGGAACAATCGTATTTAGACTCTGTTTGTATGCAGAAAATTTTTGAGTCAATTGAAAAACTTTTATATAGTTTTCTTGTTTCCGTGAATTTCCCATTGCTCGTGCAGAGAAATGGGTTAAACCGAGTGCGTAATCAATATCTGAAGATTTGTAGACATCAACCATTTCTGCCAAGTGTTCAACAACTGCTTTTATATTATCACCCATACTACTGCTGGCATCAATAACAAAAACCACATCAATCGGTCCGCCATCACTTGTTTCCACGATCTCACGTGCAAGACTTTTGATAACAGAACCAAATGGAATATAGGGTAAAGAGGGTTTGTTTTCTTGGAGATCTGCTATATTTGGAATATCGTCATCGTCATCTACTGTTTCAGCAATATCAAGCGTAGTACGGGTAGGTGTGCGTTGTGCGCCCAGCATACCGGAGCGTTTTGAACCGAAAGAACTTCCTATTGTTGGTTCTGCTGCCTCTGTCTTTGATAGCCCATCTTCAACTTGACGCAGTTCGTTGAGCGCGGTGCTGACATTCACTTTCACGTCAGGTGCTGTATTTGTCTGTTCAAGCCGTGGTTGTTCTGAAACAATGGGAGACGGAGGCGTAAGACGCGGCTGAAACGCAATGTGAGGCTTAATCGCTTCAACTTCTGTAAGTGGTTTTGCTGTTTTATACACGGTTTTTGTGTGTTGTTGAAATATTGGTGCTTTTTTGGGAATCCTTGCTGGCAGTGGTTTTGGTGCTGTTGCAAGTGTTACAGCAATCTTGTCTTGATTAGGTAAAATAGGCTGGTTGCGAACAGAAAAATAAAACAGCGTAACCAAAAAGAATACATGGAATATCGTTGAAATAAGCAGCGCATTACGCGTTATAGACCTTACGGTGTGGCGGTTTAAACTTTTCATTGTTGAACCTCATCAACGAATTTTAAGGGAACGTTTGGGTTCCTGCTGTGGAATTACTTCGAACGAAATAAGCCTTTCTTGTTGAACCTCTGATGATTTAGAACTTAATTGGGTGAACGGGTTAAGCCTATCAATACGAGGTGAATAGAGCGTTACACCTATCATTGTAAATACAGCAAATATTAACCCAAACATATAAACAAGGTTATAGGCGCGAATGTTGCCTCGCATCCGCATTTTCAATCCTTCAACAAACGAACCGAAGCGATTGAAGATTGACTGCTGTGCCTTTTGGGTTGTTTTCAACGTAGTTGCACGAGACATTACAGTTGACAGAAAAGTATCGGAAGCCTCAACCGGTTCTGCAAGGTGAAGAAGTTTATGCGTCTGTTCTATCACCTTGACTCGGGCACTGCAATCCGGACACTGCTTTAGATGCCACCGAATAAGATGTCGTTTCCACGTGGGCATTTCATGGTCAAAATAGGCTGAAAGTTGTGTCTGAACGTTTTTACATTCGCTTATTTTATATTTTTTCATTGACTCCACCTCCTATTCCAGCATTGATAAGTAGTTTTTTCATGTTTTGACGTGCACGGTGAATTAATGATTTTACTGCTCCTGTTGAACAATTTAGAATATCAGAAATTTCTTCATAACTAAGTTCCTGATATGTTACCAGCGTTAATGCTAAACGTTGATTTTCTGGGAGCTGCTTTAATGTTTTTTTGATAAGTTGTTGGCGTTCTTTCTTTTCATAAAGGATATCCGGTTGATAACGGGTATCTATCATAAATTCAGAGTGGTACACATCCTCGTTTTCTTCAACCATATCTTCCAGAAAGTAGGTATTTCGACGCGCCCGATTTCGGATTTCATTTTTTGATAAATTAGTAGCAATCGTATAAAGCCAACTTTTAAAGGATGCTTTCGGCTCATAACGACTCGCGTTCTTGAAAACACGGAGAAACGTCTCCTGCGCGAGATCTTCGGCACGATGATAATCGTTGATGGTATAATAGATATAGTTCACAAGCGCATCCTGATACCTTCTGACAAGCAACTCAAATGCACTCATATCTCCTTTACTGCATTCCAGCATCAATTCTTCGTCTGAAACTATCATGATGTTCTCCTATCTATTTAGGTAAGTAACGATTTTGTTTTATTCTTGTTCGCTGCCCTTTGTTTTTCTTGGACGATACTCTTTGGCAGTATTTAATTTGAGGCGCATCGCAGTTTTAAAAGCAGCAATGGCTTCTTGCCGTTTGCCTCGGAGAGAGTAAACTGCTCCGAGTTCCGAATGTAATTCTGGGTGGTTCGGAATAGACCGGATAGCACTTTCGTAAACGTCAATTGCCTCGTCATAACGTTTTAACATACGATAGGTGGATGCAAGATTGATATACACCGTCACTTCACTCGGTTCGCACGCGATTGCCATTTTGTAAGCGTCAATCGCTTTTTCATAGTTTTCTAACATAAAATAAGCTAAACCGAGATGGAAATGTGCTTCAGCGGACTCACGATTATGTTGTATTACCTGAAGAAATTCTTCAATCGCTTTTTCATAGTTGCGAGCGTTTAAGGCATCCGCTCCCTGTTTTAAATGTTTGGCGGCGGCTTGATGAAGATGAATATCTAAGCGTCCACGCTGAATAACCCGATTCTGTAATCTTTCTGATGAAATAACCGACTCATCACGTTTTAGCGGAGAGTTAGCGGACTCGTCTTTAATTGAGACTTGTTCTTCATCGGTTTTATTGTCTTTCATCCGTTAACTCCATTTCCCGTTTTCTGAACTCAATTACTGTAACACCTATGTGCAAAAAAAGTGTCAAATTAATAACGATGTTGATGCAGCATCAACGAGCAATGCGAAACCCTATTACAAATTCAGCATAGTTTGTACTGAAAAAATCGAAACTGGTACAGGTGCTATAATCGTGGTTGTAATACCAAGCACCGCCACAAGCAACACGGAAGGTCTCTTCATCGTCATAAGGGGTGCTGGTCCATTCCCAGACATTACCTATCATATCATAGCACCCGAACGGGCTAATACCATCTTTGAACGCGCCGACTGGTGTTGTGCCTTCAGCACCGAGTTCAGTCGTGTTGCAGCGTGGTTTGTCTATTTCGTATCCCCACGGAAACATTCTATCATCGGTGCCGCGCGCTGCGTACTGCCACTCTGCGAATGTCGGCAATCTTCCCTCGACGTAATTAGCGTAAGCTTCAGCATCTTCACAACTGATCCAAACTATAGGATGGTCACCCTTTAATGCGTAAATTTCATAGTTGAGCGGGGAACTGTCAGTCCAATCCTTTGGAGGTTCATGTCCCGTGTCTTGTAAGAATCGAAGGTATTGTGCATTGGTCACGGGATAAACACCGATCTCAAATTCGTCAATTTCCAGCGGTTCACATTCTTCCCCGATGAGTGCAGTTCCAGCAGGAACACACACGGTTGCATCCAACACTTGAAGGGCCGCATCTCGGACTTGCTTTTCAGCATGAGCGAGTGCATGTCCCAGAGGTGAAATTACTTCTCCAACAGGAGGTGCCGTGAGTTGTACGACTTGTTCCCATCCTAAGTCTGTGCTTAAAAGCAGTTTGACGGCATCGTGTAGTGAGTCGTTATAGTGCCAAGTCCAATAATCTCGAAGCAGTTGCTTAAATGCATCTGGGGTATCGCTTTCAGTTAGTGCAATTCGAGATGCTTTCGGCTTTGTGACATCTAATAGCATATTCTTTCGGGGACAACACAACTTCAGATTAATAAGGACCGGGCAATCTCAAATACGATATACCGTTTCCGCGTTGTTGGATTTTATTATACCATAGAAAAGAAGTATCAAGCAAGTTGTTTTAAGTTTGTAAATTCAGAGTTTTCAGAGGAAATAACGTGAGTTCAATATAAGCAATTTTGGGGAATCGATACGGGTTAGGAAACCGTACCTACCGCGGCTATGTGGATAGAATTCAAAGCATTAAAAACCTCATATTTCTTATACCGAGTTCACGTTATAATTATTTCTTTCAAGGTATAGGATTTCTTAAACGCGATTATCCAGGCGTGTAAGTTAATTATTGAGTATCTTGAAAAGATCAGTTGGTCGGTGAAGAAGAAAACAAACAAGATAGCACAGAAGAATAATCGCCTGCTACGTGTCGTGTAGAGACTTTATATTTCACTAAACATCACGACCTTCCCTCTGAGTGCGCCTGTTAAAATAGAGTAGCATCACACAGATTGCGTAAATTGGTGCGGTGATAGCATCAACGCCTACGTAAAAGATGCTGTCTATTATGTGAAATAAAGAGATGGACTCGACACTATCCGGTTCAAAGATAGACTTTACCATTGATAGTATGTTCTCCACCATTGTGCCTTCATCGAGAAATCCTAATGATGTAACTATCACTCCGTATGAGATTGTGAGTATCAAAATAATTACCAGAAGTAGAATATAGATTGCGATGATTGTGCCACAGACACGCCACCAGGCGTATCTGACGAGTTCTCGACTTCGGCTCAACGGGGACTGCACCATCGGATTTTCAAGGATTACGACGGGACCATACAAAATCCAAGCAATAAGAAAATAAAGCATAAAAGGGAAACTTATAAGAAGTAAGAGTGAAAGCATCGGATCCGGCGATTTATTTATTTCTGCAAGTAAACTCCAGAGTGAATGTGGTACCAAATAGGCAAAGGAATAGCCAAAGTAGCGAGAAAATAGAGGATGAAACCTTCGGAATGCTTCACGGATCGTGGGTTGTCTACCAAAGTGGACTTCACTCGCCATCACAATCAATATGCCCAATCCTAATGTGTTAAGTAGATTGGTGATAAAATCATCTAAAAGATGATAAGGTTTGTATTCCCAAAGAAATAAGAGCAACACTTCTCGTAACGCATCTACGCCAGCATAGATCGCGACAATCCCGATAAAGAGCCGAAAATGACCACGATACAGACTAAACGAAAAGTCTATAATATTGATCCAACCCATTGTAAATTGTACTACCGTAGTTTATATATTGTAGCGTTGCGTAAAATTGTGTCAGTTTGTAATATGAATCTTTAGGGAATTAGTTGAACCTTAATGGAAGCAGCACCTTTCTGAACCATATCAAAGGCAGTTAGATAATCTTCCAATGGAAGTTGATGCGTGACAATATGGCTTACGTCAATAGCACCTCTGTGAATATAATCAATAGCGAGCGGATACGCATAGGGACCTAAATGAGATCCGTGGATATTTAACTCTTTCGTATCTCCTATGATTGTCCAATCCACGGTTACCGGCTCCCGCATCACACTGAATTCAACGAAAGTGCCAGCCTTTCTAATCATATGGAGTCCTTGTTCAACTGCTTTTGGATGCCCTGTTGCTTCAATGTAGACATCACACCCATAGCCATCAGTTAAGTCCAGTACCTGTTGCACGGCATCTGTTTCCGATGGGTTGATCGCGATATCTGCTCCCAATTTTTGGGCAACTTCTAACCGGTTTGGGATCAGGTCGATAGCAATAAGCGTGCCTGGGTTTTTCAACCTTGCCGCGCCTATCATACCGAGTCCGAGCGTGCCTGCACCTGCAACAACGACGACATCTCCGAATTCAATGTTTCCGCGCTGGACAGCGTGAATAGAACATGCAAGCGGTTCAATCATCGCTGCATTTGCAATAGGTATATCGGATGGCACTTTGTAGACAAGCGAACGCGCGGGGAATTTCATATAGTCCGCCATACCACCGTTGACAACAGGTTGAAAACCGTATATGTTGTGAACTTGACAAAGCCAATACTTTCCGGTTCGGCAGTAGCGGCATTCCCAACACGGAACGATCTGTTCAGCGATCGCTATGTCTCCGAGTTGCAATCCGTACTTTTCACCTGCACCTGCCCCAAGTTCAACCACCTCTCCAATAAATTCATGTCCTGCGATAACAGGTGCTTCCACGTACGGTTCACGGTGTTCGTCACCCCAGAAAAGCGGCGCGCCTGTATAACATTTGATGTCACTCGCGCAAACACCGCATGCATTGACCTTGATGACAACTTCGCCGGGACCGGCATGTGGTAATGGCATCTCTTCAAGTCGGTAATCTTGCGGCCCACGGCACATTATAGCGCGCATCGTTTGGGACATCTAATTTTCCTTTGACGCATGTAAAATGTGATAGGCAGCGATTCCGAGCGAGACATGAACATTCATTGATGCACCTTTTCCATACATCGGAAGGAAAATAACCGTATCGCAAACAGCGAGCGTTCGTTTTGTGATCCCGTGATCTTCATGTCCTACGACAAGACAAATTTTGTCCGGATATTCAACTTCATAGTAGAGGATAGACTGAGCAGTAAGCTCTAATGCATAACTCGTATATCCTTCTTCTTTGAGCGAAAGTATTGCGTCCGATGCGTTTTCCATATAACGCCATTGGACGCGTCTCTGTTTACCTCTTGCAACTTTTCGCAGCAGCGGATGAGGTGGCTGCGCACTGATGCCAGTCAAGATAAGTTCTTGCACACGACACGCATCCGCTATCCGAAAAGCAGAACCGACATTAATCGGGTCCTGCACATCTTGCAGAATAAAGATCAGTTCTTTTTCATGGTGTTTCACATGTTTCAGGAAATCTTTGAGCGGTTTGCCGCGTAGCTGCTTCATATCTAATAGATGGGTTTAGGAAATACCAACCAGAAAACGTTATGCAGCCTTGCTTTGGACGAGACGTCTTCGCGCACTTGCCCGTGCCAATCCTACGTCCAGTGTGATATGCTGATTTTCAGTCATGCCGAGGTTAATGGCGTGTGCTGTTTCAAGGTTGAATCCCCATTCAATCCATTCAGGCCTGTCTGCCTCCGGAATATCTCCCGCCACGACAACTTTCATAATGCTAATGCCTTTGCCGAGGTCATAAGCACGTTGGATATATTCCAGATGTTTTTCTAAAGTTCCACCCTCTAACATTCTGCCTTCTTTGTTCGCTGTTGTGAGAATAACATCAATCTCAGGATGATCAATTACTGCATCCATGACAGCACCTGTGTAGGTATGTGTAGAACAGCCGATAATACGGACTTTGCCCGCGGCTTTTGCTTCACGGAACGCATTAAACGCGCCTTCACGTTCCCGTGTTGCCAAATCATCTGGCGAAGATATAGCGTGCAACAACATGACATCTATGTATTCTGTTTTCAGTTCACGCAGTGCCTTTTCAATACTGGCTGACGCACTTTCATAGTCTTTGTTGGCAGTTTTCGTTTGGATGACGATTTCATCCCGATTAATCTGACGAATTGCTTCGCCGAGGTGCGGTTGCGTTCCGTAGCCTTCTGCAGTGTCCCAGAAGGTAACACCTTCGTCAAGTGCCTTCAGCATTAGTTTAGCACCTGATTCATGCGTTTTACATGTGTCCCCAAGTCGTCCTGCCCCGAAGCAGAGACGTGAGATTTCCAAACCTGTTTTTCCATAAGTAAGATATTCCATTACTGCCTCCACATTTTAAATGTTTAGTGGTAAGGTTAAATTACATGTTTGCCCTTATGCTCAGTCGGGATTCGTTCATGGTTTAACATACATTAACCGAATTTGCCTAAAAATGCAACCTTTTTCTTGCGACAAATCAATTATTAGGGTATTATCTCAGAGATGCAGAAAGATATGTTAAACCTACTGTCTAATGGCTAAACCAAATATGAAACTTAGCGGATACACCATTTTTGATAACAAACCCATTGAAATTACGCTTGCGAATGACCACGTTCAATCAATAAGTGAGATAAGCTCTACAGATAGGAACACATGGATTGCTCCCGCTCTTGTAGACATACAGGTAAATGGTTTCGCTGGGTACGATCTCAATGTTGCTACTGTTACAGCAGCAGATGTGTGTGCGATGGTTCGTGCACTCTGGCGCGTTGGCACCGGTTTTTTATGTCCAACAGTAGTGACGGCATCCTTTGAAAATATCAGCAATTTTCTCCATGCTGTTATTGAAGCGTGTGATAAAGACCCGATGGTTGCTCATTCAATACTTGGCATACATCTTGAAGGACCTTATATCTCAGCGGAGGATGGTCCACGCGGTGCGCATCCGTTGGAACATGTAAGGGATCCAAATTGGGACGAATTTCAACAATGGCAGGACATAGCGGAAGGTATGATCCGCATCGTAACACTCGCTCCTGAGAAAAAGGGTGCTATGCCGTTTATTGAGAAGTTAGTTGCGAGTGGCGTGGTTGTGGCGTTAGGACATACGGATGCGTCTGCGGAAGATATTCGCGAGGCAGTTAGGGTAGATGCGAAACTTTCTACACATCTCGGCAATGGTGCACACGCGCTTATCAGACGGCATCCGAACTATATTTGGGAACAACTCGCCGCTGATAATCTTCACGCAAGCCTTATTGTAGATGGACATCACCTTCCACCTGCTGTTGTCAAGTCAATGATGCGTGCCAAGACGCTTGATAGGTGTATTCTTATTAGTGATGCTACGGCGTTAGCAGGGATGCCGCCAGGGAATTATCAGTTCGCTGGACAACCGGTGGACTTGACTGCGGATCGGTGTGTCCGTTTAGCTGGGACAGAGTATCTCGCTGGTTCTGCCATTGAGTTGGCACGAGGCGTAGAAAACAGTGTGAAGTTTGCCGAAATTTCGTTGGCAAAGGCAGTTTCACTTGCCACACTACAACCTGCCAGTTTACTTGGTTTGGAAGAAGATATGCTTAATATGAATGAGAATAGTCAAGTTAACCTGATTTTATTTGAGTGGAATGATGCAACTTGTGAAATAGATTTGATGGCGACGATTCTCAAAGGGCAAGTGGTTTATCAGAGAGAGGTCAGGACTATTTAGTTTTAGGTTTTTTGTCCATTTTAGCCGAAAAGTCACGACCGGGAGGTCGCTCCTACATTTAAGATTCTTATGCAAAAGATGATACGGTTTGAATTAGATGAACTTAATTTAAGGCTTTTTGTGGCAAATCATTGCAGTGATCCAACAGAAACGCTTGAGTATCGGGAACATTCGTAAAAGACTTCTATCAATCAATCTGAGAACTTGGAGTGTCCACCGATAGAATATAGGAATTGGGATTATCCGTTTCCAAAACAGCGCGCCTAAAGAGAAGAGATGGAATTCACGGTGTTCCATCTCCTCGAATTCTTTACCTATTGCCTCAATATCGTGAAGTGTAAAGTAATGCAACTCACGGGAGTATTTGAGAAACAGTTTGCGATAGAGCCACACCATCGGGTGATTTCGCATATTTTCCATGAAAATTGTCTTTCCACCCGGTTTAAGAACACGGTAGCACTCTTTCGCTGTTTGCTTGTGTTCTGTAAATACCAATACAGATTTAGAGATGATAAAGTCAAAGGTATTGTCAGGAAAAGCGAGTTGTGTCGCATCCATGAGAGAAAAATCAACAGCATTGGCAACTTTGTGTTGGTTTACCCTCTCTTTTGCTTCATCAAGCCGAAAGGGCAACAAGTCAATACCAACAACGGATGCCCCCTGTTTGGCAAGTAGTGTTGCAGTGCCACCTGTGCCTGTGCCTAACTCAAGCACCTTTTTACCTTCCAATGCTCCCATTTTGGGAAGGACGTACTCAAAAACGGGTAGGTAGAAGTCTTCCCACCAGAGTAGGAGGTCCGTTTCAACAAAACAGGTGCTCCCTTTTGGTTGCGATTCATCGCGTTCACGCAAACCTAAATTTTTCCCATCTTTCGAAGATTTTCAATACATTTTTCTGCACATTCAAGTGGTGGGTACGCATAACTTTCTTGCTCAACGATGTACCACTCAGTGCCACCGACGGTTTCAAAGGCATGAAACACATCGTCCCAAGGTATATCCCCTTCTCCGATAAGTGCCTTGTCATTCGTGGCAGAGTATTCTTTGATATGTACCAGTTTTGATCTGCCAGGATAACTTTCGATATATGAGACATTGTCTGCGCCTGCTCGGAGTACGTGTCCTGTGTCAATTTGTAGGACAACACCATCATGAGTGTTGCTTGCGAATGTATCCCACGGCACTTCACCTTCTAAAGGTTTAAATTCACCTGTGTGATTGTGGTAGCCAACAAACATACCTTGGTTGGCGATTTTTTCGGCAATTTCGTTGAAAAGTTTTGCTGTGTTTCGCCACGCCTCCTGCGAATTTGTGTACTCTCCCCCTAATCCTGGCACAATCAGATAGGGATTGCCGAGAATTTTATTGAATTCCACTGTCTCGGCGAGTGTATCACCGAGGAGTGTATTCAATCCTGTATGCGTGCCAACAACTTTTAATTCAAGGTCATCACACATGCCGCGTAATTCTTCTGCTGATCGGTCATAATAACCGGCAAATTCAACGCCTTCATACCCCATCTGTGCCACTGCTTGGAGTGTAAGGGATAGGTCTTTTGCACAATCTTCTCGGACGGAATACAACTGTAATGCTATTGGTATTCTTTCGCTCAATTAAATTCTCCTTGTTTGAATTAGTTGATAAAAAAGTAACGGAAATTATATATTAATCACACAATAAGTCGTTTTGGACTTGGAATGTTATCTCAACGCAGGATCATTTTTTGTTTTCCGATTGCCTTGGATTTCCATCACTGAACACCCTAATTTCTCGTAGTACAACATCCTGAAAGGACACTTTTGTTTTGCCAGTAATTGGTTCTCGTGTGGTGCGTGCTGAATCACGATTGACATAGATAACAACTCTGAGCATCCGCACTGGCCTGTTAATGTCAATGCGTATCACCTTACCGTTTACGGATCTGGCGATCTTGCGACTTTTCACTGGTTCAAAGTGAGATGCTTTTTCATCCGTGATCTCTGCAGTAGATGTATCTACTGAGAGACGTAAAATGTTTGAAATTGGATGCACCTCAATGTAAGTGACATGCGTAAGTGTGTTAAGTTGAATCAGTGCCTCAACTTTATCTTTTCCTTCCAACCAGTCGCCATATCCGGTACTGCCTCTATAACCAGTGTTATCCTTTTCAACAAAGGTTTTTACTTTCAGGATACTGGATGTGGAAAGATCGCCATCAACGAGTGATGGGTACTTCTCGCAGGATAAGGATGTAGCCTCTATTCGTCTTGGAAGCGACTGATACAAAGATGCACAACCGACTGTGAGTAGCCATACTCCAATTGCCATACATAAGCATAAAGAATAGATTTTACTCAACATCGGTTTTCACCTCCGTTCATTACTGAAAAGCCGTTTTTCACAGGAATTTACATGTTCAAAACTATTTATTGCGGTGAATTACCGCCTATTTATGAAGTCTTATGTCATCGGCAGGTTGACAACCTGACCGCTATCAGCAGAAACAAGCCCAGCCTCCAAGATTTCTTGGGCATCTCGGCTAATATACGGACAGCACAAACCGTCTATCGGTTCACCTGTTTCCAAGCAGTGAATCAAGTATTCTGGCGCGTTCCGCTTACCTTCTGGAATTGGGTCGGGGTCTATCACTTGAGCATCACCGCCAGCAGGGTTCAGATTTACTTGATTGCCGTTTACCGTCAATGCCCCTTCAGTGCCGTAGACGACAGGATTTGGTGTGACATAGCCTGTTTTTTGTGTCCACGATGCCTCTGTGATACCGAATGCATTGCCGTATTTCATCAGAATAACAGCATTGTCGTCGGGGAGAGGATAGTCTTTGACAAACGTGCCACGGAAGGCTGTTACCTGTTCAGGCAGACCGAGTAGGTAGGCACACATATCTGCACAATAACAGCAGTAGTCCATCAGTGCGCCTGCACCATTTTTCTCTTCATCGTATAGCCACTCGTAGAAATAACGAGAACACCCAATTTCTTTCGGTCCATTGTGTGCCGAACGCCATTTGAAGTAAAATACATCACCGATAGCGCCATCTTTGATAAGCTGCATTGTAGTATTCAGGGCAGGGCTCCACGCAGTAGGCCAATTGATCATAAGGGAGATGCCAGCGTTTTGCGCAGCGTTAAGCATTTGATCCGCTTGGGATAGTCGTGCTGACATCGGTTTTTCTGAAACAACATGGATGCCTTTAGATGCTGCAGCTTCAACGATTTCCGGTCCAGCGTTATTTTCTGCACATGCTTGAATGATGTCTAATTCCTCTTTATCTAACATCTCTTGCCAAGAATCATAGACGTTTTCAACACCTGTTTCTGATTTGAATTGGTCGCGTAATTCCGCATTGACATCGCCTGCAGCGACGATCTCAACGTTTGGGTGCTCTTTCCAGCGATTCAGTTCACCCCAGACATGGTCATGTACGAGCGAAGCAAAGCCAACCCGATAGGTTTTTGACATAAATTACATCTCCTGTATTCAATTATTTGTTTTACTTATTCCTCAGCGCGAACGGCAATTTTGATTGCTGTTTCACCGTTAATACGGTAACCACCATCAAGCGCCTTAAATCCGTCTTCTACCTGTGAGAGCGGTAGCTGGTGGCTAACCATGTTAGCAAAAGGTAAATCACTTTTTTCAAGGAGCGGGAGTCCCCGGACGAAATGCTCGTATTGACTTCCCCAGATTGCTTCAACACGAAGGTTTTTACGCATAAGCAATTGGTTGATATTAAAGTCAATTGACCCCATATCCACAAAGTGTCCGACTTCTACAAAAGTACCGCTACGTCTTGTATAACCTAATCCCTCTGGTGTCGCGGGGAGGAATCCGGCACATTCAAACACAACGTCTGCCCCTTCATTGCGTGGTGTTTCCGACTTAACAAGTTCTGTCCGTTCCTCGGCAGAGGTAACTTCCTCAATATCAATTGTAACATCTGCCCCGAACCGTTTTGCCAGTTCCAACCGTCCAGCAGGACCGCCGACCATAATTATTTTTCCAGCACCGCTTAATTTTGCACAAGCAAGCGTTACCAGTCCAATTGCGCCAGAACCCTGCACAACGACGGTATCACCGAATTTTATCTCCCCACGCATGACGGCGTGCACACCAACAGTGAAAGGCTCAGTAAGGACAGCAACCTCTGGTGAAACATCTGTTTTCATGAAACAGGTATTTGGGTAGGTGAGATACATGTAATCAGCGAACCCACCACGGAAGTGTGGTGCTTCGTCTGGATTCCATTGAAAACCGTACCCGCCGTAGTCGGTGCCGGGTGCAAATATAACCCTGTCACCTTCTTTGATCGGTTTGTCTACATAATCTGTTTTCACGCCTTCACCGATTGCCTCAACAATACCGACATTTTCATGTCCTAAGAGAATTTCTGTTTTGAAGCCGTTCTGCCAGTTATGGAGATCGGTCCCACAGATACCTGCCAACTCTTGACGAAGCAGCAGCGTGTTAGGATCGGGGTCGGGGACTGGGTATTCGCGTATCTCAAAATCTTTGCCATAAGCAACTACGGCTCTACCGGTTCGAGGCATAGTTATCTCCTCTCAAAAATGTGAGGTAAGGATGGGGTACCAACCTTTACCTCACAATCTATTTTCTCAGACATATTTTCGCTTTTTTCGCTTGAGAATGATGAAAATCACAACAACTCCGACGATTGAAATCCACAACCAATGGGCTTGGAAAATCTCAAAGAAAAAGTTAAAGGCTATCCAGATTAGAACTTCAAGCCCGATAATTGCTAAAGCTTTTCCCCACGGAAAATCCGCATTATGGCGTTTACGCAACCGATCCGCGAAAAACCATGAAATTCCTACGGTGCCGAGTACAATGATGAGAAAAAGTAAATTGATGCTTGTTTGTATGCTCTCAAAAAGAAAATCCATGTGAAACTCCTTTTATAGTCTGAACCAACGCTATACACGCCGCAGACTCTATTAGTTCTGTTTGCTAATATAGAGACGCCACACCTGAAAAAGATAGCAAGATTCGTCAACACCAATAGAATTAATTGTCTATTATATTTTTTTATACACTAAGTATCCGCTCAGGATGGCTATAAACCGCCATACGTTCTCCTCGCATAAAACCGATTAATGTGAGATTTCCTTCCTCTGCCAAGTCAACGGCAAGTGTAGATGCAGCCGAAACAGCAACGACTATTGGGATTCGTGCAAATAGTGCCTTCTGCACTATTTCAAAACTTGCGCGTCCACTTACCATTAAAATGTGTTTGTCAAGTGGCAGCATTTCTGCCAGTAACGCTTGTCCAATGACTTTATCAACGGCATTATGTCTGCCGATGTCTTCTCTCACGATAAGGAGTTCACCGTTTTCATCAAATAATCCCGCCGCATGTAGTCCACCCGTCTTTTCAAAGACTGATTGCGATGCACGCAAGCGATCGTTGAGTTTGTAAAACACCGTTTGATTCAAATGAAACACCGAATCCAGCGGGTTAACTTGATGCTTAACAGACTCAATTGTCATTTTTCCGCAGAGACCGCAGCTTGCATTTGCATGAAAATTACGTTGCCAGCCTTGTTGCTCTTCAATATCCAATTCTTCAATGAGACGAACATTGACGATGTTCTGCATCGTTTCCAAACCCTTACCGTGTCCGTTGGTTTTTTCATTAGCATCATCGCAGTATGCTATGATTTCAATGTCGTCTACGGATTTAATGAGGCTTTCGGTATAAAGGAAACCTGCTGCGAGTTCAAAATCATGTCCAGGTGTCCGCATGACAACGATTAAGCTCTGTTCTCCCACCCGAATTTCAAGCGGTTCTTCAACAACTAATTCGTCTTCAACGGACGTCGGTTTTGACTGATTCCAGCGGATAACCTGTTTTGTGCATGTCTGATGCATGGTTCAATCACTGTTCTTAACCTATTCAAATACTATTCCGTTGTTTGGCGAAATTTTTGCGCGTCTATCATAAGCATGCCTTGCGTTGTGCCTATCCAAACACGATTTTTGTCGGCTGCAATGCACTGAATTGATAAATCATCCAATACTATTTTGGGGTATCCGATAGTGGGTTCCTGATATTTATCAATATCCGGGAAATAGATAGCGACGTAATCGTTCGCAGCAACCCATAGGTATTTTTTGTCAACAATTCCGGTTACCAGGATGTCATCTAACTCAGTTTCTACCTCTATCCCCTCTGAGACTGGAGAATCTTTTCCATCTGATCCATCCAAGTTTGCTTGAAAAAAGCCGTTTTCCTTGTTTTCTTCATTGTACCATGAAAAGAATATTTTATCACTAACAACATCAAATCTCACGATCTGTGTTTTTGCTTCCAATCCTATGAAATTCTGACGGTTCCAGATTCCTGTTTCCCGGTCAAAAATAGAAATATCATCGCCTGATGTGCCTACCCATACAGTATCAGGGGTTAGGGCTATAGAGTGGACGTCGTTTGGGATATAATTGTTCTCTTGATTGTAATGGTTCTGCATTTCGGTTTTTAGATTCTGCCGCACAACTCCAGCATCTGTAGCGAACCAAATTTCTTCATTATCCATCTTGATGTCCCGAATCCACATGCTGGGTAAACCATCGGCAATTGTGAGATTTTTTGCTTCGTGCTTTTCTTTGTTAAAACGTATGATGCCGTGATTTCGAGTGCCGACCCATACCTCGGATTCATTTACTGCAATTGCGCGGACATCAGGTGCTGGTTGCACGCTTTTGTTAATTAGCCATGCGCCCGTTTCAATAGCTTTCCAGCCATTACCGCTGGTTTTGAATTGGGCTATTCCTTTCGGTGTACCAACCCATAGGGATGTGCCATCAACGGCGATAGCCTGTATACTGGTATCAGGTAAATCTTTTGTGAAGATATTCCAAGCACTTGCTTGTAACACATCGTCTACTTGTTCAGTAATGGTGGGATCATCGGTATTTTGCAGGACAAGGTTTGCTGTGTTAACAGCATTTACTTTGTCACCCATCTGGAGGTAGATAATTGCCTGTTTTAAGTAAGTTTCATCAACCCAAACGCTATTTGGATAAATCCTACTGAAATTTATCAATATATTTAAGGCTTTTTCAAGTTCGCCTAATTCAGCTTGTAATCCGCCTATTATGTATATAGCTTTTTCATGTTCAGGAGCAGTGGGGAATTGGTCGGTTGCATTTTTCAACAATTCGAGACCTGCTACCTTGTCCTTTAAGTTCTCTACGAGTAAAAATCCTGTTTGGTAGCTAAGTGTTGGAACCGCTTCATGTTCGGGATAATACTTAAGTATCAATTGGAAAGCATCAATTGCTTGTGCATACTTTTCCATAGCAGCCGTATTATCATCAGTTGTAGCAACCGCATTACCATCAGTCGTAGCAGCCGCATCAGTATCAATCGTAGCAATCGCATTATTACCAATTTCTTGTAGTAGCGGCACAAGATCGAAATTCTCGGCATCAATTAGTGCGACAGAGCGGAATCTTGCTAATGCTTTTTCTATATCTCCGTCTATTTTGTAAAGTAGTCCGAGTTGATAATGTGCATCTGCAAATTTCGGGAATTCTTCTAATGCTGCTTCAAAATTTCGCTTCGCTATATCTGGTGATTCTAAATCTAACAAGGCAAGCCCATTGCGATAATGTTTTGCTGCGGTTCGGTCTGGAACATTTTCAAGTTTTGAGACAAAACTAAGCGTGTGTCCTTCTAATGGAAACCTTAAAACCTGTTCGTTATATTCAATTTCAAAGTGCGTATCGGTAGCCCCGCGCCAAATGCCGGTGAGTCTGTCACCGTTTTCCATATCAATAATGACATATTGTTCGGTGTGGGCAGTGC
This sequence comes from Candidatus Poribacteria bacterium, assembly GCA_028824685.1. GTDB lineage: Bacteria > Poribacteria > WGA-4E > WGA-4E > WGA-3G > MSPOR6. The sequence continues at coordinate 41,330 of JAPPCZ010000074.1, forward strand.
TTGTGAATAGCACAAGTATCAGAACGAGACTTGTTAATGAAAAGAGGGTAAAAAAGTTTTTCATGGTTAACTTTCCATCTATATTCTTGATAAGTATATTGATATAATATCAGAAACAGCGGCAAATGTCAAGCAGGTTTCAGATAGTAGGGTGGTAGAATCGCGTGTTGTCTGAACCAAGATTCACAGGATTACAAGATTATCAGGGTTGAGAGTATAATACAAGGTAAGACTAATCTTGGTTGGGATAAAGAGAAGCCTGTAATATCGGTTTACAAAGTCCTTCTAAAAAAGAAGGAGCGGTTATGATAAAAACTGTTATCTCTTAAAAACGGTTGCAACTTTCTTACTATTTTGCTAAACTGAAATACATCAAGTTGCAGTTTGTTTCAAATACAGTCTACCCGGTAAAAAGTACTGACATAATTCAAATAAAATCCAAGAATACTTACTTTATTTTTAGATTTCCATGGAGGAATTCTCATGGTCATTAAATATCAGTTAGTATTCGGTTTAATCCTCATTTTTGCGTTAATGACTGTTGTAACAGTGTTTGCCGTAGAAGAGACCAAGGTTTCCGAATATGGAAAAGGCAAACAAGTTTGGTTTCAAGCAGAACACTTTGACGAACGCGATTCAGAAGATGTCTACAAATTGGGTAAAGCGGAAGGTGCAAAAGATCCGACTGATGGTGCCTATGGCGATATTGTCAC
>JAPPCZ010000050.1 GCA_028824685.1 Candidatus Poribacteria bacterium
CCCGAGCTGCCCACTGGGATGGTCACAACAATGATGGTGAAAAGGTGGCAAGCGGAATTTACTTCTATCAACTTCGTGCAGGAGACTACGAGCATACCCGACGAATGCTTATTGTTAAGTGAGGATAGTTAGAAAAACGTCAAATACGGTTTGCCAACAATCTCTCGCCACAACAGGACTGCAAGTTCTCGGGCGTGGTAATCACCCCACATAGATGCCTCTCCACACGGAATTTTTCTGCCTTCCGGCACATAATCCCATCCATTCGGACGGTGATACACTGAGTGCAATAACAACCCTTGATGTGTGTCAGAAGTAGAGAGATACGGTTCAGCAAAGAGTGTTTTGGCAACCGTCAGACCTGCTTGGTAATATGTGTTTCCTGCATCGTGCTCACCGTGTTTTTTGAGATAGTTGCCAAGTCTAACTAAACCTTGTGCAGCAATCGCAGCAGCGGAACTGTCCACGGGTTCAACATCGTTATATGGGTCAGCAGGTACTGCTAAGTAATCACCAAGTTCTGATAAACCGGGAGCACCTGTATCCCAATATGGAATGCCGTCTTGTGCTGTGTTTTCAATGTAGAAATCGGCAGTGGCTTCTGCTGCTTTGTGCATGTGCGTTGTCACTTCTGCATACCCACCAAAAGGTTCAAGATCATCTTCAGTTAGTGTGTCAAAAAACTCAAGTTGTTCAGCGTAGCCTGTTAGAATCCATGCTAATCCGCGCGTCCACGTAGAAAATGGAGAATAACCTTGTTGTGTACTTGGACAACGGTAATTACCATCGTTTGTATTGAAGATAGATTCATGCACAACCCGTCCACGCATGTCGAAAGCATCACGACCTTCTCCATAATACACATTATATTTTGCAGTGGTTTGAGAATGCTGAATTAGCCGTTCCAATAGGTTGATTGCTACATCGCCTTCACCCATTAACACAGCGCCGAGCGTGTGTCCAACTGCTAAAACGCGTAGTGAACGGATGGTATCCGAAAAAAGGGAATGCGGTCCATTGAAAGAGGCGATATACCCAGTGCCTTCTTTAATCTGCGTCCAACGACTCGCTTGCACGGCGGCAGAGGCTTTGAGTGCAAGTTCGTAGAAATGCATCTCGCTGTCATTCCACGGAATTACCCCCTCACGCATCAGTCGCCGCAGGTTTCCATAAGTGGAAACGTTGTTAAAGCCGTGGTCATGCACACCGATATGTGTGACATGCGGCGCCATCTTTTCAATTGTATTCTTTCTACCGACTTCAAGAAATTGCTCATCGCCAGTGGCATCAAATTGAAGAATAGCAGAGCCGAATTGGAATCCTTGTGTCCACTCGGTCCAGCCTCGCGTTGTATAAGTACCAGCGACGGTGAAGACTGGTGTGCCCTTTTCTGGCGGCCATGTTTCTTCTATAGCCAAAATTTTTTGTCCTGAATATTCAAAAAATCTTTCTATCTGCGGCTTCAGGTCCTGAATTTGTAATGAACTATTTATCTGCATATATCCTCAGTTTTTGTAGGAGAGTTCTGTATATCATGAAAACGCGTATGTTATATCACGAATCACCGTATCGTTCACATATTACTTCTATCAAATTCGTTGTGGATTTCCCGGGCACGTTTAGTCCAACGATGACTTTACCACCGTTTTCCTCAACGACTTCCCTTTCAATCAGTTGTTCTAATTTATAATCGCCACCTTTAACGTGGATGTTCGGTTTGAGTTCAGAAAGCAATTCAATCGGTGTTGATTCTGAAAAAATCACGACATAATCAACACATTCCAACCCAGCAAGCATTTCAGCGCGTTCATCTTCAGGAATGAGCGGACGGTTTTCACCTTTTAATTCTCTTACCGAATTATCACTATTAACTGCGACTACAAGCAGGTCTCCTAATTGCCGTGCTGCCTGAAGATAACGGAGGTGTCCTAAATGTAGCACATCAAAACAACCGTTGGTAGTGACAACAACATTTCCATCTGATTTTGCTTGCTGAAGGCGGGATGCAAGTTCGCTGCGATGATAGATTTTTTGGTTTAACATGTTCTCCAAAGTTTTTGACAACCTTATTCCAATTCACGAAGTGCTTTCTTAATGTCGGCTTTAAGATCGGGTCGTACACTTAAATAGAAGTTCCAACCTGAGGCCCCTGTTTTTTTATTAACTGACTTTGAGCCACTAACTCTCCGTTCTAAAAGTTTCAAGGCAGTTTTAAAGTCTGTCTCTGCCTCCGAAGTCCGTCTCAAGGCAGCATTTGCAACGCCTCGGTTGTAGTAGAACTCAGCATGATTCGGTTCTAACTGGATAGCCTTATCATAGTCTTTAATGCTATTGATATTGTCCCCTTGAGCTGATTTTGCTTCGCCTCGGATGTTATAAGCTTCTGCAAGAATAGGATCTGCTCGCGTTAATCCAATCACAGTGTTGCAGTCTTGAATTGCAGCATAATTATCACCTAAATCAGATTTCGTATTTGCACGATTCATATAAGCTAAAGCAAGTAGGCCATCATCTGGTTTTAATCGAATCACTGTATTATAGTCTTCAACTGCTTCTTTCTTATTTCCTAATTTAGACTTCGCAGTTCCACGATTGATATATGCGGCAGCAAGTATGCCATCCTTTGGTTTTAAGCGAATCACTGTATTGTAATCTTCAATTGCCTTTTTCTTATTACCTAAATTAGATTTCGCCAATCCACGATTGAGGTGAGCAAGAGCCAGTAGATCAGTTTCTGGTTTTAATCGGATCACTGTATTGTAATCTTCAATCGCGCCTTTTTCATTTCCTAAATCAGATTTGGCACTTGCACGAGAACCGTAAGCATCAACATACGCTGGGTCGAGATGGATCGCTTTGCCATAATCTTTTATGGCACCTTTCTTATCCCCTATCTTAGCCTTTACATCGCCACGAGAGACATAGATATAGGCATAATCTGCTCCTTTACGAATCGCGGTATCATAGTCTTTAATAGCACCTTTGAAATCGCCTAACTTTTTCTTGACATATCCACGACGACGGTAAGCATCAGCATAATTTGGTGTGAGTTGAATAACTAAATCACAGTTTTTGAGGGCATTCGCGAGTTTCTCAGGTCCCTCTGCATCCTCTGTACTATAATGGCGGATGAGGGGTTCTTCACGCCATTTTTCTAAAGATTTCTCTTGTATTGGCATATTCTTGAGCAGTGCACGAAGATAGTTTGATGGAATTGCGTACCCGCTTCCAACTCTATGTCCCTGGTACATAATGCCTATCACCTTTCCGTGAACGTTTAAAACGGGGCCGCCACTATATCCTTTACGATTATTTCGCGCACTAATGCCAAGAAAATTGGGAGTGCGCCGACTAATTACCCCTGTTGAGACATCCCCTCGCACAATCTTATCTCCTTCTCCTGGGTTACCAATAGCTACAATGCTATCACCTCTTTGGACAGTATCACTATCGCCAAGCGGAAGAATGTGCGGATCTTCACCTCCTAACTTCACAACCTTTAAGATAACAAGGTCTCGTATTGGATCACTTGCAATAACACCTTTGATAGTGAACCATGTTGGCTTGTTAACCAACCTAACCAAGCTAACAGCTCCAGCAAAGGATTTCTCATTGACAACGTGAATATTAGTGGCTATTAGATCATGTTCAATAAAAAATCCACTCCCTAAATCCAATTCCGAGGGGTCTTCAACGTTGAGACTCCCTATCTGTACAGTACCATCTTTCCTGATTTTCGCAATTTGCTCAAGAATTGGTAGCGTGGAGGCTTTTTTGATTTGAGTTGTTTGTTGTTCAATACTTGAAGCACATGACAAGAAAATTCCTAATGCAAGGCATCCTATGAGTGTTATTACTTGTTTTGCAAATTTCATCTGGATATCCTCTTGTCTATTTAGATAGATGGTTTTATAGTGGATTCTACAATTAACTTTACATCTGAGCTGTGAATCAACGCTGAATGCGCTTGGCGGAATGCGCGTTTGGCATTCCGCATGATTCAGCAGGAGGGAACTCTGATTCCCGGCTATTAGTGGTTGCGTCGCGATTCGGAGATCGCTCCTACAGAATATATGTGAACTTATTTACAGAATTTACTATAAGCGTTAACAGTTTAGCACGCGTCGGACTGTTTGACAAGTTTTTCCTTCTGCTTCTGAGATTCTGTATCAATACATTGATATATTTTAGATTATGGAGTATACTCAATTAGTATGAAATCAGAAGCAAACCGAGAACGCGGCATCATTGTAGGCATAACAGGTGGTATAGCGTGCGGCAAAACAACCGTCTCTGAACGACTTGCTGAAAAGGGAGCAATTTCCATAAACGCAGATGAAATTGGACATCAATTGCTCAAAGCAGATAGTCCTATAATAGATGAACTTGTGAACGCATTTGGTCGGGAAATTCTTGAGGAATCGGGAGATGTCAGCAGAAAAAAACTGGGGGCAATTGTTTTTAAAGATAAATCTGCGCGTGAACGATTGAATGCAATTCTTCATCCGTTGATAATCCAACGTTCCCGTTCCCGTGCGCGTCAGCTTGTTTTGGAAGACCCCTCATGCGTTGTCTTGCTTGACGCCCCGCTCCTCATTGAAGCAAGTGCTTACGATTCTGTTGATCTGATTGTTGTCGTGAGTGCATCGCCTGAAATACAATTGCAACGGATATTAGAACGGAGCCATGCACAGAACCGCCCTCTCACCGAAAGCGAAGCACAAGCGCGAATTGACTCGCAGATGCCTGTATCTGAAAAAGTTAAATATGCGGATGTTGTCATAGAAAATGATGGAACACCTGAGGAACTCTATGAAAAAGTAGATCAACTTTGGGATCAACTTATGAATCGTGCCACAGCAAATTGATAGCGTTTGCCTTAATAACGCAGTAGACTTCCTTTCCTTTGCACAATTGGAGTTGTTCACGCGCTTCGTGTGTAATTTTCACCGAAAGATGAAACCCCTCAACCTTTATGGACAGAAGCGTTTGGTTATCAATTGCATCAATTGTTCCGTTTAGTATGTTCCGGGCACTAATTGGCAGATTGGGTTCAAGCGATATGATAATGTCTTCTGCCCGAATGGCGATTGGTATTTCTACTCCGATTTTTGTATCTACATAAGGAATAACAAGGTACTGGGACCCAATTTCTAATTCTGTTACGCCTCTGTGCTCATCTGAATTTGCTATGGGCAGTGACAAAATATTTTCTACACCTGTCAAATTTGCAATTGGCAGTGCAGAGGGAGCAGTTAGCAGTTGATAGGGTTCACCGCTTGCCGTAACCTTTCCATCAGAGAGCAGAAAAGCATCATCAGCGAGAGCCATCGCTTCTGATATGGCATGAGTCACATAAACAATAGGTATCTCATAAGTGTTCTTAATGTGATGGAGATAGGGGATGATGCGGTTTTTCAATCCACTGTCAAGTGAGGCAAGCGGCTCATCCATCAGCAGCAGACGGGGTTCCATTGCAAGCGCGCGTGCAATTGCAACACGTTGGCGTTGTCCACCAGACAGTTGTTTTGGATAGCGTTGAAGTAAATCAGAGATTTCAAGAATTTCAAGTAGTTGGGAAATACTGGCGGAGTTTTTGCGCAAATTTCGTGGCTGCCCATAGCGGATGTTCTGTGCAACGGTAAGGTGTGGAAACAGATATCCTTCTTGAAAAATATATCCGAAACTGCGTTTTTCGGGAGGCATATTAACCCTCGAATCAGAGGCGTAAAGTGTCTGATCTCCAAACACAATTTCACCTTTGTCTGGAGAAAGTATTCCGCTAATACAGTTAAGAAGCGTGCTTTTCCCACTGCCAGACGCTCCCAAAAAGGCTGTAACCTTCTTTTGGAGTGTGCAATTGAGGTCTAACGTAAAATTCCCAAGAGTTTTACGAAAGTCAAGTGTGATTTTGGTGTAATCTAACATGGTATTTTGAACACTCCATTTTACCATTCTACACTAATTAAACGCATAAAACAAATGACGTAGATTAGGTAAAATAACGTGAAACCTGACACGTCCCTTTTTGTCGGTGTCGCTTCGCTCTATCCATAAATCAACGGTATGAATGCCATTAGGCATTCCCCGGGTGTAAACTTAAGGATTTTTCCATGCAGAAAGTCTTCCCAGTCCCGTAGGGACGATATGTTTATAGAGAAACGTTGACACGACCGACTTTAGTCCCGTAGGGACGCTATGTGTACAACAAAGAGATTAGATAAACATAACGTCCCTACGGGACTAAAGAGACCTTGTTCATCTGTGATCTATAAACATAACGTCCCTACGGGACTAAAAAAAGCGTTGATTTCATTTTTCTATAAACATATCGTCCCTACGGGACTAAAAAAAGAATCAACTAAGGATAAAAACTAACAAAACACCATGTAATTGTGAAACAATATTTTACAAATAGTTATTTAGCACAACTCGTAAACTTTAGTAAATTTATAAGCTAAGGTGTAAATATCAAGGATGCGGCTCACCTGCTTTCGGTTTCGCCTTAGGCGCATTAGAATCCTCACCAAAACGGATATGGAGTGCTGCGCCAGGGGCATGTTGTTTACCATAGAGTGCATGCTTGATTCCCCAGAAAGCAAACGTTGTCACTACCATTATTACTATACCCCATACGGATACTTTCCACAACCAATCGGAAAATGTGAAAATACTTCCTGTCTGTTTTGGAACAATTTGTGCTCCGATTGCTACTAATATTGTGCAAATAATAGCATTGAGGGTAATCACACCCTCTGTAATTAACCGTCCCGGGCTGAAGTTGACTAACGCTCGTTCAAAGTTGAAGATTACTATCCACCACAAGAAAACAAGATATAGAAGTTGTCCCTTTCCTAACCAACTTGTTGAAATTAAAGGAATTGGATCGCGCAGATTAACTGTTAAAATAGCAATAAGGGCAATACTAAGCCCAATATAAAATAGTTCAAACCAACCTATCCATCCTCTGGAATGACGGAACCAACCAACAATTGGTAAGCCGAACATTCGTTCCGGCAGCGAGTCAAGTATATCTACCCAAGTTTGTGCCGCTTTCCGGTAATTCAAATATGTCAATGCGATGAGAACGCAAAAAACAGCAAATATCTCTATCCACGGTGGGAAACTTGGGTTAGCTGCTAAGGGTGGCGTCCGATTGAGAATAAAGCCAAAGGTTACTGCGATACCAAGTCCAAAAAGCAAGCCTTGTAATTGCTCCATTACACTGTGCCAGTTGGTTTGAAGTCCCGTTCGGATACAGAGTTGTTTTAGCAATTGTCCGAATGAAAAAGCGATACCACCTGCAAAACCAGTCATCAGTGTTGCGAAAGCTACACCACCCAATTTGTAATGCCAGCAATAACCCAATACACCAACGACCATTCCAACGCACCCAGCCCAATTGTCACCTCGTGGAGGTGTCATCCGAAGTTTAAAAACGTTTACTAAAAGTAGGAATGCGGCAAACCATCCGATGCCCATATAGAGGATAAGCGACGTGCCCATATCTATTCGTCCTCGGAATAGGATGATAATAAGTGCTGCAACAATTGCGACAAGTGCAGCTAACCAGTCAGAATCGTACCAATAGAGTGGATTTTCGTGTCGTTGCATGCGTTTGGTTGCGAAAATGCGATCCATCAAAACTGCTTGCAGCGACCATCCTACGAAAACAGCACAAATCGGCACAAAGAAAACAGATAATAACGGAGTAGTTTCGTTTTGGTCGAAACCTATTAGAAACGCTGGCAATGCAGTTCCTGCTCCACCGAGTGCTGCCCACAAGAAACCGATAACAAATAGATTGGCGAACCCGTAAAGTACTGTCGGTGAATGGGATGAATGTGAGAATCCAACTACCATCATGTAGGACATACTTCCACCGAATGACCACCCTATTGCCCCAAATAAAGCGAAATAATGAACGTAACGCCACCAGTCTTCACGCCCGGAGAGTAACACAATTGCCATAGCCGCAAGTGCACCCGCAAGCGCAGCCCCATATTCATGACCGAAATTTCCGCGTATTCCCCATCCAACACAGAGCGATAGCCCGCACAGTAGAATCATTTGCCAAGGGATTATTGTCATATCCATTTTGATTAACTCCAATTGAATTGTAGATACGTAAAAAGTTGTTTTCAATTATGAAGTATTTTGGTATTGTTGTCAACCATCTAAAAGGACGTTACGGTGTTTAGCCTTCAGTTGGTGATGAATCTTTTGCTCAAGACTCTTCTTGTAGGAGCGATCTCCTGGTCGCGATTTTGCGATACAGATAAAAATAATCGTCAACTCCTCACGAACGTGGTATAATGTTCAATAGCGAATTTCTTCTAATCGAAAGTCTGAGATTTTTTTGTTACATCAAATGCTTTTTATTTGTCCTGCCTTGCCGAATCAAACGAGTATTCCAAACTATGAAAAATGCAACCCAAAACATAACGACTCGTCTATTCCAATTAACGTGTTTTCTATTTCTACTATGGTGTTTTCTGCGGGTTGTTCAGTCTGATGTGCATTCAGCAGATTGGCCAGATTTTCTTGGACCAGAGCAAAACGGCAAATCGCAAGAAAAGATTAAAATAACATCTTGGGGAAGGAATGGTCCAAATGTATTGTGGACTAAAGAGATTGGGACGAGTTACGGTGCTCCTGCTGTTGCCGATGGGCGAGTGTACATTTTTGCTCGTCACGGTGATATGGCACGGTTAAGCTGTTTAGAAAGCGAGACAGGTGAAGAAGTCTGGCAGTATGAATATCCAACTGATTATGAGGATATGTATGGCTATAACAATGGTCCGCGTTGCTGTCCAGTGGTAGATGAGGATCGCGTCTATATTTTTGGTGCAGAGGGAATGCTCCACTGCGTTAGCACACAAAACGGCAAGCGCGTGTGGAAAGTAGATACCTTTGCGAAGTTTAATGTCGTTCAAAACTTCTTCGGCGTGGCTTCTGCTCCTGCAGTTGAAGGTGAACTGCTAATTGTTCTTGTTGGTGGATCGCCTCCTGGAACACCAAAGAATATTTGGACTTCAAACGGCAAACCTAAACCGAATAGTAGCGGTATCGTTGCATTCAACAAACACACGGGGGAAGTCGTCTATCAAATTGGCGATGAACTTGCAAGTTATGCAAGTCCTATCTTTGCAACTATCAATGGCAGACGTTGGGGGTTTGCGTTCCTGCGCGGTGGTCTTGTTGGGTTTGAACCTGCCACAGGCAAAATTGATTTCCACTATCCGTGGCGACACCCGAGAATTGAATCCGTCAACGCTTCATGTCCCGTCGTCGCTGATGAACTTGTTTTCATTAGCGAATCGTATGGGGTTGGCAGCTCAGTCATTCAAGTGCGTCCGGGTGGATACAATGTCGTTTGGAAAGATCGGGCAAACACTCGGAACAAAGCGATGGAATTACACTGGAACACCGCTATCCATCATGAAGGTTACCTTTACGGCAGTAGCGGTAGACATGCTGGCGGTGCCGATCTTCGTTGCGTGGAGTTGGAAACGGGTAAAGTGATGTGGCGGCAACGTGTTAACGAACGGGCATCGTTGTTATGGGTGAACGACTACTTTATCTATCTCGGTGAGTATGGACGTTTGATGTTGCTGAAATGCACGCCAGAAAAAACTGAACTTATTTCGCAAGTTATGCCAGTAGACAAAAATGGCAGGCAATTGATAAACTATCCTGCATGGGCAGCACCTGTGTTAGCAGATGGTCGTTTGTATATTCGCGGCAAAAATCGACTCATCTGTTTTTCATTGGATTCAAACCAAGAATAACAGATAACTGTCTAAGGTTTCCACAACGTAGCCTCAATGAATCGTTCGCTATCAGGTTCTTCATCAAAATAGTAGACTGTTACAATCGTGCCATCAGGACGTTGAACAGTGCGCGGATATCCGATGTCGTGATCACCACCATTATCCCGTAAAACAATCTCGTCACTCCACGTATTCCCATCATCAGAACTCAACTTTGCACAGATACGGTGCGGCGCATCCCGATAACCGTAAATTAGACACAATCTACCATCAAGCAGATGGGTTAACGTTGGCGGGTTTCCACCGCGTCCTGTGTCCTCAACAGGTTGGTTCATATAGTTCCAAGTCTGTCCGTTATCATCAGAAGCATAGAGATCAATCCAATTTTGTAGGTCTTGCCAATCTTTCTTTCCTTGTCCACGGCATCGGACGGCAACTAAAATCCGGGATTCAGAGAGACGCACACTTGCAGGCATAATCGCGAAACCTTCTGGCTCAGGTCCAATTTGTGACAATAATGAAAAGGATTTTCCACCGTCAGTTGAGCGCGCGCAGAATATCAAGCCTTCCTCTCCATCCGCTTTGGACGCGGTGAGGAACAGCAAACACTCATTAGAACTTGATACGAGATAATCTGTGCGTGCTGCAATTCCAGTATAACCGAACATCGGTAGTTGAAACGGACCATCCCAACTGTGGCAACGATCAGTAGAGGTATAAAACCACGAATTTGCACCTGCTCTCAAGCCAGACCTACTACACATCATCGCAAAATCGGGATGTTCAAAGTTGATACTTTGGGGTGTGCAAAATGCTGAATTGCCTTGTAATTTATGTTTACCCGCGACGTGTTCATCTGCAGACAAAGTGCCTGTACCAGGAAGGCGGCATGGTGTCTCTGAGACCTTCCATGTTTCACCACCATCTACGCTTCGCGCTTGCATCGCTGTAAACGGTTTATCTCTGTCACGGCGATGAAACCCCGCATCCGATTTGTGGTATCCAACGGTGAAACCGACAACAATTTCGTTGTCCCACGACCAAATACCGTAGTTCGCTGGCCAACCTGCATAACGTCCTGCCTCACGATAAATTGTAACCTGCTGCATATTTTGATGCTCCAATAGTAGATTTTTCGGATAGTATAGCAGTTCTGTATTGCGTTATCAACCTTCATGTTTTCCTTGACAAAAGCAAGCGTATCACATAAAATATTGGGCAGATTTACGCAATTTTATCTTATAACAGACATACTTTTTTAGAGGACAAATATATGGAAAAAACACACCTATTTCACGCGCCTTACCTTCATGCAATCGCCCGTACGATTTTTGTTGCTGCTGGCACTTCTCGCCACATCGCTGACGATGTTGCCGAGATTCTTGTAAAAGCGCATTTAGCGGGTCATGATTCACACGGAGTGCTTCGAATTCCTGCATATATCAGAGGGATTGACTCTGGACACATCAAACCTTCTGCTGAACCTGAAATCGTTGCTGAAACTGACAATACTTTACGCGTTGATGGAAACGGGTCTTTTGGACACTATGTTTCACGCTGGTCAATACGAAAAGCGATTGAGAAGGCAAAAACATCTGCGTCATGCTGTGTTAGCATTTTCAACACTGGACATATTGGACGTTTGGGTGAGTATGCGGAGGAAGCAGCGGGAGCAGGTTGTATCGGGCTTATTTCTGTGGGAATGGGTGGCAAGGGCGCGGGGCCGACGGTGCCTTATGGCGGTTCACAAGGCACTTTCAGCACTAACCCTATTGCTATTGGTGTTCCGACAGGTGACGATACGCCCTTCATTGTGGACTATGCGACCAGTGTGATTGCTGAGGGTAAAATCCAAGTTGCGCGTAGCAAAGGCACTGAACTTCCCGAAGGATGCATTTTGGATAAAAACGGCGCACCAAGTGTAAAACCCGCTGATTTCTACGATGGAGGTGCGCTGCTTGCTTTTGGTAAACATAAGGGATACGCGCTCGCGATGTTTACATGTTTGCTCGGTGGTTTAGCTGGAACGTTTGATGCAGAGACCGGACGGATGGGTGGCATCTTCATGCAAACCATTGATGTCAACGCGTTTACACCAGTTGCGGATTATCAGAAAGGTGTGCGTGCGTTTTTAGATGTGATTAAGGCTACGCCGCCTGCAAGCGGATTTGATGAAGTTTTGGCCCCGGGGGATTTTGAATCCCGCTACCGTGCAGAACGTCTAAAAAATGGCATTGAGATACCAGATACGATCAACAATCAACTTCAAGAATGTGCTGATAAATTCAATGTTTCAATCGGTGAAGAGATAATCCAAGCAGAAGATAAAGTGCGTTACCAATAACGAATAGGAAATCTCTTTTTTCGATCGGTTTTCAACAGCGATCAGAGGCTTCAATTTAGTCGTTTTCTTCGTAACTCGGTAGAGCAAGCGAAACCCATTAGCGTCAATTTAAGGAATTTATTTCTGTTTTTAGGGTGTGTATAGCCTCGTAGAGGCGGTATGTTTATAGTTGTAGGTCGGGTAGAGCGCAGCGAAACCCGACATGTTGGCACTTAAACACTATTGTCAAAAGCGTGGGCAGTTCCTGCGATTTCCCTGTGAAAACCACCCAGTTTGCCTTGAAACCTTTATATTGTCGGGTTTCGCAAGCTCTACCCGACCTACGAACTTTAGATTTTATGAGAGACCAGAAACTACGGACAATTAAAACGTTATAATGTCTATTAATCTTCTATTTCCACAGCGGTTCCATTTTCAGCAGATGCGTAGATAGCATCCGTAATTTGCTGAACGACGAGTGCTTGCTCCAAGCCAGTTATTGGTTGGCGGTTTTCACGGATTGCTGCAGCAAAATCGGACAGTGGATTACCGTGATGTGGACCTTCAGTATCACCGGTATCCGCAAGCGCATCTGAACTCACTCCATCTGCTGTCGTAGTTTGATTATGGATAATATTGGCAGGATCCCCATCTCCTAACTTAAGTTTTAGAGAACCTTCCGAACCAATTATCTCCCAATCGGAATGTGCATGCATAGTCATGAACTCACCGCGCTCAAGCGTAATCACGGTCCCATCTTCACACCGAACTAGTGCCGTATAATGTGTCTCTGCATCAGAACCGGGTGCAATGTGTGATTCAAATACGGGTGGTACTGTCCACGTCTGTGCAAATACGGTTTTTGGTTTGAGTTCCCAGCCTGTAATTCCAAGCAGGAAGTCAATGTCGTAACATCCCCAGTTGACAAGGATACCACCGCCGTTAAGTGCTTTTATAAGCCTCCAATCAGGACGTGGCGTATCAGGTTCTTTTCCACATCCGCGAATAGCGCGGCAATGTACAGTCCGAAGTTCACCTAATCCACCTGTTGTAATCAGCTGTGTCGCGAGACGCGCGGCTTTATTGAAACGGTTGCGTGATGAGCAACAACCAGAAACCAACTCTCCGCGTGCGGAGATAAGTTGCTTAACTTCACCAACGTTCATCGCAATCGGTTTTTCAATCAGGACATGTTTGCCTCTCTCAAAGGCACGCAATGCGACTTCGGTCCGGTATTGCGTTGGAAATGCAAGAACAACAGCCTCAACATCTTCATCATCAAGAAGATCAATGTCGTTCGTATACATTTTTGGCGGATTAAAACGTTCGGTTGCTCGCTCCCTGTTCGCGTCAATTAGATCAGCCGCTGCGACCAACTCTATATTATCGGAATCCGAAGCTATACTGAGATGCCTACTTCCGATGACACCGCATCCGATTACACCTAATTTTACTGGGTTCATAAAGTCTCCATTTATATTTTATTTTTTTCAGACTAAGCCATAGTTGTATAGTTTTGTGATACGCCTTAAATATAACCCGTAGATCCATCAGGACAGATAGGACATGTTCGCTGCCAATGAACATACTCATTATCTGTCACAGCATCTTCGTTGATCTCCACACCAAATCCAGGACGATCTCTCAATTCCAAATACCCATCCTTGGGCATATACGGTTCATCCACCCATGTGTTCCAAGCACTTTCAGTCGGTAGGAGATATTCAAGAATTTTGAAGTTTGGCGTTGCCGCTGCAAAGTGAACATTAACAGCAGTCGCTAATGGACCCATCGGATTGTGGGGTGCAATGCTGACGTAGTGTGCCTCAGCGATAGCAGCAATTTTGCGCATCTCTAACAATCCACCGCAGACGCATATATCCGGTTGAATGATGTCAGCACCTTGTGCAGCGATAAGGTCAAGGAATTCAAATCGTGTATATAAGGACTCGCCTGTTGCAAGCGGTACCTTCATTTGAGCGCGTAGACGCGACCAAGCAGGTATGTGTTCAGGACGTAAAGGTTCTTCATAAAAATACGGGTCATACGGTGCAAGGGCGTTGGCAAGTTGGAGTGCACGAATCGGTTCAAAGATTTTCGCATGCGGATCAAAAGCGAATTCCCAATCATCTGGCGTGTTCATACGAATTTGTTCAAAGTAGGTAGCTGCTGCATCGCAGACTTTGCCCCATCGGTCTGAATCTGGATTAAGTTGGTAAGGACTTGTTTTGAAAGCGGTGAACCCCCATTCCTCGTTTAGTTTTCGTGCCTGATCGGCAGCTTCTATACCGTCTCTGCCGCCGATACCACGATAAACACGGATGCGATCCCGGGCGTGCCCGCCAAGGAGCATGTAAACAGGCAATCCCGCAGCTTTTCCACTAATGTCCCAGAGCGCATGGTCAACTGCTGAGATAACTGCCAGTCCCGCACCGCCCGCAGGAAAACGAAATTGCTGGTGTAGTTTCAGCATGATGTATTCAATCCTGCGAGGGTCGTCTCCCTGAATCATCTGAAAAATATAATCGGCAATCGGTTCAACAGAGAGGTCTGGTCCCGTAGAATATGCCTCACCCCATCCGTGGACGCCTTCGTCTGTCTCGACTTTGATAAGACCGCGTGGACGATTACCAAAATTTGCCATGAAAGTATGTATTGCAGTGATCTTCATTGTTTGCGATGCTCCTGTGGTTTTCAAGAGGATTCTGTTGCGGCAGATATTCTGCATTATTGCAGATGCTTTGAATGGTGTCAAGAAATTTGTTGGAAAGAATAAGATTTCTTAGGCAGGGATAGCTGCTGTGCTGGCAGGTTTGGAAATGCTTTTATTGACGAGGTCGCAATTTTCAGTGTAGCCTTGGAACAAGACGATATTCAAACACTGATGGAAAAAGGTCTTGCTACGACGCTTACAGCTGTTGAAGCGGAAGACAAAATGGCTACCACGTGGGGTAATGTAAAAACCCGTTACTAATATTGTTTTATCTGATTAACGTTTTTACACTTTTCAAATGAAAAGCACATCCTATCTGTATGATGCAGTAGGATGTGCTTTCTTTGATTTTACAGAAACATTTGAATTTCTACCGTGCTTTTTTAATTTCTCCCCAACGTGTAGCAAGTTTATCCCCAGGTTGAACTGGGAGACCTTCTGCTGCAAAGAGCTGCTTGACCTCATTTGCTGATAGTGCCCGATTATAGATTACAACTTCATCAATTAACCCAACAAAACCTCCATCACTTGCATTGCCAATTTCATGTTCAGTGCTATTTGCCTGCATGGGACCGTTGTAATCACTTTCTTTTGCTAATTTTCCGTCAGCATAAATATACTTCTTTTTTCCATCAACGATTGCTACGAGGTGATGCCATTCCCCCTTGGAAAATACAGGGATACCGAAACCACCATCACCTTGCCAGCCTGGCATAGTAATAAATTCCAATTCGGCTCCACCATTTCTTCCATCAAACCGTAATGCCCAGCCATTTGCGTCGCGCTGTGCTACTATGGTGCCGCAACATCCATCTACAACACCGACTACCGGACTGTCGCTGTCGGCATTTATCCATGCAGCAACAGTCATCGCCTCTGCACCATTGAATTCTAACGTTTTGGTGCCGGGAATATGGACGAAATTTTGACCACTGAATTCAAGGGCTTCTCCAACTTTCCCGTTTACAGATTTGGGATTCCCGTCAAGTTCACCATCGTTATTACCTAACACATCTTGAACAGTCTTGCCATTAATTGTACCATCGTCAAATGACCAATATCCCACAACACCATCTTCAGGAAATTGGGCATTTACCAAGGGGATAGCAAGAAAAAGCGCGCAAATTCCGAAAGTGAGAATTAATATAATTTTTTCAGACATCAATTTTCTCCTTTTAAATAAAAGTTAGCCTAATATATTGTTTGTACGATGCATCTTGCAGATGAAGTTCTTATGCTATTTGATTATATCTTAGTACGATTTTAAAATCAATCATTTTGGATATATGCCCTGGGTTATTCAGTTTTAAGAGTTTTCTGGTATTGAGATTTACTGAAAGTTAATACCCAGAAACATGAACATTGTTCTTTAGTCCCGTAGGGACGATATGTTTATAGAAAACGAGTACCCTTCCAGTTCTTTAGTCCCGTAGGGACGATATGTTAAGTCTTATATGTCGCTCCTACGGAGCTCAAGAGAATGTTTGGGCGTGTTTCTATAAACATATCGTTCCTACGGAACTCAATCTGTATATCAGGTTTTCAAAGCCTCCACAAGAAAGATTAGACGCTAAATTGACACCTATGGGTAGAGTTTGCGAACCCCGACAATCTTAGTATGACAGTGCGATCATGTCGGGTTTCGCTTCGCTCTACCCGCAGCATGCCCAAAAGCGCATGCTGCGTATTATATAAATTGACAATTTTTGTCGGAAATAGTAAAATATGTCCATCCTTAGCAATTGGAGGCGAACAATGGAAAAATTCCCGATTGTTGACACACATGTTCATCTATGGCACCCGAAGCAGCTAAGATACCCTTGGCTAAAGCAAGTTCCAACATTAAACAAACCGTATCTCTTAAATGATTATTCCGCTGCGCACGAGAATCTGGAAATAGAATCTATTGTTTTTGTCCAATGTGATACGCATCCAGATGATGGACTGAAAGAGACTGCTTGGGTTACTTCTCTTGCAGCCGTAGAGCCACGTATTCGGGGTATTGTGGCATGGGCACCGCTTGAAGAAGGCAAACAGGTAGAGCCTTTTATTGAAAAATTGGCAGAGGATACACTTGTAAAAGGCATTCGCCGCCTTATTCAAGGGGAAAGTGTCGATTTCTGTATCCAACCCAACTTTGTGAATGGTGTAAAAACGCTTGCGCGCTACGGATTGAGTTTTGATCT
Source organism: Candidatus Poribacteria bacterium (assembly GCA_028824685.1). Taxonomy (GTDB): domain Bacteria; phylum Poribacteria; class WGA-4E; order WGA-4E; family WGA-3G; genus MSPOR6. The sequence continues at coordinate 16,996 of JAPPCZ010000050.1, forward strand.
CTGTATTTTTCACCCGCAACTCGCTAATGCCATTCGGCTTGTAGAACAGTGTCCTAATGTCCAATTTATCTTGGATCACATCGGTAAACCAGACATCAAAAACCAACTGTTTGAACCTTGGAAGCAGGAAATAAAAACACTATCAGAATTCCCGAACGTCCACTGTAAAATATCTGGATTGGTAACAGAGGCTGACCATGAGAACTGGACTGCTGCCGATCTAAAACCTTATATTGAGCATGTTATTGAGTGTTTCGGGTTTGAACGTGTGATCTATGGGAGTGATTGGCCAGTTTCAACGTTAGCATCGGATTATCCGCGTTGGGTACAAACTTTGCAGGACGCTGTATCAGGATGTACACCCGAAGAGTTAAAAAAACTTTTTCACGACAACGCAATCAAATTTTACAAACTTCATTCGTGAGATAGGAATGTCTCCTCATACTACCTCTGGTATATCACTCTTTTGCCTTAACCTCACGCCTGCGTGGATGAAGCACAAATTCTGTATATCCGTTCGGCAATTCACACCCCTTAAATACTAAATCTAAAGATGCTTGAAAAGCAATGCTCTGATCGTAATTGGGTGACATATTCCGATAATTCGGGTCACCCGCGTTCTGTTCGTCAACTACCTTTGCCATCCGTTCAAACGTCTCCGTAACTTGTGCTTTGGTAACAATCCCATGATGCAGCCAATTCGCAATATGTTGACTCGAAATACGTAGTGTTGCCCGATCTTCCATCAAACCGACGTTGTTAATATCCGGTATTTTGGAACAACCGATCCCTTGGTCTACCCAACGCACGACATATCCGAGAATCCCTTGTGCATTGTTGTCCATTTCACGTTGGATTTCATCAGCGGATAATTCACGTTCTTTCAGCAAGGGCGGAGTCAAGAGGTCTCTTAAACTTGCACGCTCACGCAAAGCCAACTCATTTAACCAGTTGGATACATTCACTTTATGGTAGTGTATTGCGTGTAGTGTCGCGGCAGTAGGTGAGGGCACCCACGCTGTTGTCGCCCCTGCCATAGGGTGATTCACCTTTGTCTCAAGCATCTCAGCCATCTCATCAGGTTTTGTCCACATCCCTTTTCCAATTTGCGTAATCCCCGGCAAACCCGTTTCAATACCTATATCAACGTTCCAATCCTCGTAGGCACGCATCCACGGCTCATTGCGGATATCCATCTTTGGAATCATAGCACCAGCTTCCATACTGGTATGGATTTCATCACCTGTTCTGTCCAAAAATCCGGTATTTATGAACACGAGACGTTGTGATGTTATTCGAAGCACTTCTTTCAGGTTAACTGTGGTGCGGCGTTCCTCATCCATAATTCCTATTTTAATTGTATTCGCGGCGAGTCCCAACGCATCTTCAATTTTTCCAAACAGACGAACGGTCATATCAACCTCTTCCGGTCCGTGGAATTTCGGTTTGACGATATAGACACCACCTGTTTTGCTATTGGTAAATTTGCTGTTGCTCTGCAGGTCATGCATAGCAGCGAATGTCGTTATCATCGCATCAAGGAAACCTTCTGGTATTTCTTCTCCGTCTGCAGTCATAACAGCATCTGTATACATGTGGAGTCCAACGTTCCGAATCAGGAGTAAACTCCTGCCCGACAATGTAAAAGTGCTACCATCGGGTGCTGTATAAGATTTATCTGGTGCCAATCTTCGGGTCATCATCTTGCCATTTTTCTCAAATGTTGTTTCCAACGTCCCTTTCATGATGCCATTCCAGTTGCTATAGACACGCACCTTATCCTCAGCATCAACAGCAGCCACCGAATCTTCGCAATCCTGAATAGTCGTGATTGCAGACTCAAGGATTACATCTGATATACCGGCGGGATGTGTTTTGCCAACTGGGTTTTCTCGGTCAATTTGTATTTCTATGTGCAGACCATGGTTTTGAAATAGGATAGCACTGAGTTCATCACCATCTTGCGTAAAACCGACAAATTTACTTGGGTCTTCTAAACCAACTTCATTTTCACCACGAAGGATAGCACGCAGCTGCAACTTTCCACTGATTGTCTTAAGCACAAATTGCGTAGCCTCTGAAAAACTTCCCGATTCAAGGCTTATGACTTCATCTAAAAACTGCTCGGTGTATGCAATAACCTTCGCACCACGAATTGGATTATAGGTATCCCCACGAGTAGCACCATCGGTTTCATCAATCACGTCAGTCCCATAAAGGGCATCATACAAACTGCCCCATCGAGCGTTGGTAGCGTTTAGAGCATAGCGCGCATTATCTACTGGGACAACCAGCTGCGGACCAGCAATTAGGGCAATCTCCAAATCAACGTCTTCCGTTGTGACAATAAAATCATCACCTTCAGACACCAGATACCCTATGTCGGTAAGGAATGCAGAATACGCTTCATGGTCTATCGGTTCATTTTTATGTTCAAGGTGCCACGTGTCAATCTGTTGCTGCAGCGTATCCCTTTTTTCTAAAAGCAACCGATTTTCTGGGGCAAACTCCTTAACAATTTCATCGAATGCGGTCCAGAATAAGTCTGAATCTATGCCTGTACCAGGCGCAATTTCATCTCTGACCAATACATATAAACCTTGATCTATTTTGAGATTACCGATTCCAATCAGGTTTTCCATGTTGTTTTCTCCATCCCAAGACGTGGTTTCATGTTCCCTTTGCCGTATCGCATACGTTTAGCCGATGTATCGTTACATAAGTCCATAGTTTGTTTCAAGTCTCAATTATCTTACCAACAGTTTCTTCATGTGTCAAACATTTTCTGATTCAGAATTAAAATTTGAGCGTACATCACTAACACGCGTAATTACCAAATTCCGTTGACATTATGACACTAATCGACTATAGTAACAAAAGTATTTGTGCCATGTCTAAAAGGAAATCGCAATGTTTTTCGTATTTTGTATATTTATCCTACCGATCACAATTTTACTAATTTTGCTCCTTTCTACCCGGCAGAAAACAGACAGTGAATCACCATCAACAGCCCCCATGGAAGTTTGTGCACTCTGCCAGAAAGAATTTCCAATGAACCAATTGGTGGAAAAAGAGATAGGCACTTACGGTAGAGTTTACTGTTTCTGTGGGGAATGTATTGAAACACTATACAACGAATTTAAAGGTCAAACAGATATAAAACAGGAGAATAAATAATGTATGATTTAGTTACGTTTGGGGAAGCGATGATCCGTCTCACAGCACCGGAGTTTATGCGCTTAGAGCAAGTATCATCATTGGCAATCACAGCAGGTGGTGCGGAGATGAACGTCGCAGTGAACGCTGCACAACTCGGCTTAAAAACAGCATGGGTTTCACGCCTTGTGGATAATTGGTCAGGTCGCTATATCCGCAACAAGGGGCAGGAACTCGGTGTTGACATGTCCAATATTGTATGGGTGGAATTTGACGGTGTGGGCTTTGAACGGAACGGGTTTTATCATCTTGAAATGGGGGCAGGTCCCCGAGCGAGCAGTGTTACTTATGACCGTGGACATTCGGCTATCTCTAAGGTGCAAACCGGTGAAATTGATTGGACATCAATTTTTAGTAAGGCGCGTTGGTTTCATCTGAGCGGCATTACACCTGCTTTGTCGGAATCTGCAGCTGCTGTTTCTGCCGAGGCGCTCAAAGCAGCGCGTGCAGCAGGTGTCAAAACAAGCTACGACCTCAACTTCCGCTCTAAATTGTGGAGTGCAGAACAAGCGCAAGCGGTAAACCGACCGATGATGGAACACGTCTCTGTCCTTATCGGCAACGAGGAAGATTTTGAGAAATCCTTGGGGTTCGCTGCAGAAGGCACAACTGAATCGTATAGCAAACTTGAACCTGATAGTTATAAGGAGGTCGCACAGCGTGTAAAAGAGGCTTTCCCAAACATTGAGATGATTGGCACAACGTTGCGTGACGCTAAAACCGGCTGGCTAAACGATTGGCGGACGCTCCTGTTTGATGGTGAAGAGTTTTACCTCTCGCGTATCTATGAAGATTTAGAATTGGTGGACAGAGTCGGTGGTGGAGATAGTTTCTCATCTGGATTGATCTTTAGTCTACTGAATGGAAAATCACCGCAGGAGGCAGTTGATTTTGCAGGTGGATATTCCGCTTTAGCACACACCTTCCCTGGTGACTTCAACTGGGCAACAGCAGCGGAAGCAGAAAAAGCGATGCAGGCGGGGGGCGTACGTATCAGTCGTTAAACAGATAAAACTATTGGATAGTCCATCCTAAACTTATATGTATCATCAATAGTCGGGAATCGGAGTTCCCTCCTACAATGTTCTCGGTAGGAGCGCTCTCCGAATCGCGACCTATAATTTTAGAGTAGATAGACCACTATGCAAAAAATTTTACTCTCTCCCATTTTTGAAAATACTGAGTTTGATACCGCGGAACGCCGAGCGGCGTTAGCAGATTTGCAGCAACTGGGTGAGTTGAGCATTCATCCCAGAGAACTGACTGCGGAACACGCTGATGGCGTTATTGGTGTGATTGCAAGCGGAGTACCCTTTCATGAAAGTTTTTATCAAGAGGCGGAATCCCTCCGAATTATTGCGCGTTGGGGTGTCGGATACGAAACCGTTAATGTAGGCTTGGCAACAGAGTACGGGGTCATTGTTACGATTGCCCCTGAACACATGGTGACCGTTGCTGAATATGCGATTGCACAGTGGTTCGCGACTATGAAACGGGTCTACACGCTAAATAGAGCCTCCCACAGCGGAGATTTTGGACTCATCAAAACCCATGAGGTGATGGGTTCCACGCTCGGCTTATACGGATTTGGTCGGATTGGGCAAGAGGTTGCACGTCGTGCGCGTCCACTTCTCGGTGAGCACGGACGACTCTTGGTTTACGATGTTCGTCCGGACATCGCTGAAGTCGCAGCAAAATTCGGAGCAGAGGCTGTTGGGACACCGTTGGAACTCTTTGAAGAGAGTGATACTGTCTCGCTACACCTATCGGGAGCGGATACCGTCGTAGGCTATGAGGAACTTTGCGCTATGAAATCGCACGCATCTCTTATCAATCCATCGCGTGGAAACCTTGTTGATGACGTTGCAGCCAACCGCGCCGTTAGTGAAAACCGACTTTGGTATTATGTCGTGGACGATCCGGTTAACGGACCGCGGGCGATTCATAAGGACCACCCGCGCATCATCTGTACGAATCACAACGCTGGCATGACTGTTGAATCTGGTATTCGGTTGGACCTTCGGACGATTGAACAGGTTACAGACGCAATTCAAGGACGGGCACCGGCTTATATTCTGAATCCAGAAGTGCTGGAGCATCCCAGAGTTAAAGCATTTTGCAAGGATACTTCACAACCACTTAAACTTTGACTTTACTTTTTCTGAAGAAGAAAAAGGAATTCTCGGTTCGGTTTTTCGGCTGCGTTCACCCATTCGTTTGTCCATTTCATACCTGCCATCACGTTCCGTTTATAATTTGTCTCAATAACAGCGAGGAGTTTGCCGTTTTTTTCCATGACTTCGTTTAGTTCTTCGGCAGTGGCGCGCCCACCAGAACTATAGGACAGGATAATCCAATGTGCTTGTGCAGCACGAATTAGTTCTGCTATCGCCCCAACTGCAATGAAACGACCGTTTTTGTCACGTCGGAACTCCTCAAATACGGATGCAGAAAGTTGATCGGAAGTGTCCTTCCGCCGTTTTGCCTTACCGAAAAGCGTTGGTTTGTCAAAGAGAATAACGCTTTTCCAGAGATGGTAGTATGCCGCATATCTCACACGAGATGGCGGCATTTTTTCATTGTTTGAACCGTAGGGTGGATCGAAATATGCGAGGTCTGTAGAGACACTTGATACGAGTTCAAAAATGTCGGTTTGGTAGACTTCGTGGTTTCCTGCTGATGTAAAGACTTTTGGCACTTCAAGCACGAGTTCTTTATAGGAGCGCGGTGACCAATCTTTGAGATAGGCGGAATAATGACCTAAGGTACTATCAACCTTATCAAGAGCAAGAATTAAACTTGTTAAGGCTACCGCTTTATCAACAGTATCAAGGTTGAGATTTTCAATTTCCTGTCGAATCGCATCTAATTTACGGGTATTATGTAACTGCCACGGTTTTTTAAGTCCATCTGCTTGGATTGCACATCCGTCGTTGACATTTCCGCCATAATGTCCTGTGAACCATCCATCAATCGGTGGAACAGCGTTTAGGTGGTCAATAAGGGGTTGGTATTCAGCTTGCGGTTTTGTGTTGAGAAGGTAGCAAGTCCCAAAAACTTCTGACCACGGGGCAATATCGTTGCATATCACGGAGTAGCCGAGTTTGGCAAATGCTTGTGAGACGCGGGTTGTGCCTGCAAAACCGTCTAAGATTGTTTTGGCGTTAACTTTTTTGGTAAGTTCGAGTATGTGTGGGATAAGTTTTAGTTTGGAGCCAGCGTACTTTATGCCTTCTGTGGTGGGAACATCAAGAATAAACTCATCAAAGAGAGAAAGTGTTTTTGCCATGCCTTTAAACCTTCTCTATTTCAATGACTCCTTAATTATGAAACTTGGGCATTGGTAAGTGAGAGTTCTTTTGCGTCCCTCTTATCTAAAACTGTTTCCTGAATGAAAGTGCTTGCATTGAGAATCTCAATACCGATAAGCTCGCCGTTATCATTTAATTCAGCGGTGATATTGGGACTCAATTCCAGACTATCGCTTTGCGGCTCGTCAGAAATTACCAGATGTAATATATCTTCTTTGTCAAAATATCTCATTTTTGGTTTATTCATGGGTATACCTCCGTGTCCTAATCCTGAATCGTATCTGCTGACGGGTCGTTGTATGAATCGTTACAGGTGTAATTGAGGTTTGATCTGCTTCATAAGCAATCATAACCAATTTTTGGTCATGATGTCCAATAACAACCCTCCGCCCTGTTTCAGTATCAAAGTATCGTTCTGTTGAATATCTAACTATAGCTTCAATTTTAGCCAGATTAAATCCTCGCAAAGCTGCTCTATATTTCATATAATCGGTCCACACGAGATGCATGGAGTCACCACATTTCTCTCATAACCTATTGTCTAAAAACGGACACCGTTTTCAAGGAATTCAGGAACGGCGAATATGCGAATCTATCCTTAAAGTAGACAGTTTATCGCACAAAGCAGGAAAGAAATTCATGAGAACGGAGCAGACCTTCCGACTCTGCCTCCCATGTCTGCCAGTAGCGGTAATCTTCTAACTCAACGCTAAAGATGCCGTCAAACCCTTCGTCTTCAAGACGTTGCACTACCTTTAGCCAATCCACAACACCATCACCGGGAATTGTGTATCGCCACCAATCCTCACCGAATCCACGGGGACCTTGAAAACTCGGTCCCAAATTCCCGTGCAGGTACATTGCTTCCTCATCAAACGCGGTATCTTTTCCGTGAACATGTTTAACGTAAGGTGCAAATTCATTGAGTGCGCGGATATGATCAATACCGATTCGGACAAGGTGTGACGGGTCATAGTTGAGACCTAAACCAGGTGAAGGACATTCAGCAAACATCGCACGCCACATTTCAGGTGTACATCCAAGCGCAGGGTACGCAGGTGCACCGCCGGGCCAACCTTCTATAGCAATCGTTACACCTTTGGACTCAGCGAATTCTGCAACAGGTGGAACGGTATCTTTCCATATATCAAAGTTTTTTGCACGTCCGAGGCTTGCATCTTCTGGGACAAACACACAAAACATGATGTGAACATCATTATCGGCTGCAGCTTGAATAGCTGCTTTTGCTTTTTCTGCACCAGATTTCTGTGTAGATTTTTTAGCACTGAGCAGTTCGCGAGTCCCAGGCAAATCAGCTGTTCCGATTTCTAATCCAGCATCCCGTGCAGTTTTCACCACTTCGGGGGTCGCTTCTCCAATATCAATTGCTTCAAATCCGTTATCGGCACACCATTTACAGAAATCTGAGAACGGCATTTGTCGGGCTGTGCCGGGAATACGTAAACCTATTTTCATATAATCTTCCTATCGTTTATAGCCAATCTAAATAACATATAAATTGCTTTTGGATTATGGCGTTTTTTTTAACATATTACGGCACGCGGAGCGTGCCTACTACTTTTAAACACATATCCAACAGAATTATTTACACACCGTCTTCAATTAAAATCCCATTAATCCACAACAGCGGCGACATACTGGCATCGGTCCGTCTGTGCTAATAGACTGACGGAATTTTATTGCTTTCTGATTATTCCACATATCAACAACCTTGTCGTCTTTGATGTTGCCGATGATGTAGTCATGGTAGTCTCTGCAAAGACTAACGTCGCCATTGCTATCAATTTCTAAAGTCATGAAAATGCTGACACACTGGTTGTAGCCAAAGGTTTGCTCATGGTCAGTATAGTAGCGTTGAATTTCACCTTTTGAATTTAGACGGGGCATCATCACGGGTGGGCATCGCTTCTGCTCTTCAGAGAGATTCTCCATCTCTTCAAACCGATCCAGAATTACACCGTGATCAAAGTCGTGCCATGTGCCAATCCATCCATAATGCGTTTGCGGCTTGAACCCAAAACGTTTCTCAAAATCCTCCGTGTGTTCTTGGGCAGATTCAGCATCTATCCACCATGTCAAATAGAATATCTGTGCATCTGCATATTGGCTGGTGAACTTATAAAGGTCAACGACAACATCAATGTTATACATCGTGACGCAGCTAAGCGGGATAATATAAGGAAAATTTTGGTTTCGCCTTTCTTTCTCTGCACTGAGGGTTTCCAATGCTGCCTTAACATCCTTGAAGTTGTCATAGTTTTCAGTAACACCGGGGCGCTGTGTATTGTGGATTTCTTCATTGGGTCCATCAACACTTAGATAGATAATTTTACATGTTTCCAAAATATCATCCGCGCGTCTTGCGATGTTAGTCGCGTTGCTAACAAGAGAGATGGGCATTCCTTTTTCTTTGATGTAGTGCATCAACTCAATGATACCCGGATATAGCATCGGTTCGCCACCCCAGATGTACCATACAGGTGACCAACCTGCATCAACAACTTGGTCAACGAGGCTTTTATATATTTCTACAGGCACTTCACGTTGTTTTAACTCTTTGAGCGATTTATCGAGTAGATACCCGTTATCTCCCCACTGCCCGCAGGAATGACAACGCAGATTACACATATCTGTAATTCGTAGACTCACTAACTGAACATCATCGCCTTTACCATGCTTTGCACCAAACGGATGACGCAAATTAAATGATTCCTTAGCAAGTTGGTAGCGCATGAAATTGCGCGATGTACGCCAGTCTTCCGATATTGCGGTTGCAAGTTGGTTGACCAAAAATCGCGATGAAATTCGACTTCTTAATGCCATTAATACTCCTTTCCAAACTGATTAGGATTCATCATCTGACTGGACAAGCGTAAGTGCTGCCGAATTGAGACAGTAACGTTTGCCTGTTGGTTTGGGCCCATCATTAAAGACGTGTCCCAAATGTGCGTCGCAACGGCTGCAAACGACTTCGGTACGTGGCATGAAAAAGATGCTGAAATCCGATTTTGTCTCAACAGAGTCAGAGGCAACAGGTTCCCAAAAACTGGGCCATCCTGTTCCAGAATCGTATTTAGTTTCAGAGGTAAAAAGTGGACTTCCACAGCAGATACAGTGATAAGTGCCTTGCTCTTTGCAATCGTGATATTTACCTGTAAAAGCGCGTTCAGTCCCTTTTTTTCGGGTTACTTTAAATTCTTCAGGTGAAAGTTGCTCTTTCCACTCTTGGTCTGATTTCGTTATTTTTTCTACACCCATTTTTCGCTCCTTAAATTTCTTGATGTATACTATCACATATTTTGGCAAAAAATGCAAGAATGTTTTATAGTTCTAAATTTATAGGTATTAGTAATAGTCGGGAATCCAAATCAAGAAATCAACGGTATGAACGCCTGTAGGCGTTCCCCGGGTATGGATGCCTTTTGGCATTCCCCGGAGTTTCCTCCTACAATGATGCTTTATAAGAGTTAGATGGATAAAACTGCTGATACCTAATTTTGATCCTTTACGCGTCCTAATACTCTGCATGTAGTGGCCGAGAGGATTTCATATCGGACACCACCCCAAACAATCTTTCGTTGAAATGCAGCGTACAAAGCGTTGATACCCGCAAGAAAAATGGAAAACGGTGCAGCGTATTTACTGATGCGGAGTGTGTCTTGGACTCTTGGCATATCGCGAAGCCACTGCGGAAGGTTTCGACAACAGAGCTGAAAACCGAGCACTTCCAAAAATGGTATGAAGGCAAGAGGCAGCAGCGCCTGTCGTGAAAAGATAAAAGGTATCGCACCAAAAACCAGCACTGCTTTCGGCAGAAAGAGAATCAAGCTACCGAACCACTGTGCCCATAAACCCATGTGGCGTGTCATAATCATCTGTCGATTTGTAAATTCGAAAATCTGTCCCCATGTGCGGTTTGAGGTGCGAGTAACCGCAACGCAATCTGGAACAAAATGAATTTTACGTTTAACGTCTCGTACCGCGCGAGTCGTGTTGAGATCTTCAATTGTGGCTTGTTCCCAACGTTTTAGTATCTGTCCTTTTTCAAGAAATTCGCGTCGAAAAGCATTAGAACCACCCCATACCATTGTGAGCCAGTGGTCACCTTGTAATGACATTTGAAAGTTGACCCATGTCGCTTCAACAAGCGATGGAAAGTTCCACGTTTGCGGAAAATAGAATCTACCGCCGACAGTCGCGCCGATTTTATTATCCTGAAGCGGTGTAACAAGTAGTCTGAGCCAATCCCTTTGAATTGCTACATCCGCGTCTACAAACGCAATAACCTCAACATCTTCAGGTAAGTTCTCTATTACTGTCATAAGGTTCTGAACTTTTTGTGAACGTGGTAGATTGTTATCAATGATGTTAGGTGCTAAAAGGACATCGGCATGCGAGATATTCTCTACAAGTTCTTGTAGATGTGGGTAAGAAACATCGTATCCTGAATCATCTTTTTCGTGGGTTACGAAGTAGATTTGAAAATCTCCTTCGTAATCCTGATCAAGTAGACTCTTTACATGCTCCGCTGTTTCGTCATCCCAACCGTAGTGAGGTGCGACAATAGCCACTTTTGGTGTATATGCGGGTCTCTCGGTCTTCCGTTCACGGCGCGTATAAAAAAAGGATTGACCAATCAATAACATCTCAAGGATGAAAAAAAAGTAAGTCGTTAGAATAATATATGTGTGCATAACCTTCAATGTAAAACCGAAAAACAAACTTGTCAATATTAGCAAATACCTACAACTGCAGGTTTTTCTTTTCTCCTATCAATTACAATATATCGGGATTACTCCAGAGGAATTCAATTCTCCAGTAATTTCACATTTTATCACAAGTCTTTTATTGTAGGAGCGATCTCCGAATCGCGACCAAAACATTGGTGTCGGGAATTGGAGTTCCCTCCTACAATATAATTAATTGGGAGAAACTCAACAATTGAATGCCTCTGGGATTACTCTTCTTCTGTTGCGCGGAGCCATTCAAGTTTCTTTTTAAGTTTTGGAATTACTTCTGCATTGAGCAGAAAAATTTGATTCGGTTTGTTTTGAAGTCTTCCATAGTGACGTCCAGATGCATCTATCTTACCGATTTGCAATATGAACACTTTCTGTACCCGCAATTCTACGGTAATTTGTATTTGCGGCAAATTGAAACCAGTTGTAGCGTTTGGTAATTGATTTTTTCCGCCGCCGAAAGGTTCACCTACAAATTCTTCTGCCTTTAAATCAATCAGTCCATAAAGCAGTGTATTAACTTCAGCATTGTTTGCATTTTCTTGAACGGGTGAAGTCAACCGCCAATTTGTCCCAAGACGTTGGCAGGTGAATTGAACACCATCATATTCCTGTGAACCGTCATTATATTTTACAGTGACCTGAGTTGGATCATCAATACTAAATTTGAAAATTTGCTTATTTCGTAACCACGCGACACCTTTGGCTATCTTATTAATCAAGTCCCTTTTCACGCGGGTGATCTGTTCTGAATTGTTGGCTTTGACATACACGGTGTTATCCTTAGTATAGTTGCCAATAAGTAGCACTGCCGGTTTTTCTTCACCTCGGATAGTGAATATAACTTGCATTTTGGGTTGGTCCAAACCGTACAAGGCGAGGTTCTTGGGAGAATCAGTAACAAACTCAACAGCCTCCAGTGAATCGACACCAAATAACAGGTTGCTAACCACTTGTGGGTCTGCCACTGTTTTTTCAGCATTCTGTAGTTGCCAGGTATCTTTATCCAGCTTAATACCAACAACTTTCTGAGCGCCACGTCGGATTTCAAATTTCGTTGTATCTCCTCTCTGAAAATCAAGCACGCGTTTATCACGCAAGTCAAACATAGATTTGTTGAAAAGTTGGATAATGTCATCGGTAACGGTGTATATTCCGTCTTGATGAACAGATTTTACATAGACGTTTTGCTTATCCGGATCATTTTGATCTTCTGTGGAGGGCACTGCAGACCCGATATCAAGTCCATAGATTTTATTTCCATCTTTGAGTATGAATTGAATATGGGGTTTATCTAATCCGTATTTTTCTAATAGTGGCGTAACGTTTTCGCCATCCGCTTCAAAGGTAGACACCTGTAAGGCATGCAATTCCGATAATATGTATTCAATTTTATCCGTGTCAGCATTCACAGATAGTGGATGTGTCATCTTCCAGATGTCTCCTTCTTTTCGACAAGAAAACGCCTCTGGTTTCTGAAACTGAATTTCCGTAATTGTATCAGGATTAAACCGAATAACCGATTTGTCTCGAATATCTGTTGGCGATTTTGAGAGGTCGTCAAGCGCACTGGATTCAATTAGGAAAATATGTGCTTCCGATTGTTCTTTAGTATAAACAGCATAGTTTATCCCTTTTTTACCTATGAGAAAGATCTTTGGTGAACCTTCAGGGGCTTTCCATAGTTCAATTTTTATTGTGGGATTTTCTAACCCATACTGGTCATATTCCGATACTTCAAGTGTCTGTCTAATCCGTTTGTTAACAAAATCATCTAACATTTCATTAACTTTCGCGTTATCGGCATGTGCCTCAAACGGTGTTGTTAATTGCCACATGCCATCAGTATTTTTCACTACGGTTAATGTTTGATATGCATCATCTGCATAAGAAAGTCTAACTTTCTGAACCTCTTCGCGTGGTAGGTCGTAAGTCTCAAAGATTTTGGGTTTGTCGTCCTTTGAAGTATTCTCAGTGGGCTTATCAAAAAACAGAAAGTATGTTGCTGCAATTCCCCCCAATATAATTATTATGATGAAGGTTGTTCGGAAACTCACGCGGTTCCTCCTTCACGGCGACGCCACCACACAATCATTCCCGCAATAAATATAATTAGAGGGATGAGAAAAATGGATGTAATCTGGACAAGGCGTACTTGATGGTCATTCATTTCGCGTAAGTTCTGTGCACTGGGATCAGGAGGGGCGATAGCGATAAGGTCTTCATCTAAAGTAAGCCAATTGATAACGGAAGGAAGAAGGGGCGCATACGCAGGTATATCAGGATTACCGGTTGCAAAATGGGTATCTGTTGCAAAGTCCGAATCTCCAAATACAACAATACGGGTTGATGCTGATGCTTCTTTTCTTTCTGTGTTCTCATCAATTTTCTGGTCAACTGCCACAGCTATAGACACAGGTCCAGGAACATCTACTCCTGCAGTATAACCATTGCTACTAAATGTCCCTTCCGCCTCCCGTTCTGTCTCTGCCCAACTGATTCCTTTAGGACCTCTCGTTTTTGCTATCAGTTTAACGGTGAGATGGTTGGGTATATCATCCGAAGGTGTAACCGAACGACAAAAAATAAAGGGAATTTGTTCCTGAAAAAAATAACGGGTAATATCATGCGGTTCAAACTGCAAATGCAGTGCGTTATGACCACCTAACAAAAGGTAAAAATTTACTCGGTCATATACTAAATCATTCCCTATCTTCACCCCCCATTTTTTCATAAGTTGAACAAGTCCATGATTAACATCTTCTGTAGAATTAAGGGAAGGATCAAGCAGCAAAAGAAGTTTTCCGTTTTTTGCTAAGTATTTTTCAATTGTATCTATTCCTTTTGGTCCTATAGGTTTTGTTGGACCAGCAACGACAAGAACGTCACAATCTTCTGGAATTTGGGGTGCCTTTAATAGAGAATGCGAAAGCACTTCATAGTTTTGCTTCTCCAATTCCGTTCTTACCTGCCGATACCTATTATTCGTCGTGTCGCCAATCCCATGTTCACCATGACCACTTAGGAAATAAACCTTTTTAGTTTTGTTTTGAATGATTTTGAGGAGTGCACTTGTAAATTTTTGTTCGTCAACAATCGTCACCTTTTCTACCCGATCCTTACTATCAAATACGATCGTTCCATCAAATTTCAAATCATACTTTTGGATAAGTGCAGTCTCAATGTTAGGATTTTTAAATGAAACGTTTATTAATTCAGATTCGTGTTGATACAATCCTAACCTATCCTTGGCGAGTTCTGCTAACTGTGGGATTTCATCGCTGAAAAACGCAATAATATCTACTTTTTTGTCAAGTGTTTTAATAATTTGCTTCGTTTGTTCAGAAAGCGAGTGGCGCCGTGATTCTGTTAAATCTACTCTTTTATCAAACCGCTGCGCTACAATAACGTTGACGAAAACCGCTATTCCAATAACACCAAGTATACTCAGCGCTACGTTTGTTCCATAACGAAGCTGCCTACTAACAAAGAAATGCACAAATTCTTTAAAGTGCAAGCGAGCAAAAATTGCAAGTGATATTAGGCAGAGAATCAAAAAAATCGTAAAAGCCAACCACGCTTTTAGGAACAGGCTTGCAATGGAGACAAAACAGAAAATTAAGGTAAGAAAACCGAACAGAGGTCCTACAAAGTTTTTATCTGCCATATCTTATCTCCATTTTGATGACTCAATTGATTTGAACGTCGCAAAAAGACAAACACCAGTAAAACTCACGTAATAGACAATATTTTTTAACTGGATAATACCATGTGAAAAATCGCTATAGTGCTCATTAAATGATAAGTAGCTTAGAAGTTCCCCAATCGTTCCTGCCCGTGAAGAGAGTGCCCCAATTAACCATAAAATTAAAAAGAATGCAAAACTTGTAAGTGCAGCAACAATTTGATTCTTACTCATTGAGGACATCAGTAAACCAAATGCAAGAAAACATGAACTGAGCAGGATAAGACCGAGGTAACCGCTCAGTATAACGCCGCTATCTAAGGGACCAAAACGCTGTGTCAAGAACGGAAAAAGCAGCGTCAATGCAAGCATAATGAGGAGTAATATCCAACTCGCAAAAAATTTACCTAAGACGACTTGTCCATCTGTAATCGATGAAGTAAGGAGAAGTTCAATTGTTCCAGACTTGCGTTCTTCAGCAAAGAGTTTCATCGTTAATACTGGGGTTAAAAAGAGGAGGATCGTAGCCATTTGCAGGAAGAGAGCCTGCATTGCATCAGCACCAGAACCGTTTCCGCTGCTGCTGGCTATAAGTAAATCAAGAAAAAAAAGAAACCCTGAAATTGCTGAAAATACAATACAGACAAAATAGGCGATCGGTGAAACGAAATAAGTATAAAGTTCTTTCGTGCAAACTGCAAGTATGTTTCTCATTTTCAGTTTATGTTTCAGGTAAATGCTTATTAAACTGCTTCAGGACTTTTCCAACAAAGAAGGGACCAAGCGATTCTATATACTTCGTTGTCTGTTCTGTTTTGCGCATATCCTGTATCAGTCGTGATAACGGATATAATTCTTGCCCCACCAAACCGATAACAAACTCGTTGTCATTTGTATCTAATCCGAAGCATGCTAAGCGGATGTCACTTGCGTAGCCTTCTGCGGCGTAACTTCTGCCGAGCATAGCGTGTTCCCCTAAAATTCTGCCACGATCGCGTGGTTCAAGTTGATAAAATTCCGATTTTCTGCGAAGGGGATACCAAATTGCCCAAGGAAAGTCTGGATTGAGAACATTTTTCCGAGGCTTGTTGATAAGCCACTCTTCCAAATTAGGTTCTCTACCACTTGAATAGGTTCGTCCGATCATTGTTATTTCGGGACGATAAATTAGGTTCAATGTCTCTTGTACATTTTGTAATAAGGAACGCGTTTCTGTAATTAACGTCGCTGGATCTTCCGCCAGAAAAAGCACACCGATACCTGTGGGATGATTCAGATCGTCATACAATACTGCATTTAGACTACCCTTTTCAAGCATTTCAACTATAGATGTTGGGTCGTGGCACTCTTCAAAGACATGGAGTTGCAAGAACAACCGACGTTCGCTATATTGGGGTTCTCCATCAATAGGAGTTCCCATCTCACGAATGTCCAACGGTTCTGGTCGTGCAGGTTTCTCTGTTCTACTTTGCATAATTTGATTATTCTACGGATTCCTTCCATTCAACGTTTCGTTGTGTATGACTCACGGATCCATTCTTCAAGCACTGGGTCAGGATTTTCCACAACCTCTTTTGGAAAGGTGAATGATGATTGTCCCGTATTCTGCTTAATTAGATTCAATCCGTGCTGATAACTTTTTAGAATATCATCACAAACCTGTGATATAGATTTTTCTTGTGCTGACGCGCGCTCACAAATAGCTTCTGTTGCTGCTGCGTCAAATGCAATCTTCAAATCATGGTCGGCATAGAACCTTGCTTCATATCTGCGAACCTGTTCGTGCATCACCGTGTTGCGGTTGTAATCAGTATCTTCTGTAATCTTCTTTAACTGGCTATCAGGATCATCAACAACCTCTGCGGTAACAACAAATTCCACCACACCTGTAGAGGGAAGTTCAAACTTATAGTTGCGTAAAACCTTTTCACAGACAGTCATCAATGCACGCGCACCAGTTTTCTGTTCAATTGCTTTTTCAGCGATTCGGCGCAATCCACAGTCGGAAAACAGCACGGTAATACCGTAAGCACGGAAAGCATTTTCATATTGCCGAATGATAGAACCTTCTGAATGTTTCAAAATGTAAAAAAGGTCGTCAACTGCCAATTCACTGCAAACAACATGCACAGGCAACCTGCCGATGAACTCTGGTTCAAACCCGAAATCTATGAAGTCTTTTGGGGTAACATGCTCAAGATATTGGGCAGTATCGTCTTTTTGGCTTGCTACGTCGGCGTTAAAACCGATTCGACTTTGATGCATTCGGTTTTTGATAATCTTCTCCATGCCAGTGAACGCACCACTGATAATAAACAAGATATGACGGGTATTAATCACCTCTTTATCTACCTTGCCGCTTTTCTGGAATTCCATTGCTGCACGCATCTGGGACGCTACATCGTTGCCGCCTCTGAGGTCAACTTCGGTTTCTTCCATTAACTTGAGAAGCCCAATCTGCACACCGCGTCCACTGACATCGCGCCCGATTATATTCGGTGGTGTGGAAATTTTATCCGCTTCATCAAGATAGATAATACCGTATTGTGCCAATTCAAGGTTATCATCCGCTTGCGCGACAAGTTCACGAATTAAGTCGTCTACATTCGCACCGACATAACCTGTTTCGCTAAATCGTGTGGCATCTGCTTTGACAAACGGTACACCGATTAACTTTGCGATATGTCTGATGAGATATGTCTTGCCTACACCGGTTGGACCGAGCATAACGATGTTTTGCTTAGAGTAATCGGTATCAGCAGCCTCTGGATTTTCATGGCATTCTCGCACGTGGTTATAGTGGTCACAGACAGCAATGGCGAGTGCCTTCTTAGCATCATCCTGCTTGATGACATATCTATCCAAATACTTTTTTATGTCTTTTGGCTTGAGGTCAAACTTTAAATCAAAAGTTTTCTGTGGTTCAGGTGGTTCCTCTTCTGGTTGATCCGGTGAGACATGGGGTCCAGCCACACGACCTAAGCTGACACTTACACCGTCGCCGTACTTTTTTCTAAAGAATTCTTGAAAATCTTTTTCTATTTCTTCTTGAGTTGGTATTTTTTTATTTGTTATCATAACATTCAATTAGCAATCAACTTTCAACTGTTGGTGGTCGGTTGTTGGAATCGGAGTTTTGATCAGGTTGACAGCACTTCTCATATTTTCTCGCCGAATTGACTCATTTTGCAAATAGGTTATATAACGATTGATATCATGGTCAAATTTCGCTGAGATTTGACGACGAACCTGGCGTGTATCTTCAACAATAGGTGAATTTTTAATCATTTGGTCCTCTTATCAGCGGTTTGGGTAGTAATAATAATATGTATCTGACTGATATGAAATTAATCACCTATATTTGCATAAAAGAACGGTGGCATCGTCAAGGCAACCACATCATCTTCACCAGAAATTCCACGTGCCATTGCGAGTGCATCGTCTAAGTTCTTTGCCCACTCAACACCTAACCGCTGAGCAATCCGCGGCTCTTTTGGACCTACTAAAATAACTTTTGATAGATATTTCAATGGATATGTTGCCCAATACCACACGGTAAACGGATGAAAACCGTGATGTGCAAATTTGTTTCTATAACAATCAATTAAATACTCGTCCTTTGCATATTTTTCTTGATACTTCTGTTGCATCTCAAAAGGTTCAGTTGTATCCGCAAGCACCTCATCATAAAACATCTTATATGCCACGTGATATTCCTCGTGAAATATCTCGTAAGTTGGATTCATGATGATGACAACGCCGTTCTCTTTGATAATCGGTTTGTTATAGAACCAATTGAACACATAACCTAAGATGTCGCTCACAACTAAAACAGGGTTGATGCGGGCATCAACGGCGTAAGGACTCATATCGGGCAGACCAAAAACTAAGGTGCTGTACTGGCGTGGAATATCTATTGCTAATTGATCTTTCATCAATGCCAACGTTTTCGCGTGAACAGCGTCAATGTCACCTGCGTTTACTGCCATCGGTTCATAGTCTGTTCGAACGCTTTTGAGTATATTATATCTGACAGATTCGGGTAAAAGTGACAAAGTTGCAGGCGTAAATGTCTTGATAATCTTTTCGGCAATGTTGCAGTCTCGGTTAGGTTTTCCAACATAGCGGAGATGGAACGGATATATCGCGCCATTCATCGCCGCTTCAAGCACTAAAATCGGTGTCTCTTTTTGAATGAGACGACTCATCCGTTCAATACAAGCATGCATGTGTGAACCTTCGGGTTGCATCACATGCGGAGATTCCGATGTCATGTGCGGTGAATGGTGCGGTGCGATGGAGTTATATGTGCCGAGACCCACTGCAACAGATTTGTGTCCACCGTTGAGTGGAATTTGAATCATATCAACATAAATGATTAGATCAGCGTCAAGGGCAGCTTTATCCGTCTCAACGATTTCATCATGCTCTGTTTTCCCTACTTCAACTATCTGTTCGCTATCCTCAGCGTCGAAATTTCGGAGTTGGTGTGGATAGAACTCATCCATAATGTCTTTACCTAACATATAGGCAAGTTCATGTTCTTTCATCTTGCGATGGAGAGCGACTGCACAGATGAGCTGGATATTCTTTTTTTCTACCCCATACTCGTCCAGCATTTTCAGAAGCGTTTCGATCATAATCTGCCGCATATCCGGCTTTTTGGTTAGCGGAAAAGGTTGGCAGTTATCATCAAATAGGATAAGCACCTTTGAATTGCCGTTCACGAGTTCGCGTAGCGGTGGCATCTCAAGCGGGTTCTCAAAGGCGCGCTGCGTATGCTCACTAAGCATATCCCGTTTTATGCCCGGCAACGGGGGTTTAGCGTAAAATACATCTGAATTGTCAGGTATTTTGGCATTTACGAGATGGTTTCCGAAGTAGGTAAAGTATTTCATTTATAGAAAAAACCTATATTTCAATATGTCTTGTTATTGTTTAGATTCCTCACTTATTTTAGCATAGTTGGAGTGAGATTGCAAGTTTTTTGTTAGATTCCTAATAGAAGCACAAGTACTGAAAATACTGAAACGAAATAGTCAAGTTTCTCGAAAAATAAGGTGACATTCGACTATTTCTATGATATACTTTTAAAGACTAAAAGTTCAAGAAATCATTGCTGGCAAACGAAATTAATTGATATGTTTCGGTATCCTTCAATCCAATTTACTTATTAGAGGTAAAGTTTCGAGTCGTTCGGTTATTTGTATGCCCAGAAAAATACGACAACTTGTTACTGATTTGGAGAAAGCAGGTTTCATCAACAAAGGCGGGAAAGGTAGCCATAGGAACTATAAACACCCAAAAGGCATGAGAGTTACTATTTCTGGAAAAATAGGGGATGACGCCAAACCTTACCAAGAAAAGGAAGTGAAGATAAAAATTGAGGAGTCTCGAGATGAGTGAACGTGTGCAGTATATTAAAATTGTAAAATGGTCAGACGAGGACCAATGTTATATCGGATATTGTCCGGGAGTTGTCGGACCTTGTTGTCATGGTGATGATGAAGTCGAAGTTTATCGTGAGTTATGTGAGATTGTTGATGAGTGGATAGAGATCGCGCGTCAAGAGAATGAAGTGCTTCCATCTCCTATTATTGGATTGGAAATAGAAGAGTTGTTAAGGTCTGCTTTGCCCTGAAATGACCCTTCACTATTCTCTATTCTGTCCGCAAATCAAAAACGGTTTTAACTGTGGAAGTTTTTCCTGTATTGAGAGCAGTTTGAATCGCCCGTTTATAGTCTCGTATAGAAAATGGCGTACCGACCAATGGCAGCAATTGCTCTCCATGCTTCTGCAACAGGCGCAACCCGAGTTGAAATGTGTGAATCTGTTCTCCGTTGTGCGTTTCAACTCCATAAGTATATGCACCCTTTACGCGTAACTGCTTATACCAAATAGATGTCCAGTCAATATTTTTCGGAATTCCGGGCATACCGAGTAAGATGACTTCCCCACCTGCCCGCGTGAAACGGAGCGCGTCGTCTATTGTAACACTGGAACCGATACAGTCAAAAGTTAAATCTACCCCGCCCAGCAAAACCTGTTGCCCCAGTTCAGGTTGATACGACTCAGCATCAGTCAATTCAGAGAAAACAGCATAACGGCCGTTATTTACAGGTATCACAGCATTTGCACCGAGATCGCGTGCCAATTCCCGTTGGTGAAAGTGTTTAGCAAAAATGAGGATTAGGTTTTGATATCCGAGCATTCGTAGTGCTGCAACGGTGAGCAACCCGATGGTGCCGCCACCGATAATACAAATATTCTCTTTGTCGTGGAATTCTGTTTGTAAAACACCGTGTATCGCACAAGCAAACGGTTCAAGCAGGACAGCCAATTCGTCCGACATATCATCCGGGACGAGATGAAGTTGTGTTTGATGTGCAAGAACATATTGACTCCACCCACCACCTGTATCCCGACAATAGCCTGTTTGAATACCTGCAGAGATGCTTCCTCTTGTGATATTTTCACAGTTGGCAAAACGGAGATTTTGGCACTGATGGCACGGCGGATCAATCTCTCGCACAATACAAGAAAGCGCGGGTTCAATGACGACTCTCTCACCAATAGACCACCCTTCAACTGCATCGCCAATCTCTGCAATTTCACCCACGATCTCATGCCCCAACACAAAAGGCGTTGATGTGAATGGCGAAAAATATGGACTCCCCTTCGCAGTAATCGTTGCTAAATCGGAGCCACAGATTCCACTGAGTCGGGTTTTAATTTTGACCCATTGCGGAGTTGGAAGTTGTGGCTCCGGTATATCAACGAGATGGATGCAGGAAATAGGAGACGTATAGAGACTGCGCCACCTTTTTCCGAGGTAGCGCATTGTGAGATAACGGGGAATGCTTTTGGTGTATTGGATGGCTTGCACTGTGCTATACCAACTTGCTTCTGGACCCCGTGGGGTGGTCTATGTGTTGACGTTCATATCTTTACTTTTAACGTTTGGTACTCACAAGGCTATTTTGAGATGTCCCATAGCAGAATCATACCATTCCTACTTCCACAAGCGAGGGTCCGGTTATCCAAGCTGAAAGCAACGGAAGCGATATCCTCTTGAACACCCTCAAGTGTAGATTCGTGTTTTCCAGTATCAACATCCCACAACCGAATGAGGTTATCCGAATGCACACTGGCAAATTTCGTCTTATCGGAACTGAAGATTACGGACTCAATATTATTAGTCATTTCCTCAAGGGTAGTAGGTATAGGTTCTCCTGTTTCAACGTCCCAGAAGCAAAACATGCTGGTTTTATTTTTCTGAGTGTCACTATGGGCAGTATCATTAACCTCGTTTGTGTTTACAGAGAGAAGCAGCCGACTATCACGGCTGAAAGCAATAGATTCAACATTAGAGGTACTCTTAGCGAGTGGAGCTTTTTTAGGTTTCCCTGTCTCAATGTCCCAGAAGTAAATTTTTGAAGCGGTTACACCAGCGAGTATTTTATTATCAGGGCTGCAGCGAACAAATGTAAAGGTTTCTACTTCGGTTGTGATGGAGGTTTTTTGTTTCCCCGTGGCAACATCCCAGAAACCGATGATTTCGCTACTACTCTTCCTGGACCTAGAATATCCGTCAGGACCGTCCTTTTTCTCGGTTCCTATAGTCACAAGTGTTTTGCTATCAGGGCTGAAGTGAACAGATTTGAGGTTCACTATTTTCTCTGTGATAAAGGCTTTTTGTTCTCCTGTGTCAATATCCCATAAGTGAATATTGACATCGCTATCTCTGTTGGAATATCCATAAGGTCTGGACTCTTTCTGGATAGTCAGGAGTGTTTTACCATCAGGGCTAAAGTGGATGGATTCAAAAGAATTGATTTTTTCTGCAATAGAGGTTTTTATCTCGCCTGTGTTAACATCCCAAAATTTTCCACTGTGATCAACAAGTATTCGGCTATCGGGGCTAAAATGGATATGTTCGAGGTTTTTCATTTTCTCTGTGATAGAGGTTTTTATCTTACCTGTGTTAACATCCCAAAAATGAATAGTTTCCTTATCCTCACTGCTCCTATAACCTTGATTAGCATCACTCTGACTTATAAATGTTCGGCTATCGGGGCTAAAATGGATATGTTCGAGGTTTTTCATTTTCTCTGTGATAGAGGTTTTTATCTCGCCTGTGTTAACATCCCAAAAATGGATAATTGTATTGTTCCAACCTCTATTATCTATACTCGCTAATACCTGACCGTTAGGACTAAAAACTACAGATGTAATATTACCGATGTATCCTCCAACTAATGTTTTCTCATTTTTACCGGTTTCAGTATTCCAAAACCGAATACTGCTGTCGGAACTTTCGCTTACAAGCTGATCACCTTGGAACACTACCGAAAAGACAGTATCAGTGTGTTTTTGTAGCGTAACAAGATGTTCGCCTGCCTTAGTATCCCATACACAGATAGTCTTATCCTTACTCCCGCTTGCGAGTGTTCTTCCGTCGGAACTAAAATCAAGAGACCGAATACTGTCCGTATGCTTTTTAGGAATGCCACTACTTTTATTTTGTAGAGTTCCTATATCCCATAGGTGAATAGTGCCATTATTGTGTCCACTTGCTAACATGCTGCCATTAGGGCTAAAAACAACTGAAGTCACAGCTGTTTCCGATTTATTGTCGGTGAAAATAACGGGAGTTTCGTCGGTAGTTAAATCAAATTTAGTGATGCATCGGTTTTGTCCGAATCGGATTTCTGATTCCCACAAACAGATAGTGCCATCATTACTTCCACTTGCTAACATTTTGCCATCAGGACTGAAAATAACCGAAGTCACACCACCATGCTCTAAGGTGGATTTGTGGGATCCATCAGGTGCTGCCCACAAACAGATAGTGCCATCATTACTTCCACTTGCTAACATTTTGCCATCAGGACTGAAAATAACCGAAGTCACACCACCATGCTCTAAGGTGGATTTGTGGGATCCATCAGGTGCTGCCCACAAACAGATAGTGCCATCATTACTTCCACTTGCTAACATTTTGCCATCAGGACTGAAAATAACCGAAGTCACACCATCACTGTGTCCGTTAAGAACGGGTGTTTCATAAGCATCTACTTTCGTTTTGTCTCTGTCAAAACTCCACAGTTGTATCGTATTGTCTGCCTTACCACCAGCGATTATATTATTCTCTGGAGAGATAGCAACTGATAATACCTCACTTTTAGGACTTGGGTATGACTGTAATTCCTTACCTGTCTGAGCATCACAAATTAAAATTCCAAATCGCGTAGCGACCACTCGACAATTTCGATCGGGAAAATATGCAATTTCATTTATTTTATATTTCCCCAAGCGGGTCTTTGGCTTTTGATATAAGTTCATGGATTAATTCACCTATTGATAATATGTCATTAGCACGTAGATTGATTAGTCATATTCAATAAAAATTTGTAACAGAACAAATTCTCAAGGTCACATTCGACTTGAAACTTCCGAAAACAAGGGAACCCAATACTGTATGATTCTTCCTAAACCAATTCCCCACCGAAATGTTTAGGAAATTTCAAAATTTGACGCGTCTGAAAAGGTAGAACGAGAAATCCCGTCTCCAAGCAATCGTTTACACGTTTGCTTCGTTCTGATAATACACCATCAAAATCTCAGCAACTTCGGGGCGTGCGATTTCTGGTGGGGGTGGTTCGCCAGCGGCGAGCATCTCACGCAATTTTGTCCCAGAGATGCTGAAGTAGTCGTCTGCATCGTGCGGGCTGTCGCTCATCATGACGATTTCATTGCGCTTTTTGCTCCATACGGTGAAATTACCACGGAAGATACCGATTTCGAGTGC
>JAPPCZ010000037.1 GCA_028824685.1 Candidatus Poribacteria bacterium
AGAGTTGGCTCGTCAGGGCGTTGAAGTCAGCCACACACCCCTTCATAAGAAAGTGCGTGAATGGTCAAAGGGTTTGCGTGCCTTGGAACAAGTAGACTGTCAAACTCTTGAACCCCATGAGCGTTGGTATGTAGGTAGTGATGGGTGTCATACAAACTCACCAGAGGGTTGGAAAGAAACAAAGGTCAGTTGTGTTTATAGAGATTATCCTCAACTTGGAGCGGATAGTATCTCCAGGGCGCGTTCTGAAAGTATTCGTTATATTGCCAAGCGTCAGAATGCCGATCAGTGTGGCAAGGATTTATATGCGTTAGCGACCAAGAGTGGTATCTATCAAGAAGCTATAATGGAGCAAGAAGTTGTGTTTATTGGTGATGGTGCGGCGTGGATATGGAACTTGACAGCTGAACACTTCCCCAATGCGGTTGAGATTGTAGAGAGTATGCCTGCGAAATCCCATCTATATGATGTGGCTAAAGCCACCTTCGGAGAGACTGAAACCGCGAAGATACAAGATTGGATAAAAGAGGTAGAACCCCTTCTTCAAGATGGGAATATCATAGAGGTTGTCGCACGCATTCGTGGGATATCTACGCAGGAACCAGAGACATTGAAGATATTAGAAAGAGAAGCGAAGTATTTTGAAAAACATGCGCATCGTATGCGGTATAAAGTGTTTAGAGAAAAAGGGTATCAGATTGGAAGTGGCGTGATTGAGAGCGCATATAAACATGTTGTTGCACAAAGATGTAGACGCGCCTCTATGAGATGGACAGATGAAGGTCTCCGTGCTATCCTTGAGTTGAGATGTATGGATAAGAACAAAACTTGGGAAAAATACTGGTATCCAGACACAATAGCCGCATGATTCTTTAGTGACAAAAACTTTACACACCCCAGATATTTGTTGACAAAACCGCTACTAACCATATAGAATTGTTTCATAATAGTCTATTTTCACCTATTGGAAGGAATTTAAAAATGGCATTAAAAGTTGGCGTAGTCGGCATGAGTGGAATTGGGAATAATCATGCTAATTGCCACGCAAATGATGATTTAGCAGAACTTGTTGCAGTATGTGATATTGTGAAAGAGCGCGCGGACAGCGCAGCGGAACGTCTCGGTGTGAAAGCTTACTACAGTTTAGCAGACATGATTGATGGTGAACCCGACCTTGAAATCGTTGATGTTACTACTGGCGGAAATGAGAACGGTAGTTGGCACTATGAACCGACGATGGAAGCACTTGACAATGGCAAACACGTCCTCGTCGAAAAACCGCTTTCCAATGACGTTGGACAAGCACGTGAAATGGTAGCAAAAGCAACCGAAGAGGATCTCTATCTCGCCTGTAATCTGAATCACTATTTCACACCGCCCGCAGAACAAGCAAAGAAATATATTGATAATGGACAGATTGGGGAGATGGTCTACATCATGCACAAGATGGGATTTGCTGGTGGAGAATTCAACTACAACTATTCTAATGCACCGCGTTCAGACGGTTTTCCCTATTTTCATGTGAAAGCGTTCTTGTCACATCCATTCAGTGTGATGCGTCATTTCTGCGGGGATGTAACGCATGTGCAGGCATTTATGGAACGTCCGCATTTTCGGCGCCGTGAAGGCGACTTAATGGTCTCAATAAATAGTATCCACCTCCGTTTTGAAAACGGTTGTATCGGGTACCTGCTAAGCCAACGCGGAGACGCTACCTTCGGACTCGGTGGGTGGTGGAGCGTTGAACTTGCTGGCACGCGCGGCACATTCTGCATTGAAAATTGCATTGAAAAGATTACGTTCTGGCCCTCACCCGGTGCCCCTGAAGGTAATGAGACAGTCGTAACCGAATCTGGCATCAGCGACTTTGGACAGACCTTCCCGTTAAGAATTCATGCGTTTTTAGAAGACATTACAAATGGTGTGCCGAAAGAGAAGATACGTGCCTCCGGTAGAGATGCGCTTGCTGCGCTTGAATACACATGGGCTGCGATGGAATCTTATGAGCAGGGCGGTATCTTGGTACGTCCACATCCACTTCCTACGTTGAGTGGTCTGTAAGGCAAACGACTGAAACAGAACTATTGACCTCAAATTATATAGAAGGAGAAAATACATTTGAAATTAGGAGCAAATTCGGTACTGTTTGGCGGTTACGATATGGAAACAGCCTTTAAGCATATCGCCATGGCTGGCTATGATGGTATTGAACTTTCTGCGATTGACGGGATGAGTCAGCACCTTGTCCTCGCAAACTGGCAGGAACTCGCTGATGATATCAAGCACCTATCAAAAGAATATAACCTTGAGTTGTTAGCGATGGAGCAACCCTCACGCGACGCGGAGAGGATGGAATTGGCATTTCAAGCAGCTGCGGAGATAGGTATCCCGATTATTAACTGTGGCCCTGGTGGTTCGTCAGACGATGAAGATGCTTGGTCCGGGGTTATTGATTCTCTAAGAAGTCTATCGGAAAGGGCAGAACATTATGGGGTAACACTATGTGTCAAGGCACATGTTGGTGCAAGCATTTATAATACACCGACAACCCTGCGCGCTATGGAAGAGATTTCGTCTCCCGCATTCGGTATTGACATGGATCCATCACATATTCACCGTGCAGGTGAAAACCCTGTGGAAGCGATTGCTGCGGTAGTTTCACGCGTGAAACATGTGCATATCCGAGATTGCAAAGGCACACAACGCGGTCCTGGTGATCCTGAGTTGCAAGCAAACGGACGTGGGGATATTGACCTTGTCGGTTACATTCGTGTGCTACATGAAAACGGTTATACCGGCCCGCTGAATCTTGAGGTTATTGGTGCAAAAGAATATAGCATGGAGCAGTGTTGCACAATTGCTGCGGAATCGCGTGGACACATGCAAGCGTGTTTGCAGGCGTGTGGTGCGCGTTAATTTTAAAATCTTGTAGGTAGGTTAATCACCTGCCTACAAGATTTTAACTACACAAGACTTCTCCTTTTTGGAGGAACTTGCCATGAAACAGAACCCGCTTATACTCCCAATAATAGGTGGAGGCATTGCTCTTCTTTGCTGCTTTTTGCCATGGATTCAAATTGATATATCATCTTTAGTCTTAGATCAGGACATTCCTCAATCAAAAGAATTTCTCACTATTTCAGGCTTTCACCTTGCTACGGGAAATGGAAACATGTGTACTGCCATCGGAAATTCGGGCCACTGTCTAAGATAAGATTGTGATATAATAACAATCTAATTTAAAGGAGAAATCCGATGGCAAAACGAAGAAGCTTCACCCCAGAATTTAAAGCTGAAGTTGTTCTTGAGGCACTGTGTGGTCAAAGTTCACAGGCGGAGTTGTGTCGCAAACATAACATCAGCGATGTTCAACTCTCAAAGTGGAAACGCCAACTTCTTGAAAATGCGGCAACACTCTTTGAAGCTGCTGATAAACAGACGAATGCGTCTGCGGAGCGGATTGCTCAACTTGAACAACTTGTTGGTAAATTAACCTTGGAACTGGATATCCCAAAAAAAGTCTCAACCTTGCTGAGTTGACCCTTACTGAAAAACGAAGGATTGTCCAAACTTTGCGAACTGATGACTCAATGCGACAGATTTGCGGGACACTCGGTTTCAATAGAAGTAGTCTCTATTATGAACCCAAAGAGGATCCTTGTGAAGCACAGCTCCAACAGGAGATAGAAATGTTATCTGCCCGTTATCCAAGATATGGGTATAGGCGTATCACAGAGGAACTATTGCGTATGGGATACACCATTGGATACCGACGCGTCGCACGATTGATGAAATCCGCTAATCTGTTGGTCTCTGTCAAACGCTCCTGTCAAACCACGAAATCCGTTGAGGGTAAGTGTCAATGGGTCAACCGGCTTGATACCCTTGACATTTGTCGGAGGAATCAGGTCTGGGTTGCGGATGTTACCTATGTTCGGCTCAAAGGACACTTTGTCTATGTTTCAGTTCTCCTTGATGTGTTTACTCGAATAATAAGAGGGTGGCAACTGAGCCGACTTATGACACAACCTCTAACATTGAGACCCTTGCAGCAAGCATTACAAGAAAACGTGCCAGAGATACATCATAGTGATCAGGGCGTTCAGTATCTATCAGATGCCTATATTTCTACTCTCACTGAACATGGGATTGAGATTTCGTTAGCTCATAGAGGACGACCTTGGGAGAATGGATACGCGGAACGATTTATCCGAACTCTCAAAGAGAAAGAAATCTACCTGAATGACTATGAGGATATCGCAGATGCTAATGCCTGCATTGGACATTTTATTCAACAAGTATATAACCAAAAACGACCTCACTCGGCTTTAGGGTATTTGACACCTATTGAATTTGAGAAAGAATACTTGTCTTAACTTTCCGAAATTATGGTCTAAAAAATCGATGGCACTTCATACTTTTGGAACACTTCTAACAGAGTATAATTCTAAAGTTGTTGTAGAAATATTAAGGAAAGGCGAATTAGACAACCCTTGTACAACTATTGATAGTTCAAGAGATAGATCAGATACAATAGTTAGTTCATATATAGGTCGTCTAATAAGTGTCTTTGAATAAAATAATAATTTAATCATAACAAACTTGCATTCATTAATTTTGATGCAAGTTTGTCATGATTAAATTGCAATTTGCAAATTTTTCTGAAAATGCAAAATTCCAAATCTACCATATACGATGGTTTATATTTTTCCCATCGCTTTTAAGAGACGATCAGGTGACATCGGCAGTTCAGTCATACGGATACCAACTGCATCATAGATAGCGTTGGCAATTGCAGCAGGCGGCGGCACAATCGGCACTTCACCGACACCACGCACACCGTAAGGATGTCCCGGATTCGGCACCTCTACGATAACAGCGTCAATCATCGGCAGGTCTAAACAAGTGGGCATACGATAATCAAGGAAACTGGCGTTTGTCATTTCGCCTTCATCGTTGTAGATATATTCCTCGTTCAATGCCCAACCAATACCTTGTACAACACCACCTTGTATCTGTCCCTCAACGTAACTCGGATGGATGGCTTTTCCAGCATCTTGTGTTGCGGTGTAGCGGAGAATTTCAACCTTGCCGGTTTCTTCGTCCACTGCTACATCAACGACGTGCGTTGCAAATGCACCACCAGCACCCGCGGGATTCATTGTGGCTCTGCCAACGACGGGACCGCCAGTTTCACCCAGTCTTGCGGATAGGTCTCGGAAACTAATTTGTTCCTCTTTACCGTTAATAGATGAGAATTCACCATCAGTGAATTGCACATTAGCCTCATCAACGTCCCAGAGTTTCGCAGCACGACCAATCATCTGCTTGACGACATCTTGTGCTGCTTCATAGGCGGCATAACCTGTTGCGTAAGTTGTACGGCTTCCACCTGTCACGGCAGTGTAACCGATGGAATTGGTATCAACAACGGTTGGATTGACCGATTCGGCGGGGATACCGAGCACTTCTGCTGCTTGCATTGCAATTGAAGCACGGGTGCCGCCGATGTCTGTAGAACCTTCAACGAGGTTAACCGTGCCATCAGGATTCACGTTGATCGTAACACTGGATTCCAAACCAATGTTAAACCAGAAACCCGAGGCAATCCCACGTCCATGGTATTTCTTTCCATTCGGGGAAGTGTAATGAGGGTGTTCCTTAGCCGCTTCAAGCGTTTCTATGAAACCGATACGTGGAAAAACAGGTCCATCTGCACGGTGGTCACCTTCTTTTGCACCATTCATTAGACGCATCTCAAGTGGATCTATATTCAACTCTTCCGCGAGTTCGTCAATGACAGTTTCTGAACCAAAAGCTGCGTTTGTTGCACCAGGTGCACGGTACGGAGCGGTCTTTGGTTTGTTAACAACAACGTCGTATCCATCAATTAAGACATTTTCAGTGTTATAGGGTGCGAAGATACACATTGCACCTGCACCAACAGGTGAGCCGGGATATGCGCCCGCCTCAAAAGCCATAGATGTCTGGGCAGCAGTTATTTTGCCATCTTTGGTTGCTCCCATCTTCACCGTGATATAAGATGCAGGGGTTGGTCCTGTACCTTCAAATACATCCGCGCGATTCATGAGAACTTTAACAGGTTTTCCGGTTTTCCTCGCAAGTAGTGCTGCGACAGGTTTAATGTAAACGTTAATCTTACCGCCAAAACCGCCGCCGATCTCCAATGGAACAACTTTGATTTTAGAAATGGGATATTGCAGAATTTCAGCAAGCTGTTCACGGACGGTAAATGCACCTTGTGTGCTACACCATACCGTCAACTGTCCATCGGGATTGTAAAGTGCTGTGGCGTTGTGCGGTTCAATATAACCTTGATGGACAGTACCTGTAACAAATTCGCGTTCAATAACGACATCTGCCTCTTCAAAACCTTTTTCAATGTCTCCTTTTTTGTGTTGGAGATGACTCGCGACGTTGCTCGGTTTGTCCCCTGTTTCGCCAAGTGAAGATGTTCTTATGTTTTCATGAATAATGGGTGCATCTGGTTCCATCGCTGCGCGCACTTCTAACACAGGTGGTAGCAACTCATATTCAACATCAATGAGTTCGCATGCCTCTTCGGCAATATGCGGGTCAGTTGCAGCGACAGCAGCGATAGCGTGTCCCTTATAAAGTGCCTTATCGCTGGCTAATATGTTATCGCAGAGATATTTGAGATTAACCGCACCTTCACCAAGGTCTGCCATTTTGTCTTCTGCTGTGGGTAGGTCTTGTGCAGTAACGACACCTTTAACACCGGGATGCGCTTCGGCACGACTTGTGTCAATTGAGACGATTCGTGCATGGGCATGTGGACTCCGTAACACTCTGCCGTGCAGGAGTCCGGTAATCTGAAAATCTGCTCCATAAATTGCCCTACCGGTGACTTTATCCACGCCGTCATGCCGAATAGGGCGAGTTCCGATAACTTTATATTCCTTTTTTTCAGACATAAGGACGCTCCTTTTACGTAGCTGCGGCTGCATCAAGTACAGCGCGGACGATTTTATCGTAACCGGTACAGCGGCATAAATTTCCTGCCAACCAGTATCGGACTTCGTGTTCTGTCGGGTTGGGGTTTTGATCAAGTAAGGCTTTTGCACTCATAATAAAACCAGGTGTGCAAATACCGCATTGAAGCGCGGCATTTTCAAGGAATGCATCTTGAATCGGATGCAATTTATCTGGATCAGCAAGCCCCTCAATGGTTTCAACAGATTTGCCATCAGTTTCTACGCCGAGAACAAGGCATGAATTGACGAGTCTGCCATCAAAGATAACACTGCATGCCCCACAATTCCCGTTATTGCATCCTTCTTTTGCACCAGTGAGGTAGAGTTCATCTCTGAGGACTTCCAGTAGACTTTGCCGAGGTTCGCAGAGAAATTCCACCGCTTCACCATTTATTGTGGTTTGAACGTGCGATTTTCTCGCCATAATATCGGTTTCCTTTTGCATTTAGTAAAACGGAAAAACTTTTTCCGATAGAGATATAGGTTCATGAATTCAGTTCTAAACTCTTAATATATAATCGGTCTTGCAGATAATAAGCAATTACGCTGCGTCCCTGACTCTTTGGATTGCTCCGTTAAGTGCACGTCGCGTCAGGACACCAACGAGATGTGTCCGTTGTTCAGCAGTGCCGCGCATGTCGCTAATCGGACGGGCGATAGCTTGTGCGGCTTGTGCTGCCTCGTCTATAGTGGCATCAGAGATTTCTTTACCGGCAAGTAGCTCGCTTGCCTCTTCGGCAAAGAGCGGCGTGGGTGCGACAGCAGCGAGTGCGATCCGGGCAGAGACGATACGTTGTTTTGCTTCATCTAACACGACAGCAGCACCTGCCCCAACGACTGCAATATCCATTTCGTTGCGTGGAATAAATCTAAGATAATAGGAGCTGGAATTTTGCAGTGGAGTTGGTATTTTTATAGAGACAAGTATCTCACTTTTCCCGAGTACAGTCTGCCCGGGAGCGGTGCAGAAATCTTCAACAGGTATTTCGCGTTCACCGTTTGGACCTGCGATAACACAGGTAGCGTTTAAGACAATTAGTGGCGGTATACAATCAGCAGCGGGTGAAGCATTGCAAAGATTACCTCCTACCGCAGCGCGCCCCTGAATGGCGGTGCCTCCGATAATTTTAGTTGCATCTACTAAACCGGGATATGCCTCGCAAATTGCATCAACAGCATAAATCTGATGACACGGCACCGATGCGCCAAGGGTCAACCCTGTTTCTGCGTCATAATCTAATACGTTGACTTCGGGAATGGATTTGATGTCTATCATCCAGTCAAGCGTTCTTTTCCCCTCTCTTGCTTGGACGATTAGATCAGTGCCTCCCGCCAAGATTCGGGCTTGGTCACCTTTTTCGTCAAGCAATGCGACAGCTTCGGATACCGTTTTTGCTGCGATATATTCAAATGCTTGCATAGACACAATCTCCTTTCATTTTGATATTGAATAAACTGTCATTTTTAATTAGATTATACCATATATACGAAAAGATGCAAGTTTTTTCATTAGTGTCAACTCACATAAATTGGATATTTTTCAGAAGTTATGCTATTCTTTAACAGAAGGAGGGAACTATGCGAAAATTGTGGATAAAGCGTACAGTGCAGATTTGCGGATGTGTTATGCTCTGCTGCGTGTTTGCAATGGCACAGAACAATGAGGAAACGGCAAAGCAAAGGACTACTTTGGCTGACCTCGGTGTAACACCGGAACAGAAAACCCAAATTGATGCAATGTGGAAACTAAAACGACAGAAACATACACAGGCAGTCAAAGACTTGAAGACCTTGAATCGGTTTGTGAAAGATTCGCTTATGAGTGAAAAAGAGATACAAGAAACACTGAAGAAGTTCCGCACGAAACGGAAAGAGATGCAGGTTCAGATTGATAAGGCAGAGGAAGCGTTAATAAAGACTTTGCCGCCACGGGCACAACTCCATCTGACAGTTTTAGGTATTTTGGATAACGGTTTGCCTCGTAGGACGATGAGGACACAGGAAGATAAAACGGCAGGAGAAAAAAATAACGATGCTCCAACGCCTGCTGAACAATCGCAGGACCAGACACCGCAATAAAAATGGTGGAGGATACCAGACTTGAACTGGTGACCCCTTGCATGCCATGCAAGTGCTCTCCCAACTGAGCTAATCCCCCACTTGATTTAACTTTTTTAATGATAACATATATCCACGTAAAAAGCAAATAAATTTAAGTTTTTCAGGGAAATTATGAAAAATAGCGAAACTGATACATTTTTTTATTTTGCGGATCAGCCAGATACTGAAGTAGGACTCGCAATCGGTGCGTTACTTATTGCACAGAGCGAATACCCGGATGTTGATATTGACGACTACCTTCAGAAGTTAAATGAAATGGCGGATGAGGTGCGGGAAAGAATATCTGAAACAGCACCACCCCACGAACAGATTGCTGAATACAATCGTTATTTCTTCACGGAAAATAGGTTCAAAAGAGAGATTGTCGGCTTTTACGAACCTGCTAACAACTACCTCAACGATGTGATTGATAGAAAAACCGGAATAGATGTAACGCTCTATGTGTTATATATTGAAATCGGCAGGAAAGCAGGATTGCCACTTTCTGCTATCAATGTGCCCTCCCATTGTATTGTCAAGTATAAATTTAAGCATTTTGATATTTTCTTAGATTTAGGTGATGAAGGGCGGATTATATCAGAGGAAACACTCCAAGAAAAATTAGAAATTGTATACGGTGAAGAGGCTGATCTGCAACGTAGATCGCTCAATGAAGATGCAAATAAGGAGACGTTAGCTCGGATTTTACGTAATTTGGCACGGATATATACCGATGAGAATGAATACGACAAAGCGATTCAAGCACTTAAACGCATCACATGGCTTACACCACAGTATATGACCCCGTATCGCCGCCTTGGAAATCTCTTTTATCAGGTGGGCAGTTATAATGATGCCCTAACAGCATTTGAGACATATTTAGATGGTATAGAGAGTCCGTCAAACGAAGAACATGTGATTGAAAATATTCGGACGCTCCGAAGGATACTTGCAAAGATGAATTAGAGGAGTTCCTAATGATAACCAAAATCGAAATTGCCCGCGAAAAATTAAATCCTAATTCTCCCTTTTTCTCTGTTGTCCTCGCGCCAACCAATGAAGAACAGCAGCTGCTTTTTACGCTTAAAAATCTCGGCAAGCTTCCCGATGGCTTTGATGGTGAATTGTTTGTACCTTTGCTGGAACATCGCAACCCGAAAATTCGGTGTCTCGCTGTCAAAAATGTTGGAAAGTTAAAAGACATAAGTTTTTTGACAAAACTCGTCGCGTTTGCCAAAGGAGAAAAAAACACAATCGCTCGCCGTGAAGCGGTATCAGCAATAGGTAGACTCAAAACTGAAAATGCAATTTCGATTTTAACACAGTTTACCACGGACGCTGATCCAAAAATTATACTGCAGGCACTACGGGGATTGCTTTACTTCAGAGAACATCCTGACGTAAAAACAGTGTTAACCTCACTTGCAGAACACCCTAACGAAATGATTCGGGAACAAATAACGAAGGAACTGAAGGTCCGTGGACAGACAGAACCCCCCAAAACGCGAAACCATCCTGCCAGTCCAGAAGCACTTAAAAATGTGATGGTCCGTGCCGATGTTCAGGATGTTTTAAAAGTTATTCCAGACGAGTCAGTCCATCTTACTTTTACATCTCCACCGTACTACAATGCGCGCGACTACACCATTTTTCCGAGTTACGAGGCGTATCTTGATTTTTTGACTGCTGTATTCAGGGAAACACATCGAATTACTAAAGAGGGAAGATTCTTTGTCCTTAATACATCACCTGTTATTGTGCCGCGCATTAGTCGTGCCCATTCCAGCAAACGATATGCAATCCCTTATGACATTCACCCGCGCCTTACAGAAATCGGATGGGAGTTTATTGACGACATCGTATGGGTAAAACCCGACTACGCTGCGAAGAATCGAAACGGAGGGTTTTTCCAACATCGTAAACCGCTCGGTTACAAGGCGAATTCAGTTACTGAAAGTGTTATGGTGTATCGTAAGAAAACAGATAAGTTAATTGATTGGAATCTCCGACAATACGACGATGATACTATTGATGCGAGCAAAGTTATGGGGGAGTATGAAAAAACGAATGTTTGGCAAATCAATCCAGCAACAGATAAAGTTCACCCTGCAATTTTTCCACCTGAGTTGGCTGCGCGCGTTATTAAGTTTTATTCTTTTAAAGGTGACCTTGTCTTTGACCCATTTGGGGGTAGTGGGACTGTTGGATACGTTGCCCTTGCCCATGAGAGAAATTATATTCTCTGTGAAAAAGAAGCAGAATATATTGAACGTGCAGAGCAGATGCTTGATACCTCTCTATTTTCTGCCGCAAATCCTCGGATTCTTTCGCTTACTGAATTAAAATCTGATATAGCAGCGGAGACTCAAGAATTATGACTATTACTGGTGCCGTTATAAAAAATATCATTCGTAAACTTCTGGCAGGCGAGGATTACCGTAGCGAAGTGCTGGCATTGATTAATGCCGAGTTTTTGCAATATGCTGTAGACTTTTTCAAACGTGTAGCTTGTGCAAAATTGGATAATAAATCTGTGACGGTTGACTGGTACAAAAAGGAATTTCTCAATTCAGATTCATTCCGTCCAGAAGAAATTGCTATTCATTCAGGTCTAAACAAAAAAACAATTACAAATGCATACAATTCAGCCAAAAAACAAATTATGTTAGATGCATCCTTAGAACACTACGACACACTCTATGATACTATTAACAATTTGACAGAGCAGGATGACCTTAATATATCACTCACAATAAAATTTCGAGATGTTAGTGTTGATTTGGACATCAATGAGAGTTTAATTGTCATTAATACACTTGCAGTAAAACGTTCTGCCCTTCGTGGAGGATTATGGAGTACAGCAGGTAAACAGGTAGAAAAACCTTTAATGGCAACGCTTTGCAATCTTTTTCAAGTGCCACGAAAATATTTTTATCAAGATGAAACCACGGATTCATTACGAGAAGCGGATTTTCGTCTAATTGACGATAATGGAACTTTACATCGATGTGAGGTAAAGTTGATGGGAAAAGGTAATCCTGAGAGTGCAGATGCAGTTTACGCCAGGGGTAGTCGTGTGTTAGTTGCTAATACGCTTTCAGATCTAAATAAAGAACAAATGAATTCACATGGCATTCTCTGGGTTGAACTCAAAAACCCCGGTGATTATAAGCGATTTGAACAGGTGCTAAAGGCTCTTTCAATTCCCTCTAAACCATTTACAAGAGATCTACAAACAGCGTTAGATGAAATTTTACCGACAATTCTTTCCGATGATGTTCAAGATTCTGTAACTCCAAAATCAGTTTTGCAGGAACATGATCCAGATAACGATTCTAATCCACAATTACTGCTTGATTTCGAATGAAAATTTTAGGCATTGATACTTCAACCCCCATCGGCAGTGTTGCACTCATAGATGGCGAAAACATAGTCGCCGAGCACACCCTCAATATCGTCCAAGCACATTCCTCCAGATTGATGCCCGCAATTGACACTGTCCTCAAATGGGGAGAAATTACGCCAGATGCCTTAGATGGTTGTGCTGTCGGTATTGGGCCTGGATCGTTTACCGGTATCCGTATTGGTGTAGCAACAGTAAAATCGCTCTGTTATGCCGTAGACAAGCCAATTGTCGGGGTGTCAACTTTAGAGGCTATTGCGTATAATATGCGATGGACAGATGGATTTGTCTGTCCAATTCTTGACGCTCGGCGAAGTGAGATTTACGGTAGTGTCTTTCACGGAGGTGCAGAATGGCAACGCCTCACCGATGACCTCTGCTTACCAGTGGATGCATTCTTAGACGAACTGGATAACCATATCTCACCAGATTCTATTATTACCTTCGTTGGTGACGGACTTGCGACTTATGGAGATGCAGTCCGGGAGAGATTTGATAAGATAGAATCGGGGTTACAAACCCCTCCCACAAGCGAATCGGTAGTCCATTTCGCAGATACTATTTTTAATGTACCGCGCGGTGCCACTATTGCGAAACTCGGCGCGCAACGCTTGAAACAAGGTGATAGTGATAGTTATTGGACTTTAGTACCGAACTATGTTAGAATCGGATTGTATTGATGGTAAGGTTCATGTGCGACGGGACTTCGTTAATAGGTGTGTTAGCACTTTAAAAGGCATGAAAATGAAAGACCTACAGGTGCCCGAATTCTCAACTTATGAAGAAGAAGCTGATTTTTGGGACAATTTAGATACTGCCGATTTCATGGAAGATGATGGGAAATGGTTCCGTTTTGAAACGCCGCACAAGCGAGCGATTCGTGTTGTAATTCTTCCGGAGATCGCTGAAGAACTCAGTCAGAAAAGTGCATGCGCAAGGCGTATCAATTGAAACCTTAGTAAACACGCTTCTAATTAATCATATACGGGAGTCAACGCTAACGAATTAGATGAACCGTATTTTTAAAAACACGTTTACGCTGTTTAGCGCACACATTTTTGGCCGCCTCGGATCTGTCGTAATAACGCTCTGGTTGATGCCTCGTTTTACGGAGAGTGAATTTGGCGGCTATTTTCTTGCAATCGCCCTGACAAATCTCATTGCAAGTCTGACAGAACTCGGCATACATAACCCATTGATTCGGGAGATGACGTTAAATCTTGGGCAAACGCGTCATTATCTTGGCAATGCTCTCCTCGTTCGCCTCGTCTTATCAGTTGTGGCTTACGGGATAATGATTTTCAGTGGTGTATTGCTCGGATATACCTCAGTAATCGTGACGATGATAGCCTATTTAGGATTGGCGGAAATTGTCAACTCTATTGCCCAACTCTATAGATGTGTTTTCCGTGCACATGAAGAGATGAAATATGAGGCGTGGACGGTGGTTGCAGAACGCGGTGTGTTTTGTCTTGTCGGTGGTGGTGCAATTCTACTCGGATATGGGATTGTAAATGTGTGTCAGGTGATGTTAATAGCGAGTGGGATTAACCTAATTTTGAGCATCGGATTTACACGATACCGTTTCACATCGCTCCGATTCAAGCCGAGTCGTCGGATTGTGGTGGTGCTGATGCAGCAAGCACTACCGTTTGCTGTTGGCAATCTGTTCCACCTTATCTATTTTCGGATTGATGCGATAATGCTTTCAAAACTAAGTCCAGATGGTTTAGATGCGAATACGTGGTATGGTTTGGCTTATACGATTGTCAATGCATTCACGACGTTACCGGGTGCGTTTATGATGGGTGCGATGTTTCCAGTGCTATCGCGTGCGTATGAAAAGAAGCGGAACAGATTATCTGACGCATATACATTCGGTGTGCGGTGGATGGTGATCTGTGGCGTGCCGTTAGCTGTTGGTCTTGCCGCACTTTCTCATGAAATTATCGCTATGCTGCCTATAACCTATACGCCAGATACTTTAGAGAAAATCGCAACAGCGTTACAATGGCTCAGCGTATCAGGTGGATTAATTTTCTTGACAACCGTGGTTTTCACAATGCTGCGTGCTGCAGATAAACGTCGCGCGTTTTCGGTTCTTATGGGAACAACTGCCCTTTTGAATATCGGTTTGAATCTGGTGCTAATTCCGCGTTTTAACCACGTTGGCGCAGCT
Organism: Candidatus Poribacteria bacterium; assembly: GCA_028824685.1. GTDB lineage: Bacteria > Poribacteria > WGA-4E > WGA-4E > WGA-3G > MSPOR6. Next base: position 14,699 of record JAPPCZ010000037.1, read on the forward strand.
ATTGCAATGGTTATTAGTGAGGTATATCTGCTTGTCGTTGGCTTTGGCTATATTTCAAAACGGATTGTCAAACTTACTGAAATTCGTTTTATTTTTAAATCCATTATTCTTTCTGCTGCAATGGGAATAGGTTTGGTGTTGTTAAAGGGGATTTTATCCATTTGGCTTCTGATTCCGTTGGCAATGGTGTTTTATGGTATTGGGATTTTTGTTTTAGGTGAATTTCGGACAAAATTTGAGTTTGATTGAGTCTCAGAATTTACACTTCCATAGCAGAGCCATTCAATTCTCACATGATTTCTTCCTTACCAAAACTCCAAAACTCACTATCCTCCCAGATGCGGAAAACAAAATACGCATTCAACCGAAATTCAAAAAACGCACCAACCCATTTTTTTTAACAAACTTATTGTAAATATATTGGATATCTATTGTTCCGAATACCACAAAAACTGCTGACCATCACCAATAACCAAGTATAATATCCGTATGAAAAATACAACCACGTCCCAAACGCAAATACAGCCAGTATACAAATCTAAAGTAAAACATAAACGAGAAAATGTTGCTCAAAATTATACCAATTTAGCCATAATATTGAAAATATCCTGAAAGCTGAAAAAGTCATAAATTGCAAAAAAGTGCAACTACGAAAAAACCATTCTAAACCCAATCACCCACTGGGTTTAGAGCGAATTTCAAAAGTATACCGTGGTATAAAAAAGTATACCGTACGGTATACTTTCAGTTGTAACGAATTCCAATCGCGGTAGTAGCAATCATCGCGATCGTGACATTACGAAACAAACATATAATAATTGAAAATATATTGGGATTAGATCGCATATATTGCCTCTACATTCTTGTAGGGTGGTAAAGTTTTTGTAGAAACCCTGATGTTAAGAGGCCTGTGTCCAATTATTTGTCTGACGTTAGGTAACCGTGGACATTGTAGGGATGAGGTTTCCTCGCCTACGAACAGTAGCCAAAACTTTACACACCCCCCATAGGGAAAACACTTGATATATTGAGACAAAAATGTTAAACTACATTTCAACTAACCGATTTAGACTAAGGAGTTTTTCATGAGTGTAGCATATACATCTGCAATCGCCGAAATAATCGAAAAATTAGAAGCAGGCAATCCACTTCCGCCGCTTGTTCCGGAGAACGCATGGAGCAACGAACTTACAGACGCACTGTTAGACATGTCTCTTGAAGACCTTTTGCAAGGACAATCACTGAAAGATGACATTTTCGGTGGCGCTATTAAAAGTGGTTTACTACTCTGGAACGATGCGTTGGACGATTCCCACGACGTATCACAAGAATTAGGCAACAACACTGGTAGTTATTGGCACGGTATTATGCACCGACGTGAACCTGATTATAGCAATGCCAAGTATTGGTTCGGTAGAGTCAGCACACACCCAATTTTTCCTGAACTTCGGGAACGTGCTATCGCACTTTTTAAAGATACATCAAATCCATCGGATGCACTTGCACAGATCGGGCAAGCCATTGAAACACAAGAACATTGGGACGCGTACCAGTTTATCGATTGGTGTCAGGCTGCAGAAAATGATCTATCTTCAGATACCACTCAATTCTTGCAACAGGTGCAGGCAGAAGAGATCAAATTGTTACTCGCGTATTCCTATCGGAACGCCGTTTAAGGTGAGTTACTCTATGGTAATAGAAACTTAAAGGAGATAAATGATGTTATCACGAAATAACATTGTGAGGGTAAGCGGTTGGTGTTATCTTCTAACTATCCTCACAAGCATATTATTGTTAGTTTCTTGTGTGCCTTCTACCCTTAATACCTCGGGATCAACACGCGTTCAAGCGAGTGATGGATACGCTGAAATCAAAGCAATTGAAAAAGACTTATCTACCAGCGGCGAACCAGTTACTGCTGAGATGTTAATTGAGAAATCAAGCACTTTTATCAAGACACATCCGAAATATAAACAGGTGGATGAAGTCTACTATATCCTCGGATCTACTTTAGTTCAGTTTAATCGAACTGAAGAAGGAATTTCGGTATTAGATGAATTGATTAGATACTATCCACTTGCTCCGTCCGTTGGAGAGAGTTTGTTAACATTAGGGTTAGCTTACGACAAAGTTAGCAAGCATGACAAGGCAGATGAAGTTTACAGAAAATTAGTTAATAACTCAAAGTACAATGGAAGCAAACTCACCGAAGCTGCACAGCAACTATTAGAAGCAGATAAAACAGACCGAAAAGGGGCACTTCAAGGGTTGTCTGATAGTTCCAACTCGCCTAATTTTGTTGGTCAACCTGCTTTAGATTTTCAGGTAAAGGATCTGGATGGAAAACCACTATCGTTAGAAAAACTTAAAGGGCAAGTTGTGCTTCTTGATTTCTGGGCAACGTGGTGTCCACCCTGCAAAGCGGAGATGCCAAACGTGAAGCGAACATATCAAAAGTATAAAAATCAGAAATTTGAGATTATCGGTATCAGTTTAGATAGTGGGAAAGCACCACTTGAGGATTATATTGAAAAAGAAGGAATTACATGGCCGCAGTATTACGATAACAGCAGACAGATTTCCAATATGTACCAGGTTCGAGCCATTCCGTCTACTTTTCTGATTGATGCCGATGGAATTATCCGCCAGACGAATCTCCGCGGAAATGCGCTTGAGACTGCTGTGGCACAACTTGTACAGGAAAATATGACGCGGTAAACAACTAAACAAATAGGCGAGGTAAAGAACTTCAAAATGTTTTACAAATCTGAGGAGGTATATGATGTTTATCCGAAATCAAACAGCGTTAATTCAAAAAGAAATTACAAGTATCTTTGTTTACAATCTTAGTATTTTAACAGCCGTTGTGTTATTGGGTTTCTGTGCTAACTTTGTCAGCGCTAATTCAGCACAAACGAGTACAAATGTAAGTCCAGCGAAAATCGGGTTCAAATATCAAGAAATTAAGGCGATTGCTAAAAAACTCAATAATCAAAGTGCACCAGAAGAATTAGAGAAGTTAGTTGAAAAGTCAACGGATTTTATCGCAGCGTTTCCGGAATACAAACGTGTGGATGAAGTATACTACCGTCTTGGCAACGCCTTATTTCGGTTGGAACGTGTTGAAGAAAGTATTAAAGTTTTTGAGGAATTAGACAAGAAAGACCCAGATGCGCGTTGGGTTGCACCGATTCTGTTAGAATTGGGTTTGGCTTACGACAAACTCGGCAAACATGATAAAGCAGATGAAGCCTATAACAAACTGATCAACCACTCAAAATATGGTGAGCGGTCGTATGCACAACATGCCAAAACGATACTTGAACAAGATAAAGCCTCGCGAAAAGGTGAATTACCCAAACCTCCTGGTGCAAGTTCTACACCTGTAAGTGAATTGGTCGGTAAACCTGCCCCAGATTTTCTGGTGACAGATTTGAAAGGTGAAGAACTCACCTTAGAAAAATACCGAGGACAAGTTGTGCTTCTTGACTTTTGGGCAACATGGTGCGGGCCCTGTATTAGGGAAATGCCAAACGTAAAGCGGACTTATGAAAAGTACAAAGATCAAAAGTTTCAAATTATCGCTATTAGCCTTGACAGGTCACAACAACCGCTTGAGGCGTTTATTGAAAGAGAAGGACTTGCTTGGGTCCACTATTGGGATAAAAGCCAAAAGATAACAAATCAATATGGGGTTCGAGGAATTCCATCAACCTTTTTACTTGATGGTGAAGGCGTTATCCGTAAGACAAATCTCCGTGGGCATTCGCTTGAAACTGCCGTTGCTGAATTGGTAAAAGAGAATCTCGCCAAACCTACAGACACCAGACCACAGTCAATACCTGCAACGAAACTTATTAAACCGAGTCCTGCTTCTCAAAAAACTGAATCGCTTGAGGCTCTCAAAGCGAAAATGAATGAGTGGGTTGGTAAACCCGCCCCAGATTTTCTGGTGACAGATTTGAAGGGTGAAGAACTTTCCTTAGAAAAATACCGAGGACAAGTTGTCCTTCTTGATTTCTGGGCAACATGGTGTGGGCCGTGCCTTGTTGAGATGCCCAAAGTTAAGAAGACTTACGAAAAATATAAAGATCAAAAGTTCCAGATTATTGGAATTAGTCGTGATAACTCAAAAACACCGCTTGAAGCTTATGTTGAGAAAGAAGAGCTTACATGGATTAACTATTGGGATGAAAACGGCAAGTTGACGGATCTATACAAGGTTATAGGATTTCCGACAACCTTTTTGATTGACGGTGCAGGTGTAATACGAAAAGCGAGTCTCGGCGGTTCTGATGTTGAAACTGCTGTTGCCGAATTGGTAAAGGAAAATCTTGCGAAACCCTACCTACCTGAAAAAACACCCTCCGATTCTCTTGTAGATAACCAAAAAGCAGATGCTAAAGCCAAAGAAATTATTGATGCTGCTGTTGCTGCACACGGTGGACTTGAGAAACTGCAAGCAGTGAAAAACATTGTGATGGAAACCCATAGTTTCGAACACCATCCGGATGCTGAAATTGACGATGAAGGCATAGCAAAGTTATACTATTTCCCAGACAAATTCCGTGGTGATCGAATTGAAAATAATGACACTTATAGCGTGATTTTTGATGGCACATCGGTATATTATATAGATAACGGGGAAATTGAACAACTTCCACCAGAGAAGGCTAAATCTTACGCCAAAGACTATAAAGATAGAGATTTCCGGACACAGATTTGGCCCCTGACAGACCTGCTAAAAAAAGATGTTACTGTTCAATATCAGGGAACAGAGAAGGTGAGAGATGTCTTGGCATCCGTTCTTCTCGTCACACATACTTCTGGTAAAAAGATTAAAGTCTTTATTAGTGAAAAGACACACTATGTGGTGCAGTTGACTTATACTGCTAAGTTCGGTCGCGAAGAACAGATGGTGGTTAAGTATTTTGGCGATTATCGTGATGTAGATGGCATTAAAATCGCATACCATCGTGCCACAAAAACCTTTGAGTATAGAGAAACTCTAATCACTGACATTAAGCTGAACACTGAAATTGACGAAACGCTGTTCCGTCCTAAAGAAGCAAATGAATAGTCTCCAATTTTCTGCTCTCGCTTTTCGTTATAGCGGGAGCAGAAACCAGCAGGTAAAAACGGCATCTAATCAGAGAAGGGAAATATGATTCGTATCAGTTTATTGGCAACACTAATTATTTGTGTGAGTATTTCCCTTGCTACTCCATCTGTACACGCGCAAGAAGCAGATGTTATGGATAGTGGTGCGACAATGCGAGGTGAAATTATTGATACCTCATCCGAACAGAAACCTATAGAAGAAGTTCAAGTTAAAATCATCAATGTCAAGACAGAAAATACATATACTGTGACAACCAATATAGATGGTATCTACGAAAAGAAGGGTTTACCTTCAGGTCGCTATGCGATTGTTGCCTATAAAAAAGGGTACAAACCTCACGTCGGTAAATCTAAAGTCATTGTGGCAGATGGTGAATTTTTCGATCAAATTAAAATGGAAAAACAAAATATCATAATTGCATTTTTCCAGAGAGGCTATTTCACTTGGCAACTTTTCATCGGTTTTGCCGCAGGAATTCTTTTAATGTTAATCATAATTTCCTTACGATCACGTGCTTGAGGAAAAATAATGGCGCACGTCACTTTAAAAGGTATTACCAAAATTTATGACGGTGATGTCCTCGCAGTTGAAAAGGCGGACTTTCAAATTCCAGATGAGTCGTTTACTGTGCTTGTTGGTCCATCAGGATGTGGCAAATCTACAATTTTACGGATGATCGCTGGACTGGAGGAGATTACGGAAGGTGGCATCTATATTGATGATGAACGCGTTAACGACATTCCACCGAAGGATAGGGATATCGCCATGGTGTTTCAAAACTATGCGCTCTACCCGCACATGACAGTATATAAGAACCTGGCGTTCGGGTTAAAACTTCGCAAATACCCGAAAACAGAAATTGACCGACGCGTCAACGAAGCAGCAGACATCCTCAGTATTTCTCACCTGCTGAACCGTAAACCGAAACATCTCTCCGGTGGTGAACGTCAACGTGTCGCAGTCGGCAGAGCAATCGTTCGGCAGCCAAAGGTATTTCTGTTTGATGAACCTTTGAGTAATCTTGATGCGAAGTTGCGTGTGCAAATGCGGATGGAAATCAGTCGCCTCCATGACCGGCTCAACGCTACCATAGTGTATGTCACGCACGATCAGGTTGAAGCGATGACGATGGGGGACCAAATAGTTGTTCTCAATGAGGGGAAAATACAGCAGATTGCTGATCCGGGAACACTCTATCATAAGCCTGCCAATCAATTCGTCGGTGGATTCATTGGCACGCCACCGATGAACTTTATAGATACGGAAATTGTGAACAATGGTAATTCACCGAAACTACGGTTTGAAGGCTTTGAAGTGGAACTGAATCACGATTTACAGTCAGTGATTCGCGACCTTTCGGGGAAGTTGGTTACGCTCGGCATCCGACCAGAAGATATTCATGTTAGTGAAAATGGAAAAAATAAGGTTTTAACACAGGTAGAACTTGTTGAACCGCTCGGAAACCATGCCCTCCTATATCTACGGACAGAGAAGAGTAGTTTTGTCGCACAATCTAATCTTATTGATTTACCGCAACACAATGCACCTTTGACAGTCAGTTTTGATATTGACAAAGCACATCTATTCCATCCAGACACGGGTGAATCATTAACAGCAGCATAACATATCAGATATGGCATGTAAGAGCGACCTCCCGGTCGCGATTAATCTCCCCGCTTCAAGCTACCCACGTAGTTGCTAACTTCTCCTTTGCCACGACATCAAGCTTCTGGATTAGAAAATCGAAAATTGAATACCTCTGATTCAATTCACAAAAAAGTTGACATCTAAACACGTATCCTATACAATTCCGTTCAGAAATTATCTCATAATATGCCCTATCGCTTTGCTAAAGCGTAACTACAAGCATTTATGAGCCATGTTCTTAATTAAAAGAAGCTAAGATGAATACCATCTTTAAATATAAAAGAATTGCCTAAGGAGGCGGAAATGGCAGAACGAATAAAAATGGGTTTAGTCGGATGCGGTGGTATGTCTGGTGCCCACATGGGTGGATATCGCGAGTTGTGGTCCAAAGAGGTCCGAGATTTTGATATTGTCGCTGCGTGTGATATAGACAAGGGTCGGGCAGAAAATCGAGCAAATGAAGCACACGAGTTCCAAGGCGGCACGAAACCTGCTGTTTATACGGAACTTGATGAGATGCTTGATAAACATCCAGATTTAGAGTGTGTTGACATCTGCGCGTTGCATAGTGCACACCACGTGCTTGCCGTACCAGCATTGGAAGCGGGTAAACATGTCATCATTGAAAAGCCTTTTGGTATTACCATGCGTGCATGCAAATTGATGATGGAAGCAGCGGAGCGAAACGATAAGATTATTTCAGTCGCAGAAAACTATCGGTTGAGTCGTATGGAACGGACGCGTAGCTGGGTAATTGCGCAGGGACGTATCGGTGATCCCCGGATGTTCTTCTGGATTGATGTTGGCGAGGCATTAGGTAAATGGGGCTGGCGCAACTTCAAGATGGATGCTGGCGGCGGATGGGCATTAGACGGTGGCGTGCATTTTACCGATCTAATGCGTTATATTCTTGGTCTGGAAGCAGAGGAAGTTTACGCTATCAATAAGGCTTACGAACCTTATCGCTACGATAATGCTGGTGCACGTGAAGGCGGTTATTCGGTTGATGTGGAAGACGCAATGATCTCAACAATCAAGTTTGAACAAGGCGTTACTGCACAGTGGACATGGGTCGGCTCTGCTCCCGCTCACGGTTTTGGACAGAAAGTTATCTACGGCAGTGAAGGAGCACTTGATTGGGGAAGAGGTTTGGTGCCACGCGGTGGCGAGGCAATCTCTAATGATGATTTACAGAAAGAATTCACTGATAGCCTTAGCGATGATGAGAAGGAATATTTCTTCCCTGCTGGCATCGGTAACACGGTGGCAATTGAGTTGAAATATTTCGCAGACGCTATTCGCAGCGGTGGTAAACCTGAAGTAGACGCAGTAGAAGGAATGAAGTCTGAAGCGATCTGCATGGCAGCCTATGAATCTGGATACTGGGGTCGCCCCGTAACAATTGCCGAAATTGAAAACTGTGAACTGGAAGGCTACCAGAAGGAAATTAACGACCATTTAGGGATAAAATAATAAAACCCTGACGTTTTCCGGTGTCATGCCATTTCTAATGAGTATATTATATTAGGTAGGCGCGCTTTACAAGCGCGCCTTTGTCAATATATAATCTTTAGTTCGCCTACTTAGCCCTAACTCACAATCATGAATTTCAGAGACATCTTTTATGGCATGTCTCAAGGGAATTTGAGTGAAAACATCCATATTACAATTGTGTCTTATCGGATTACTTGCCACTTTTCTTGTGTCATCTTTGCCCGAAAATGCACACGCGCTCAATAGTGAAGACAGAAATATCATTTATGAACGGCGCAATATTTTTCGTCGAACTAAAAATCTACGAGGGAGGCGTCAAGGTTTCATTTTTGGTATCGGCACTGGTGTTGGCAATACTAATTTTGAAACACCACTTGCGGAGTATTGGGGAAACGCTTACGAAGGTAGTTGGCCAGATCCGCGTGCCACGGCGTCTGCCTTCGCTACAGAGCTTAAGGTGGGACACGGATTTACAGATCAGTTTCTTCTTTATTACACCAGTCGTATCGCATGGTTACCGCTATCAAATCTCTATAGGGATAATATGATTGCAAACGGAACTGCTGGCGTTGGCATGACGCTTTATCCACTCCGCAGTTCAGATTTTTATCTTGCCGGTTCCGTTGGTCTCGCAGTTCTTGTGACTTACCAACCCCCTTTCAAATTAGAAAAGGCGCGGCAAACTGGGCTTGCCGTATCTGGTGGTGTCGGTTATGAACTTCTGCGGCATCTAACCATTGACTTTACCATGAATTTTGGAAACGCTAATTCGACACAACTTGATGAAGCGAATGAGATAACACTTACAAATGAGATTGTCACATTTTTGGTGAATGTTAACTTAATTTTCTACTAAGTGGATTCAACAAGAAAACCTATGCCTCCAAAAAGAATTGTAAAATCTACTATAACCGGACTACTTCTCATAGTTGTGTTTACACCTCTCCAGAGTTGCGGGAATGATGAGGAATCTACAGAACGGATTCGATTTGTCGAATTTGTGCTTTTCCCGACAGCACCTTACGTTGATAAGTCGTACATAGAAATAGTGCCAGAAGATGAAGTTGCGTCTTTGGAAATTGATTTTGCTGCAGAAATAGCAGCAATTCAGGAGGTGTATAAGGCTTTCATAAAAGCCTATCTGGAAGAAGATATGGCAGCACTCATCAAAACATTTGACACAGCAGAAGGAATGGAATACGGCACATCCACCGTGAATGTTTATGGATGGAACAATATTAAAAATTATATTGAAGTTAACTGGCATGGTCCGTGGGGTGGAGAATGTACGAGTGATCCAAATTGGGAACTGACAGATTTCTATATTCGTCCTAAAAATGCGAAAGTTGCCTGGACAGAAGCGAGTGCAAAGGGACCTATGTTCTACTACGTACCCGATAAGCCTGAGTGCTATAATGACATAGGACAATTTTACCTAACTAAAAAATCTGACAAGTGGCACATTCATCAGATTGATGGATCGAAATACTTTACGGACTCAAAATATAAAGCACCTTGACATTGACTTAATCTAACCAGCCATATCACAAAATATCTTGCTAACTATCACGAATATTACGAGGAAAACATGCCAAAACCAACAGATATCCGCATCCTTGACGTTCAATGTGATTTTGAAGAACATCAATACCGCACTCCGCTCAAATTCGGCGGCGTGCCAACAGATCACTGTGTCCTCTTTAACGTGCGGATGCAAGTACAAACGCGTGACGGCAGAGAAGCAGAAGGCACAGGTTCTATGCCGCTTGGTAACGTCTGGGCATTTCCGCCGCGCTACGCGCCTTTTGACCAAAGCCTCGCCGCGATGATAAATCTCGCTGAATTAGCAGTTGATGCAACACGTGATTGCACGCTTTGCGCACATCCGCTTGAACTCTCTGAAGTGCTGGAACCCGAATTCTTACAAATCGCAAACGAATTGTCTCAGACGATGCAGCTTACATCACCGATACCGAAATTATGTACTGTTGTCACGACAAGTCCGATAGACGCTGCAATTTACGATGGGTTTGGAAAGGTAAACGGTATCAATAGTTACAACGGATTAGACGCAGATTTCATTGAAGCGGATCTGTCGCATTTCTTGGATGGAAACTTCGCAGGAAAATACCTTGATCGATATACAACACGGCACCCACAACCTGATATGCCACTTTATCACCTGATTGGTGCGCTTGACCCGCTTACGGAAGCAGACATTACAGAACGTCTCAACGATGGACTACCAGAAACACTACCGGAATGGATTTTTGCCGATGGGTTGACACATCTAAAAATAAAGTTGAATGGCGATGACTTGGAATGGGACGTGGCGCGCGTCCTTGCGATTGATAGAATCACCGCTGAAACACAAGCAAAGCGAGGCATTAGCACTTGGCACTATTCCGCTGATTTCAACGAAACATGTCAGGATGTAGAATATCTGTTAGAATTTCTCAATCGGATTCAAGAGGGTGAAGCACAAGCATTTGAACGGCTTGCTTACATTGAACAACCAACTGACCGTGACCTTGAAGCACACCCCCAAAATAAGATGCACAAAGCTGCTGAGATAAAACCGGTGGTGATTGACGAGTCGCTAACCGACTTTGAAACCTTACTATTGGCACGCGATCAAGGGTATTCAGGTGTTGCACTCAAAGCATGTAAAGGACAATCGCAGGCGTTGCTGATGGGTGCCGCTGCCCAAGAGTACGATATGTTCCTGGCCGTACAGGATTTGACGTGTCCGGGGGCATCGTTCTTACACTCTGCCGGACTTGCTGCGCGTATTCGTGGTGTAACCGCTATTGAGGGGAACGCTCGTCAATTTTGCCCAAGTGCAAATGACGGTTGGCGAGAGGGATATCCAACTATTTTTAATATTACTGATGGTACTGTCGGAACGCAAGTGCTTACGGGTCCTGGGCTTGGGCATTGACATTCCGTGTGTCTCGTGTAAAAAACAAAGGTTGCAGCAAACATCTTAAATGTTTACTACGGGTCAGAAGAATCTTTTTTCACTTTACCCCATTGCCTTTGCATCTTACCTTTTGGGGATACCGGCAACGTATATCCGCTAATCCAATCAAGTTCAGAATCACTTCCGGGGTGATCCGTCAATTGCGTTGTTCTCTTTGTTGCAATATGATGCTTATATATATTATAGTGGTGGTTATTGCCCAAAAGAAACCTATTTAGCTTAAGCTCTGCCGCACTAAAAAGTACTGATTCACCGTTATCCATCCAATCAATACCTTTAGACATCAATTTCTTTGATATACTCAGTTGAAGTATGTTTTCACCGTTCTGATCGCAAATGAAATAACGATTAGCCTTGACAATAAGAAATTCAAAAAAGCCTCTTTTCTCGAATGTATACTCAGTTTCTGTATACAGTATCTGTTTCCCATCTGGCGACCACCTGGGGTGACTACGATCAATTATCCTGCCATCAACAACAGGTGTAGGCAATAGTTGTCGTGCGTTTTCGCCATTCGCATCCATAATCCAGATATTTCCTCCAGCACCACCAGCAATGGCAAATGAGGTGCTTGCGAAAACAATTTGTCTACCATCCGGCGACCAATCGGGTGAATTAGCGACAATGTTAGGTAGTTGAATAATCTCACCGCTTTCTAAATCCAGTATGTTTGAGCAGTGCTTTTTGAATGTATCTCTTGTAAAAAGAACCTGCTTTCCATCTGGTGAAAATATAGCATCGTTATTTATCCCAACTTGTGGTTCAGTGAGAGGACGTACATTTGTGCCGCTGGTGTTCATCAGGAAAAGATGATACTCATATTTTTCAGGCAGACTCACTCTCATCCGAAATAAAATTTGCTTTCCATCTGGTGACCACCGTGGATAATGCGGATAATTAGACACCAGTTTTTCGGTTAATAGCGTTTCGGTACTGCCATCATCGTTCATGGCGTAGATTCCAGTAATCCCATCGCGTTTAGAACTAAAAATGATTTTAGCATCCGCAACCGTTGAAAGCAAGACAACAAAGCAGAATATTATTAATGATATACGCATTACGGACCTCCATTGAAATTGTAGGTTTTACCGTAGCTGCTTGGATTTAGACTTTCATGAGTTCGTGTTGACCAACGTCCGCTAATCGTTGATTGGCAAAACCTTATGGAATAGGTTCCGAACTCTCTTGTTCGTTAGTATTTGCATCAGCGACGGTGATATTGGTAACTACGTTTCGCTGTTCTGGTAGCCGAACTGGAAAATCTTTTATTTCTTCATCAATCAACTCTCGGACCATCGATTTGACAGTATCAAACGGGATACATTCTAAGATGATAATAGCGCGATGTTTGGATGGTGCGATGTTGTATGTCAATCCATACTGTATGCCCAATTGCAGCAATTCTGGCTCGACGTTGATAGAAATCTGCCTGCGTTCTTGTTCTGTGATGAAATAACTATCAACAATGAAGTGTGTATGAATCCACGCTTCTTTTTCTTCAATAATCTTCATAGTGCTGTATTGTAGCATTAAAAGTGGCAAGTGTCAACGGTACGGTGTGGAAAGTTTATTATATCAAAAGTACTTATTTCTTTATTTTTAGACGCGGGCGTACTACCCGAAACCCAATCGTATGTGTGGAATCCAAAGGATAGAACATAGACCGTAAACCTGAACGGAGGAATACACTGCCAACATCCCATGCACCGCCGCGAATGACTCGCGCACGTAACACATCACGGAACCGGAGGTTTAACGGATTTCGTCTCACATCTTTACTATTTTGTTGGTAAAAAGAAGGATTGTATTCATCAAGACACCACTCCCAGACATTTCCAGCAAGATCAGCAATACCATTTGGAGAATTGCCGTTTGGGAATTGCCCCACTGGTGTTGGTCGATTGGCACGGCGTGCAAAATTTGCATGGTGCCGTACTTTTGGAGGATCATTACCCCACGGATATATGCGTCTCGCTGTGCCACGCGCAGCGCGTTCCCACTGTGCCTCAGTCGGTAAACTTCCACCAATCCATTCTGCAAAGGCTTGTGCGTCAAACCATGTTACTCCAACAACAGGTTGTGTATCAGCGTTGAAGTTTTCATCTTTCCATGTCTCTTCACCCTGGTGTCCGCGCGGTGTTGGACGTCGTGTTGCCTCAATAAAAGCACGGTATTGTGCGTTAGTGATTTCATATCGAGAAATTTGGTATGCGAAGAGATAGACGGTGTGTTGTGGAACTTCAGCGTCAAAGGAGTGTTTTTCAAGCAGAGAACTTCGTAATTTTGCGTCTGTGTAGGCGGCTTCTGCCTCCTCTGGTGTGGATCCCATTATAAATTCGCCTTCAGAGATCGCTACCCATTCTATGGTGGCGAGTATCTTTTCAGCAGCAGGACTTAATTCGGCAGTAATAATACCCTGCCAAGCAGAAAGAAAAAATACCAGAATCGTAAGATAGACACAACGCATAACCCAAAAATCCTTTTAGCATATTTTATCATACCAATATGAAGGTGTCAAATTTTAGGTAGATTCAAAGAAGCACGTTTTTGGCTTGATGCTTATGGAAAATTCTGTTATATTAAAAGACAAGCAATTTGTCGGATGAAGGAAACCTACACTCACTAAATGCACAAAACTAACGTTAACAAACTGGTTGTCGGCACTTTGGTTGCCGAGCCCGGCACACGGGTAGAAGGACGTTTATCCGTTGGCAATATGCCAGATGGAACACCGATTCGTGTGCCTGTTGTCCTCATCAACGGAAAACAACCTGGAAAAACCCTCTATCTCCAAGCAATTAGCGATGGAAACGAACTGAACGGCATCGCAGTTATCCATGAAATTTTAAGTCAGATTGAACCTGCTGAATTAAGCGGCAGACTCATCATAGTCCCAGTCGTCAATGTTCACGCTTTTCACGCGAAGCAAGCGTATAGTCCGGTTGATAATGTCAAGATGAACCGCTGTTTTCCCGGACGATCCGATGGCACATCAAGCGAACGTATCGCGTATCAGTTGTTTGAAAAGGCTATCCGCAACGCTGACTACTGTATAGACCTGCATCAGGGTGGTGTTCAACCGATGATTGATGAGGTGCGCGTGCGTGTTGGAGAGAAACATCAATGTCATAGTGCTTGTCTCGCGTTAGCGAGCGTTTTCGGTATCGGTTATATTCTGGACCAAAAGGGACCGAAGGGACAACTGGCACAAGCTGCACCAGATATTGGGATACCGACAATTGACCCAGAACTCGGTGGCACACACGGATGGGACACTATTAGCATCAATAAGGGTGTCCATGGTGTTCTAAATGTTCTCAAACAGTATCAATTTATTGACGGAACACCTGAAATTCCTGATCAGCAAATCGTTGTCAATAAGTTTGTGTCTATCCTCAGCAATAAAGGCGGATTTGTATACTACAAAGCAAAATTGTACGATAAACTTGAGGCACGGCAACCGATAGCTGAAATCCGTGATGTATTCGGACATGTATCCGAAGTTGTTCGCAGCCCTGAGGAAGGGATCTTTTGGTCACATCCGGTATATCCGATGGTAGCGAGCGGCGGTATTATCGGTAAGATAGGAACACCAATTAGTTATCTCTGAAATGGCTAATTAGCTATTAGTTTTCAGCAGTCGGTTAAAGAGATTCTTTTAGAAAGTTGATTTAAATTGGGTTTACAAAGCCCTTCTACAAGAGAGCGTATGCATAAAGAAAATCGCGAAAACTTCATAGAGCAGATGGATTCCGGTAGCGTAGCAATCTTTGTCAGTGCTCCTGCTGCAATGCGAAATCACGATACAGAACACATCTATAATCCTGATCCGAATTTTTATTATCTCACAGGTTTTGAAGAGCCAGAGTCAATTTGTGTGATCGCACCTGACCATCCAAAACATCAATATACCCTGTTTGTGCTTCCCAAAGACGAAAAAGCGGAAATTTGGAATGGGAAACGGGTTGGTGTTAAAGACGCCTGCGCGCACTACGGGGCAGACAAGGCGTTTCCAATAGACAAATTTGATGAAAAGATAGGCAGATACTTAGAGGGTGCTGAACGACTCTATTACACGCTTGGATCCGACTCATACATTGATGCGAAAATCCTTGACCGTTTCAGAAGAGGTGTTAAATCACGTATTGGCACTGGAAAAGGAATTCACACGCTTATTGACCCAAGTCCAATTCTCAGTGAGATGCGATTAATCAAAAATGAAGCAGAACTGAATCGTATCAGGCAGGCATCAGATATTACGGTTGATGGTCATATTGCTGCAATGGTCGCAGCGCATCCAGGGATGTACGAATACGAATTGGAAGCAATTGTAGACGCAACCTTCCGTAGCGGCGGTGCAAACAGCACTGCTTTCCCAACTATTGTCGCAAGTGGAGGAAACGCAACAACGCTCCATTATACAACCAACGACTGTAGAATAGAAGATGATACACTCGTTCTCATTGATGCGGGAGCTGAATATAAACGCTACTGTGGCGATGTAACGCGGACCTTTCCTGTCAACGGCACCTTTACCGATGCACAAAGAGAGATATATCAGCTTGTTCTTGACGCACAATATGGGATTATTGATACTATTCGTCCGGGTGTTTCTATTGACGAACCGCACCAGAAATCCATTGAGTTATTGACAGAAGGAATGCTCAGTCTTGGTCTTTTAAAGGGGAAAACGAAAAAGTTGATAAAAAAGGAGAAATACAGACAATTTTATATGTATCGCGTAGGACACATGATCGGATTGGATGTGCACGATGTTAATTGTGTGCGCGACGCAGAGGGTGAGTTCAAAACGTTTGAACCGGGCATGGTCATTACAATTGAGCCTGGGCTTTACGTTGCGGAAGGCACGAAAAATGTTCCTACCGATTACCTCGGTATTGGGGTCCGTATTGAGGACGATATTCTTGTTACGGAGTCCGGTTGTGAAGTATTAACGGATGCTGTGCCGAAAGAGATTGATGCTATTGAGGAACTGATGAACAAGAATACGACGTAAACGATAACGAAATAATTAGCAAACCGTTAAACAATATCCGATTCAAGGTATTAAACCTCACATAAGGAGACATTATGCGATATAATAATATTAGAAAAGTCCTATTTGCAATATTGTTGCTGTTAATCTTAATACCATTACATTCACATTCAGCAGAACCTTTTATTGTGCGTGTTATCTATTTCAAACCTACGAATGCACCACCACAACCAGATGGACTCACAGACTTAATCGAAGAGGTCCAGATATTCTATGCCAATGAAATGAAACGGCATGGATACGGCTTCAAAACATTCCAGTTCGAAAGAGACGAAAACGATGATATTGTCATTCACACGATCAATGGTAATCACAATGCAGGGCACTATATTGCCCCAAAAACTTCTGTAAAGGTTGAGGAAGAACTTCCTTTTGAGTTTTCAGATAGAAATATCAAATCTGGTGATAACATACATATTGTTATTGTTGGTGGACTTGACCTTATCAATAATTCTGTTTTGGGTGTTGGATGGCCTATTGTTCGCTGGCAGAGTGGAGGTAGAGCCTATGTCGCAGGAAATAGATTGAGTGTATCACTCACAGCACATGAACTGGGACATGCCTTTGGGCTATACCACACAGATGTTCCGAACTCTCTTATGGGTCCTGGAAGTGAAATACTTTTAGACTATGAGGCGGCGTGGTTAGATAAACACCATTATTTCAACGATATCCATATCCGAAACGATATACCAACATTCAGCACATACATTGGTGCAATTGTGCCAGATAGATGGACGGTAAGATATAGGTTTACAACGAGTAGCAAAAGCGGATTGTACTATTGTCAGGCAATAAACTGGAACAAAAACACACTTACAATAGGTTACGATGAATTATCGGGCAATACCGATACTGCAGTCGTTGATGTTTCAAGGCGATTTATTTCGGATGGTGATAGCGTTTCTTTTTTGATTATGGATGTCCATGGCAATTTTATCTCACATAATATTAATCCGATAAGCGTTCCTGAAAATGATCCAACGCGCGACCCAAATGAAATTGTGAATAAGAACCCTGATCCCAATCAGGAGACTGATCAAGACGAAGAAGAGATTGATAAGGATATAGATCCATGTCCACACTGTATGCCCAATGATGAGGAGATGCTTGAGAATTCCGATCTTGGATTACAACCGCAAAACAAATTGACAACGCAATGGGCAAAACTTAAAAGTGGGCGATAATTTATAGCAAACCGTTAATCAATATCCGATTCTCAGGGCAAGACATCATTAAAACGCGCAAATTTGTCACACGCCAAATTATACGTGATGAAAAAGTAAACATACTTTTTTACACTTCATGAAGGTATTACATTATGATTGAAGAAATTAAAAAGACAATCATAGAAGCGAAAGATGAAATCCGTCAGCAGTTTAAAGCCGAAGTCAAAGGTATTTTCGGTTCGTACGCACGTGGGGACTACAACGAAAACAGTGATCTGGATCTCTTGGTAGATTTTGATGCTGGTGCTACCCTGTTCGATCTTGTCGGTGTTCAACAATATTTTGAAGATAAACTCGGTTGCAAGGTTGATGTGGTATCACGACGGGCACTCCGAGAAGAGATTCGTGCAAATGTCTTTAACGATTTGATAAGCCTATGAGAGATCTGAGACTTTATGTGAAAGACATTTCGGCAGCAATGATCACTGTGCAGGAATTCATTAAAGAAATGGATTTTGAGATGTTCCTTGAGGATGATAAAACCACTTCTGCTGTTGTTCGGAAACTTGAGGTTATCGGTGAAGCAGCTAAGAACCTACCTGATACTATTCGTCAAAAATATCCCGAAGTGCCGTGGAAGCAAATGGCAGGAATGCGAGACAAACTTATCCATGCTTACTTTGGTGTTGACTATACACTTGTTTGGGATACTGTTAAGAATTTGATCCCACCGCTACAACCTATCATCGCGCAAATCCTTGAAGATATGGAAGAAGAAACAAATGATGAATAAAATAACGTGAATGATTATGTTTCCTGCAGAAGCATTCAATTGTTGAGTTTCGCTATTGTTGGAGGGGTTTGTAACCCGATTTCAGATACACAACATGAAAAATCGGGGTTGGAAACCCCTCTAACAAAGATGTTTTGTGACAATTGAATGCCTCTGGTGTTTCCTGATTATAATTTGAAAAATCGCAAAAATTGTGTCATAATTCTGTTAACGGAGAAGATAGATGCCCCAAAAATTAACCGGAATGAACAAATATCAGAAAAAAGCACATCGGCGGCGTGAAGATCGCTTGCGCGGTGATGGAGTAGAATATTATCTTTCCCTTGCCCACTCTGCTGCCCCTGATGACCGTGCACTCGCAATGGAAAACCTCTGTCCATGTCACGTTCGGAAACGTATTGACGCGGTATGGGTGGCATTATACAAGGGCTTGGTTGACCCTGATTTGCGTGTACGCCGTGCTGCATGGCATACACTTGACGATGGTGGAAATCCAAATGATCCAAGGCTGGAACCACTTCTTAAAAAGATTGTTAAGACAGAAACCGATCCAACTTTACGCCAACGCGCACTTGACCTCATCAAAGCAACACAGAAGGTAGAAGAACAGAAACAGATGCTTTTGGCACAAAAAGCACACACCTTTTCTGGACGATGTGATTGGTGTGGCACATCGAATGTGTCGGTCAGTTATGATTATGAAACAGAGTTTGAAACTGGCGGTACTAAACGTTTTGCGTTGGTCTGTGAGGCTTGTGACAACGTTTAAATTCCTTATAGCAAAAAAATCAAAAAAAATGAAGAAAATATAATCCCGATGCAACTAATTTAGTAACATCTGCGTAAGGTGGACTTTTTATGATCCCAGATGATGTTTTTGTGCACAAAACAGTAGAGGGCGATGTTGAGGCATTTAACGAATTGGTGAATCGCCATCATACCAAAATTTATGGGCTTGCATACCGCATGCTTGGCAACACTGAAGATGCCAAGGATGCTACGCAAGAAACGTTTTTAGAGGCTTATAAGTCAATTAAAACGTTTCGATTTCAGTCACAATTCGGAACGTGGTTGTATACGGTAGCTCGAAATACTTGCAATCAATACATCCGAAAAGCCAAATCCCGTAACAGAATGCTGGACGCTTACACCGAAGAGACTGCGGCGCGAGGCATGACTGAGGAACGGGAGATTCCTGAACGGACGGCGATTAAGGCTGAACAGCGTGAGGTAGTTCAAGCTGCTATTGACCGACTGCCGCCGAAGCAGCGTGAGGTCGTGACGTTATATTATATGCAAAACCTCAAATACAAAGAGATTGCTGAGATCCTTGATTGTTCCCTTGGAACTGTCGCCTCAAGGTTGAATAAAGCCATACAGAACCTCAAACCGAAATTGGAAAAATACTACTTTTAAAAATTTTGGTTGCTCCTTGAGCCAATACTTAACCCACTAAAAGCGAGGATTGTTAAATGAATTGTGAACAGACTCGTGAAAACTTAGTTTTACATCGTGAAAATCCCATATTGAAAGGAACGGAACGGCGCGAATTTTTACAACATCTGCGCAGTTGCAAGGCGTGCCAAGTTGAATACGAGGGATTATGGCATACCGCAACAGTGCTCGGCAACCTTGAAGCGCCGGAACCGCCCCCTGAATTGCTCGGAAATATCCAACGCCAGATCCGGGAAACCCATAAGCGGAGTCAAACTGCCTTCTTCGCGGCTCCTATCTCCTGGCTTTTCGGCAAGATGAAGTTAAAATTTTCTTCACAAGTTGTGAATTATGCCGCGATGCTTTGCTATCTAATCGCGTCAGTCTTTTTAGTTAAACTTGCGTTCTTTTCAGATGCCCCGAAGCAGACAGACAAACCAGAACAGAATTTTGGTTTTACTGCAATGGAAGAAACACGACTCCAATACGTGCGAATTGCCCCGTCACCTTGGGCGTCGTTGAAGGACAAGAATACTAAAACTGATGAAAGACATTCTGCACAAATATCAAGTGAAAATCGCGTGGATTTTTCCAACCAATTCGTTGACATTAAGACATCAGAATTGTGGCATACTCACGCTATTAACAATGTCGCAGAAACTGTTGATACGCATCTTGTAAGTACAGTAAGCGAAAAACTTACCTTGTTTTGGAGCGACATCAAAACAAATCTGTAAGGAGGATGTGTATTTATCTGATATTTCAAATATATAAAGGTAGTCACAAGTAAGAGGCACAATTTTTTGTGCCTCTTTTTTATTGTGTAATACTGGTCTGGATAGGACTGTTGATCCTCTATACCAGCAAAGCACATGCTACTTAAAAAAGATTGCCCCATCATCCATTTTGCGGTAAAATATATATGAATATTTTCAGAATTAAAACTGCAATATCGGACATAAAATTGATTCAGCCTTTACTTGAAGTTTCTAATTTAAAAACAGTATTTCCTACAGATGGTGGCGTTGTAAATGCTGTAAATGATGTCAGTTTTTCGATTGAACGCGGCAAAACGGTTGGCATTGTCGGAGAAAGTGGCTGTGGAAAAAGTATCACGGGACTTTCGCTTCTCCAACTTGTGCCGAACCCTGGCAAAATTGAAGCGGGTGAGATTCTATTCTACCGTGATGACGCAGACGAACCTTTAAATATAGCCCAAGTCTTACCGCGAAGTGAGTTGATGCGTCAGATTCGAGGCAACGAAATCGCTATTATTTTTCAGGAGCCAATGACGTCGCTTAATCCTGTTTATACTGTCGGGGATCAGATCGCTGAGGCAATTGTGTTACACCAAGAAAGTGATCGTTCGACTCTTACACGTTTCGGTCTACAAACAACGCCAAAATGGGCACGTGAACGCGCTATTGAGATGCTTGTACGCGTCGGAATCCCAGCACCTGAACAGCGTGTTGACGAATATCCGCATCAACTTTCTGGTGGAATGCGTCAACGCGTAATGATTGCGATGGCACTTTGTTGTGCGCCCGCGCTTCTTATTGCAGATGAACCGACCACGGCACTTGACGTTACGATTCAGGCACAAGTACTCACACTCATGCAGGAGTTACAAGCAGAAATTGGGATGGCGATTATGCTAATTACACACGACTTAGGAGTTATTGCCGACATGGCAGATGAAGTGGTTGTTATGTATGCTGGGCGCGTTGTTGAAAAAGGAAGCGTTGAAGATATATTTTATAATCCTTTGCATCCCTACACGCGCGGCTTGCTCAACTCCATTCCAAAACTCGGTAGTAGCCAACAAAAAACGCTGCCTTCTATCCCCGGAACGGTGCCGCACCCGTTAGCACTCCCCATCGGATGTTCGTTTCAACCACGATGTACCGAACGGATGTCGATTTGTGAACAAATGCCAGAATTTAGTACAATTGACACCTCAAAAAACATCGCTAATGGAAACGGAAAACACGTTGTGAGGTGTTGGCTTTGTGAGGAAAAAACCGATGTCAAAACTGCTTGAGGTCAAAGACCTTCGAAAATATTTCCCAATACGAAAAGGAATTCTCCGACGTACTGTTGGACATGTAAAAGCGGTGGACGGCATTAGTTTTGACGTGGAACGCGGTGAGACCCTTGGACTGGTTGGTGAAAGTGGTTGTGGTAAGACTACTGCAAGCCGATGTCTCCTCCGATTAATCTCACCTACGGATGGAAGTTTCACTTTTGGTGAAGACCAAGTTGATTTAGCAAAGTTGACATCTCAACAGATGCGTCCTTTTCGTCAGCGTATCCAGATGGTTTTCCAAGACCCACAGTCATCTCTTAACCCACGGAAAACGGTAGGGGATATTGTTGGTGAGCCGCTACGTGTTAATCGCGCTGTCAAAAGAAGTGAACTTCAGACGCGGGTTGTTGAACTGCTGGAATCTGTCGGATTGAAATCGCAGGATATGCGGCGTTACCCACACGCTTTCAGCGGTGGTCAGCGGCAACGTATTGGCATTGCGCGCGCGTTAGCACTAAACCCGGAACTAATTGTAGCAGATGAACCAGTGTCAGCACTTGATGTTTCTGTGCAAGCACAAATTCTCAACCTTCTGGCAGAATTGCGGGAGAAATTCCAACTCTCCTATATCTTTATTGCACATGATCTAAGCGTTGTCAAACATATCAGTGATCATGTTGCAGTAATGTATCTCGGCAAGATCGTAGAGATTAGCGATGCAAAAACACTCTATCAATCACCTAAACACCCTTATACAGAGGCGTTGATATCCGCAGTGCCGTTGCCAGATCCGAAAGCACAACGTAAGCGCGAACTAATTCGTCTTGAAGGAGATGTTCCAGATCCATCTCAACCGCCGACTGGATGCTATTTTCATCCTCGGTGCCGCTATGCAACGGATATTTGTAAGCAGGAAACGCCAGAACTTCGCGAAATTACACAAAGTGTCAAAGTCGCGTGCCATCTGAGTGAAACGTTGGAATTACAAGGAGTATCGTGATGCCAAAATCAAATCAGATAACGCCAGAAGAACTTGCGTCTTGCAGGAAACAGTTGGAACGCCGATGGAAAAGCCGAAGCGTTGATCAAGCGTTGCTGGAACGCGCATGGCAGGTGGTTTATGAGATCGCAACACTACTCTATGATGAGTTTGGTGCAACACAAGTTGCTGTCTTTGGCTCACTTGCCGAACCGATCAACTTCACAAAGTCATCGGATATTGATATTACGGTGTGGGGACTCTCTGATAAAACACATTCAGATGCATACTGGGAAGTTAAGGGCATTGATACGGGATTCAAAATAGACCTGATTAATTTTGATACAACTAAAGGACTTTTCCGCGAAAGAGTTCAACAGCAAGCGATTCCTATTAAAAAAGGGGAGCAACCTACATTGTGGAAGACATTTTACGAGCATCTACACCGCCAAGTTTTCCCTACCGTAGAGGAAGAAATTTACGAAATAAATAGAAAAAAACTTTCCCAACGGATCAACGATGAACTTGTAAAGATTGAAGATATACTTGAAAGAATACGGAGAGGATTGAAAATAATTAAAGTTGTTCCCATTGATGTTACAGAATTCATAGAAAATACGATTGCGACTGACCTTGCCGATATCTATAGTGGAATTGAACGGATTTTTGAACGAATTGCTAACGAAGTTGATGGACACTTACCGAGAGGCAGCAGATGGCATAAAAACCTACTTGAACAGATGACAAAACAACGCCCTGAAAGACAACCTGTGATTTCTGAGAATACATTTCTCCAATTAGGAAAACTTTTAGAGTTTCGCCACAAAGTAACCAACATTTATGGGAGAGAATTGAAGTGCGATAATACATTGGTGCATGCAGAAACAATCGACGAATTGTTCACAGTAGTTTCACAGGATCTCAATACCTTCACTAATTCTCTTGTGCAGCATCAGGAGGATGTCTGAAATGCAACAGACAACAAACACACAGCGAACAACTAAAGAGATGTCATCAGAAGAACTCGCATCCTGCAGGAAACAGTTGGAACGCCGATGGAAAAGCCGAAAAGTTGATGAAACGTTGCTGGAACAGGCATGGCAGGTCGCGTACGAAATCGCAACACTTCTCTATGACGAGTTCAGTGCAACACAGGTTGCTATCTTTGGTTCGCTTGCCGAACCGATCAACTTCACAAAGTCATCGGATATTGATATTGCTGTCTGGGGACTCTCTGATAAAACACATTCAACTGCATATTGGAAAGTTAAGGGCATTGATACGGGATTCAAAATAGACCTGATTAATTTTGATATAACCAAAGGGATTTTTCAAGAAAGAATCCAACAGCAAGCGATTATTGTGAAAAAAGGAGAACAACCCACGTTATGGAAAACACTTTATGAACATCTACAACGCCAGGTTTTTCCTATCGTAGAGGAAGAGATATACGAAATGAACCGAAAAAAACTCACTCAGCGTATCAACGACGAACATGCAAAAATTGAATCTACTGTTGGCGGAATTGTGAAAGCTTTGGAAGACATTGAAGTGCTACCTGTTGCAGCAAGAGAATATATAGAAGAGTCAATCGCTAATAGACTTGCCGATGTTTATAGTGGCATAGAGCGAATTTTTGAGCGAATTGCCAACGAAGTGGACGCACATCTGTCGCGTGGAAGTCGGTGGCATAAAAACCTACTTGAACAGATGACAGAACAGCGCTCTGAAAGACCGCCTGTGATTTCGCAGGAAACGTTTCAACTTCTGGCAGCACTCTTAGAGTTTCGCCACAAAGTTAACAACATCTACGCGGATGAAATAATTTATGAAAATACAGTGGAGCATGCAAGGGACATTGAAAAACTGTTTCAAAGTTTCTCCGAAGATATCCATACTTTTACCAATTCTCTTGCGCAGCGTAATGATGATTGAAAGGAACAAAACAACATGTCAACATACACAGACCTCGGTTTTTTTGCGACCGATGTTTCATTTGAAGATAGTGCCGCAATCGTAACAGGTTCCAGTCGCGGTATAGGACGCGCAATCGCTATTGAATTAGCACGTCAAGGTGCTGATGTGCTCATCAACTACAATCAGAATCGTGATGCAGCGGAAGCAGTACAGCGCGAAGTAGAATTACTTGGTAGAAAAGCGGCTATTATTCAAGCAGACATCAGCGACTTAGACGCACACACGAAACTGCTTGAAACCGCTCACGATGCGTTTGGGAAGGTAAATATCCTTATTAACAATGCAGGTATTACCCGTATTGCTGACATTCTTGAGGAAACACCGGAGCAGTTTGATCTACTGCTGAACACAAATCTCAAAGCACCGCATTTTCTTACACAACGCGTCGCAAATTACATGGTGGAAAAAGGGATTCGCGGATGTATTATCTACACCCTTTCTATTTCGGATACAATGGCATCAGATAACCGCACCGCCTACTGTATTTCAAAAGCTGGATTAGAGATGAGCATGCGAGCTTATGCGGGGAGGTTGGCAACGCACGGTATTAAGGTAAACGGTATTGCTGCAGGTGTCATTGATACGGACCTGTCGCGTGTCCGTATTCCGGATTATGAAGAGGCAGCGGAGAAGGGTTATATCTTTATGGTACGTCCCGGCACACCTGAAGATGTGGCACATGCGACTGTTGCTGCGATGCGGTTATACGATACTGGGGTTGTCCTGCCTGCTTCTGGCGGTGTGATGACACCATTGCTAAATCTCAGGTCTATGGCGGAATTGGATATGAACAAATCCTGACACCGTGCCTGAACACGGTATCTATCCTTATTCCCAAATCCCAATGTCTCGTAATATTGACTTCTTAACTTTACACACCATTGTATACGCTGGATCAAACACATTTCCCATATCATATTCAACCGTCTGCCCTAACAAGATGTGCGCTGCACGTTTCTCCAAACCGAGTTCCGCTAACCATCGGAGAAGTTCTGTCGTTGCGTGCTGGACTGTCTGATCTAACGGACGCGCGTTGCCTGCTGTGAGAATATATTCCTCGTTTTCAGCACGGGGCCAATTGATAGACTTTTCCTTGATTACCTCAACAGTGAATTGGACATCAAAAGAGATTTCAATTCCAGTACCGACAATTTCACCGTCACCTTGCACAGCATGACCATCGCCAAGATGAAAGAGCGCACCTGGTACAAAAACAGGAAGATAGATGGTAACACCCTCCTTAAACCCACGATAGTCCATATTGCCTCCGTGTGTGGAAGAGGTCGCCGTAGAAATGGCTTGTCCGCGAGGTGGTGCGACACCAAAACAACCTACCATCGGTTCAAGCGGCAGCGTAAACTTACCTAACTGTGTCTCTGGTGATATTAAGGTGGCTGTCCATGCGTCTACATCAACATGCCATTCAGCACGTTCACTTTCTGGCATCTCGGACGCTACGTAATGCGGATCAAGCACATTTGGTGCAACAACTGTCGCAGTTCTTCCTATTTTACGATTTGGCAAGAGTTTATCGAAATGCACTACGAGTGTATCTCCCGGTTCCGCTTTTTCAATATAGAACGGACCCGTTTGCGGATTACCACCCGGTGTTACCTGTGTATCGGTAGCATCATAACCCGCGTTATCTACGGTTGTTGTAAAGACAGTGTCTCCGCTCTCAATATGGAGCACGGGTTCGTGTGCACCTATCGCTGTGTGGTAGACAGTCGGTTTAAAATGATGTATTGCCATTGTATATCCTACCCTACTTCCTGAAATGCTCTGTAAGTTCAATGTCCAATTCTGTATTTACACCATAATATACCATATCAACAGTGTTGCGTCTACAAGGGATGTGTTGTAGAAAGGATAATCAGAATTATGTCATTTAGCAAGGACATTACCCTACGAGTGTGTAAATATTTGGGCATTAACCATGTCATCTTTCTTGTTAGAGGACTTTGATGAAGTTTATAGTAAAGTTTAGAATTAATGATACATATTTATGATTTCATCTATAGCTATAT
>JAPPCZ010000041.1 GCA_028824685.1 Candidatus Poribacteria bacterium
TGGGTTTCGTTCCTCAACCCCATAGGTGTCAACTTAAGCAATTTTCAAACATGGATAAACCTCTTGAGCCCCGTAGGGGCGGTATGTTTATAGAAAACGGATAATCCATCTCTTGAGCCCCGTAGGGGCGGTATGTTGTCGACTCAGTTTACCCGTCAGATATGTCGTTCCTACGGAACTCAAGAGGTGGTCTGCATCTTTTCTATAAACATATCGTCCCTACGGGACTAAATATGGGACAATTTCAATCACCATAAGGGTTGAGAAGCACTCATCAAATCGTAGACATCTTCTTAAGTTGACACCCGGGGAATGCCTGATGGCATTCATACCGTTGATTTATGGGTTTCGTTCCTTAACCCAACCTACACGTTAACGGGTGCTATGTCAGCATACACATAAGTCGGAGGATTGGTATTGCTGGCGTGAATTTTGTCATTATCGTCATCGGAGGCAGAAACAATATCTCTCTGAACGATTTTGCCAGGTTTTGCATCAACGGGTGAGCTAAACATCGGTCCAGCAATAACGCAGGTATGGAACTCTCCGTTTTCACCGAGCGGGTCCACCTCATCTGGCAAATCTGAAAGGAGTTCAGCATTAAACCATCGTCCAGCAAAATCTGTGGGAACTTTAGTAGGATTGAGAGCCGTGATAATAGCGCGCAGACCAGAAGCAATCATCTTTTGCGCGAGTAGAGTCGTATCCTCACCCCATACCGGAAAAATCGGTGTGAAGCCGGTACCGCTCAGTTTCTCCTCTCGGTATGCGCGTATGTCTTCAAGGAATAGATCCCCGAAAGCGAAATGTGAAGCGGTTAGATGCTTTGGCAACGCTTCTATTTCTGTTAGAAACTTTCGCATCGCCGCTTCATATATTTTGTTTGAGCAAGGGTACGGAATCGGTATCTCGTATAACGGTACGCCGAGTTTTTCTGCTTGCTGTTTCAAAACCCAAGTAGGTGTAGAGTGAATAGAGACACGATCAAACGTCTTCGTGACGGTGGTGAAAATCCCACGTACATCGTATCGTTCTGGCTGTTGGCGCAATGTGTGAAGTGCCCATGCTGAATCTTTACCTGATGACCAAGACACCAGAACTGGCGTGGGTAGTTTGTCTTTTATTTTATTTGTCATAATTTGTCTTTTTTCCAATTCGCATCTATAATTCGTAGGTTGGGTTGAGGAACGAAACTCATAACTGTAAATTTTGTGTTTTTAGTTAGGTTACCTTTTAATTTTCTGAATCGCGGATTACCACAGATTTATCGGATTACACGGATTATTGACTTGGTCTATCAAGTTATCTTCAAAAGAATTCGCTTTAACGGACAAAGCGGACATAAGCAGAAACATCTATTTTTTAGATGGGATAATCCGCGTAATCTGTGTCATCCGCGATAATCAGCGATTCAGACAACACAATGGTTAACTTCACAAAAATCAGATACTTGTCCTTAAATTGATACATATAGGTAGAACGAAGCGAAACCCAACAAATTCCAAAAGATGCGCTATGAATTGCGCAACTACAAACGCGACACTTCTCAAGATGCGCTTACAAAGCGCGCCTACAAGCAGACACAAGGTTTTTATAATGCCAAAAAGTTTCCTAACAGACTCTTTCCAGCAGTTGTCAAAATAGACTCTGGATGAAACTGTACGCCCCATATAGGCAAAGTCTTATGCCGAAGCCCCATGATTTCGTTTTGATCTGTCCATGCCGTGATTTCAAGGCAATCTGGCAATGTCTCTTTTTTCACGATGAGCGAATGATAGCGCGTCGCCTCAAATGGGTTATCTAAACTTTCAAAAAGTTCAGTTCCGTTGTGTAGTATCATTGAGGTTTTGCCGTGCATCAACCGATCCGCACGGACAACTTCACCACCAAACACATCGCCTATACATTGATGTCCAAGACATACCCCTAAAATCGGCACTTTTCCAGCAAAGTGTTTTATTGCATCGTTGGATATTCCAGCCTCTCGTGGTGTGCAAGGACCAGGTGAAATGACAATCCGTTCTGGTGCCAGCGTGTCTAATTCCTCTATTCCTATTTTTCGACTGCGATGCACTTCCAATTCCGCACCGAGCTCACCAAAGTACTGCACGAGATTGTAAGTAAATGAGTCGTAGTTGTCAATCATCAAAACCATCTTTTGCCTCCTATAATAGCAAACCTTGTTGTGCCATTTCAATAGCAGTGAGCATTGCCCATGCCTTACTGACGGTTTCATAATACTCATTTTCAGGGATTGAATCAGCAACGACGCCCCCGCCTGCTTGCACGTAAGCAGTCCCGTCTTTGATAACCGCTGTTCGGATAGTAATCGCTGTGTCCGCACTACCAGAAAAACTGAAATAGCCAACTGCGCCACCATACGGACCGCGACGTGTTGGCTCCAGTTCGTCAATGATCTCCATTGCGCGTATTTTAGGCGCGCCAGAGAGTGTACCCGCGGGTAGACATGCACGCATCACATCAAAAGCAGAAAGATTGTCACGCAGTTTTCCAATAACATGCGAAACGATATGCATCACGTGTGAAAACTTTTCAATTATCATCAGATCGGTGACCTCAACGGTATTGTATTCACACACACGCCCCAGGTCGTTCCGTCCTAAATCAACAAGCATAACATGTTCTGCGCGTTCCTTGGGATCGGTGAGAAGTTCCTGTTCTAATGCCTTATCTTCCTCAACAGTTTTGCCGCGCGGGCGTGTTCCAGCAATCGGAACAGTCTGGACAACCCCATCCTCTACACGCACCATCATCTCTGGCGATGCGCCAACAATGTCAAAACCATTACACTTGAGATAATACATATAAGGCGATGGATTCACCACTCGTAATGTCCTATAAACATCAAACGAGTCAACAGTTACCGAACGGCTAAACCGCTGTGAAGTCACAACCTGTATGATGTCGCCCGCCGCTATATATTCTTTGGCGCGTCGTACCACGTCTTCGTAAGCAGCCTTTGTGAAATTTGAAGGTGGATCGGGCACCGTTTCAGGTTGACTACCTGAACGTTCATTTATATTATTTATTAAGTGCACTTCAGAAATAGATGTCAGCTTTCCAACCAGTGCGTCAATTTTGCCAACAGCATCAGCATAAGCTGCATCCACATCCCCATCAATATGTGCATTTGCCACAACTTTAATCTGATGATTTACATGATCAAAAATCAGAATTGTCTCAGCAATCATGAAAAAGCAATCGGGAAGCTGCAGTTCATCTTCCGTATCATCAGGTAATTCCTCCACGAAACGCACCATATCGTAACTCATATAACCGACAGCACCACCGTGGAATTCTGGCAATCCCTCAACATTAACCGGACGGTAGTTCTGCATCACCTCTTCAAGTGCTTTCAAAGGATCTTCATATTCTTGGGAAATTTTTTCACCCTTTGTCAAATACTCAATGGTAACTTGATGTCCTTTGCTCTGGAAAAGTACGGACGGTTGGCTCCCTAAAAATGAGTAGCGTGCAACGGTTTCACCACCTTCAACGCTCTCCAATAAAAACGCATAATTATCAGGCATCAATTTATAGAAGGCAGACACCGGTGTCTCCATATCCGCCAAAATTGGGCGATATACCGGTATCGTATTGCCTGTTTTCGCTTTTTCCTTAAATTCCTCCAACGTCGGATAATACATTGAATAACTCCTTTTCGTATCCTTAGCATCAAAAATCTATTTCTAAAGTCCCTTACATCGTAAGGTAACAAACACTATTTTTTGTTATCAATGGCAGGCAACCTAATTAACCAATTCCCAACCTGATGCAAGATACGAAAGGTGGAAACATCAAAATCTAATAAACCACATCTGCATCAAAAATTTTTTCGCCTACCACATTTGTCGACTCGCCATCGGGGGAGACCTCCCGAAAGAAGCAGGAGCGATACCCTACATGACACGCTGCCACCTTCTGCTCAACCTTTATGAGCAGGGCATCACCGTCACA
Source organism: Candidatus Poribacteria bacterium (assembly GCA_028824685.1). Classification (GTDB taxonomy): domain Bacteria; phylum Poribacteria; class WGA-4E; order WGA-4E; family WGA-3G; genus MSPOR6. Next base: position 3,979 of record JAPPCZ010000041.1, read on the forward strand.
ATCAACAGCAACAGACTCAACCGTCTGTGTGTGCCCCGAAGTCTCCCCCTTTATCCACAACTTTTGACGGGAACGGCTCCAGAAGCAGACACGCCCGGTTGACAAGGTTTGTTTGATCGCTTCCGCGTTCATATAGCCGACCATCAGCACTTCGTTATTTTCCTGATCCTGAATTACAGCGGCGACCAAACCATCGCTATCATATTTCAGTTCCGATAAAATTTTCATGATTTCTCCTTCGTCATATTAAAAACAAAAAACCTTATGCCACTGAGGTTCGTGTGCATAAGGCTTACAAAAAACTTCAAACAATATAAATACAATCTCGTTTAGCGCGCACACTCCTCTTTAATGGAATTGGAATGCCACCAATGCCAATGATTAGAATTTCTATGCAAACTGGAGTGTGAACAGATGTATTTCATTTTTTAGATACTCTGTAGTAAGGTTTCAGTTCGTATCATTCCTTGTAATTGTTAAATAATACCACATTTAAGTTCTATATGCAAATAAATTTAGAACTCTCATAATATTAAACGCATTGTAGGCACGTCCAGGGCATTCACCTAAACGTGCCAATCACTCTTTTATGTCATATTTAACTTCGCTTATTTATACATCCTTCATTTAAATTTCCCATTCCAATGGGCGATTCTCTAAATACGGACGCAGCAACTCCCGAAGACGCCGATGCGCATGGTGTAAGTGCGTCTTGACTGTACCTTCGGATCGATTGATGAGAACCGCAATCTCTTTAATCTGAAGTTTCTGGTCATAACGCAATCTGAAAACGCGTTGCTGCTTCGGAGCAAGTTGACTCACCGCCTTGCTAATAACCTTTCCAAGTTCCTCCATCTCAATCAGATGAGATGGAGATGGATACTTGCTAATCAGCTTCAACTCCTCCGGACCTCCCGTTAATTCTTCAAACGCGATAGTTTTTCTTCTGCTCTGTTGACGCAAAAAGTCAATACAGCAATTCATAGCAATGCGGTAAAGCCAACTATAAAAAGCAGACTCACGTTTGAATTCCGGCAATGCCTTAAAGGCTTTCAGGAACACTTCTTGACAGAGGTCTTTTGTTGTTTCAGCGTCATTAATGTGTCTATAAATTAGTTTCGCAATGCGGTTCTGATATTTCAGGACGAGTATATTAAAAGCACTTATATCACCGTTTTGGAATCGGATTACTAATTCCTGTTCATCAATTAGTTCTAATTCATCGGCAGCTGGCAAATCCAAGTGTCTTTTTGTGTCTGGCATTCTTATTCTCCATGATGGGTACGAACATTTTTGGACTAATTGGGAAATGTAAAAGTGTGAACAACTTTAATTTATACACCTTAAGTTTTTAAATGTTCCCATATTCTAAACAATTAGACAAATTTTTCAGTTTTTTGTTCATTTTTTAGGATAAACAAGGTTGTTGACCCTTTATAGTGAATTAGAAAAATAAGTTTACACTTCTTCTGTAGGAGCGATCTCCGAATCGCGACTCAACCTGTTAGCCGTCGGGAATCGGAGTTCCCTCCTACAGTTCTGATGTAAAGTTAATTGTAAAATTCACTATAAAACCAAATCATTCCAATCAGAAGACACCTCCGCTTCCACTTGACAAGAACTATAACATCGGGTAAAGTGTTGACATCGCTTTAGCTATAAGGAACACCTCTATGCGCCGTGCCAGCATTCAAACCAAAATTGTCCTCCCATTTTTGCTGCTTTTCGTTCTTGTTTCTATTCTTGTGCCGTTGATAACAGTTGAACTTTTCGTGTGGAAATATAGTGAACAGTTCACACGTGAAACACAAGAATGGCTCAATGTGATTATACCTAACGGCTACTTTCGAGATAACGAAAAGGTAAAACAGGCTTATAGTGTAGAGATAATGATTTTTGGTTCTGATTACACACTCAATTCTACCACGTTAACAGAACTCCCCGATACCGAGCAAACCTCTGAGAATCTCGCAAAGAAGCTACAGCTCAACAAGGTTAAGCAAACATTTCAAGAAGCAGGTGCTTCATCTTTCACACAAGATGTTACGCTCGGTGGTAAGCATTATAAGGTGTTTTACCGTTTAGTGCATCCCGGACGGTTTTACTGCTTATTGCGTCCGATGGAGGAAATTGTTGATGCAAAACGCACTCTTACGTGGTCTATGTTAGGTATTGCAGCCTTCGTTACTGTCCTTGTGGCATTTATCAGCCATCGTATCGGCAAAAACATAACAGAACCGGTAAAAGATTTAGTCGGCTTTACCGAACAAGTTGCGGGAGGAAACCTTGATGAACAGTGTGAAATCAAGACACACGATGAAATCGGTGATTTAACACTTGCCTTCAATCAGATGACAAAGGAACTCAAGCAGTCAAGAGATAAACTAATTCAAGTAGAACGTTTAGCAACAGCCGGAAAAATGTCTGCTTCATTTGCGCATGAAATCCGGAATCCGTTATCTTCCATGCGGATGTTATCGCAAATGCTAATGCAAAAACCGGAGACATCAGACGAACAAAGGCAATCACTGCAATATATCCTTGAGGAAATCGAACGGATTGACAATATCGTCAAAGGCTTGATGGATTTCGCCCGCCCCACAACACTTAACCTTGAACAACAACCGTTAGCACCTGCATTACAATCTGTTTTAGCCTTGATGGAAGCAAACTTAACACACCATCAGATTCAGTTAGTATCAGAACTTGCATCCGATCTCCCAGACTTTCAGTTTGATTCCGATAAAATTAAACAAGCATTTATGAACGTTATGTTAAATGCGATGGAAGCGATGCCACAAGGTGGCACACTCACTGTGGCTGCGTCCAAACAAGAAGATGCCGTTTGTATCAAAGTTACAGATACAGGAATCGGCATCTCTGCAGAAGATATTGAACATCTATTTGAACCGTTTTTTACTCGGAAAGAAAAAGGTACAGGACTCGGATTGGCAAATGTGAAACGTATTCTTGAAGAACATGGCGGCACGGTTGAGATTGAAAGCACACCCAGCGAAGGCACGACGGTTTCGATGTGGTTACCACTAAGATCTTCTGAATCATTCAAGTCTCACTAAATACTCTTGTGGACGGGTTTGTAAATCCGTCGTGTGCCATACGCCAAATGCTATAGTACAATTAATGTTGATTTCGCAGGAGAAATAACACGTTTTGCGATAACGACTTGAACGCCTCACTGCGACTCTGAACAAACTTTTTTAGTTTTCCCCACTGCGTTTGCATCTTATCTTCGGGTGAAACAGGCAGCACATCATCACTGATCCAATCCAATGAAGGATTCAACCACGTTTGTTCTGATAACCTTGTGATGCGTCCTGTAGCAATATCATATTTATAGAGATGGTAAGGATGCACAAAACCTTCTACCGGGACATCTAATTCTACTTCCCTTGCACCGAATAGAATAGTTTTACCGTTATCCATCCAATCAAGTGCGCTCGGGAAATACGTCTTCGGTATCAGCAGTTGCTTGGATTGCCGTGTGAATAGATCGTAAATAAAATAACGGTTCGCCTGTGGAATGAAACCGACATTCGGATTAAATTTTGATTCATACTGGCCATGTAGTATCTGTTTTCCATTTGGAGACCATCTGGCATAGCCTCCCCGGTCAATCAATACCTCTCCCAGCGGCAGTTGTGGTAGCAATTCGCGCGGGTGTCCGCCATCGGCATCCATGATCCATAGATTACTTCCTGTCTTTCCCAAAACAGAAATACCAGAATAAACAATCTGCTTACCATCAGGAGACCAGTCGGGAAAGTTTACACCAAAATCGGCTATCTTTTTTATTTTACCACTAACCAAGTCAATAACATTGACACTCCGTTTAGACTTGTTATCTATTCTCTCATATCTATAAAACAAAACAGACGTGCCATCCGGTGAAAATACGGGGTTACCATCCTGCGCGCCCTTTGTCAAGACATGTTCATTTGTGCCATCTGCGTTTATGACAACAATCTGTTTCCGATCCCAATCACCCGGTTTCAGAAATCTTGCAAATACAATCTGTTTACCATCGGGTGACCAACGCGGGGCAGTAGGATATCGCGTATCGGTGAATATCGTGGTGATTCCCGTGCCATCATCCTCCATCACGAAGATGCTCTTTATCCCTTCTGCTCCATTTACATATGCTGTAACAACGATCTTTGCGGTTGCTCCTGTGGTAATCAGCAGCGACAAGCAGAGTATGGATACAAGTATTCGCATGACAATGCTCCTTATACTTTGTGGAAGGGGCTATAAAACCCCTTCCAAATAAATGCTGGATAGATCAATTGTGTTGGCAATTCAAGGTGTTGGTCAGTAAATAATCGTCCGTTCCATCGCCACCACTCACCTTGAGACGAACGTATGCTTCACCAGAGTAATATACGCCCTGCTGACCACCTGACAGTGTTATACCGTGAGGTCCTGAATCAGAAAAAGATCTTTTCCCATCCTCAGCCCTTAGTTTGTAAACGTTGGGTCTCCAATCTTTATTTTCTTTTCCTGCTATGTCGGGAAAGAAGCTTTGTACTCGGTACTCACATCAACTTTTCCATCAGCTTCTACTCCATTATGATATGCGGATACATAATAGTCAAATGACATATACCCGGACGCATAGTCATACGTATGCCTATTGATTTGCACATATCCATCCACGAAGGGAAGGTGTTGGACACCCTCTGGGGTAGATTTGGAGGCCGGTTTATAGATTGTCAAGTCGTAGGACTCATTGTCAGAGAGGTAATTCGTGTTCTCGTCTATATGCCAGGCGACTGCCTTTATTGTGTAGTCAGCACCTGATATATCACCTGACAAGGTGAAGGTGTCCATGGCGTTGGTTTCGTTCCCCGATAGGAAACTCGTATATTCATATACAACGCTGCCATCTTTATTCTCTACAGACCAGTCCACATAGTTGATGCCTTCATCCGTTGTGATATAAGCGTAGCAATAGGCACCACTTCCCAAATCATCAGCTCCGGATGCCGTCATCCACGTAATCTCAATCGCCTCACTCTCAACAACAAAACCGACCAACAATAAAGAAGCGATTACCGCTGCAATCGCGATTGTCTTGAACCTAAACTTAAACATTTGCAATCTCCTTTTGGCACTCTAAATGAATGCCGGTATCTTAAAACCAACGTCTGGGACGTTGGTTTTTTCACTATCAATCCAATATTGATAAGTGATTTGAAGGAGATGTACTATATTTTAGCACGTCTCCTGTTGTTGTGTAAACAAAAACATATCGTTGAAATGGTATTATCACTGTTGTTATTCCTGTGATAGCGACACGCCGAAATGCTCACGCACCTTTCTGATAATGGCACGTTTTCGAGACTTCACCGTGCTTTCAGGGATGCTTAGCTTGCCACCAATTTCAGCAGAAGTCCATCCTTTCACCCACAATTCAACGACATCTTTGTAAATGGAACTCATCTCATCAATTACCTCAAATACCTCGTTCTGATGCAGTGCTCGGTACAATTCCTGATCTAAGATAGCTGCATGTTGTTTTTGAGCAAATTCCATTAGTTCTTGACGTTTTTCTTCATTTCGCCAATGTTCTTGGCATTTGCTGCGAGCAACCTGTTTCAGCCATTTGCTAACAGTGCCGATGTCTACAGTACCCTTGTTGCGAAACCGTCGAACAATAGCGAGACAAGTTTCACTATACACATCGTCAACTACTTCAGGATTGCCAACTTCGTTTCGGATGATTGTCCGCAACAACCGTTCATACTTGCTAACAAGCACACCAACAGCATCAAAATAGCCGTTTTGAATTTGTTTTAGCAAGATAGTATCTGAGGAAAAAGATAACATTTGACTCCATACTAACATTAAGATACTCTAAAATTCACATTAGAATAATATGTTTTCACGTTACATGACGTAGAAAAAGCCTAAAAAGATTACTTAAAGTAAAAAACATGTTTATTTTTATAGCAAATTTAAATTTTTTCAAGAAATTATAGAACTTTTAAGGTGTTTTCACCTGATTGATTTTATAGACTATTCCGATCTTCTGATCACGATTCTTTTTTATTGAATAAAAACGACTAATTGCTTATAATGCACGGCAAAGTTATCTACGCATTCACAATAACAAGGACGGACTGATAGTGATAAGAACAGAAACACCTCGCCCCGAATATCCGAGACCCGATTTCCAACGCGGCACCTCCGAAGGAATTGACTGGATAAACCTCAACGGCACATGGGAATTTGCGTTCGACCCAGATGATGTCGGAGAAAAAGAGGAATGGTTTTCACCAAACGCGCCTGATTTCCCACTGCAAATACAGGTGCCCTACCCTTGGGAAAGCCTCGCTGCATGGGGAGAAGAAGACAGCGCTGATAGTGCTACCTACCTCAGCACAAATGCCTATCTTAAACCAGAAGATGTTACATGTGGTGGACTAAGCCGAGAAGGGAATTATCGTGGCGAACCACGACACACAATTGGCTGGTACCGCAGAACTATCTCCATTCCTGAAAACTGGGGAGATGACCGTGTTATTTTGAAATTTTGTGCTGTTGACTGGAAAACAACAGTTTGGGTGAACGGCAAAGTCATCGGTGAAAATGAAAACGGATACCTACCCTTTGAACTTGACATTACAGATGCGTTGACCCCGGATAAACCCGCAACCCTCGTTGTGCGGGCTTATGATGCACAAGACCACAGCGAACAACTTGCAGGCAAACAGATAGGATGGTATACACGCACCAGCGGCATCTGGCAGCCTGTTTACTTAGAACCCAGAAACGCAACCTATATTCAGCAGTGCCACATCACTCCCGACATTGATAACAGCACTGCCACTTTTGACATAACAATTGATGGCGAAATCGCATCAGGCACAGAAATTCAATGGGAATGCGAAGATATGAGCGGAAGCGTGGATGCCTCTGAAAAGACGCAGTGCACCGTCAATATTCCACCAGAAAAACTCCGACTTTGGGATGTAGATACGCCAAATCTCTATAACGTCACACTCAAATTGGTATCTGAAGAATCCGTTATTGACAGGATTTACACCTATTTCGGCATGCGGAAGGTATCAATTGAGAAGGCACCGGGAGGCGACTACAATTATATCTACCTTAACAATCGTCCCATATATCTGTTAGGTGCGCTAAATCAGTCGTTTAGCCCAGAAGGGGTGTATACCTTCCTCACTGACGAGGCAATCCGAACCGATGTTGAACGCTCCAAAGAATTCGGATTCAACTTTCTGCGCCTCCATATAAAAATGGATGAACCACGACTCTATTATTGGGCAGACAAATTAGGGCTGCTCTTTATGTGCGATATTCCCAACTTCGGCAATTATACAGAATTAGCAAAAGACAGATTTGAGGAAACGCTCCGCGGGAACATTGCGCGTGATTTCAATCATCCATCTATCATTTCATGGTGCAACTTCAACGAAACATGGGGACTCGGTGGCGGAGAATACAAAGAGAAAAAGGATCGTCAAGAATGGGTGCGTGAAATGTACCACCTTGCCAAATCGCTTGACCCCACTCGTCTTATTGAAGACAACTCGCCTTGTCTCTATGACCATGTTGAAACTGACATCAACTCTTGGCATTTCTATATCAATGATTACAAGCACGCCAAGGACCATATCGCAAACGTTGTCCAACAGACATATCCGGGTTCAAAGTTTAATTATGCTGGTGATAACGAACAAACGGATGTACCGCTGATTAATAGCGAATATGGCGGCATTAGTGCTGGTGCAGGCGATAAAGATGTCGCTTGGTGCTTTAAGTATCTAACAAACGAGTTACGCCTCCATCCGAAAATCTGCGGATATGTCTATACCGAACTACAGGATATTGAGTGGGAACATAACGGTTTTATGAACTACGACCGTTCAGTGAAGGAATTCGGATATGATTACAACGACATCAATACCCTTGATTTTATTGCGATTGACTATCCACCTGGCACCACCGTTTCCCCTGGTGATACGATAAAGGCAAATATATACACCAGCCACTTCTCACACAAAACAATTAATAACACAACGCTACATTGGCAACTGGATACCCTTGACAAAAACGGCGAACTAACGCATGGACGTATAAGCAGAAGTGTTGAAATTCCCTTTCCACAATATCAGGTAGAACAGGTGCATCAACTGGAATTTACTATCCCGGATATTAACGCCGCAGTTGGCACGTTACATGTATGGGTATCCGATGAAACAGGCGCGGTTGTAGCACGCAATTACATCAATTTTGAGATATTCTTGGAAGATACATCAGGACTCACTTCACTTTCTCATCTTCCGGGCGACATCTCCGCCAGCAAATGGGATTCAGCATCCGAAGTAACGGAACAACGCCTCACTGCACAAGGCGCAGGATACGTTGAATATCAGATACCACTACCTGCCGATCTCAATCCTGACGAAATTTCTAAGATGGAACTTGTTTTTGAGGCATCTTCATCAAACGGGGGTTCACGGCAAACAGAACCAGAGAAATATCCATCAGATGTTACAATCTCCGTAAACGGCACTGAGGTTGAAACTTTGACACTCCCCGATTGTCCAGCAGATGCACGCGGCGTGCTCACCTATATTCACGAAAATCTTGGCAACTACGGCTACCTATGTCGTGTCCAATTGGATAAGGAAACGTGCCTAAACGGAAATTCTACAGAAGCAATCACCGTGCGTTATGAAGTTAAAGGCAATGCCGAAAACAGAGGTGGACTAACGCTTTATGGCAATCGCCGCGGTAGATATCCCACAGTCCCACATATTCTCATTTCTTAATAGGAGGAATCGTTGAATGGCAACACATCAATTTCTATTTACGCGTTCACCCGGTTTAGAAGGTTCATGGCCCTTCGTCCACGAACAGATGGTAAAACGGCTTGAAGAATTAGGCGTTACACTCGTTCTCAACACAACCAGCAAAGACCCTCTCCACGAACAGGTGGACTTGAGCGAGGTTATCGGCATCTCACATTGGGGTGGTAGTCTCACCGAAACTTGTATAGACAACGCGCCAAAACTCAAAGTGCTCGGCACAATGACAGACAACACAGGACACGGTATCCCGTACGCAAAACTTCAGGATCGCGGTATCCCAGTGATTGAATCCACACGTGCATGGGCACAATCTGTTGCTGAATGTGCTTTTGGACTCGCTTTATCCTCGCTGCGCCGCACTGCACAGTGGCACATGCAGATGGCACAAGGCGAAAAACTGTGGAATTGGAGCGACCCAATATGGGGACCGGACAAACTTCCCGTTGCACATCAGTTCTGTGATGACCCCGACTTTGTAAACGGTGATCTCGGCACAAAACAGATCGGTGTTATCGGACTTGGACAAATTGGTAGGAAAATCGCGCAGTGGTGCCGTGCCTTCGGTGCAACCGTTATGGGATTTGACCCATTCGTTCCTGATGAACTCCTACAAGAATGGGATGTGGAACGCGTTGATATGGATACACTTGTTGATAGGGCAGATATCGTGTTTGTTTCTGTTCCGCCAACACCATCCGCACGCCACCTGTTAAATCGTGAACGTATTTATCATCTGCACAAAGGGGCGTTGGTCGTTATCATTACCCGTGCACACGCTGTTGATATGGCTGCCCTGCGTGAACGGATTGTCAAAGACGAACTCGCCGGTGCATTTGATGTTTATGACAGAGAACCTGTGCCTATTGATGATGAATTGCGAAATAGGGATAACGTTGTGCATACGCCGCACATCGCAGGTAGGACAAAAGATGCTAATCTTCGTGTTGCAGATATGATTGTTGACGATTTTGAACGCGTGCTTAAGGGAGAAAAACCTCTCGGTGCATTAACACCGGAGGCGATTAAGGTTCGCACCTCTGATAATCCTTATGAGTGAGTTTCGTTGCTCCTACAAACTCTTTTTGTAGGAGCGAGCTCCAGCTCGCGACATCTTGTTGGAGAGATTTGTAAGTCCGATTTACAGTGCCTGCGTTTGTAGTCGCGCAATTCATTGCGCCTCTTATATTCGTCGAACAACGATGTTCAGTTAATCGTACAATCTACTATAAATAGCCCTACGCAACACTTTTCGATTGATATTCAATTTCAGACATGGCACTATTTTCTTGCAAAGGTCCAAAGCGAAATATACAGAAACACAACATTTTTGAGGACTTATCAGATGGCATTTACCGATTTCAATTCAATTGCCCAAGTGCAGGAAGCCTTCAAGATTAAATATACCGAAGACGAGTATATTCAATACGTGGATATTGAACCTTCCCAAGCATTTTTGGAAGAGTTTGAATTCAGCCAGCGCCACATCAACGTGTTTTCATCAGAAGCATCCCGCTGCGAAAATGTGATTTATCCAGTACTCAGGGACGTATACAAAAACTATGTGGAATGGTTTGCATTGTGGAGTCATGAATTGATTTCTTACGATGAGAATCTCAGCGGCACACCTGACTATCTGATCTCAACAAAATCGGGGTTGGGAAAAACAGTACCAGGGACTCCTATCATTATCGTTGCAGAAGCAAAACGAAACGACTTTGTTAAGGGATGGGGACAGTGTTTAGCTGAATTGGTTGCCGCTCAAAAAATCAACGATGACGATAAAAAGACGGTTTACGGAATTGTAACGGATGGTGAGTTTTGGCAATTCGGGAAATTAGATGGAAATCAGTTTACGCGCAACGAGACTGCCCTTACAATCAGTGAACTCAAAAAGGTGTTCGGTGCAATTGGGTATCTGATGGATGTCAGTTTACCCGAAGTGCAATAATTGCAGGTGGGCCCACGCGAAATCGAACATTGTAATAAGGGTTTCTATGCCCTGTCCTCTCGTCTGAACCAAAATTTCCAAGATTATGAATCACCGCCAAATGCACGTTTGACATTTGGCAATATTTTAGGATTACACTTATTTGTGCGGACACTCAAAATCTTGGAAATCCTGAATAATTAGCCCAATATCTAATAAAGGATCCTTCATGAAACACTTCCGACTTCTACTAACGTTTTTGACCCTAATATTAATTTCTGTATTGTCTCTGCCATCCATTGCTAAATTCGATGTTCATGTCATATATTTCAAGCCGACAGATGCGGTTGATATAGACATGGTGTATCATGACAAAATTTTGAAAGATATTCAGAGATATTTTCAGTCAGAGATGACTCGTCATGGATTTACGGACAAGACATTTCCATTAGAATTAGATGCGCAAGGCAAGGTTGTTATTCATGTAGTGAATGGAAAGCATAACACTGCTCATTATGATGTTGACGGTGCACTTGATATATTCGATGACCGGGTTGAGCCAGAGCTTCCGCTTGAGTTTAACAATCAGCGGAATTGGGATTCACGGGACAACGTTCAACTTATCATCATGGGTGGAGTAGCCCTGAATGGCGATTGGCGCGGAGGTCCTGATTGGGGTTTTACTTGGCACGGAGGCAGGTGGGGTGGCGTTGCGTTTGTAACTATGGACAGGATAAACGATTTTCCTAATCATTATCTTGCAGTAGTGGCACATGAACTTGGTCACGCATTTGCGCTTGATCCTGGACATAACAATGTGCCAGAATCTTTCAACGGGACTGTCATCGCATGGGGCAGGACAACGGCAGAGTGGGGTGATCGGATGCGTATATTGGATTTTGAAGCGGCTTTATTAGATAGTCGTCCTATTTTCAGGAAAATGATTATTCCAGAAGAACCTGAAAAACCTAATAAAAATGAAGATTTGGAACTTGGAGAAGATGATTCAGATAAAGATAAAGGCGATCCTATATTCGTTAATCCTCGCAAAAAGTTAACTATAACATGGGGTGAATTAAAAAGACGAAGATAGGAGATATGCGATCATTCTCCATCTCGCACAAAATTTCAAGGTTATCGCCGAAGTAGAGTTTATTCATTTTGAGATTCACCACTGTGTGATCTGAGTTCACGAAGAAGATCATTGATCACGACTGCAAGTTCCGAATCATCATTAGCAATCCGCATAGCTAATGGAAAGGCTGTTTGGAGATCTGCTATTGCCTCCTCAAAACGACTTAATTCCTTTTTGGCAAGTGCACGCTGGTAGTAAACATAGGCATCATCAGGATCCATGTCAAGAGGATGACTGAGACTAATGGCCCTATCAAAGTCGGAAATGGCTAATTCATATTCCTTTAGTCCAACATTTGCAAGTCCGCGCTTGTAATAGGATTTTCTATCGTCATATATACGAATTGCCTTGTTATAATCGTCAATAGCTGCCTTATATTGTTTAAGTTCGTATTTTGCCCATCCGCGAGCACGGTAAATATCTCGGCTACCAGAAGATCTGTGAATTGCTTCATCATAATCGTCAATGGCTCCTTTATATTGTTTTTGTGCAGCTTTGGCAAGTCCACGGTAGTAATAGGAATTTATATCATTAGGAAATATACGAATCACCTCACTATAATCCTCAATAGCAGGTGCGTATCGCTTTAGATTAAAATTCGCATTACCTCGCGCTTGATAGAATTCTTCATTATCTTCAGGTTTTAAATGAATTGCCTCGTCATAATCGACGACAGCCTCTTGATATCGTTTTTGTGCAGCTTTGGCAAGTCCACGCTCGTAGTAGGCTTCTGTATAATTAGGGTTTTTCCCAATCGCTAGGTCATAATCAACGATTGCGTCCTCATAATCACCTCTTTCGTATGCGAGAAAACCTCTATCCTTATATTGAATAGCTGTGAGTTCAACAATGGGAATACCGTTATCGTCCCCGCGGGGCAACAAGTTGGCTTGCATATCCGTGGCAAGTAATAACGGGGCCAGGGTTGAATACACGGCAAACACGGGTGGTTACAGGACTGATTAACTCTGTGGAATATGAGTTTGAATTGAAGGCACTCTCGCAGCAAGGGTATTATTCGACCACAGAAACTGCATACGCAACACCAACATCACAGTAAAGGAGAAAATTTGTGAAAAAGTTTCTATTTTTTTGTATTATTTCTGTCATTTTAATCGGTCTCGGTTGTGGGAACGATAATTCTTTAGAGATTTTACATAATCTTGCACCTGAATTGGAGCAGCCTGCTGTTGTCTCTGAACTCACACAGGAAGCATGGGACGTGCTAAAATTTGTAAGGGAACTGCCTATTAGGAGTGCTGAAAGTGTGAACCATACAGAAGAACATTTACAAGCAGTCAAAGCGCAAGCAGAATACCTGCGTGTGAAACAAGAAGATTACTATAAGAAATATGTTGATGCTGGAGGGATTCCAATCGTTGGTCCGGATACGCTTGATGACCAGCATCTTATCAATGCACGTACCATTATCTTGATGATGACTGCGAAACGTCCTGGATTACGTGAAGCGTTTGTGGGAAAATTTTACATTGCGATCTCCTCGGGATGTTTATATCAATTACCTGAATATAACGGGACTGATAGGTGTGGGTGGATTGCTGGGACGTTAACATTAACAAGCGAACTTTGGTATCGGATTCCTAACCGTAATATCGGTTACACGATTAACACTATAGAGGGAGATACACCTTATGACCCTCCGTCACTGTGGCAGATGAGGGTTGTTATTCACGAATTTGCACATGCGGTTTATTATGGCCCTATACCTGTTGAGTATGACCAAGATTTTTATGAAAAACTAAAACGCTCCAAAAAGAATGCACGCGAAAAAGGATTATACTCGGATAAGTTTTATAGGGACACGAATATAAACTACCCTGAAGGTGACCCCAATGCAGTAGAGCATTATTGGACAGAAGCGGTGGATTTATGGTTTTATTGTATCGGCGAGAACGCATATAAAGTCCCCGGCCCCGATGGCGCACTTTTTTTTAAAACAACCGAAGAATTTGCTGCGTATGATCCGGTGCTGTATGAAATACTTTCAACGTATTTTCCTGAAGTTTCGTTTTGTGACGGATATTGCGAAGAATTTGGACAGATGTGGGGTGGATTATGATGAAATTGATACCGCTTATGTGTTACGTTATGTTACGAAGGTTGAATTATTTTTAACCTAGATGATCTGCATCAAACTCAAAATTCCCAAACAAGAAGATAGATTGCTGCATTATAATACGGTTGTTTTGATGTCGAGGTTGCCATTGATACAGTTGAGATTCATTGCTATCTTTAAGAAAGAAATCAATATCTTGATTTAGTAATTTTGGTGAAATCTCTTTAAACCTTGGCGGTTGATTATGTATCGCAAATACTTTACCATTTGGCTGCGTAGTATCTTGTGAAGTATCGGAATCTATCAGACAAGCAAACCAGAGAGCGATTTGGGCACTATGGCTAAAATCTATCAGACAAGTCGCTGCTCCTAAATGCTGAAGTTCAGCAAGTATTTCCAATTCCTTATTCCAGGTTTAGGATTCTCAGCAAGTCCGGATCGCTTCATGTACCATAGTCCCAACGTAACAGGATTATTACGTTGAGCTATTGTTGGTAATCCACCGCGCTCAAGATGCGTTTTAACCACAACGTCCATGATTTCCTGTTTTTGAACAGCCTGTCCTGCAAATAGTTCTTGAACAAGCTCTCGCGCCATGTTCCGTGTGAGAGTCTTCTCAAAATACTTATACTGCTCATTCATAGACATGTTTTCTTCTTATTTCCAAGTTTACCACTAAAGTATACGCCTACTCATACGGCGCAAGCACATCCTCCACAGAACGCGTACCCGAAAACCAGCCAACAATCTTCCGTAACACCTCATCAAGCAGAATATCCGGACAAGATGCCCCCGCCGTCAAAACAATATCAACCGGACTGCCATTAGGATGTTCAGTCGGCAACCAATCCTCTGTTATCCGCACCTCTTTTGTCTCAAGTACCAAATGACGAATCTGTTTTGGACTAAGCAATTCCTCAGCATCACGTACAAAAAATGTCGGTAGTTTGTGTTCACAGAGTTCCACAAGGTGGCTTGTATTAGACGAATTGTAACCGCCAACAACAACCGCAACATCCCCACCTTCAGCGATAAGCGCAAGTGTCGCATCCTGATTCTCTTTCGTGGCATAACAGAGCGTGTCCTTCGTATCAGCAAAATGTTCCGTAAGATTCTCCGCACCATATCGCGTAATAATAGCCTGCCGCAGTAAATCAGCGATGGCTTGTGTCTCTGTAGCAAGCATCGTGGTCTGGTTGACAACACCGATACGTTCAAGGTGAATATCCGGATGGAAACCTTCGGAATATCGGTCAGTAAACTTTTCAAAGAAAAAGTCTGCATCTGCTTCGCCGCGTATCACTTTTGCGAGGTCTTCTGCTTCCACCAAATCACGAACGACAACTACAGGTGCTTCCACTTGTGCATGAGAAAATGTGGCGCGGGTCTCCTCATGATACCGCTTACCATGCACAACAACGGTGTAATCTTGCTTGCCAATTTCCTGACTTCGCTTCCATACCTTTTCAACGAACGGACATGTGGTATCGTAGGACGAAAGCGTAACACCGCGAGCATTAAGTTCCGCTTCAATTTCTAACGTTGTACCGAAAGCCGGCACAATAACAACATCATCAGGCGCTAAGACATCAAACGGTAACAACGGATTACCTGCAGTGTCAGAGAGGAATTGCACACCGTGGTGTTTTAAATTTTCATTGACGCGAGGGTTATGAATAATCTCAGATAGTAGGAAAATTCGCTTGTCAGGATTCTCTTCAAGTGCGCGATATGCTATCTCAACAGCATTTTCTACGCCATAACAGAATCCGAAGTGACGAGCGATCTTAAAACGGACAGGACCAAAATCTAAAACGGAGGGGGAGAAGTCTCGCTTACGGGTGTCCATATTCCGCCGTGATGCCTTAACAGCAGAAATAATAGGACTTTCATAAAAGCGAGGTAACTTAAAAGTACGAGGCATCTTTTAAAGTGTTCCATAGCAACTTTACGCACTGAGGATTTTTCTACCCTTTGCTCTTCGGCGCGCAAGGATTTTGCGCCCATCACGGGTAGACATACGTTTCCGAAATCCGAGTTTGTTTTTTCGTTTACGCCTATGTGGCTGATACGTACGTTTCATAACGTTTTCCTCTCTATTTCTTATCCTTAAATGTCCACAAAAATTACGAGTTATGTTTTTATCTTAGATAAAAAGGATACCCGATTTTTTACAGTTTGTCAAATTTTTCTGTAGAATCACACGGAGGTGATATCGTATCTATTGCACAAAATTGACGTTATAAATAACAGCAAGTATTTTGGTGAATTTTGTAAAAATTGTGTCTTTACCCGATAAATTGGTGAAAATTTGCTTGTTATATAATATATACTTTTTTAATTCTAAATCTTCAAATTTTCTCCATACATTAGGTACGATTTTAGTTCAAAATTCACTAAATTTAACTTGCTATTTCAAATTGGAAAATGATATAATTCACGTTCGCGTTAGATATATTTTTGAAAGAAATTTCATAACATTTTAATAACATTGCTCGGACAACTGGCAATCCCTAATAGGTAGGAACATTCTCATGCAACACACCCCTGATTCGCTCTGGTTAGCAATACTTGAGGAACTTGACGAAACCGCCCGTGATGACATATATCTCCGTCAAGTTACCCCACATTCACTTACCGAGGAGTCTTTTATCATTGCTGTTCCTTCCGATTATACACAAGACGAAATCGAAGACAGATTTCTCAGTGACATTAAGAAGGTATTAGGCAATGAAATAAATAACGGTTGTAGGTTGAAAATTTCAGTGGATACATCTCTTGCCAAAATCCCCAAACTTAAGCAAACTGAAAATGGTTCTGAAGAAGACACCCCTGAAACTGCAAACTTAAATCCTAACTACATCTTTAAGAACTTCGTTGTTGGACAGAGCAATCGGATCTGTCATGCGACTGCATTTGCTGCGTCCGATGACCTCGGAGGAGAATATAATCCACTTTTTATATACGGCGGCGTAGGACTCGGAAAAACACATCTCCTTCATGCTATCGGCAATAGAGTACAAGATAAAGCCCCCAAACGGAAAGTGCTTTACGTCACATCAGAAACGTTTATGAACGAATTTATTGAGTCTATCATGTATCGAAATTCAGCACAAGGGTTCCGCACAAAATACAGAACAGCGGATTTGTTATTAATTGATGATATCCAATTCTTAGCACGTAAAGAAGGGACACAAGAGGAATTTTTCAATACCTTCAACGATTTATATATGAACTCTAACCAAATCGTTATGACGAGTGACCGGTCGCCGAGTATGCTTGAAAACCTTGAAGAAAGACTCAGTTCTCGTTTTGAATGGGGCATGGTAGCAGAAATAGATAAACCCAATTATGAACTTCGCCTTTCAATTCTAAAACGAAAATGTGAAGACCAAGATTTTGAGGATATTTCCGATGAAGTGCTAAGTTATATCGCAGAAATGGTAACCGCAAATATTCGTGAATTAGAAGGTATACTGATACGTCTCACTACACAGGCTACAATTCTTGGTGAACGGCTTGATATTGATTTTGCACGCAGGGTACTAAATGACACATCCCCACTTAGCAGAAGATCAGGGCAAAAAGTTATTACAGCATCAACGATACAAAAAATTGTCGCTGATCATTTTCAATTGAACAGCGATGACCTAACTTCAGCAAAACGAACGAAAGTCCTTGTTTTTCCACGCCAAATCGCCATGTATCTATGTAGAGAACTCACGCAGCTTTCTTTGTTAGATATTGCAGAAGCATTTAATAGGCAAAACCATAGAACCATCACGTATGCCTACGAACAGATTGAAAAACTACTTGAAGACAAGGAAATAAAAAAGCTTGTCCAACTTTTAACTGATGAATTGACATAAGGTTTACTCCTCTCTACCTAAAATCTTAGGAGATTTGTAAGCATTCCTTACTGATAATAAGTTGATAATAAGTTGATAATAACCTGACAATAACTCCAAAATTATTGTTGATAAATTGTTAATAACTTTACACCACAATTAGTTGAATTGATAAATTGTTAATAAGTGCAAAAGTTATTATCAAATTATTATCAGCGATTATATCAATCCCCACAAGGTTTTAGAGCAGTTATTAACATATTATCATTCCCTACTGTTACTACTAAGGTACAATTTAATTTAAAATTGTACCTTAGTACATAATATAAGATTCATGGAAACTACATTCAAAGACAAGAATTTATAAGAAATTCTCTGGTATATGATTTTCAATATTTTTAATATTAAAGAGAATACCAAAGTTTATTTTGAAGATTCTATATAATTGAAATTGAGAGAATAGTGAGGTTTAAATGCACTTAGAGCGATTATGCCTGCGGAATTTTCGGAATTATAAAGAATGTGACATCACATTTTGTTCGCCAGTGACGTTAATCGTTGGGAAAAATGCGATGGGAAAAACGAGTCTTCTGGAATCGCTCTATTTTCTTTGTACAGGGGAATCACATAGATCTAATACTGCTCTTGAATTAATACGGCATACATCAGAGGGGTTTTCGGTTATAGGTTATTTTCGTAGTGATAAGCGACCCAATTCACTCATACGGCTTGAAGCAGTGAAACCTCGCCAAGGTCCATTTCGATTAAAAACAGATGGCGTATTACAACAAAGACGTTCCGACTGGATAGGTCAGTTCAATGTTGTAGTCTTTTCACCTGAATCTTTGGACCTTGTGAAAGGAGCACCTACATCCCGCAGACGATGGCTTGATTTACTTTTATCCCAATTGAATCGAGAATATCTGGAAGAACTTCAACGTTATCGTGGAATTTTGCAACATCGAAATGCATTGTTGAAGCGATTGAGTATTGGGAAAGGATCTGTTGGCGAAATATCTGTTTGGGATGGTCTCCTTGTTGAATCGGGAGTTGCGTTGATTGGGGCAAGACATACTGCATTAGCGCGGTTAAGCGGAATTGTGGAGAAAACGCATCTTTCGTTGACGGGTGAACGGGAACGGCTTTTGTTACAATATGTTCCAGGGGTTGAGTGTGCCATCACAGAGTTTTCTGATATTACGAATCTTTCCGATCATTTTCGAGATGCCTTGGCAAAAGCACGCCGAGATGAACTGCGGCGGGGAGTGACACTCGTCGGTCCACATCGTGATGATTTTACATTAGTTTTGGAAACGTCAAACGGTGCGGAGGAAATTTTGCGTGAAACTGCGCGTACTTATGCTTCTCAAGGACAGTGTCGAACAATAGCACTTGCCCTAAAACTTGCAGAGTTGGAGTTTATTCGTGAAGATACCGGCGTAGCACCGCTTTTTCTGTTAGATGATGTCCTATCGGAGTTGGATGTGAAAAGGCGTGCCTATCTATTAGCGTATCTACAAGGTGTTAATGCACAGACTGTTATTACAGCCACTGACAAAGACGTAATGGGCGATGAACTACCGGATATCCATCTATTAGTGGTTGAAAACGGTATAATCGTTAATTAAACGTTGCAGATCAATATTGGATTTGGGTGGATAGAAGAATGCGTTTTAAAAAATCTCGTAAGAATAAACGACGGCCGGTAATACGGCGTAGAACAGTAAAAGTACAAGGGGTTATAGAAACTTTTCTACGCCGAGAGGGCTGGACTGATAAACTCCATGAAATAAAGATTTTTGATGCATGGCGATCTATTGTCGGCGCACCAGTTGCCGCACAAAGTGTCCCAGTCTCCTTATCAAATGGAGTTTTAAAGGTTGAAGTTGCCCATCCACTTTATGCTACTGAGTTATCTGCAATGAAAACTCAAATTCTTTTAGAACTTGAAAAAAAACTTGAAGACCTGAATGCAGGAACACGTAGACCTTCTAAGAAACGTAAGGTAATTGACATCCAATTTCGCTTTAATCCACACATTTCTAAGGAAAAACCCACTGAAAATGCAGCAAAATCAGATTCGGAGGCATATAAGCGGATTTCCAAATCTGTCCCACCTGAGATGAAAGAGCAGATTGAAGCTGCTGTTTCGGTAGTAAGTGATTCCGAATTACAGGCTTCTTTAAAGACACTTTTTTTGACGCAATGCTCTTATTCTGAGACTACAGAATAACAACAAATATATGACATATAAAAAATGTAAAAAATTCACAAAATAGATAAAAAATAGGTTGACAAAAAATAAAATTTTATGGTATAATGAATATAGAAGGTACAAATTTTAATTTGAAGATTTGACAGAATATTACTGACTGTGGATTGATGTGAAAAACGTCATTAAATTAATTAGTGATTATAACTTATAGTTAAAAAATATATCTGGAAAATTTTAGGGATTCATGATAATCCAGCAACAAGTTCTTTCCATGCTGTTCACCGAACCTTTTCTCATTTTCATACTTCCGATTGGCACAACTAATAACCGAAAACCGATAACTTAAAAGAGGATTTATAAATAATGTCAAATGACTATACTGCGTCATCTATTCAAATATTAGAAGGATTGGAAGCCGTCCGGAAACGTCCGGGTATGTATGTTGGTAGTACTGGCACTGCGGGGCTACATCATCTTGTAATGGAGCTTGTTGATAACTCCATAGACGAATTCGGAGCAGGACATGGATCAGAGATCAGAATAACACTCAATGAAGATGGAAGCGTCACAGTTTCTGATGATGGGCGTGGTATTCCTGTTGGGGAACATCAGACAGGTGTTTCTGCGCTTCAAGTCGTGATGACGACCCTTCATGCAGGTGGTAAATTTGATGGACGTGCAGATGTTGGTTACCAAACCGCCGGTGGTTTGCACGGTGTAGGTGCTTCGTGTGTGAATGCACTTTCAGAGTGGCTCCGAGTACAAGTTGCGCAGGAAGGGAAACTTTACGAACAGCAGTATAAACGCGGGATACCGACAAAAGATGTAGAAGTAATTGGAAAGACGAAAAACGGTGGAACAGAAACAACGTTCATGCCTGACCATGAAATTTTTGACACGCTTGATTTTCATGCTGAAACCTTGAAAGAGCGTCTACGTGAACTCGCATTTCTCAACCGAGGTGTTCGTATCCGATTCAAAGACCTCAGAAAAGTGGAAACTGAAACAGAAGTGGAAAATAATCAGGAGGAGACCGTATATCACTATGAGGGTGGTATCGCTTCTTTTGTGCAATTCCAAAACGAGAATAGAGAGGTTCTTCACACCACGCCTATTTACTTAGAAGGTAAGATAGATGATGTTAAGGTCGAAATTGCTATTCAATTCAATACGACCTATTCGGAATACATCTTTTCGTACGCAAACAATATTCGGACAACAGAGGGTGGGTTTCATGAAAGCGGTTTCAAAAGTGCTGTTACGCGCACATTCAATGCGTATGGCAAAGATAACGATCTATTGAAAAACGAAAAAATTTCACTTACGGGTGAGGACATCCGAGAAGGAATTACGGCTGTTATCAGCGTAAAAGTCCCTGAACCGCAGTTTGAAGGACAGACCAAGTCAAAACTCGGCAATACTGAAGTAGAAGGCATTGTGATGAGTATTGTGAACCAACAATTGAAGCAGTACTTAGAGGAACAACCAGCACTTGCAAAGCGTATAATTAACAAAAGTATTCAAGCTGCACAAGCAAGGGAAGCAGCCCGTAATGCTCGCGACATTATTCGCCGGAAAGGTGTATTAGATTCAGCGTCAATGCCTGGAAAACTCGCGGATTGCTCTGAACGGGATGCGGAAAAAACAGAGATATTTCTCGTTGAGGGAGATTCCGCAGGCGGTCCTGCAAAACAGGGGCGTGACCGTACTTTTCAAGCGGTTCTCCCTTTGAAAGGTAAAGGCATCAATGTTGATAAGGCACGGTTGGACAAGATATTGAAAAATGCACAGATCGTAGACATTGTCACTGCACTTGGTACCGGTATTGGTTCAGAGGAATTTGCATTGGATAAACTGCGGTATGGCAAGGTAATTATAATGGCGGATGCAGATGTGGATGGTGCACACATCCGTTCACTTTTATTGACGTTTTTCTTCCGACAGATGCCGGAATTAATTCTAAAAGGACATCTCTATATCGCACAACCACCGCTTTTTCAAATTAGGAGGGGGCGACAAGCACAATATCTTCAAGACGAAGATGCTTTGGAAGGATACCTGCTGGAATCAGCCGCAGCGTCTCAAGAGATAACGAATAAACGACGTGACAATCCTTATGCGACGGAAGAAGCGATCACCTGTGTTAAGGCTCTGTCCTTTATTGAAAAACGTCTTTCGGAATTGAGCGGGCGCGGAAATCGGACACGTCAAGAACTGATTACATATTTGTGGGAACCTCTTGAAGATCAAGATTCTCCTGAATCAGACAGTGAACTGATCGAAACACCAGAAAATCCAACGGATACTATCTTAAATATTCTGGAATCACAAGATGAGAGTCCAAAACAAGATGAGCTTCCGTTTGAAGTTGATAGCGAAAATACTTCTGAAGTTGATTCAGATGAAATAGGGGATGAGGTTGATAGTATGCCGCAATTCCAGATAGCATCAAATGCTGCGATACATGCTGAACTTTCTCCTCACATTCAGTGTGTTAAAGAGTTTGGAATTCAACCAGAAGATTTTGATGTACCGACATCGGAGGATACACCGCTGTTTACTTTAGTGAATAAATCGGATGAAAAACAGGCTGCGAACACTGTTGGAGAACTTCTTTCGATCCTTACATCAAGTGCAAACAGAGGCACGACGCTAACGCGCTTCAAAGGGCTTGCTGAAATGAATACGAAGCAATTAAAAGAGACAACAATGCAGATAGATGCACGCGTCTTGTTACAGGTGACTCTTGAGGATGCTGTTCAAGCTGAACGGATGTTCACGTTGTTGATGGGTGATTCTGTGGAACCTCGCCGCGCATTTATAGAACGCTATGGCACACAAGTTGAACTTGACGTTTATGGGTCATAACCAGTATGTGTCAATATAAAAAATGCTTGCTCTTGTAGGAGTGAATCAACGCTGAATACGCCAAAGCAAAAAATCAACGTATGAATGCCAAAAAGCGCATTCGGCGTTGATTTGGACAGATGCCTAAAAGGCATGTGGCGTTGATTTGGGGGAACGCCTATAGGCGACGAATGCCATACGCACATTCGGCGTTGATTCTGTTCATACCGTTGATTTCTTGATTTCGATCTCCGAATCGCGACCTTTAGACCAAACGGGTTAACAAACCAAAAATTGAATGCCGCTGATAAAATGTAAAATTTAACTTGACAAGCACTATTCATTTGTGTAATAATTAGTATTACATAAAGGTTTATTTATAAGACGCCACAATTATGTCAACATTTCAAAATACCAACATTCAGAGAACTATTAAATACATTGCCGAAATGCCAAAAAAACAGGAATTCGGGCAGAATATCAAAAGTTACCAAAAATGAAAAAATATAAAATTAATAATTCTACAAAAAACACCTATAAAACCATGCACAGACTGGGTTAAGGGTGATTTGCAAAAACATACCACGGTATGAAAAAACATACCGTACGGTATACTTTTTAGGTAAATAATCCTATGAAATTATACGATTTCTGGATGAATTACCGAAATAGATTTGTTAATAATCGTTCTGGTAAAAGGTCGCACAATGAATTTCTCAAACTGGCTTGAAAAATGGGAAATGGCACCTTTAAAAATCACGACTCCTTTTCTGCAAATGGAGTGAACTCCAAACGATGTGGATAAAAATGCCGCTTCGGCACTCTATATTGAATTGCTTACACGGATTACGATACAACCATTGCTCATTGAACATGGCGATGAAAAAGCAGCTTTGGATAGTAGACATTATAATGATTTAATTTGAATTACGGTTTACTGAGCGTCTCGGACCTCTTGAGTTCCTTAGGAACGCTATGTTTATAGAAAAAATGTTACCCACCGCCTCTTGAGTTCCGGGGAATGCCTAAATGGCATTCATACCCGGTGAATACCAAAAAGGTATTCATACCGTTGATTTCTTGATTTGGTAGGAACGACATATCAACTGCCAATGCGCTGCGAAAACATATCGTCCCCGCCAAATGCCAAACGCGCATTTGGCGTTGATTTGGACAAATACCAAACGCGTATTTGGCGTTGATTTGGACAAATACCATACGGGGAATGCCAAAAGGCATTCATACCCGGGGAACGCCTACAGCGTTCATACCCGGGGAACGCCTACAGGCGTTCATACCGTTGATTTCTTGATTTCTTGATTTCTTGATTTGGCGTATTTGGCGTTGATTCACGGGACTAATGAACCAACAAATCCTATTTATGAGATACGTTCTAATATAGATAGTGGGAAACCATTGTTTTGAATAAAAAATAATGGCTGACTGCTCACAGCGAATAAAGAGAAACACATGCAAGAAGAAAATATTATCAGTCGATCAATAGAAACCGAACTACAGACTTCGTACCTCACGTACGCGATGAGTGTAAATACGAATAGAGCAATCCCTGATGTGCGGGATGGCTTGAAGCCGAGTGCACGCCGAATTATCTATGCCATGGGAGAGATTAATCTCACGAGTAGTCGCCCTTACGATAAATGTGCTGCTGTTGTTGGTGAGGTTATGAAGAATTTTCATCCACACGGCGACGGTCCGATTTACGGTACGCTCGTAGGTCTTGCTCAGGAATTCAGTACACGTTATCCCTTAATTGATGGGCAAGGAAACTTTGGTTCTATTGACGATGACCCTGCGGGGGCAATGCGTTACACAGAGTGCCGACTTTCAAAGATTGCTGAAACACTCCTGCTGGATATTGATAAAGATACTGTTGACTTCCAACCCAATTATAAAGAATCGTTAGAAGAACCTACTGTCCTGCCCGGTCTTCTTCCGAACCTGCTTGTGAACGGGACTGACGGTATCGGTATAGGTTATTCAACAAAGATCCCACCGCATAACCTCAACGAGGTCGTGGATACTCTCCTGCACGTGCTTGATTTTCCAGATGCCACCGTTGAGGAACTAATGGAATTTCTCCCTGGTCCAGATTTTCCCACTGCTGGAATTATCGTTGGGAAAAAAGGAATCAAAGATATGTATTCTACAGGCAAAGGGAGCATGACGATGCGGGCGAGAGTGGAAATTGAACCGATATCGCACGATAAATCTCGTGGAGACCGCGAGCAGATTGTAGTTACTGAAATTCCTTATCAGATTAAGAAAAATCTGCTTCTTCAACAGATGGTTGATCAGGTAAACATCAGTAAAACGATTACTGGCATTTCGGATATCAGAGACGAATCTGATGAGGAAATTCGTATCGTTATTGAACTTAAGCGTGGGGAAGTGCCACAAGTTGTTTTAAATCAGCTCTACAAGCACACAAAGATGCAGCATTTTTTTCCTGCAAACCTTCTTTGCCTTGTTGAAGGGCTCCCCAAAATATTAACGCTCCCCGAGATTTTACGCTACTACTTGGCACATCGACGAGAAGTAATACGTAGACGCACACAGTTTGATTTGGCACGCTGCGAAAGACGTGCCCATATTTTAGAGGGATACCGTATTGCGCTGGAGCATTTAGAGGAAGTAATTGAACTTGTGCAAACTGCAGAGACGCCGCAGGAAGCCAGGGAACAGTTGATAACACAGTATGAACTATCTGAAGATCAAGCGAACGAAGTGCTGGGATTAACCTTAAGCCAGTTAACAGGATTAGGTCGTCAGAATATTAACGATGAATACAGTGATCTCTTGGAACGTATTGCTGAACTCAAAGCAATTCTTGAGAGTGAAGACCTTGTCACCAACATCATCAGGGAAGAATTGGAAGGATTGAAGGAGGATCATGGAGATGATCGCCTCACCGAAATCGTTTCGGAGGTAAGAAGTTTTGAGATGGAAGACCTCATTGCAGATGAGGAGATGGTTGTCACACTGACACATTCCGGATATCTCAAACGGATTCCAATGGATACATATCGAACGCAAAATCGCGGCGGGGTTGGTATTAAAGGCGGAAACCCAAAAGATGGAGATTTCTTGGAACAACTGCTTATCGCAACGGCACACCAATCGCTTCTCTTTTTTACAAGCCTCGGTAAGTGCTATGTTCTGAAAGTTTTTGAGATACCAGAAGGCTCACGCCAAGCAGCAGGACGAGCAGCGGTAAATATGCTAAAACTAAGTGACTCAGAGACCATTACAGCATTTTTACCTATTCGCGAGTTTAATGAAGATCTCTATATCCTTATGGCAACAAAAAGCGGTATTGTAAAGAAATCTCCATTAGGTGATTTTAGAAATCCCATCTCCAGTGGAATTATAGCAGTTAATTTAGATCCAGACGACCAACTAATTGAGGCTCATCTTACCGATGGAAATTACGACGTCATTTTGGTTAGCCATAACGGGAATGCCATACGATTTAACGAGTCAGATGTTCGCAGCATGGGACGCCGCACGCGCGGTGTCCGTGGCATCCGCCTCGCTGAAGAAGACTTTGTTGTAGACATGGTATGTTCCGCAGATGAAAACGACTCACTGCTCATTGTGACAGAAAACGGTTATGGCAAACGAACAGGACTATCCGCGTATCGTTCACAGAAGCGCGGCGGCGTAGGACTAACTGCCATTAAGCGTTCAACGCGTAATGGTGCGGTTGTTTCTGCTAAACTCGTTACGAGATCAGATGAACTTGTTCTTATTAGTTCTACTGGGTATATTACGCGTATGGCAGTCAGCGATATTCGTTCAATTGGTCGTACAACGCAAGGTGTAAGACTCATGACTTTACAAGAAGACGAGACACTTGTGGACGTCGGAAAAATCTCGGAAGCCGATTCTGATAGCGATGGAGAATGATAGTTGTCAGGAACAAACCTTCGTCAAGTGTAGTTACAATACTACAGAGCGAGTTTATCACTATTATAGTGTATTTTACAATTAACTTTACATTATTGAGTTGTAGGAGGGAACTCCAATTCCCGATGGCTAATAGGTTGAGTCGTGATTCGGAGATCACTCCTACCTTTGGGGTAGATATAACGAGGTTTGTTGTAACACAATCTGTATGAAGATTAAATAAATATTTCGGTAATTTATTTAGTCCCGTAGGGACGATATGTAAAATTATGTCGTTGGCAGACACATATCGTCCCTACCAAATCAACGCTATGAATGCCTTTTTGGCATTCAGCGGGACTAAGGGATAAGGTTATTATAGTAAGTCGAAAAATAAGTTTACACGCCTCTTGTAGGAGCGATCTCCGAATCGCGACAAAACCACTGTTAGTCGGGAATCGGAGTTCCCTCCTACAGCTTAAAAGTGTTCAAGAAATTCTAAAATCTACTATAAAGCAGACAAGTGCTAATTGATGGTTCTTGAATGTAATCGGGAATCGGAGTTCCCTCCTACAAAAAGAGACATTTCAGTAGGAGCGATCTCCGAATCGCGACCTACAATAATATGTTGACAAAGCACAAGGAGACGATTATGAAAAGCAACTTATGGAAAATTTTTATCCTGCTGAGTATAGTATGTCTTTTCTCAGCACGAGGGGGAGCAGACGCACAAGAGTTAATCTCATCTACGACAGCAGAACAAGTGCCATTGACGGAGGCATCTGAAAGCGGAAAAAAGATTTACACACAACTGATGTACGCAATCTATCTACAAAGTTTTGATAGAGACTTAGATGCTGTAAAACGGTTATATGATGCTTTAGTGGAACAGGTACCTGAGTCTGCTTATGTCTGGTACAAGCGCGGACAGCTTCGGTTTCATCGGTTGCAGGATGTTAAAGGTGCTGAAGATGATACGCTTGAAGCACTTAAGCTTAACCCATCCCACGTTCCTGCAAACTGGCTACTTGCGGAGATCTTAATGCTCCACGAATCTCATTCACGTGGGAACTATATCGTAGAAGCGTTGAAAGCTGCTAAAAAAGTGACTGAGCTTGACCCGGACCATTTAGGGGCACATCAAAGGGTTGCTAATTTAGCGTCTGAACTCCAAGAATATGCTGCTGTGGAGACATCTTTGAAAGCACTCACACGTATTTTACCTTTTGAACCTGAATTTCACAGACGACTCGGTAGACTCTATTTAATAACAAATAAGCCGCTGGAAGCTATTGATGCTTACCAACGCGTCATAAAAATTACGCCAAACGACCTGATGACACTTAGAATTGTTGGACGCCTATATCTTGATACCGGTAAATTGGCGGAAGCAGAACAAACCTTTAAGCATATCCTTACATTAGTCCCGCAAGACGTTGGTGGAAACTTAGGGCTTGGCTTGGTTCTTCAGAGACTTGCTGAACAGGCACTTGCGTCGAGCAATAAAGACCCGAAAAGTGAGAAGACAGATTTGCAGACACTCATTCGAGATGCAGAAACATATCTTGGACGAGCGATTTTCTTTTCTAAGGATTTTATCAATAACCCTCGGAACGATGTCCAACGTGCCTATTTTGAACGGCTGGCGATAGATGCTCAGTTTGCGTTAGCAAACGTTTATTTTTTATATAAAAAATATGAGAAAGCTGAAGAGACGTTCGAGCAACTTCTTGCTGACAATCCGGAGCACACCGGTGCTACTTATGGGATTGCTGCTGTCTATCAAACGATAGGGGCATTCGAAAAAGCGGAAACGTATTTGCGTAAAACACTTAAAATTGAACCGGGACATGAATATGCGCTCAACGCACTCGGTTATCTCTTTGCGGTGCAAGAAAAAAATCTGGATGAAGCAGAAGCTTTGGTAAAGCGGGCACTTGAAAAGTCACCGACAAACGGGGCATATCTTGATAGTCTTGGATGGGTCTACTTTAAACAGGGACGTATCGCGGAAGCTGTCACACTGTTGGAAGAGGCAAACCAACAGCTGCCTGACAATGCTGAGATTCTGATGCACCTCGGTGATGCTTATCTTGAAAACGGTGAACCTGATAAAGCACGTGGTGTTTGGCAGCAAGCGCAAACAATTGAACCTGATAATGATGACATACAGGAACGACTCAAGCAATAGCTTTTAGTACAACCTATCTCATAAATAGTTGGAGGGCTTTGAAAGCCCGATTTCAAAATCCTGTAGGCGGTGAATGCCTAAATGGCATTCATACCGTTGATTTCGATCTCCGAATCGCGACCTGTCGGGAATCGGAGTTCCCTCCTACAAGAGAATCAACTGATAATGAACCAACAAATCCTATTTATGAGATACACTGTAGACAGTTATCGGTTATACAATTGTGTTGATAACTGACTACTGATAGCTGAAGACTACTAAAAAATGCGATATACCATCATCACAGTTCTCTTACTAACGCTCATCCTTTCTACCCAGTATAGTGAGGCATTCCGCTGCGGGACACCACATCTAAAAATGGATATGGCACCTGAACTTTTAACGCCTGTACCAACCGCACCAGGACATCCCGCAGCACCAGCACTTGCCATCGGATTCCAACGAACTTTTTTTGCTATCGATTTTGAAAGAAAACAGCAGTATACAGTCAATGCAACACTGCGGGCAAGTGGTGCCCACTGTTACATCTTCGTTGAAGATTCTGAGTGGCAAGAGAACGTCACAGCACTCACAGTTCAAACTATCCAAAGAGCGTTTGAGAGGGCAACCCCAGCAGACCCACAGCGCGGGATATATGACATCTTAACGGAAGACTTTGGCGCACCACCAGATATTGATCGAAATCAGAAGGTAATTTTACTTCTTCTCAATATCCGCGATATTGACATCCACCATGCAACAGCTGGGTACTTCTTGCCGATTGATCAGCAAAGAGGTATGCTACACCATCCGACCCTCGGACCACTGCATAGCAACGAAGCCGATATCCTCTATATTAATTCCGAAAAGCAGCCAACGAATTCTGATGTGATATATTCTGTTATAGCTCATGAACTCCAACACCTTATTCACTGGAAGCATTCTCCGAAGGAAGAAACGTGGATAGACGAAGGGTGTGCTGATTACGCAGCTTTCCGATGCGGTTATAACCTTTACCAACATCTTAATGCTTTTCAGAAGACACCAAACATTTCACTGACCGATTGGTCTCAGATGAGCCAGACGAACCTACTTGCACACTACGGAGCTTCTTTTCTTTTTATGTTATACCTCCATGATCATTATGGTGGTATAGAAACCATTGCGGCGCTTGTAAAAAATCCTTTAGATGGCTTTTTAGGGATTACACGCACACTGCAGGCACGCGGGATGTCTCACACATTCTCAGACATATTTGCAGACTGGAAAGTTACAAATTACCTCACTACGTGGAAGGTCCTCGGAACTGTTGAAAGACCTTTTCGGTACCATACGTTAGTTCCAACGATTCAACCGTTATTTACCCATGACACCTACCCGGTTCTTGGAAAAAATAAAAAACTTGCCAATTTTGCTGCGCATGCTATTGAATGTAAAGTGACAACAGCGGATCAGGCAGGTCTAAACCTCAGTTTTTCTGCACAACGGAACACAAACGTGGACATCAAGGTCGCATATCTAAACGATACAGGAGAGATTCGGGTAGAATCTTTGCCCTTTAAAACTGCCGATGGAACTGCTGCATTAGATCTTCCTAATTTTGGGAATGACATCCAACGTGTGATGTTTATTCCAAGCCTACAAGTTGCAAATCAAAGTTTTTCTCAGCAATCTATAACTTATAATTATAATGCGTATGAAGGAAGCCTCGGTACCTATACCACACACATCCTTCCTAATCCAATTCATCCGAATTATTGGGAAGTTATTGCTGTGCCAAGCGAGGCGAAGGGCGTACATTCACTTACATTAACGCTGACGTACCAAAACAGGAAACTTCTTGATGCGAAACCGATGGTATATGTTAAAAATGAAGATAATTCACTTTATAGACATGCGTTCCATCTCAAACCTGAAATAGAGACAGAAGCGGTTGAATGGAGCATCATGCGAGGGGACACTATTATTGACGAAGGGATTCTGAATGACCAATAACTGATAACCGATAAGTTATTAAGAGGAGGTATATATGTCAAACACACTTTATGCAGGAACAATTGGACAAAGCATTTGGCGAAGCACTGATGTTGGTAAAACTTGGCATCGTGTCAGCAACGGTATTTTTCCAGAAGCAGACATCCGCGCAATCGTTGTGAATCCAACGGATTCAAATATACTTTATGCTGGCACTGAAAAAGGTGTTGTCAAAAGCATAGATGGGAGCGATACGTGGAAACACATGCCAAGTGAAATGGACAATCGAGAAGTTTGGTCGCTTGCCATTCATCCGACTGCTCCAGATACACTTTATGCGGGAACTTGTCCATCTGCGTTTTTCAAAACAACAGACGGCGGTGAGACATGGACGCAACTTGATGCCGAACTTGCACAAGAATGTGAAGGTATTCCTATTATTCCGCGCGTAACAACTATCATTATTGATCCAGAAGACCATGAAACTGTCTATGCGGGGATTGAAATTGACGGTATGCGTTTAAGTACCGATGGTGGAAAAACTTGGGATGAACGAAGTGAAGGTTTGAGCAGCTTGGATATCCACGGATTGACAGTGGTTCCAGGTGAGCAAAAAGCCCTTGTTGCTGCGACAAATAACGATGTCTGTGTTACTACGGATATGCACAATTGGACACCTTTGAAGGTTCGTAACCATTTTCCGTGGCCCTACTGCCGCGCAGCGTTCTATTTGAACGGTGAAAACGCTAAGGTTTTTATTGGTGCTGGTAACGGGCCTCCTGGCGACCAAGGCGGTATCTTTTATATGCGCGATACTGATGCAGCACAAGATGCGGATGCAATTCGTTGGGATCGCTCTGATATAGGGATGACTTCGAATAGCACTATTTGGTGTTTTGGTTATAATCCGAGTGTTGACGGATTGTTGATAGCCTGTAGTGTAAGTGGGCAACTCTTCTTGAGTGAGGACAATGGTGGCTCGTGGGCGAAGTTGGCGCATGAGTTCGGAGAGGTGCGCGCCTTGGCGGTTGCCTAACAGTGAAAAGTGCTTAACCAAGAAAATCTCTGTGTGGTTGTTAAAAATAAGATGCTACACAGAGACTTTTCACTATAACATCTCTTTTAGAACGCCATTGAGATGAACAGATTTAATAAAAAATAAATTGTATCTTGACTTTTTTCGGCAATTTTGATAAACTTTTGGCAACAGGTGGGTTGTGCGCTGAACTCAACGATTTGTTGGCAGACATAGGGTTTTGCCCTCCGCCAAATCATGCAGAATACCACACGAGCATTCCCTTTGTTTGGTATTTTGCTACGCGCATTTGGCGTTAATTCCGTCTAAGGACGCAGCACGCGCACAGATGCCCTATGGCAAAGGACAAAAGTTAAATCAAGGAGGCATAACTCTATTATGCGTTTTTTTAGTTTTCTACTCATACCTTTTCTCCTCATTTCAATCGCTGGATGTATTGGAGACGGTGAGATTAATATTGATACCCCGCCATCTTTTGGTGAAGCAAAGAAAATTGCCATCACGCCTTTTATCGCTGAAGAGGAAGAGGCACAGAAACTTGGTAAACGAATTAGCATCAATTTGGGAAATCGTTTAAAACTTACCCTGAAAGACAGTGAATGGGTATTTGACGAGTCGGATAAAGTCCAACCGGTGGCTGATGAAGTCGCTAAACTCGGATTAACACTAAATGATGTTTACGCGGATCCTGCTTTGGCAGCTAAAGTCGGGCAAGCTCTAAATGCCGACATCATCATCACGGGAATGGTAAATAATCCAAGATTGGCTCGAAAGGATAGCAATGAGCACCTCATGCGGCAGGGTAGACAGTCAGGGATTTCGGGGACATCTACCTTTATTACGACCCGACAGACAGCAAGTGTCAAAACACGGGTCAAGGTGATTGATGTAGCAACGGGCAATGTACTCTATAATAATAAGATTCAATCTTATCTCAAGTACTGGTTTGCCTATCAAACCCAGATGAGCAACAACGTTATTTTCAAAGAGGATGTGGATATGCTCGCGGATTTAGGCATACATCTACCACGCCGTATTTCGTATATGCTTTATCCAAGTGGCCTCAAGAAAGAGCCTCAAGATAAGGTTTTGCTGAAACCAGACATTGTCCTCAAAGGCACAGGTGGAGTATTCAAATTCGATTAGAATTATCTTAAATGATAATTCAAAGCTAAAGGCGGGTAGGAGTTTTTACTTCAACCCGCCTTGCTTTTATTGTGAAATCTAAAAACAAGTAGGCACTCCCGGTAGATGCGGTTTTCTAACCGCATCATAGATGTCAATTTAAGAAAAAATCTATGTTATTGTGAACACCTCTAAATACGCATGATTATGGAGATTAGTCATATTTAGTCCCGTAGGGACGATATGTTTATAGAAAAACGTTGAACAACTCCTCTTTAGTCCCGTAGGGACGATATATAGAAAATATGTCGTTGGGATACACATATCGTCCCTACGGGACTAAAGACATATATACATCTCATATCTATAAACATAGCGTCCCTACGGGACTGAAGACACTGCCCCAACAGATTTATCCCGAAATTGACACCTATGGTTCGGTTAGGAAACCGAACCCGCTGAATACCATACGCGTATTCAGCGTTGATTTGCCCAAATGCCAGAAAGCGCATTTAGCGTTGATTCTTAGTGTATAAATAATTATGGATTTTACTATAATTGCGCCTTAAGATAACGTTGGATTAGCATCTCTAAAAAAATCTTTTATCTGGCACGTATAAGCTTTACCATGTTGCAGTAGTTGCGAAGATACATCGTAGAGTTCGGGGGCTGGGAGTCCCTCGTAGGGATTAGCTATTTTCTGGTAACAGGTTAAGGCGTGTTCAAAGAAATTTAGTGTTTCTACATCAATTAGACCACTCTCTTGAACGACACGAAAGCCTTGGTATTTTTGGTAGGGAGGTGTCCTGCCGCTAAATTCTATGATGGCATTGTTTATGTCTACTGCCCGTTGCACGATCATCAGAAAGCAACTTTTAATATAAGAATGCGTCAGTCTGTCAGCTGCGATATATTCTTCTTTGTTCGCCGGAAGACCACTCTGCAATTGCCCAAAACATTCCTCTATATATACCAATTTCGCCTTTACAGGATTAAATTGACGCTGTAATGTTTTCTTTTCCGAGGTTTTTGACATTAGTATTCTCCTAAGGAATTATTTTCTGTCAAATATAGTTTTTTCAAATTAGACGTTATTTGGGGGGAAAAGTTGTAACTTGTCGCTAATTTCTGAATTGTAAAACCAATAATTGCCTTCAAAGGTACAGCGGTGGAGCCTAAAGACAGCACCCTTGAACTGCCCTTCGTTCTATGACAATCCTTATGCTTGATAGTGTTGTTAATCAACGGAAAAAAATCTGAATCAAAAAATTTCACGCTAAGTATTTTTGGACACGAGCCACTCTACCAATATTACCTCTAAAGAATACATGATTTCCAATACTACTGATTGGTTAAGAATGTGATTCATGTAGGTTACAGTCAGTTTGACTGTGGTATAATGGGTGGTGTTTTAGGTGGGATAATAAATATTTTATGCTATACCTCATTAAGGTCTAGCAGTATATTCTCTATTTTTTCAATTGTATCAGTTGTTTTATTTCTACTTGCTATTTCTTTAATTGTTGCATTATACGTTTGGCTAATAGTAGCGTTTTCTATATTTCTATTATATTCTTTTTCAATTGCACCTTTAATAGTTTCCCCATTTTCAGATTTATGTAATACAAACCTTTTACTAGGTAGTGACAATCCAACCAATTTTCCCTCTATAGTAAAAGGTTCTTCCTGTTCTACTTCAATAACTGTAAGTCTTTCTAACAGTTCGGGTATCTCAGCTTTTGAAAATACAACTACTGCATCTTCGTTTCTTTCTGGTGATTCCCAAGATAAAGTTATATCAGTATTTAAATTATAAAGTGCTGCGAGTAATTTTTTATATTCGCTTGTAGTCCTTAATCCTAAACCTGTCAATACATCTTTCATATCAGATTTGCTATTTTTAGATTTTATAAGCTTAAAAAATTCAGATATAGTATCTTTTTGATGATGTGGATCAAATAAATTGGCTTGTTTAGGACTTTCTTTAATACATACAAGTTTAATCTCGAGAGATCCAAAAGCAAAAGGTGTTGCGTAAAACTTTATGCTTTCTTTGATGGATCGGGTGACTTTATTGTATTTTTGCTTTACCATTTCAATAACATCCATAGTGCTTTGAAAATAAACAAAGGCTTTACCTAACTCATAAGCAGATACTTCATGATCTGCACCTCCAATAGAATTTAATTTTATAGTTACCGTATTTCTGTGTTGCCAGTTTTCTGATTCAACCAAATTTGATTGAATAGAAAGAGGTGTATATTCAATATCAAGAAAATCATTAACAGTCGGTAATATATCCTCAGAAAGTTCTGACGGTAAGATGAAATTAGAGTTATATTCTACAGAGCTGTTTCTCGGAATATCTACTTTAAGGATTCTATCCTTTTCTGGACTGGCAAAAGTATCATGCAAGCTAACTTTAGCAGAACGTATAAGATTAAGATAATCAAGAGTTACTTCCGCATAAAGCCATACATCATAGTCATCCGATCTGTCTGCAAATAAGACCATATATAGTTGAGGCTCATCATCTTGAATAGTCTCTTTGCTTTTGCATGAGAATAGAGTCGGAAAATCATAATAATCGTATTCTTCAATAACTTCAAGAATACCTGTTTGAGGAGTGTTTAGTGTATGATACATATAATCTCCTTACTACTTCACTATATCAAATAATTGCCAAACTTCCATTTCAACAGGGAACCACCATGTATAATGTAAATCATTACCTTTTTTAGGTGTTCTTTTAATTCGTCCACACTCTGATTGCAAGTTAGCTATAGCAATCATTGATTTCCGCCATTTGCCTTTGTTCGCCTCTTTAACTCTTATAGCATCCTCTCTGCTTATGCACACTGAAAGCCCGTGCCCCTCACATTTTTCTTCTTCAGTTTTTGTGCTTGATTCTCCATAGTATTGAGGGTATAATTTTGCCCCAGGGATAAAATCTTTTTCTATAGGTGGATCATGAAAAACAAGCCTATAAATTAGTCCAGATGCACCTTCTGCATCATCTGGAGGACAATTATTTAATTCTGAACCGATAAACTGTGATTTGTCGTATGGCATATAAAAATATCCTTAAGGTAAATATAAGATTAAAGACAAATATATTAAAGATAATTATATCAACAACAATTATAAAATGCAATTTATTTTCTATTATATACAGTAACAGAAATAGTTTCGAAGTTAATACGTAATTGTATATAGGTGGGTTGACTATAAAAACAGAGCACAATTCACTGGGACAGTAACACGCGATTGGGTGTGTAAAGTTTTCGTACAAAGCCTATTGTCAGTTAAGTTTCGCTTCGTCCTCCCGATCTACACTTTGAATTAGGACGTTTGCACGTCACATTTAGGACGTTTTGCACGTCCTTGGGACGTGCAGAAGTCAATCAGGACAAGGATTGTGACGTGATTTTCAGATTTTTTGTTTTTCTTCTCTTTGTTCTTTAAGAATTTTGCGTATGTTGCGAACATTATTTAATTATGTGATAATAATATTAACACAAATATATTGGTTTGTCAAGTTAATTTTAAAAAATAATCAGTGCCAAAAACTTTACACAACTGTACTGTCAATCAACACAAAGAAAAGGCAGATATCTGAAAGATACCTGCCTGTCCGATAAGCAGCAAAACTGACACGATTTAGTCATCAAGTAATTTTGCGAGTCGTGCGTATGCTATGGTGATCTCTTTCCGCACCTCAGCAATATCGGCATTGAGACCGTCTATCTCTACCTCAAGCAGCTGGATTGTATAAGCCACCGAGTTATATTCAGACTCTTGCTCAGTGCGATATTTCTCTAAATCCGCAATCACGGCTAACCAGTCTGCGCGTTCTGCAT
>JAPPCZ010000056.1 GCA_028824685.1 Candidatus Poribacteria bacterium
TCTGGACTTTACTAATGGAGGTATCTGATGGACAAAAAACAGTGGTCAATTGCTCATGACATTGCCTTTGATTTAGTTGACTGGGGCACCGATCCAAATGAACTCGGTAAAGTGGTCGCTTTCATGAGACGCTACAAAGGTGAGAGTGACGCGAAAAATCGACTCATGTCTCTCATTCAGCGGTTGGCAAATACGCGAAACGCCCTCATCCGAAGCCGTCAGACACAGCGGTTTTATCGGAACATCCAAGAAGCTTGTGAAACACACCTCTATGATGTCAGCGATACGGGTGAAATCCTGACTATCCTCGGCTGGAGTCTGCGTTTAATGCGTTACTATCGCGTCGAGCCTGAGCGTGCCGTCGAGGAACAACGCCTCCCTCAAACACAGCAACAAACACCGAAACAGCCTCCCACCCAAACGTCACAACGACCAAAAGCACCGGAGAAGCCGAAAGTCAAAGTCGGTGCCAGAGTTAACGCAACAATTCTAAAAAAGGATGGATTCAAGGTAACAGTTCAATTACAAACTGATGAGAACGAAGAGCTTGTTTTTGAAAGACCTTATTACCCTGGGGTAATTGGAGCAAAGGTGAAACTGAGGGTTACCGATGTCGATGACACAGGTAAAATTAACGGAGTAATTCCGTGAATTGTATTCTTCATGATAACTAGTTCTGAGGTGTCCCGTGAATTTTCAGTCTGAGCGTCAAGAACTTGAGGAGTTTATTATCGCCAATAAGAAGCACGTTAACCACGAGGCGGTAAAAGAATTAGTACCCGATCTTAGGATTGACGAAGAGGATGGCTGGTTGAGCGAGATCGTGCGTTCACAAAACCCTTATGATGTTTTAGATGCATGTTTCACCGAGCTTAGACTTGCTATGTTGGCAGTTCAGCGCGGTGTTGATCCAGACCAGTCAAATCTCACAGGTCGCCAATTGATAAGTGCTATTCTCGAAACATTTCGCTTTCCTCAGGAGGTTACACCCTCTGGAATCACGCAAATTCGGGAAAAGCTTAACAATTATTTGAATGTGGTATATGATCCACCTTCATCAGCACTTAGTAATATTGGTAATATCGTAGATGAGTTAAAGGAAACTGTCCAAAAAGTGCTCAACACCATTTTTCTTTTTTATACATACTATCTTACAGAAGAAGAAGGAACGAAGACTACATGGAATGATGAAGATGAAACGAATACCAGAGTAGAGCACGAAGAACTATCAAACGAAATCATGGAACTTTATAGTGATTATTGCTCGAAAGCTAAAACTTTTGGGGCATACGTGTCTTTTATACGCAGACTTTGTCTTGCTATTAAGAAGGATAATAAGGTTTTACAATTCCATCAACAGAATTTCCGTCGTGATACTCCACTCAACCCTGATCAACTGAACGAACTTTCTATATTTGTAGCATACCGTAACATCATTGAACATCGCGCCGATTCACACAATACTTACGAAAGAAATCAGGAAGATGTAACCGATGCTTTAAAAGATTTAAAAGATATGTCACATCCGGTTTATCAAGAATGGCAAGATAACTGGAACCGCGTGGTAGGTTATTACAAAAATGAATCCTCCTTTCCACTACATGAAATGCTAAAAAGAATGGTGGACTTTGTAAGAAAATTTTTGAACGAATTATGTGCAGATCCACGGGTTTATCCAAGAGTAATTGTTATGCGTTCACGGACCATTGATGACTATGACACTTATCAAATTACCGCAGTTGATGATTCTGATAAAACAATCTTTCTTACTGATTGTAAATTTGAACCTTTTGTTGAGTTCTATTATCATTCTCGAACGAATCCAATAGGTATTGAACCGCTTCATCTTTCAAAAGAGGAACTGGAAAATTGGTCAATTCTCTCTGACAACAACACAGAAAACCAAGAGGAGGCATAAGCATGGAGAAAGATACAGAATTTCAGGATGAATTTAACAAAGTTGTCAAAACATGGAAGAACCTTGACCGCACAACAGACGAAATGAAAACAAAAGCATTTACCTACTATGATGCAAATGTTTTCCCAATCGTCAAAACGGTGTTCCTTAGTAAACAGGAAAATTGCCCAAACAAAAAGTATGCTGGCCTCATTCTTCCATTGGGTTTTTCCCCTGAACCGCTGATTCTCTCCATCCTTGCTATTAAGCCAGACCTGGTCGGTTTGATTTACACAGAACAAACAAAAGGATTCCTTGACCGTATTAAAGATGAGACATCATTAAGTCTCGATCAGCTTTCTTATCACGAGATTGATGGCAGCAGCACCTTAGAAGTATATGAGATAATCATGACCCTTTACAACAAGTGGGGGCGTCCAGCGAATATTGCTGTAGATATCACAGGCGGTAAAAAGTCGATGGTTGGCGGGGCAGCAATGGCGGGAGCAGCACTTGGGGCTGACATCTATTACGTTGACAATACTAAATTTACTCAATTAGGTAAACCCGAACCCGGTACTGAATATCTAAGTCTTTTGAATAATCCATACACCGTGTTTGGTGATTTAGAGGTTGAGAAGGCAAGAGATCTCTATAACAGACATGATTATGCAGGCGCACAACGTATTTTTAACCAACTTGAAAAAGAAGTGGGCGATCCCAATCAAGCTGCAGTATATAAGGCGTACGGATACCTCTGTGCGGCTTATGAAGCCTGGGATAACCTTGATATTGGGAAAGCAAAAAACTTTTTGAATCAATTGTTGGAGATACTGGGTCAGTATCCAAGATTAACAGGTTTATCACAACTTCATGAATCACAATCCCTCCTTAAAAAACAAGAGCAGGCCTTGGTTTCGTTATTAACATTTCTCAGAGATCAGCAGCGTGCACTCGCTGCTCCTGATGGATTTCATTTTGCGTTCATGCTCTATCACAATGCACGCCGCCGAGAAGCACAAGGAAAACTTGATATAGCATGCCTTATACTCTATAGGCTTCTTGAATGGATGGGACAACACCGTCTTAACCAGCATAAAATAGAGACTCGTGCACCAGATTATTCTGAGTTTGACGAGAACGAACTTTTCGATAGGTATAGAAAGAAGCAGAGAGAAGTTTATCAAGATTCGGATAGAACTAAACTCCCTGCCCCTATTGGACTAATTGATGGTTATTTTGTTTTATATGCTCTGGAAGATAAAATTGTTGAAAAGCTGGACTGGAACAAGTTTCGTAGTCAAATTGAGATGCGTAATCAGAGTGTTTATGCCCACGGTATGAAAATGATTGATGCAAAAGGTTTTAAGGCTTTTAAATTAACTGTTGAAGGACGATTCAAAAAAGTCCAAGAGATTGCTGGAATTGATGCTGATGCCTTCAACGAGCAACATAAATTTATTGCACCACTTCCATGATGCTTCAAAACTTCTATACCATCTAAGCGTCTCTGAAAATATCACAACACACGCACGACATTTTTCAACTGCCGGCAAAATTTGTAGGAAAACGGAGGAAACTGCCCTCATGGGAACACTCCTCATGCTAACAGTTGGCACCAATCCACTACCCGTCTGGGTGGCCCTTCATCATTTGAAAGGTAACCTGCCATCCCCAATCCATGTGCGACTTGTGCATACGGAAGAAACAAGACCCGAACGAGATCGGTTACTGAAATACAGTCGCAACGCGTTCTCTATTGATACGGTCGAAACAGTATCGGGAAATCCAGCTACTGTACGCGACGACATAACCCAGAATCTCATACATAATTTACCAGACAATACCACTTGCATTCACGTGCATTATACCGGGGGTACGAAGGTGATGTGCGTTGAAACCGTCGCTGCGGCAGAAAATATTAAGGTTTCCCTTCCATCGCAAAATATGGATGTAGAGACCTCCTATCTGGATCCACGCGCTGACGCTGGCGCGACCCTCATAGACCGGAACGGAAATATCTTAGTCTCAGATACTCGCAAGGGAGTCGAGCCTCGGCTGCAGCGCATTGCTGAACTCAACGGCTTTGAACTCGGACCATTTCTTTATGAATACTGGGATGAATGGGGTAACAATCAAACGAGAAATTGTCCTGCTCCCGGAACCCTTAGGGCTGAACAGTTGACTAAGGGTAGGGCAGCACTCCGTAGCGGATACTTCACGAGCCCCGAACTGCTTGAGTATGGGGCGTATGCTGCCTTTCAGGATGCCTTGGCAGCCATCTCTCGGCAGTGCCCGGATCGGAGCAACTATAGGCTTTTCCACAAG
>JAPPCZ010000033.1 GCA_028824685.1 Candidatus Poribacteria bacterium
CGCAGACGAGTAGTGCGAGGATTGATTTTAGCGGATGTCGTTTCCCTTTATCCTTATGGTTATTCAGTTTTAAGAATTATCGGTTAATAGGTTTTACCGAGAGTTTATATTGTAGGTCGGGTTGAGTTTACGAAACCCGACATGATCGCACTGTCGCATTGTAGGTCGGGTAGAGCGAAGCTCTACCCGACCTACAATGCGACTATAAATATTAACGTTTGCAATTAAATGTGCAGAAAAACCGAAAACTGAATAACCCTGCTTTATCCTTGCGTGGGTCTCTAAGTTTTGCTAACATATCTATCAAGTGGCAAGATACTTCTCTTGTCATT
Organism: Candidatus Poribacteria bacterium; assembly: GCA_028824685.1. GTDB lineage: Bacteria > Poribacteria > WGA-4E > WGA-4E > WGA-3G > MSPOR6. The sequence continues at coordinate 333 of JAPPCZ010000033.1, forward strand.
ATTCACCTCAAAATAGGATAGTTTTAAGGTGAAGTATAGCAGATGTAGCGTGCAAGTCAAGCTACATCTGCTATACATAAATATTAACAACTGTGATAGAAACTGCCCGAAAAACATAAAACTAAATAACCCTGCATTCTATGTTGACGGTTAAACAGGTATCTGATAAATTGAAAGTAAGTAAACTATGTTCAAGTGTATTAAAACATGCAACACAACAGGTGAATGTTGAAGTGAGTACGTGCCTTATTGTTTTCACTAAGAATCCGATTCCGAATCAAGTAAAAACGCGGCTGCTTCCAGAATTATCCCCTGAACAAGCAGCATCGTTATACCGTGCTTTCCTCATAGATTGGTGTGAAACGCTTTCGGGGCTTTCAAACGTGGATTTGGTTATCACGTATACACCACCAGGAAGTGGAAACGATTTACAAGCGTTAATTGGAAACGATGTTACCTATATTCCGCAAATAGGCACAAACCTTGGGACACGTCTCACTTCGGCAACGCAGTGGGCATCCGAAAACGGATATGAAAAGATTTTAATTGTTGGTTCCGATAGTCCAACATTACCACTTGAATATATATTGCAGGCGGTTGTAGGTCTTGACTCGCGCGATATTGTCATTGGCCCAAGTGTGGATGGTGGGTATTACCTTATCGGCTTTTCCGTAGAAAATCTCAATGAGATAGTTCCATCCGTTTTTGAGGAAATTGCGTGGAGCACACCGCAAGTTTTGCAACAGACAGTAGAACGTATCCGGACCCTGGACGCTACGCTCAAGGTTTTACCGCCCTGGTACGACGTAGATACACCAGAAGATTTATCATTTTTGCTTGCACATCTCTCTGCGATACAACTCGCAGAAGGGACAGTCCAAGCAGTTAGAACGCACAATATGTTATTTGATTTGTTAAAGGAGAATTCGTAATGGGACAATTAGATGGAAAAGTTGCAATTGTTACTGGTGGCAATAGGGGTATCGGGAAAGGCATTGCGAAAGGACTCGCTGCTGAGGGAGCGAGTTTAACTATTGCCGCAAGAAATGCTGAACTACTTTCGCAAACGGCAGATGAACTGCGTGCAATGGGAACAAAAGTCCTTGCTGTTCCTACCGACGTCACTGATGAAGAGCAGATTAAGACACTTTTTGAAAAAGCGATGGCTGAATATGAACGCTTAGATATCCTTGTTAATAATGCTGGTGCGTTTGATGGTGGTCCGATAGACAAACTTTCAACGGAAGCATGGGACAAGGTAATAGGTGTAAACCTCCGCGCACCTTTTCTCTGCTCGCGTGAAGCGATGAGGATTATGAAGGCACAAGGAGAAGGTGGACGTATCATCAACGTCGGTAGTATCTCTGCGCACCGTGTTCGTCCCCGCAGTGCGCCTTACAGCGCAAGTAAATTCGGTATTTGGGGATTAACGCAGGTAATAGCATTGGAAGGCAGATCGCATGGTATTACAGCGAGCTGCTTGCAACCCGGCAACACTTATGTTGAACGGATTCAGAACCATCCGTTTCCTCCGTCTGAACCGATGATGGAGGTTGACGAACTTGCGAAAGCTGCTGTTCTCATGGCTACACTGCCACCCAATATCAATATGCTGGAGGCGACAGTTCTACCTGTCGGACAACTCTATGTTGGGCGTGGCTAACGTTTAGCAACTAAACTGGTTTTGTTAATGCTCTGTGTTGAAACGCATTGGAGGAAATCATGAAGGTAAATCGAAACCAATTTATGGAAGAAGGATACCTCGTTTTGCGGGAAGTAATCCCTCCAAACGAACTGGATGCGCTTCGGGAAAGTTACGAGCTAATGGTTTCACGACAGCGCGACATCTGGCAAAAAGAACGGCAGCCAAACGATCCACAGGGAGGCACGTGGGAGACTTCAGCACAACCGCGTTTGAATCTCGGACGTGAACCACTTGCTGGACTTGTTGATGAAAAAACAGCAAGTACCATTGAAATTTGGGCACACGAAAATATGCAAGGTGTCAGTAGTGAATTACTCGGTGTTGAGGATGCTGGTGTTACTGAAATGATGCTCATGTGTAATCCAGTAAGTGATCGCGGACCTGCCGCTTGGCATCGTGACCATCACCCGATTGACACGGCACCGCTACAAGGCTATCTTGATGATATTTTAGAAACGGGCCCGCGCTACGTGCAGTGGAATCTTTCGCTTTACGATGACAATGTGTTATGGGTTATACCGGGTAGTCACTTGCGAGTGAACACAGATGAGGAAAACGAACAATTGTTGGCAGATCCGCGAGTGCCTTTGCCCAATGGAGTGCAAACACATCTCAATGCAGGTGATGGTGTAGTTTATATTTTGCCAATCTTACATTGGGGAAGTAACTACAGTCGGAAGATGCGCCGCACAATACATGGCGGGTTTTCAAGCTTTACACACTATCCAAACCTTGATTACCTGGAGTATCTGTCACCGCAGGCGCAAGATATGTTTGATCGATGGGATAAACGTAGTCATCAGATGCAAATGTGGACCGAATACGCACTTCAGTCTGTGATTGAAAAGAATGCTACCGCCTATCACACAGCACTGGAGAAGTTACATCCAGATAGGGGTGAGAAAGGAAAATTGTTATCTACAGTCTTTTTATGTAAAACTGCGTGTTTTGTAGCACTGGCACATGGGTGTGAACTTGAAGACATCCCCGAAGACCTCCGAAACCGTGGAAAAGGTTTTCATTCCATCACGCTTAATTGGGGACCACCTTTTGCAGAGGGACGTTTCACGCGGGAGAAAGCGACTGTCCTATGGGAAAGGTTTAAGTCTCTTGACGTACTTCTGAAAACGGATGAAGAACATTTTTTACCTGGTTTCCAATCAGGACCAATGCGGTACTACTTTAATGAGATGCCACCGAATTATAGCGTTTCAGATTTCATTGCGAGTTGGCAAGAATAGAAGTAATTCCGTTTCTCGCTACAGCCGCAAACCTAACATCCCGCTGAGATAGAAATATGCCTCTTCAGTATAGCGCGGGAGGTTTTCTGGGTCTTCTACCTCCAGTTCCAAAGTGAGATCACCTTGATAGTCTATGTCTTGGAGTGTTGCTATAATTTCTTGTAGGTTGAGTTCACCACGTCCAATGCCAACAGATACAGCCCCGATATGGTCTTTGAGATGCACTGCATAGATACGCGAACCAAACTGACGAATAGCGGCAAGCGTGTCTACCCCAGATGTATGGAAATGTCCTGTATCAATACAGACTCCCACCCGTTCATCAGGTATAGCATCTAACACTCGTTGAAAATCCTCTGGTTGCTCAAGAACATTTCCGTGGTGAGGTTCAAGCGTCAGTTTGATACGGCTTTCTGCAGATATTCGTGCTAACACCTCGCGCACACAAGCAATCACTCTGTCTAATGCACCATGTTCAGTTCTGCGTTGTGCGCCGCTGGTTGTCAGATGTGTTGCATTGAGTTGTTCCGCAATGTCTACGCACTTTGCTATTGCTTCGGCACGTGCTTCCACATCGGCATTATCGTTACCGCCCCAACCGGGAGGATAGAGTCCTGCACACTTCATACCGGATTTGTCAACATCGTTTTTCATGCTGTCTAAGTCAAAATTGTGAACAGCATCAACGCTCCATATAAGCGGTCCGTGAATCTCCATAGCGCGGTAGCCGATTTTCGGTGCGTATTCCAAGGTTGCAGCGACTTCATCTTCGGCATAGCCTCGGTAGCAGATAGAGGCACAAATAATGTCCATATAAATTCCTTTTTCACTTAAGTTATCCGAGAAAGTTTGACAAAACCTAAATCTGGTGTTGACTATTGTATTAATCGCATGTATTCGTCGTGCCTACCTATCCAAAACCAGAAGTAAGTTCCCTCTTTTTCAAATGCGAGTGTCCGATAATTAATCCCTACTCTTACTGACCAATACGTATTGACTTTCTTAAAGTTCAGAGATGGATGCCTCGGATTTTGTTTCAGCAATTCAAAACTCTTATCTGCAAGTTGCTGGACATAACGCGGAAGATCTTGGTAATGTTTCCGAAAACGCGGTGTTCGTACATGTTTTATATCTCTTCGCATTTACCCGCCTGAAAATCAGCAAGAGCTTCCTCTGCAAACCGATCAAGTTTTCCAGCCTTCACATCTTCCTCAAACTGCTTATCCCAAGCTGCTGCTTGCTCCTCATATACTTTTAATGTTTTTTCAAATTCAATTGTCAGCGTTTTTAATACTTCTTCTCTCGTGTCTTTTTCCACATTCACCTCTGGAAGTTCCAGTATCCACCCAATCCATCCTTCACCGTTTTTTTGAATGTGGAAGGTATAGGTCTCTCCAACCCCTTGTTTCTGCGTTTCGGCGGTAAAAACTTTTTCCATGTTTGTCTCCTTGCCTCAAGTTTAAGGATAAACCATTATATCCTGTAACAATTCAATTATCAAGAAATTCTTCTATTATTTTTCTTGAAATATCAGAGAATCGTGGTATTATAGCAGAAAACTTTACGTCCGAAAGAAGGCATAGTCTCATATTGATTCTATGAATATGAGACTACACACAAATGATTCATCAAACTGAAATCACCTTACCTGAATATCCACGCGGTTTCCACCTTATCACAGATGAAATTATGAAATCGCTTGGCGAGTTACCGAAAACAGGTATTCTTCATCTTTTTATTAAGCATACATCCGCAGGATTAACCATCAATGAAAATGACGATCCAACGGTGCGTGAAGACTTTGCCAATAGTTTTGATCGTCTCGTAAAGGAGCGTGAACCTTTCTACAAACACACCATAGAAGGCGATGATGATATGCCTGCGCATATCAAAGCGTCGCTTGTTGGCTTTGCCGTATCTATCCCGATTACTGACCATCGCCTGAATTTAGGTGTCTGGCAGGGCATTTATCTGTGCGAATTCCGCAATCGGGGTGGAAGACGAAACCTAACAGCGACGCTTTATTCATAGTCCATTGCCAGAGTTAGCAGATGGATTATTCCCAAGACGAATTCAACTCATGCACCTTCAACGATACAAGTGTAGCTGAACCACCTTCCGCATAAATCCCGATGTCCGCGTTATCAAGGTCTGGAAGGAAATAGGAGGTCATTGATAACGCACCTGCATTTCCGAATGCCTCTATAGAGATGCGATCAACTAAAATCTGTAATTGGATTTTACCATCTTGTGGCGCGAGAGGACCGCTCCTTTCAAGGAATGTCAATTGATTTTCAGCGACAGCGTATCGTACATCTTGACCCCGGATATTGAAACCTACAGCAGAAGCATCATTCAGTTCTATCTCCGCACGAATGTCAAACAACTCGCCTGTTAACCCTGCAAGAAGGTTTTCATCAGGATTAAGCGTGACATTGCTCCAAGCGTGCGTATAACCATGTATATTTTCGATTTCTGCCACCGGTTCGCGATACATACGGATGCCATCTGGTGTTGTTTGAAGTGTCAACACGCATGGAAAACTCATCTGTTGATTAAATGGCATCTCTGGAGGATTACTGCCATTCATCCATGCAATTTGGATACGACGACCATCGGAATCCGGAATATCACTCCAAGTTTGCGCGGCGTAAAAGTTTGCGCCGTAGTCTGCCCGTTGTGATTCACCATCTGGCGTAAAGGTTGTGCCATCAAACTCACCGACATAATATTTTCCACCCGCACCCCAAAAAACCCATTTGGTATTCTCAGGGTTGCCATCAACCGGAAGTTCAAAGATATCTGGGCATTCTCCATCTGGAATCTTGATGTCAGAGAGTCGTTCCCATTCCTTTAGATTCGTAGAACCGAAAAAGGTAAAATCATTTCCGTCAAGAAAAAGTGTCATTACCCATTTTTGCGTCGGTTCGTGCCAGATCACCTTCGGGTCGCGGTTGCTTGCGACAATATGTTCAATGACAGGATTGCCTTCATATTTTGTCCAACTCCGCCCGCGGTCGTTGCTATAGGCGATGCTTTGTGTAAACGGCACTTTCTCTGGGGCATGGCTACCAGCAGATGTATAAAAAACAACCAGTACTGCTTCGTCGCCTGTCTGGAAACCTGCTGTATTGTTATAATCCACAACGCCGGAACCTGAGAAAATTGTGCCGAGTTCATCAGGATGAATTGCGTGCGGCAGTTGTTTCCAGTGAACAAGGTCCGGACTAACGGCATGCCCCCATGTCATGTTGCCCCAATTGATGCCGAATGGATTGTGTTGAAAGAAGAGATGATACTCTCCTTTGTAATAAATCAATCCGTTTGGGTCGTTGGTCCAGTTAGTTTTTGGTGTGAAGTGGAACTGTGGACGATACGTTTCCTTGTAAGCAGTTTGAATCATTGTCTGTTCCTTTCTGATGTCTGTAGTGTGCCTTGTGGACACAAATAACGTAATGATTTATGTTCAATCTCTATTCCATTGCCTTAAGGGTGATTCTATACATGTTTTTCTATTTTGTCAAGAATGCTTTGTTTAATATCAATAAACATTTTATTGTCTTAAAATTACAAATTTTTGTAAAATTAGGCAACCGTTTTGCACCTAACCCGCGTCACTATATTGTAAATAAAAAGATACCTCTTTTTTGAAAGAGATAATCTAAGTATTTCACTTTTTCATTACCCTTTGAGTGAATCGTGAGATATATAATCTAAAATCAAATCTTGATATGATAAAAATAAGGAGATTTTAAATGAAAACCTTAATTTGGAGTTGCTTTGTTTTAGTTTTGATAACTGGGCAACTTCACGCGGATGAGAGTTTGACGGATAACAACAAGATTATGCTCACCCTTGATAGTGGGCAAGAAGTACACATAAAGGGCTTTATTGCCCCAGTTGAATACACACAAGATAATTTCCATGTAACGTGGGATACATTGGCAAACCTGCGGGTTGCCGAGCCAGAGAAGCAGCACTCCGAAACCGTTTTCCGCTCTTTGCTGCCAAACCAAACAGTTTCCATTGGTGAACTCTGGCAGATAAAGGAGGAGGGTGTTCTCACACTGCTTCGGCAACTACATCCAAATCCGCATCTGGATATGCACATTAATATGGGGGATTCCCGTGGTTTATGGGCATGCTTGCGCGCTTACAACGATAGGTTTGCCGACATTATGTTTCGGATTCATGCCGAGTTCAAGCTGAAAGATGGGTGGTTTACGCCCTCACAGTTCGCTGGACATCTTGTGATTGACCGAATCGGAAAGAAGGTAGCGTTTTTTGAGATGCGGGTTCCTGAAGCACTGATAAATTTTGATGTCAATAAGCAACATGAAGGTGCACAAAGTTTTGGAACGGACATGGGTTATTGCCCGCAAATAGAACTTCGTGCCGGAACACAAGATATTTTACAAAACGCTAAATTCACAGAGGCTATCACTCTGGAAGAAGCAAAACGTCTTTTAAAATTACGTTTCTATAAGTCGCAGCAAATTAACTGGGTATCAATAGACGAAGCATTAAAAATGTCACCTGCACATCAGAAGCCTGTTCATGCGATTTCAATAAACGGACCGCTTGATGACGAAGCGTGCTGAGGGAGCGGCAAAAGTTTGAGGGCAGTTGTCCTCTCCGATGACCGAGTCGTAAAATTCCTGAACGAAAATTTCATCAACACGTGGGTGTTCAATGCGGACTTAGGACGTTCCCCCAGTTTACAAGATCCTATTGCTAAGCGGCGCAAGCGAGAATCCAAGACGTTTAATACTACGCACGCGTTGGCACAAGCAATCATGAAGGGATGGAATGAGTATTCCCCAGCGGATTGTTTAGTTATCTCGTCTGAGTTTGAATTGATGGGTAGCCTACCGGTCAATGAGTTGCTTACTGTACAAGATCCTGCTGAGAATTACCTGACGTTTCTCCAGGACTCCTTAGCGGGAAAAACTCCTGGTGTGAGCGGAGGTGTCGCGAAACCTTCATCTAAAACTGATTCAGAAGACCTCCGCAACTTAGATAGTCCAGTCACGGGAAGTTTGAAAGTAACACTCACTGATGAAAAACCCGAGCAGCAAGTCCTTAACATTTTCCGAACTTCAAAAGAGGGTTTTCAAGATTATACTGTCGTTGAAATTGACGCAACAGCGTTTAAAAATGGCGGCACACTCTTACTCAATATCTTGGTTGGGAATGCTGAATCTATGGGTTCGTTTGATCTATATGATGCCAAGACAGAGTTACCAAAAACGGGTATGCCTAAAGGTGCACTTGCCTCCGCATGGGATATTCGACCTGGTAAAAGTAAAACAATCAAGTATGATTTTGAGCAGGGTCAAGCCTTTAAGTTAGGTGCTACTGGTAGTTGGTTCAGTGAAGAGGGGAGCATTAACGCTTTTCTTTTACGAATCTCTGTAGAGACGGAACTCGGAAAAGAAGACTAATTTCAATGTCCAGAGTGCTATAACCGCTATTCCTTGTGGGCAGATTCTCAGAGGTGCAACTGAATCTCTGAGAATCCACCCATAAGCAGCAATGCCTTGAATATCTATGTAAGAATCTCTAACGAGTGTGGAGGCAGAAGTACTTGTTTAAATTGCATCAGTATACTACATTGATGATATAATTTTAATGAAGCATTAATTTGAGGTGCCTTATGAAAAACGATGATGTTGCACTAATTGACCGCATCCTTGCAGGTGATGACACTGCTTTTGCTACTTTGGTAGAAAAATACCAGAAACAAGTCCACGCGCTGGCTTGGCGAAAAATCGGTGATTTCCATATTGCTGAAGAAATAACACAAGACACCTTTTTGCAAGTATATCAAAAATTAGTAAGCCTGAAAAATCCAAATCAGTTTTCTGGGTGGCTTTATGTAATTGCTACACGTCGTTGCCTCGCTTGGCTTCGTAAGAAACGCTTTCAGACGCAAGCGTTGGAAGACACAGATATTGAGTTGATAGAAGGTGAAACATATTCCCGATATGTGGCTGAGGAGCGAGCAAAAGCTACTGCTGAAACGCAGCGCGAAGTGGCTAAAAAGCTGCTTGCAAAGTTACAAGATAGTGAGCGTACGGTGATGACACTTTACTATTTTGGAGAAATGACATGTGAAGAAATTAGCAAATTTTTAGGTGTATCAACGAGTACAATAAAAAGTCGTCTTAGACGTGCCAGACAACGTCTAAAAAAAGAGGAAACGATAATCAGAGAAGCACTTGAACACTTCCAAATCTCACCTAACCTAACCGATAATATCATGCAAGAAATTCCCCATCTTAAACCCGCTGCGCCTTCTGCAAGTAAACCTTTGTTACCGTGGGCACTCGCTGCTTCAACCTTCGTTGTAGCGATCCTGATGTTGGGAATAGGTAATCAATACTTTGCCCGTTTCCAACAACCCTACAGTTTTGATGCCACATCAGAAATGAAAGTTGAAATCATTGACGATTCCATTGACTTGAATGTCCCGTCAAAGCCGAATGCAAGAAATCAATTAGGGCAGTCTGATGTTTCCGGTAAAAGCGAAGGGATCACTCCAAAATCAGAAAACGCTTTATCTACCCAGGTAGAGAATATTGTCCTTAACGGTGAGCAGCCCTCAAAAGATGTCTTAGGCATTTTCCGAACACCTGACACACACTCTCAGGACTACACTATTGTTGAAATTGATGCGACAGCATTCAAGGATGGCGGCACGCTCACCATTGATATTTGGGTCGGGAGTGCTGAGACATCTGGTTCATTCAACTTATTTGATAGCAACACTGAACTTCCCTCAGAACGAATTCCTCAGACAGCGCTCGCCTCAGCGTCAGGTATTCCGAGCGGCAAAGCAGGAAAAATTACACACCGTTTTGATCAAGGCAAAGTCTTTAAATTGGGCGCTATCGGCAATTCGTTCAATGAAAAGGAGAGTGTCAATTCTTTTCTCGCGAATATATCTATAGAATCTGGATTACAATAATTTGCCACAAACTGGAACATTTTCCCACCTAAGACTATCTCCAAAAAACTCACATCTTGACATATCCACCTCATTTGGTAGAATAGTACTCCATAGTATCTCACCATCCCACTAAAACATGCAGAATTATGCACCCGTTTTGTTGTTTCACGCGTCACAAGATTGATATGAATTGTCGGAATTATTCTTTTGCGGAGGTAGCCACCGATGAAAAACAAAGACGCTGAACTGATTCAACGCACGCTTGCAGGCGATAACAACGCCTTCTCCGAATTAGTAAAGAAATATCAAAAACAAGTTCACGCGCTCGCTTGGCGGAAAGTAGGTGATTTTCACACTGCTGAAGATATTACGCAGGATACTTTCCTCAAAGCCTACCAAAGACTTCACACGCTCAAAGAACCGCAGCGGTTTGCAGGGTGGCTCTATGTCATTGCGACACGTCGATGTCTTGCATGGTTCCGCAAAAAGCGTCTGCAGAAACAAGCACTGGAAAATGTAGGGACACCAGCAACAAACAAAGATGCTTATTCAAGACATGTTGCTGAGGAACAGGCGAAAACTGTTGACAAAGAACAGCAGGAAGTCGTCAAAAAATTGCTTGAGACGTTGCAGGAAAGTGATCGCACCGTCATCACGCTTCATTACTTTGGCGAGATGACATGTGAGGAGATGAGCGAGTTTTTAGGTGTATCCGCAAATACGATTAAAAGTAGACTTCGCCGCGCACGCAACCGCTTGAAAAAGGAGGAACCAATGATCCGAGAAGCAATTGGAAACTTCCAAATTTCACCGAACCTGACCGAAAACATTATGCAAGAAATCAATCGTCTAAAACCTGCTACACCATCTGCAAGTAAACCTTTGCTCCCATGGGTGATAGGTGCTGCAAGTACAGTTTTGATTGTGCTAATGCTTGGTATAGGGAGTCAATACTTAGCAAATTTTCAGCAGCCTTATAGTTTGGATGCGCAATCCGAAAGAGCAATTGAACTCGTTGACGCGCCTGTTGTCCAAAATGTTGATGCAAAACCTGATGTGCGAAATCAACTGGGAAAACTTTCTGCTATTGATGGTAGAGATAATGGAGATGGAGAGAAAGCGAATCAGGTTTTAGGTGATAAAGTTGACTATACTCTATGGAATCTGCCAGATGGGGCAAAACAACGGCTTGGCAAAGGGATATTGAATGACATGCAGCTATCACCAGATGGCACCCACTTGGCTATTGCGAGTTCTATCGGAGTTTGGCTCTACGACATCAATACAGGTGCAGAAACAGCACTCTTTACAAAAGATCTGGATTCAGTCAAATTGGTGGCATTTTCACCGGATGGTAAAATAGTTGTTAGTGCTGATCGGGACAACATAATTCGGAGTTGGGATGTTGAAAGCGGAAAACAATTGTTGGCATTCAAAACTCCTCGTAAGACTTATAGTACTCAATTCAAGTTGGGAAATACATTCGAAAACTTATTGAGAAACAAACCTTCTGGTAATGAGCTTTTTTCTTTACAATTTTTATCCGATGAAAAAACGCTTGTAGGTACGACTTGGGACCGCACAGTCTGGTTTTGGGATATGACTACGGGCAAGAAGTTGAAGACTTTCAACCCAAAATTCCCCAAAATTAAAATCAAAGATAGAATACGAGAACGCGCGTTAGCTGCCTTTGTAGACCACATAGGTAACGTTGTTTATGCTTTTGGAAATAAGGATGGTACAATTAGCGTCCAAGATGGAAATACCCACCGACATTTAAGTAAGCTGATAGCGCGTTTAGATGATTCTTGGATGTATAAAGATGACGGAACACCTTTTCCTATCCAGTATCAATTAGCACCTCAAAAACAGCCTCGCTCAGTCTTGGATAGTCTACCTACGAGTTGGAAAGCAGAGGCAGACATGCCTCCTATGAGATGGATAACGAAGTTAGAGTTCTCTCCGGATGGCAAGATGCTCGTGAGCAAAAGTGATTACCGTCTTCTAAAAGGCGGTGGTTGGAGCGGGAGACCAGTTTCAACTGAAGTTTGGGATGTTGATAAAAGTGAACAACTGGCAGCACTACCGTCGAATGTAAACGTAAAATTCTCAAAAGACGGTAAAACACTTGCCCTTATAGGAGAACATGGGTGTTCGATATGGAATGTTGCTTCACGTAGTGAAATTATTACTCTCCCGAAAGAGACGGACATAAGGTTCTCAGAAAACGGTAAAACCTTCGCTATTATTGATAACAGATCCTATGCAATATGGGATATTGCAACGCGCAGTGAAATCGCAGTACTCGATCTGGCCCCAGAACAATTTGAAGATTTTCCAGAACACTTTGTATTATCTGAAGATGGCAAAACCCTTGTTACTACAAGTACGAGAGGCACAGTAGATGTTTGGGACACGCAAAACAGTACTCAATTATGTTCTCTCACTAAAGATTATTCAAAACCAACTCGAGCGTTGGTATTCTCACACGATGGAGAGACACTTGCAACCAGTGACAGGATGGGCAATATCCAGCTATGGGATCCAAACAGTGGCAAGAAACAAAAAGTGATTAAAACTGGGAATAAAAGCATAGATGGGTTAGCCTTTTATGCTGACAGTACCACTCTGACTTCTGTGCGTTATGATAGCCTTAAACAGTGGGATATAACCACTGGAAAACAGGTCGATGCTTACACTATACCTCGCTCACGCAGTGATGGTAACGGACGATCAATCGGAAAAGGCACAGGATTTGGTATAGATGCACTTGCATTCACGCCAAATAGTGAGAAGTTAATCATTAGAGGCTCTTCTTCATCGGGGACATATAAAATATGGGATATTAAAACTGGTAGTCATCCGCACCTTCTTTCAGAAGTTGTGTATCAAAGAGGTATTGTAGCAATTTCATCTGACGGGAATTTGGTTGCGACAAGTAATAACAATTTCAAGGACTCAGTAGTATCGTTATGGAATGCTAATACAGGTAATCAGCTTGTCACATTCAACATCTCTAAGCCTAAAAATTGGATAAGTAATTTGTCAAAAAATTTCATAGGGAACAATAATGTCTATGCCCTTGCATTCGCACCTGATGGCGAAACCTTGGCAGTTGGTAACAGATACAGGGAGGTCGAATTGTGGCATATTTCCTCTCGGCAACGGATAAAAACTCTAAAGAAACATAAACATGCTGTTTGTAAATTGATATTCTCATCGGATGGAACTATTCTTGCCAGTGGAGATGCGGGTGGGAAAATACACCTATGGGATTTTCCCACTTGTCAACACATCACTACATTCAAACTGCCATCAGGGAGCGTTGACGAATTGGTATTTGCACCTGATGGTAAAATATTGGCGAGTGTAGGTAGCAGTGGCTGGGGTTATAAACAGGATGGAACAATTCTTCTTTGGGATGTGCCATCCAAATAGTTGAAACAATCAAATAACAGAACTACCACAATTGCTATCCATTCAATACACTTTCCAACCACAACTTCTTGCCTGCCAACTAAACCTCACATCTTGACAAACCACCCCAATCTGGTAAAATAATATTCCATTGCACCTAACCATCCATTAAAAAATACAGAATTATGCAACCGTTTTCCTCCTAAGTCGCGTCACAGGGGTTCAGTATGAAAAGTTGAACCTATTCTTTCTGGAGGCACCCGATGAAAAACGACGATGTTGAACTCATTCAACAAGTTCTTGCTGGCGATGAAAACGCTTTCGCTGAGCTTGTGAAAAAGTATCAAAAGCCAGTTCACGCGCTGGCTTGGCGAAAAATTGGAGATTTCCATATTGCCGAAGAGATTACACAGGATACCTTCCTGAAAGTGTATCAGAGACTTCACACCCTGAAAGATCCAAACCAGTTTTCTGGGTGGCTCTATGTGATTGCGACGCGCCGATGCTACGCTTGGCTCCGCAAAAAACGGATACGAACCGAACCGTTGGAGGACGCAGAGACAACCATGGTACAAAAAGACGCTTATTCCCGACATGTCGCAGAAGAGCGAGTTAAAACCGCTGTTGAAACACAACGCGAAGTGGTCAAGAGACTCCTCGCGAAGTTGAAAGAGAGCGAACGTACGGTGATGACACTCCACTACCTCGGTGAGATGACAGTCGAAGAGATTAGCAGGTTCTTAGGGGTATCTGCGGGAACGATTAAGAGCCGATTACAACGTGCGCGGATGCGTTTACAAAAGGAGGAAACGATGATTAAAGAAGCACTCGACTATTTCCAACTTTCACCGAACCTAACCGATAACATCATGCAAGAAGTTTCCCGTCTTAAACCTACGCCTTCAGTAAGCAACCCTTTCGTGCCGTGGGCGATTGCTGCTACAAGTGCTATTTTAATTGTGTTTATGCTTGGAATAGGTAGTCAACAATTACTCCGTTTTCAACAGCCTTATACATTAGATGCACAGGCTGAGATGACAGTTGAACTTGTTGACACGCCTATTGTGCTAAATCTTGATGTGAAACCGGATTTACGTCGTCAGATTGGAAATTCAAAGGCACTTGGTGAAAGCGATAATAACGGACAGAAACCTGATGAAATATTATTAACCGCCGCGCAGGCGGAAGGAGAAGACATGTCTAATCAAAAACAACAGTGGATTCACGCAAAACGAGTTAGTGGTGCCCCAGCATTAAACCTACACGCTACTCCTGATGGGGATCTCTATGTAATTATGAGTTATATTTCTGTCTACAAATTAGCAACGGGAAAAAACACTTGGCAACGAATCCACATTAACAAATTCACTTCCTTTGGAGGTGGAGCCTCTATATCCAAGTGGAACAATACTTTGTACTTTTTGCCAAATAATGAACTCTTAACTTCAAATGATGACGGTGAAACTTGGGATTTACTCTATTCTTGGAAAAAGGGGAGGTACAAATTAGTCCTAACGAAACAAGCGTTTTACGTCACTTCTGGGAGTGATGTTCTCCAGTCTCAGGACAAAGGCAAAACATGGAAAAACATAAGCGATGAGTTGATGGGGAGAATCAAATCATTATTTGAGATTCAGAACACGATTTTTGCGGGAACTAACAATGGCTGTTACCGTTACAGTGGTGGCGGTTGGAAACGCTTGAAATTCCCAGTCACGATTGGCGACGTTATTTCAACTGCAGCAACCGACAGAAAACTCTATGTTGCTGCAAGGTTGGATTCGAAAGTTTCTCAAAAATTGAAACGTACTTGGGGAATATTTCGATCAACGGATCTCGGGGATTCGTGGCAAGACATTACACCTACAAATGCTTGGCATATCAATGTTGATTTTCTTAGTATAAAACTTATTGCTGTTGGTGATACGCTCTTAGCGATGGGACAGGGAATGGTGCGTTCAATTGACGGTGGAGATACTTGGCTGAGTCCACAAGCACTTAACACATCACCGACAATGGGAGGTGGTTCTCCAGTCGCGATAGTGAAAAAGGACACTATTTATATCAGTGGTGAAAACGGACTCCATTATTCCACTGATCTCGGTGAATCATGGCACAAGATGAACATCAAGCAAGAGGAAGAAAATATATATGATCTAATCGCTTTTAAAAAGAGTGATAAAGATCAAAGTCCACCTGCTGCTCTCTATGCAAGAATGGAATTAGCAACAGGATACAGAGATCAAATTCAAAAAACCGATGACGGCGGCAATTCCTGGAAACCCGTTCAAATAGCGATACCAATGACAGAACCTAACAGTGAAACACCACCGCATATCACCCAAATTATTAAGCACGATAATGTCCTTTATGCAAAGGGTAAGGAAAATGTATATCCCAGTTATTATACACGTATTTATCGCTTATCCAGTGATGGTAGGACGCTTGTGCAGATTCAAGGTATGCCTGTTCTTAATTCGTATGAGTTATATGAACAGAGACCTGAAGGAAGAGTTCTTGGCGCAACTCAATTTCTTAAACTGTTTACACAACCTAAAAGTAAACTTAGAAGTGACCTTACAGAAAGGGGTTTACACGGAGCGTTTGCAGTTACCGACGACACGTTCTACGTTGAATATAACTATAAGCTCTTCCGATGGAAGCAAGGTGATACAGAATGGTACGACACTGAACAAGAAGAAACCGTTGAATTGACTTTGGATATTGCCAAAAGAAAACTCAAACTTGCAGTTTCAGGTAATACCGTCTACGTCGGGAAACGGGATGGTCACCTTGTTGTATCGTTTGATAAAGGAAATAACTGGGTTGATCTTACACCTGCTCTGCCATTTCATGTTAACTCTTTTAATGATATTGTGCTTGCTGGCTCTACCGTTTATGTAGCAACAGACGCAGGTATCATTACATCAGATGATGGAAGACATTGGCGTACCGTCACCGATGCAGAGGGAACGAATCTCGTTATGGAACGCTTGACTGCTGATGGTACAATGCTTTATGGTGTTACCAAAGATACCGGTATCTATCGTTTAGAAAGCGGCACTTGGGAACAAGTCGTTTCAGAGATACCTGACAACGTAATTTCTCTTGCTGTTGATGGAAACACGTTATATGTAGGTACACAAAACGACGGCATGCTTCATTTCACTCTTGAAGAATAATGTAGTAAGACCTATAATCACAGCAACCTTACCTGTATGCGCGCTTTGTAAGCGCGCATACAGGTGATCATCAATTTAAAAATCCACTACAAATATCCTGCCAACTAAACAGGGCTATTTAGTTTTAAGAATTATCAGTTAATGAGTGTTACTGGTTGTTTATTTCGTAGGTCGGGTAGAGTGAAGCGACACCCGACACGTCCCTTTTCTGTCAGGTGTCGCTTCACTCTACCCATAAGTGTCAACTTAAGGGTATATCCCATTGTTGGAGGGGTTTAAAACCCCGATTTAGATGCCAGAATCTCGCAATATCGGGGTTGAAAACCCCTCCAACAAGAGAGAATCCAGCAATTTTTTCTTAAGTTGACACCTATGGGTGTCGCTTCACTCTACCCGACCTACAGAGGTTATATTGAAATGTGAAAAATATAACAGAAAAAACGAAAACTAAATAACTCTGCCAACTAAACCTCACATCTTGACAAACCCTCCTGATTTGGTAGAATAGTATTCACTGTTTCCAGCCATCCAATTTGTAGACATGCAGAATTATGCACCAGTTTTACCCCTAAGTCGCGTCACTATAAAGCAATCGGAGGTGATCCATGAAAAACGATGATGTTCAACTCATTCATCGTATTCTTGATGGTGATGATACTGCTTTCACCGAACTTGTCAAAAAATATCAAAAGTCGGTTCACGCGCTGGCATGGCGAAAAATTGGAGATTTCCACATCGCCGAAGAGATTACACAAGACACTTTCCTGAAAGCGTATCAGAATTTAGGGGCATTAAAGAAGCCACAGCGTTTTGCCAGTTGGCTTTATGTGATAGCCTCGCGCCGCTGCGTTGCATGGTCGCGTAAAAAGCGTGTTCGGACGCAGCCGCTTGAAGAGACAAGCAGTCTGCAGGTAGAAAAAGCGACTTACTCGCAATATGTCATTGAAGAAAACGAGCGGACAGCGATAGAAGCACAGCGAGAAGTCGTCAAAAAGTTACTTGCGAAACTCCCAGAGAGCGAGCGTACGATTATTACGCTACATTACTTCAGCGAGATGTCAAGCGCAGAGATTGGTACGTTTTTAGGTGTATCGGCAAATACAATTCGGAGTCGCCTCCGCCGTGCACAACGACGTTTACAAAAGGAGGAAACAATGATAAGAGAAGCACTCGAACATTTCCAAATTTCACCCAACTTAACCGATAACATCGTGCGAGAGATCGCACGACTTAAACCCGCCGCACCTTCTGGAAGCAAACCTTTGATCCCGTGGATGATAGGTGCTGCAAGTACAGTTTTGATTGTGCTAATGCTTGGAATAGGTAGTCAATACTTAGCAAATTTTCAGCAGCCTTATAGTTTAGATGCACAATCCGAAAGAACAATTGAACTCATTGATACACCAATTGTCCTGAACCTTGAAGTGAAGCCGGATTTTCGGCGTGAGCTTGGTAATCTGAATGCACTTGGTAAAAGTGATAACCGTGGAGAAAAACCTGATGAAGTTTTATTAGCTTCTGCGCAGGAGGAAGGAGAAGACAAGGTATCTGCACCTAAACAGAAGTGGATCGAATCTGCACCTACTGCAGGAAGTATGGTAGAAGGTCTACTTGCAACCTCTGAGGGAGTGCTTTACACTTTTTCTGGTGGACATATTTATAGATTGCAAGACGATAGTGCTGAATGGAAACACGTTAGCGACATTAGCACACTAACTAACGATTGGCTAATTGACTTTCCTATGGCAGAATGGGATGATACCCTTTATATTCTTCCATCTAATAAACTCTTAGCTTCAAAGGACGATGGTAAGACATGGAATATAGTTTACCAATGGCCGAAAGAATATGATACGCCAAATGAATTGTTGTTAACAGAACAAGCGTTTTATATCATTTTTGACAAGGGTTCTTTCCGTTCTGAAGATAAAGGCAAGACATGGAAAAACATAAACGATGAATTTTCCAGTGAACCCAATTCTATTGTAACGGTCCAAGATACAGTATTTGCTTTAGCAGGTAATATCTATCGCTGGAACTCCGGTAGTTGGCAACGTTTAGCAGAATTCCCAGTACCTCAAGCAAAGTCATGTTTTTCCATTACAGCAACGAAAGATAAGTTGTATGCATTCACAATTAACTCTGATTTTGATCCTAACAATGCAGCGGAAGGAGAACGAGGCTGGTGGATTTTTCGTTCAACTGACATGGGAAATTCGTGGAAAGATATTTCGCCAACACACGTTTGGAAATCAAGAGTGGGGTGGTTAATCGATATCAGACTCGTTGCTGCAGGTGAAACGCTTTTGGCAATAGAGCAGGGAATTGTCCGTTCTACCGATGGTGGGGATACATGGATGCCACTACAAGCACAAGGTGTTTCACCTACAATGTTTTCTAATTCTCCTGCCTTGGCATTGAACGAGCGTATTTTTTATCTTGGCAGCCCAGATGAAGGACTCCAACGTTCTACTGATAGCGGCAAATCATGGGACGTGGTAAATGTTACGCCGGAAATGAGTGGGATAAGTAGTCTAATTGTGTATAAAGAAGATGCTGAAGAGCGGAACATGCTTCCGGTAATTTTTGGAAGTATTGGAGATATGCTAAAAACTACTGACCAGGGTAAGTCTTGGAAAACGATTCCGATCGATATGCCGATGACAACATGGGACAGAGAATACCCACCGGAGATTACTCAGATAGTTAAAGCTGGAGGTGTTATTTATGCAAAAGGTTGCAGCTCTTTTAGTCTTAGTGCTTACGGCAACAAAGATACACGTATATATCGCTTATCTACAGATGGCAATAGGTTAGTACCGATTCAAGACATGCCTGTCTTTGACCCATGGATAGCGAGCCAACTATCTCAAAGAGAACCTACCATGTCAGATGAGGCGTTCGTTGAACAATTGCAAGAAAGATTCTCTGGTGCAACGGTGTTCTTCAGACAATTAGTTAAAAAAAATGAACAACAGCAAAGGATACTTCGCCGATCTGGGTTGCGTGGTGCGTTTGCCGTGAGTGGTAACACGTTTTACATAGAATACAACTTTAAGCTTTTCCGATGGGAACCCGGGGATACAGAATGGCAGGATATCGGTGTTGAAGAAACCGATGAATTATCTTTGGACATAGGAAGAAACCTCAAACTTGCAGTTTCAGGTGGGACAGTTTATGTCGGGAAACGGGATGGACACCTCGTTGTATCGTTTGATAGGGGAGATAATTGGATTGACCTTACACCTGCACTACCGTTTTCTGTTGAAGTTTTCAAAGAGATTGCGGTTGCCGGGTCCACCGTTTTTGTAGCAACAGATGCAGGTATCATTACATCGGATGATGGAAGAAATTGGCGTGCCGTCACCGATGCAGAAGGAACGAATCTAATTATGGAACGCTTGGCAGTTGACGGTACAACGCTTTTTGGCATCACTAAAGGGACAGGTATCTATCGCTTGAAAAGTGGTGTTTGGGAACAGGTTATTTCAGAAATACCAGAAGATGTTACTTCTCTTGCTGTTGATGGAAACACGTTATACGTAGGCACACAAAGCAATGGCATGCTTCATTTCACCCTTGAAGAATAATGTAGTAAGACCTATAATCACAGCAAACCTACTTGTAGAGGTATGTAAAATTTTTGACATGAATACTTTACACACCCACTTGTAGGCGCGCCCATCCAATGATGTATCATTAATTATAAATCCACTATAGATATCCCAACCAATCCTCACACCTTGACAAACCCACCCAATTTGGTAAAATAGTACCGTATTTTCTCGGATCGTCCCTCTTAGGAATATTTTTTTTTCGTTATGCACCCGTTTTGCACCTACCCCGCGTCTTTTAAAGTACAGTAACAATGTTAGGTGTGTAATCTTTTTTCCTTAATACAAGAGATAACGCTCAAAGTTTGCGCTTATCAGAAGGTGACTTATGAAAAACAACGATATTGAATTAGTCCATCGCATCCTTGATGGTGATGAAGCCGCTTTTTCTACCCTTGTTGAAAAATATCAAAAACAGGTTCACGCACTCGCTTGGCGGAAAACCGGTGATTTTCATATTGCTGAAGAAATTACACAGGACACCTTCCTGAAAGCATACCAAAAACTCGCAACGCTGAAAAAACCGAATCGTCTTGCTGGATGGCTTTATGTTATAGCGACACGCTGCTGCCAAGCTTGGCTACGAAAAAAGCGTATACAGATCGAATCATTAGAGGAAATAGATAATGAAGAGATAGAACCAGAGGCGTACTCCCGCTATGTCGTGGAAGAAAAAGCGAAAGTAACCGTTGAGGCACAACGCCGAATCGTCAAGAAGCTTCTCGCCACACTGCCAGAGAGTGAGCGCACCGTTATCACGCTTCATTACTTCGGCGACATGACGTGTGAAAGAATGAGCGAGTTTTTAGGTGTATCTGCAAACACAATTAAAAGCAGACTCCGTCGTGCACGCAACCGTTTGAAAAAGGAGGAACCGATGATCCGAGAAGCAATTAGCAACTTTCAAATTTCACCGAGCTTAACCAATAACATCATGCGAGAGGTCAATCGTCTAAAACCTGCCGCACCTTCTGTTAGTAAACCTTTGGTGCCGTGGGCAATTGCTGCATCAAGTGCAGTTTTGATTATGTTGATGTTCGGCATAGGCAGCCAATACTTAACACAATTTCAGAACCCCTATAGTTTAGATGCTCATGCTGAAAGGATGGTTGAACTCGTTGATGCACCTATTTTCCTAAATTTTGAAGTAAAACCAAATATCCGAAATCAACTTGCGAATGCAAATGCACACAATAAAACTGATAATAATGGTCAAAAACTTGATGCGGTTTTATTAGCTGCCGCACAGTCAGAAGGAGAAGATATTGCTGCCGCCAAACAACAGTGGATTCAGTCTGAACCCATCAGAGGAAGCGAAGTGATTAGCTTGCTTGCAACACCAGAGGGTGAAGTTTACGCTTTGGCTGATAGGAATATCTATAAATTGGAAACCGATGGGAAAGGATGGCGACATATCTTTGATACTAATTTACTGGATACTGACTATGAAGGTGAGGCAGTTATGAAAAAGTGGGGCAATACACTCTATTTGATTCTGTCTACAGACCTCTTCACCTCAAAAGACGATGGCAAAACGTGGGACTTAGTTCACTCATGGCCAAGAGATCGTTGGTATCCTTTAGAATTGGTGGTAACAGAACAGGCTTTTTATGCTCTTTTTTATATAGGTAACGATGTTCTTCGTTCCGAAGATTCTGGTAAGACATGGAAGGCAATAAACGGTCAGATAGATAGATTCATTGCTTCAATTGTCAATATACAGAACACGCTGTTTGCAAGGACAAGATATGCCCTCTACCGCTTTACCGATGACAACTGGCAACGTTTGGAATTTCCAGTGTCTGTTGGAAAAGTTCGTTCAGTTGCAGCGGCTGAAGAGAAACTATATGTTGTGGCAGAGGCGAGTGATGATGTGTTAGATTCCGGTAAAGTATCTCAAGGGCAGGAACGTGGTTGGTGGATATTCCGATCAACTGACCTCGGTGATTCATGGGATGATATAACGCCAACAAACGCTTGGGCTGTAAAAGGGTTGCCGCCTCGTCTCCAACTTTTTGCTGTTGGTGAAACACTTCTGGCGATGGAACATGGTATAGTTAGCTCTCCCGATAGTGGAAACACATGGTTTACACCACAATTATCGGGTCCTACGCCTTCAATTCATCCTGATGTAAGCTTTAAAGCTGTAGAAGCAGTAAACGAAGATGTTTTTTATGTTAGTGGGAGAAACGGACTGCATCGTTCCACTAATAGTGGTAAATCATGGAATCAAGTTAATATCACTACGGATAAGAGCAAATTAGAGGCTTTAATCGCGTATAAAAGGAACGATAAAAAGCATGACATACCTCCAACGCTCTATGCAAGATATGATGGAAGGATCGCAAAAACTTCCGATGAAGGCAAGTCTTGGCATGCTGTTCAAATAGAAATTCCGATGACGGACCCTGATAGAGAAAAAGCACCAGATATTACGCATATAACCAAATCTGACGGTATTCTCTACGCAAAGGGTGGTGGCTCTTTTAACAGAAGCAAAACACATATATATCGCGTATCTACAGACGGTAATATGCTTGTGCCGATTCAAGGCATGCCCATCTTCGACTCACTGAGATCATATAGCGATTCGGGCAAAATATTGGATAACCGATTTAACATTTCAGATAAATCGGTCCTTGAACAGATGCAAGAGGAGATTCCTGGCGCAACTCAGCTCTTCAAACAGTTAATACAAACAGACCGTGAAAATCAGTTTAAACTTTTTAGAGTTGCCCAGCGTAGTCCGTTTGCTGTCAGTGGTGACACATTCTATATGGAATACAATTATAAACTATTCCGATGGAAACCCGGTGATACTGAATGGCACGATACTGGACAGGAAGAAACTGTTGAATTAACTTTAGACACGGCAGGGAAAGCTCCTAAACTTGCTGTTTCAGGAGATACTGTCTACTTTGGCAAACGGGATGGACACCTTGTTCAATCATTAGATGCAGGACATAATTGGAAAGATATTCCTTTGGACTTTATATTTTCTACACCTATTCAAGCCTTCAAAGATATTGTGTTTACGGGTTCTACGGTGTATGTGGCAACGGACGTAGGTGTCGCTGCATCAGATGCAGGAAAACATTGGCATGCGATCACCGATGCAGTAGGAACACACCTCATTATGGAACGCTTGGCTGTTGATGGCACAAAGGTTTACGGTGTTACTAAAGAAACAGGGATCTATCGTTTGGAAAGCGGCACTTGGGAACAGGTTGTCCCAAAGATACCTGATAACGTTATTTCTCTTGCTGCTGATGGGAACACATTATACGTAGGCACGCAAAATCGCGGCATGCTTCATTATAATATTGAAGAATAAATAACGTGAGATCGGAGTAAGAGATGTGAAGTTCTTAATGCTCAAATTCTACTCTTATACCGTATTAACGTGATTTTTCTTGTATATATATTTTCTCAGATATGTTATTGTGAACAGAAAAAAAGAACGCAATAAGTCGTTTTGGACTTGGATTTTTTTAGATTTTTCACGTTATACTTTCGGTGAGAAACTTCTCAAGATGTTGGTTTCTCGGTAGTTATATTTATAGCATGCCTCTGCGAGATACAGAGGCGTGTATCTTGTTGAGTAGTGATGGTGTTGTCCATACCATGCTCTCTTGACGAAAGACCAAAAGCCTTCCATCGTATTGGTATGGATGTCGCCAATCTCCCATTTCTCACTACGATTAAGTGTCTCGTGTTTCATTTCCTTACCGATTTCGTTGTAGCCTCTATACTGATCGGTAATGACAACCTATCTCATAAATAGTTGGAGGGCTTTGAAAGCCCGATTTCAAAATCCTGTAGGAGCGATCTCCGAATCGCGACCATTGGAATGAATGTCGGGAATCGGAGTTCCCTCCTACAAAGAGAATCAACTAATAATGAACCAACAAATCCTATTTATGAGATACGCTCAAGTTCAGAACCTTCGGTATTGACGAATCTGTTGATGAAGTCGGAGATCGTCTCACCAGTGACGTTGGATACGAGTTGTGCGACGACGTGTCCACCCCGTGCAACTGCGCCCAGCACGGCAATCGTGGCAGTTCCAGCGTCCGACACGCCCAATCTCGTGTTCGTTTCGCTTTCGGACGTTTAGACTTTCACAATGCGGACATTTTGGCGATTCTTTCCATCGGAGTCGCTCCAGATATTCGATGCAATCCGCTTGCGTTGAGAACGTCTTCATCACCTTAATTAGATCCATCAGAAAATCCTCCTGTTTTTTGGAGTTGCTTTTTCTGATAGTTTCTGATAGTTTCCGATACAATATCAGATAAGTGTGAACCAGAAAAGCGACTCGCTTTTTTGCGTTTCAAATAGGGGGTTGATACCCCCTATTTTCTTACCGATATTATACTATGAAAACCCTTTCTGTACAAGGATTTAGCGCACTTTTTCCAACTTTTCTTAAGTCCAAAACGACTTATTCCGAAATATTATACCTTGCAAAGATCCAATTGTCAAAACAAGAAATTCATGAATTTGACACCTTTTACGGTACTAACACTTGCGCACTTCGGGCGGGAACATAAAGTTGAATAGATTGTGTATGCCCTTCTGTCGCTACGTCCTGCCATGGATAATGGACACCTTCTACGGCACCGTAGCCACCGAATTCAGTGCCGTCCGTGTTGAGGATGAGACGATAATCTGCCTTTTCAGGCACGGGGATACGCCAATCCGTTGCTGATGCTGTCGGATGGAAGTTGAAGGCAAACACAAGTCCGCCGCGCACATAGACAATCTGTTTTGCGTCTTCGTGAATGAATAACAATTGAATGTCTTCATCAGTGAGTAGGTGGTACGTTGTATCAAGACCTTGCATGGCAGCATCAAAGGCGTTGAGATGCCGGTAGTGGAGTGTGTCATCATCAACGAGATGCCACTGTCTACGGGCATACCAATAAGAATAGTCGTTTCCTGCACGGGGAAAATCAATCCATTCTGGGTGTCCAAACTCATTGCCCATAAAGTTGAGATACCCTTCTCCACCTAAGCTAAATGTGAACAGCCGAATCAATTTGTGTAATGCAACGCCACGTGCAATTCTAAGACTTGGCGTGAAAACGCTCATTTTTGTGTAGAGTTCAGCATCCATCAACTGCATCGCAAGTGTCTTGTCCCCAACAATGCTTTGGTCATGGCTTTCGACGTAAGCAATGTGTTTCTCACCTGCGCGGCGGTTGCGTAACATACCGTAAATCTCACCGATATGCCAATCTTCGTCCTTTTTCTCTTTCAACAACCGAATCCAATAGTCTGGAATGCCCATTGCGAGGCGATAATCAAAACCGAGGCCGCCTTCTTCAATAAGACGCGCGAGTCCGGGCATCCCGCTTATATCCTCAGCAATAGAGATCGCGTTTGGGTTGACAGCATGCACAACCTCATTTGCTAACATCAAGTAAGCGATGGCATCCAACTCCACTTTAGATCCAAAGTAATCCTCATAGCCTGTGAATTTTTGCCCAAGTCCATGATCACTATAGAGCATGCTCGTGACACCGTCGAATCTGAAGCCATCAAACTGATAGGTTTCTAACCAATAACGGATATTACTGAGTAGAAACCGCTGCACTTCGTATTTGCTATAATCAAAACAGCATGAGTCCCAAGCGACGTGTTCGCCTTTTTCACCCGCATGAAAATAGTGATGTTCTGTGCCATCAAAACGGTTCAATCCTTCGTTGATGTTTTTTACAGCATGGCTATGCACGAGATCCATAATGACCAGCAAACCCATCCCGTGTGCCGTATCAATAAGTTCTTTGAGTTCTTCTGGTGTTCCGAAACGACTTGAGACAGCGAAAAAATTACTTACGTGATATCCGAAACTTGCATAGTAGGGATGCTCCATAATTGCCATCAATTGCACTGTGTTATAACCTAAATTGGCAATGCGAGGTAGCACATGTTGCGTAAACTCAGCGAACGTTCCGACTTTTTCTGCCTCTTGTGCCATGCCGACGTGTGTTTCATAAATCCTCAGGCCTTTTGTATTGGTGTTGAATTCCGGTGCGTCATGCTTCCACGTATATGGATTCGGCGGTGACCAATATTGTCCCGTGAATTCAGTTTCACTTTCCTGAATGACACGTTGGATATAGGCGGGGATTCTGTCTAATTCACCGAGTTCAGATTTGACATGCACCTTGACTCGGGTGCCGTGTATGAATCGATCTGCATAATGTTTATCGGGTAGAAAAAGATGCCATATTCCCCATTCATCAACAGACATCGGGTTGGCATCACGATTCCAATCGTTAAAATCGCCAATAAGGGAGAGGGATTTTGCCCCTGGTGCCCATTCGCGATACCAGATACCTGATTCACCATCATTTTCACCACGGTTGAAACCGAAAAATAGATGTCCTTGGCTAATCTCACCTAATAAACCACCGGTTTTTTCAATGTGGGATTTGGAACGTTGATAGTGGGTGAACCTTTCACGCAATTGAGAGGCATAAGGCTTTAAGAAGGGATCAAGTTTAATGAGGCGTGTGCCATCAGGTTTGTACTTCTCCATAATGTATCAGTTTAACACAAGATGACTGGTGATTCAAGTATGATGTCTGTTTGGGGGTGGTAAAGTTTGTCAAAATCTTGCACACCTCTCATTATAGGAATGGGCGTACTGAGTGCCAAAATCGCATTCACAGCATTAATTTAATGTCCATTCATAGTTATATCAGACATGACGCACAGAAACCTCGTCCCACGATAGTAGGAGGAACACATACAAGCAAAAATCCGCATATTTTTATTATAATTCAGTTTGTTCAGCATAAGCCATATTAAGATCAAATATTGAAAAAATATTTTGAAAATTAATTTGACTAATTTAGTCAGGTATTGTATATTTAATAACGAAATTCAATATTTCTCTTATAGAATTCACGTTATAAAAATAAAGACGGGACATTTATGCCCCGCCCTACAAAATAAAAGACGCTATAAAGCACGACTGACAAAAATGTTTACGCGCTTACATCTGATTCCTTATTATTATCAGTCTCAGACCATTGGGCATGTCGCTGAAGAGTGCGGATATCAATTCCTAACGACGTAGCTGCTTCACGTAAGGATGTAAATTTCTCAATACGCATCTGTGCAACTGCACATAGAATTTGATTTTGATTCATATTTTCTATGTTAAGTGATTCCGCTCCGTCAACAGTATCTGCATCAATTGAATTTCTCGCGCTATACCACGGTTGGGGTGTTTGCGCGGAGAGTTCATGCATAATTATATGCTGCGTTTCTGGATGGAGTGCTTCCCATATTGCATGCTGCGTCTCCTGCGGAAGTGTGCCCCATATAGAGATTAGCGTTTGCAAGAACTCAGGATAGATATTTGGAAAATCTTTTGGTTCAAGAATATTAGTAGTGGTGAATGCAATAGCAGTTTGAATTGTGCTTCTTAGCTGCCGAATATTGCCGGGCCACGCCGCCTCTTGAAGGCGAGTGAGTGCCTCTGGAGTAATACTTGTTATTTCTTTATCGTACTCAGAACTGAATTCACGAATAAAAGCATCCACCAAAGGAGGTATATCTTCAGTCCGGTCCCGTAAAGGTGGCAGGTGTAGCGTCATACCCTTGAGACGGTAATATAGGTCTTCTCTAAATTTGTCTTTTTCAACGATTTTTTCTATATTTCTGTTTGTTGCGGTGAGAATATGCACATCTACTGCCAATGGTTGGTTTCCGCCAAGTCGCGTGAATATGGTTGTGTCCAAAACACGGAGAAGCATTTTCTGGGCATCCAAAGACATTTCGGGCACCTCATCTAAAAAGAGAATACCGCCATTTGCTTGTTCAAATGCACCTTGTCGCTGGCGGATTGCACTGGTAAATGCGCCAGCTTCGTGACCAAAGAGTTCACTTTGTAGGAGTTCAGCAGAAAATCTTCCACAGTTAATGGCAATAAATGGGTTGTCCCGACGCGGACTGTTTTCGTGAATATATTTTGCAATGCCTTCTTTACCGACTCCTGTTTCGCCGGTAATTAAAAACGGGATATTTGATTTTACAACCTGTTTTACTGTGTTATAAATCGCCTGCATTTGTGCTGAAGGCAATTCAATAAACGCTGGCTGCTTATTCATAATGTGCTCCTTAAAGTATATATTAGTCTGGACGAAGTATTTAAGTTTGAACAGTTTTATTCCTAAGTGCTGATTGTGCCAGATGCGTCATTACCAAGCACATATCTTATTTTGCCTCACAGGAAATAAAACTACAGCACATTTTTTTTGACTATAAACGTTGGATTCAGAATTTAGTTGACTTGATATTTATTCTCAACAACTACATTAATTGAGTTTTCATTCTTCAATGTTAATGTGCAATTTTTGCATGCTACAGCAATTTTTGCATGGCGAAACACAATTTTCTATGTTACGCCCTACAATTTTTGCGTATCGGGTTACAGGAACAAGTTCGCAAAGAGAAATCACTTTACTTGTGCAAAGATTAAAAAAAAATGAAAGCTTAGCCATCTTCGCTAATCATTATAGTAGCGTATGTTTTTAACACATTGCGGGAACAGATGTTCCAAAATTTTAGTAGTTGAAGTGTAAAATATAAGACACTAAAGGAATTTGGCATGGAACTTGCTTATTTTATTAAGTTAAGCCCCAATGTATTTTTCCCAATGTTGGGAGTATTTAGTTAGATATAGAACTTTAAAACATAGGCACATGTCGTGTGCCTTAATGATGTAAGTGCGCCTGTCCCTCTCCCCTAAGGCGTGCTTACAAAATCGCGATTTGGGTAGGCGCGCTAACCAAATCGCGATTTATGGCGGTAGCGGTTTTCGGATTGCTACTGCCTTTTTTATTGAGAACTTACAATTCAGCGATACAATGTTGTCAGGCGTGCTTACAAAACACAAATCAACGCAGAATTCGCGCATAATATCTGTATTTTACAAGGTCAGGATATATTTTAAATTTTTAGTATAAGCCACCACAAAGGCAAGCATTCACTGGACAAGTGCCTGTCGCACAGAGTTCTGGCGTTGCTAAAAGTTTGGGAATGGAGGACGATTCGGAGAGGTGTTCGGTTGGTTGACGTAGTTCTCTATATGAATCCTTTAAAATAGAGATCGCGGACTTGAGAAAGATACTTGTAATCAGTAGACCTACCACTACGTCTGGCAGTTTGGATTGGGTGATGGCAACGAGTGCCGCTGCTACGAAAACGCTTGTGTTCGCGATAATATCATTGCGGGAACATACCCATGTTGAGCGCATGTTTATATCATCTGTTTTATGTTTGGACAGTAGAAGCAGACAACTGGCGTTTGCGATCAATGCGAGCATGCTCATTAAAAACATGAAATGCGACTCTGGGATTCCGCCCGCGAGGAATTTATGGACGGTCTGGAACAGGACACCGATGCCAAAGATTGCCATAATGCTACCTTTGAGCAGGGCTGAACCCGCACGCCATTGATTACTTTTGCCAATTGCATAGAGACTGAAGCCGTAAACCAAAGTATCACTTAACATATCAAGCGAATCGGCTTGCAATGCCACTGAACCCGCTAAGAGGCCAACGCATAATTCCAAGCAGAACATGACACCGTTAATGCCAAGTACAATCCACAGTGTTTTGGATTGACGTTCGCGGAGTTGTTCAAGTTCATTTCCTTTGTCGTCACAGCAATTATCCATAGATGCCTCGCCATTTCAATACACAAGTTTTGTGTTTTGCAATTTTCGTTCTTATATACATGGTACCATGTATTATAAATGGATGCCAATTGAATAACCACTTTCGCAAACATAGGAAGCAGAAAACGCAAGCATCAAAAATAGACGTGAAATGAGGTAAAGAAAAGGTTAGGATACGTTCCAAACTCTGATTGGAACTGAGTTAGGTCACTGTTTTTAGGTCGTTTTCCGATGCTGATAAAGCCTCCGACAGACAGATGGACATCTTCTGCGATGTTATACGCGATCTGCGGGGCAATCCAAGCTGAGGGATCGGAAAGGTTGAATAGGAACTGTCCGCTGAAACTGATGAGCGGTGTGAGTTGATGGGTGAATCCGGGGGCAATATAGTGGACACCGAGCAGATAAACGCCACCCTGAGTATATGCAGTCTGGGTTGTATTGGCGAGGAAATTATCGGGTCTGTTCGTACCTACTCCATTGAAGTGGTATTCAATAAATGTATAAGTTTCACCGCCGAAGCTATAATCTAAACCGACAGAAGCGCGCAGATAGTTTTCTGAAGTATTCGGTCCATCAAAAGGTTCGGCAAACACATAGGCAGTTTCAAACCAGAATCCCGCGCCTCCAATTCCACGCGCAATATCCAAACCTAAAAGCAAGTTTTTCTGAAACTCCAATAGTAAGATCGAAAAATCCGTTTCAACAGCATTTAGTTGTGTCCGAAGGAAAATTGCGCTTTTATTAAAGTTGAAATCGGTACCGATGATGTATCCGGTATCCACTTCTCCGAGGATACCGACTGGAATACGGATACGAACTGCGTCTACGCCAACACGGTCTTCAGTATCTAACTGGTCATAAGTATAAGGCGCGACAATATCTGTTGGATTGATTATGCGTGCGCTGCCCCAAGCGATGGCATCTCGACCAATAGAGATGTCAGCAAAATCGGTACTAAACTGCACCGAAGCACGATCGATATTATGATAGATTCCAACGCTACCAATTAAGTCGTCCTCACCTGGATATATCCGAGAATCAAAGTCTATCAAACGATAACGGGATGAGGCAATACCAACAGCAAATGGAGATTCAGTAAAGAGTGAAGGGTCTTGAACACGCGGTGCAAAATCGTAAGCAAAAGCAAGGGATAGCAAGTCTGTCGGTGTGTGGGATAGATTGAATCGCAGTCGGTTGACCACTGCACCCATCATCGGTTCGCTTGTGGAAGGGGGGTTGAAGGCGGTAAAAAAGTTTTTGTAGTAGCCCCCTAATTGTAGTTCCGCGCCGGCAATTTTGACAAAAGGGACTGTCAGAAGACAAACAATAAGCATCACAATTTTTCTGATTTGTTGCGATCCGCTATTTCGTCTCATCAGTGTCTATTTGCCCGTCACGAAGTGTAATCAACCGTTTTGCACTTTCCATGACCATCGGATCGTGCGTTGAAAAGATGAAAGTCATGCCTGTTTCAGTGTTAAGGCGACTCATCATCTCGAGCAGGTCACTACCAGTTTTGGAGTCGAGGTTGGCTGTCGGTTCATCGGCGAGGATAATGGTAGGTTCAGAGACCATAGCGCGAGCGATAGCGACGCGCTGTTGTTGTCCACCTGAAAGCTGCGTAGGAAGTCTGTCTTCAACGTCCTTTAATCCGACAGATTCAAGCATTGCTACAACTCGGTCATGCCGTTCTGATTTTGGTACACCTGCTAAGAGCATGATATATTCAACGTTCTCTTCAACTGTTAAAACAGGGATCAGATTATAAGCCTGAAATATGAAACCGATGTTATCTCGTCGAAAATCAGAAAGTTCATTGCCTCCCATCTCTGATAGCACTTTGCCAGAAAGCCATACTTTTCCTTCCGTGGGCGCATCTAACCCAGAAATGATGTTGAGAAAGGTTGTTTTCCCCGAACCGGATGGACCAACTATTGCCGTGAATTCACCGGATTGAATTGTTAAATCAATCCCGTTAAGAGCATTTACGGGAATCCCATCAGCATCATAAACTTTTGTCACACTTTCAGTAACAATGACATCAGTATTTTGATTTTGTTCCATGATAATTCCTAAAAACTACGCCGCATTGCGTCTACTGGAGACATTTTGGCGACATGCCAAGCTGGATACAATCCGGCAATGATAGTGAAAACGAAGACCGCTACAGGATAAATTATGAACTGTTCAATCGTTAGGACAGGAAAGATGAACTCTTGGACTGTTACGCCCATCATTTCATTACCCGTATAATCTAAACCGACATTTGCAAATACTGCAGTCAATACAAAGCCAAGTATTACCCCGATTACTATACTCACGATTGCCAATGCACCTGCCTCAAATAAGATGATGCGCGCCATGCCGAATGAACGTGTTCCTACGGCACGCAACACGCCATATTCAAACATTCGCTCATATAATGACATAAAAAGGGTGTTGATAATACCAAAAATAACCACCCCGAACAGCACAATTCCCATGATATATTTGCTATATTCAGACATTGCAAACACTTTAGGTAATTGCGGTAGTATTTCCGTCCAGCTGAGTGCCTCGTTCCCATGTTGAGAATAAGTTTCCCAAAATGGTACTTGTTTGTTTTGACCGTATTCGGTTGAAGTAAACTTAATCGCTATTTCATGGACATTATTACCAATAGCAAGCATCTGTTGTGCCTTTTTAAGCCGAACAAACGCCATACCACTGTTCATCGCTGTATCAGCAAAATAATAAATCCCAGAAACACGAAACCAATCTTCAAAATAATCACCACTTCCGGCTTGAACGACTGTCACGACGACCTTATCTCCGAGTTCAACTTCCAGAATTTCGGCAAGTTTGCTACCGATAACAATATCATGCTCATTCGTCTTTTCAAAAAAGACACCTTCCGTAATTGCATCATCAATCTGGGATAGGAATTTTTCTGTTGACGGCTGAACGCCAACGAGGTTAATTGCACTTCTATTTGCCGATGATGCAATCATACCGGAAGCGAAAGTTCTTCGTGTAAAATATTGGACGTTCGCTTCTTTAGCCAGATTCGCTCCCACTTTATCAATTTCCTGAATGGTCATTGAAACTTCTTGCGTGTCCCGAAATCCTTGCCGATGAATCTGTGCATCACCGATGAAAGAATCGGTGGCAGTTTTAATCAAATTCTCCATCATCCCTATCATGAAAGCATCTCCGAAGATAAGTGCTGCCAATCCGATGCTGATTGCTATTGACGCAATGATCGTACGTCGTTTATTTCGTAAGATGTTTCTCCAAGCGAGTTTGATTAAAATCAGAAACATAGTTTTATTAGTTTTCGGTTATCGATTTTCAGTTTTTGTCCACCAGTAAGAGAAAATTTCTTCCTGACAACCAACAACTGATAACTGACAACCATTTAATGTGTCCGCATGGCTTTTGCAGGCATAATCCGTGCGGCTTTTATTGCTGGAAACAACCCGACAAGCGTCGCCGAAAGCATCACGGTAATACCCGGTATCATGAGAGATCGGGCGTTGACTTCAGCATACATCGTTCCAAATTCAACACCGCCCATGGTCAACCCTTCGGCATACGTGAGACCGTATATAGAAAACAGATAATTGATTAAGATACCAAGTAGGGCACCAATACAGATGCTGCCAATAGTGATGATTACCACTTCACAAATAACTAACCAGAAAATTTGGATAGGTTTCGTTCCGACTGCCTTTAGCACACCGTATTCACGTGTGCGCTCTAATACAGACATTAGGACGGTGTTGAGAACTCCAATTGCAACGATGAACATAATAATAAGGCGTGCAACAGCATCTCCCTGCTTATCAGCCTGCATCGCATCATAAAAGGATTTTGCTACTACTTGCCACGGTAAGATTTCAAGGTTTGAATCGTTGAGGCTTCCTTTAATCGCTTCCGTTATTTTGCCAACCTTATTGATATTTGATATAATTACAACGATTTCATGGATTCGCCCCTCAAGCACAAACAGTTCTTGTGCATCTTCAATGTGTAGGTAGCAAGTTATCTTGTCCGTTATATCATCGCCACTTTCAGCCAAACCAACAATTGTGTACTCGTCATTCGCTATAGAACCGTCGGCAGCTTGTGAAAAAATCACGATTTTACTGCCAAGTGTTGCAGCCAGCGTCTTTGCGAGTCCTTGACCAATGACCGCCTCACGCGATGCAGTTTCCGTTAAAGCATTCCCTTGAACCACTTTTTTATTAAATTGCGTTGCTTTGATTTCCCGTGCTACATCAACCCCAATGATTCGTACCGCAGTGCTCTTTTCGCCAACTGAACCGAGTCCACCTGCATAAACTCTTGGTGTCCATGTTTCAACGTCTGTGTTACCTTGAATTGTTCCACCAATGGATTCATAGTTACTAATCGTTTTATAGATAGACGGTTTGTCATGATAACCTTCTTGATGCACCTGAATGTGTCCGATACGGTTTCCGGTGAACATCTTGATGACATTAGAATACGCCCCATCAGATAGACCTATGACTATTGAAGAGAGAGTGAATCCGACAATCATAGCAAGGGCAGTAAGGATTGTTCGTCGCTTTTGTCGGAAGATGTTGCGGAATGCGATTTTAAGTATCATAGTAGCAGGAATGCTCCGCGTGCAGTCAAACGCTTATTTTATAGTGGATTCTACGTCGTGTTCAATAGGCAATGGTCGTGTCGTCCATGTAAGCAATTCAATATAGAGCGCCCAAGCGGCATTTTTATCCGCATCCTTTGGAGTCCACTCCATTTGCAGAAAAGGAGTCGTGATTTTTAAAGGTGCCATTTCCCATTTTTCAAGCCAGTTTGAGAAATTCATTGTGCGACCTTTTACCAGAACGATTATTAACAAATCTATTTCGGTAATTCATCCAGAAATCGTATAATTTCATAGGATTATTTACCTAAAAAGTATACCGTACGGTATGTTTTTTCATACCGTGGTATACTTTTGAAAACTGCTTCTAATCTAGTCTGTGTATGGGTTTATCGGTGTTTTTCGTAGAATTATTAATTTTAAATTTTTCATTTTTGGTAACTTTTGATATTCTGCCCGAATTGCTGTTTTTTAGGCATTTCGGTGATGTTTTTAATAGTTCTCTGAATGTTGGTATTTTGAAAGTTGACATAATTGTGACACCTTACAGATAAAACTTTATGTAACACTAATTATTACATAAGAGAATAGTGTTTGTCAAGTTAAAATTTACATTTTATGAAAGTCATTCAATTTTTGGTTTGTTAACCCGTTTGGTCTAAAGGTCGCGGTTCGGAGATCGAAATCAAGAAATCAACGGTATGAATGACGTTTAGTCATTCCCCCAAATCAACGCTACAAATGCCATTTAGGTATTTGGCCAAATCAACGGTATGAATGCCATTGGGCGAATACGCCAAATCAAGAAATCAACGGTATGAATGACGTTTAGTCATTCCCCCAAATCAACGGTATGAATGCCATTTAGGCATTCCCCGGGTATGAATGCCATTGGGCGAATACGCCAAATCAACGGTATGAATGCCTTTTGGCATTCCCCGTATGGTATTCGCCATGATTCACCGCCTACAAGGTTTTGGGATCGGGCTTTCAAAGTCCTCCAACTATTTATGAGATAGGTTGTACTATATATATAAAAGTAAATAGCTGATTGCTTATTGAGCGATCAACATTTTCACCCGATGTGGTTCGGTGGATGACCTATAGTATATGAGAATGTCCTGTTTTGTGTCCTTATTGAGGTCAACCAATTTTATATTTCGTTCGTCTTCAGGCATAACCACTGTCACCTTTTGTGGTTTCTGGGTTAACAACTTCGGTCCTGGTATGCCGAGAAAGACGTGCATCTCTTCCCAGCTTTTCCCTATGAGTAGGTCTGGGCGTTTATCACCGTTTACATCACCCAACAAGACTGCTGGAAAGAATACCCTTTTTTTCTCGAATAGGTCAAACTTCGGTCTGATTTTACGCTTGGTAGCAGGCTTTTTGGGGTATACACCGTCTTTCATCTGATATAATTCAATATCTATCGCGATGGAACTGCCGACCATCGCACGGGTCATCCCACCGAGTCCGGTTTTTACGTCTCTGAACAGCATCTCAACATCTTCATCTCCATCAAAATCCTGCAACCATTGAGACGAATAACCCCAAGGTAGTAATGCTCCAGCGGCACCTCGCGGCTGAATCGTAACGCTGACATCTTGTGCGAATACCGTTCCGTTAGGAGTTGGCGTGCCGAAATGGACTTCGTATCGGCTTCGCTGTTTGCCGAGACTCCTTCCCTCCAGTGTAAGGATTACCATATCAGCAACCCCGTTCCCGTTCATATCTCGGAATGTGTATAGTACTCTTCGTTTGGTATTTTCTCTGAAACCAGAGATAAGCGCGAACATGTTTTCTCCACTGAATCCGAAGGCGATTGAATAGGCGCCGTCCGTGTCAAATGGCACATCAATAGTAAAGGTTTCAGGCACTGTAGAAAACATTCCGCTTGCGTCTTGGCGATAAACATCAAAATGGTCAAGGTTCCAGAACACAAGGTCGGTGCGTCCGTCACGGTCGTAGTCCATTTGATGCAAACGACTCAGGTACCAGAAAACCGTCAAAGCGTTTATTCCTACCTCGCGGTAGCTGCGGGATTCATCCATGGCAAATTTGTTAAGGAAAGGGTCTGGCGGTCCGAGTTTTACCGGTTCGGAAAATGAACCGTTGTCCAATTGCGTGGCTATCCAGAAACCATCAATGTCTGGTACAACTATGTCATCAAGTCCATCTCCATTTAGGTCGCGGGTGATATCAACATGAGGGATTACACTTGCATCTGTCGCGTTGTAGTTGGTAGTGATGTTTATTAATGTGTGTTCTGACCCCGAGTCAGGATTAAACCAGTTGAGGCGACCATGCTCGTAGGTGATAAGTCTGTCGTCTCCACCAATAGTTGCCATGTCAACGAACAGCACATCTGGACGCAGTGTAGTCTCAAGTTTTGACACCCAAGCGTCCTCACTAAACGCATAGATACGCAAACGACGCGCATTGTTTTCATCAATGTTCACAACAGCAAGTTCCGCTATAGGACCACCCAAAAGAAACCCTGTCAAAATGGTCTGATGTTTTGTGGTCCCTGTGATGACCTCGTGCTGTTCAAACGAGACCGCTACAACGGGAACGGGTGCTGTCTGTTTAATCTGTCCGCTGGGTACCCTGGAGCATCCCAATAGGAATATACCGAAAATAAATATGGAAAAGCAACACTGAAGTAAAATTCTAAAAATAGGCATGTATGCCCGCTCCTACGTAAACACCTGCAATCCCCTTAGATTGAGAATTATCGTTTTCTGTTCCAATCCCTTGACCGATACTAAGGTTTAAGCCAAGCGGAATCCCGCCAAGTGAAAACACAAGTTCGCCTCCAAAAGATATTCCAGCTGCCAGTGTGGTGGTTTTGGTAATTTCTTTCTCAAGATCCGTTTGTGTTTTATAGCGCCAACCACCTTCTAATGTGAAATATAGCCGAGCCTCGTTCCACT
Source organism: Candidatus Poribacteria bacterium (assembly GCA_028824685.1). Classification (GTDB taxonomy): domain Bacteria; phylum Poribacteria; class WGA-4E; order WGA-4E; family WGA-3G; genus MSPOR6. Next base: position 37,690 of record JAPPCZ010000033.1, read on the forward strand.
TGCCTCGGTGTTCGAATATGGCATACGAAACCCCTGCACCTAACATGTGGTCTCCATCCTGATCATTGAGAATGAAACGCCCGACAGTTTGCAGGTATACAGGCGCCAGTCCGTTATAACGAAAACTCATGCCACCAAATGCAGGTGTGGCTCCCTGAGATCCAATACCGAATTTTTTGGTGAGGTTTGTCTGTTGTGCTTGGATTGAGGAGGTAAAAATTAGACTTAAAAAGAGACAGATTAGGTAGATAAATGTATGTTCTTTTATCTTGTTGCATGTGGAATTGCGTTTTATTGTAAAAACCATCTGGGATTCCTTATTAAAAAACAGATTATCTTCTTTTTTGCAGATTTCTGCGTGTGAAGATTTTATCGTCAACGTTTGTGTCAAATGTAGCAGTTAACCAACGAACGACCGTTTTGTGTCCTTCTTTGTTTTGCGGAATCATTTCCATCACAGAAGGAACGGTTTTGCGTCCAAACTTTTTTATCTCTTTGAAATTTAAGACACGCATCAATTTTCCTTTTTCATCATAGAAATGCTGCCACACCGGCATATAATCTTTGGCTTGGACTGCTGCAATAATCTTTCCCCAAACGATTGCAGAATCTTCCTTCGGTATTAGCTGAACATAGAGCAGATCGGCAGAAGCGTCTTCCGGTGTAATCAGTTGGTATGTGTAATCGTCAAGCATTGACGATTCCTTGACTAAATCGTCATTCGTGAAATCAGACCCCATCCACGACCCCATCATCATTGATGGTGAAATCTTCATCGTCTTGTTTACCTTCGGCAGATAGTTCCACATTTCGTTTCCGATGCGTAGTGTTGCGACTCCTTGTTCTTTCTTTGGCGCGGTAATTCGGATAAAAGTTTTGTCCGTCCCTTTTGTCCAAATCAGCATCTTTAATGTGCGTTCGTAGTGTGGGGTGACGATATGCATCTCCATGTCGGCATGACTTGTTTTACTGCGATAAAGCTGATCAATATGTTTAATGATTTTTTCTACATCGGGTGAAGCGGTGTGATTTGCTGCGAATAAGTTAACGGTCGTAACAAACATAAAGAAAAAGCATATTATCAAATTCAATGCTGCCTTATTTGTCTTAAAATGTGAGCAATAATCGGGGCTAAAACGTTTAGATATCGTCATTTCTTGGTCATCCTTTTACCTTTTGGACTGTGCAATATAAGCAATCGTAAAGACATTCCATACTTCATTATACCGCAAAACGTATTAAAAGGACAAGTCTTTCACTCAGGGTTATTCAGTTTTCAAAATTTCAATGCTTTTGGACTATTCCGTTAATGTTGTATAGTAGTTTCTTGTCCGTATCTTTAGTCCCGTAGGGACGGAATGTTTATAGAAAAATGTCGTCCACCCTCTCTTGAGTTCCGGGGAATGCCTAAATGGCATTCATACCGTTGATTTGGTAGGAACGACATAAAAAGATAAACATATCGTCCCTACGGGACTAAAGACAGATAGCACAACCGTTGCTATAAACATATCGTCCCTACGGGACTAACGCAGTTACTCATATTCAGATAGGACTTATATTTTT
>JAPPCZ010000101.1 GCA_028824685.1 Candidatus Poribacteria bacterium
GGCGGTTTCTGGTTCTCCATTGCGCGAATTTGCACAGGTGATGTGTGGGTGCGTAACAGATGTCCATCCGTTAGGTAGAATGTGTCATGTAGATCCCGCGCGGGATGGTCGGGAGGTGTATTGAGTGCGTCAAAATTGTAATGCTCTGTCTCTACTTCCGGTCCTGTGACCACCTGAAAACCCATTTGCGTGAAGATCGCTTCAATCCGTTCTAAGGTTTGCATCACCGGATGCGCTTTTCCATACGCTGGTTTTCGTCCGGGAAGCGTGATGTCAATAGATTCTGTTTCCAGCTGCTGTTCTTGTTGCTGGTTATTCAGCGAATTCTTTGCTGCTTCAAATGCTTCGGTTAGCGTGGCACGCACATCATTGGCGAGTTTTCCAATTATCGGACGCTCCTCATTAGAAAGTTGTCCCATGCCTTTCATAACATCTGTCAATTTCCCTTTACGTCCGAAATACGCTATTCTGAGCGATTCAAGCGCGTCTGATGATTTTGCCGCTTTCAATGCTTCAAGTGCTTCTGCTTGAATCGCTTCTAATTCTGTTTTCATAGTTGCCTCTATTTCATTCTATTGTTGATCAATACCAATGTGTGTTGTCCTTGTCGCGAGCTGGAGCTCGCTTCTACAAGAAGGAGTTCTGTCTACTTAACTGAATTGGAACGTATCTATATAGTATTGCTATCAACAAAAATACCCATCACTTCGCTCCATAAAGGTTAATCCTTCTGGGGACGAAAGCGATAGGCATCTACTTCCGCGGTACCACCCCGCTTGACAGACTTTGAAATCTGCCCGCTTCATTATTTATTGGCTTCAGGATGAAATTCGGCAGTTGCTCTCAAAACCACGCTTCCAACCGATGGCGTGGTCTCTCTTGTTGAGAGGTCTCAACTTCCTACTGTGTCCCTTCATCGCCGTCTAATAGTGTATTGTTTGTCAAATTTTGTGGTTTAAGGCGCGATTCGGAGATCGCTCCTACAAGCACCTTCAATCGGTTTTAACTACCCTTTTGCGAGGGCAGCAAGTTGTTCAAATCCTGCTGCATCATGCACAGCAATATCGGCAAGGACTTTTCTATCCAACTCAACCCCGGCAGTTTTTAGTCCGTGGATGAATTTACTGTATGTGAGTCCGTGTAGTCTTGCTGCGGCATTAATACGCATGATCCAAAGTCGTCTAAAGTCGCGTTTTCTTGCACGTCTGTGTGCATAAGCGTGATTCCAACCTTTTTCAACCGCCTCCATAGCGGTACGTCTTAGGTTGTTACGTCCACCGCGATACCCTTTGGAATGCTTCAGCATCCGTTTCCGCCGCTTTCGACGGACATTCCCTGTTTTTACTCGTGCCATTCTGAACTCCTAATAAATTAGACGTTTCAAACGTTTTTCATTACTTGGGTCTACCAGCGTGCTTTGTCTTAAGCGGCGTTTCCGTTTCGCTGATTTTGAGATAAAAAGGTGTCCGGCATACGCTCGCTTGCGGCGAATCTTGCCTTTTGCAGTAAATTTAAAACGTTTTGCTGCGCCTTTATGTGTTTTAATTTTCGGCATTATAATATCCTTCTGTTGGTGGCTTATTCGTACTAATTTTGAAAGGTGTTCTGTTAAGTGAGAGTAGGCGTAAACGCACAAAATCAACAAGGAGAATCACGGTCTCCTCGCAAACAATAACTCCCCTTCAAAAAGCCGTCAAATCGTAAAAGAAGCACGATTTGTCAAATACTTGCGGAGAATCTTTCGTTATGAAGATTTCGGCGTTAAGAGCATTGACATGGTGCGTGTTTCCATTTTAGGAGGTTGTTCAACTTCTCCAATCTCAGCGACATCCTCTTCCAATCGGGCGAGCATGTTTTTGCCTAACTCCGTATGCAACATCTCCCTACCTCGGAAACGGACTGTGGCTCGGACCTTCCACCCATTTTTCAAGAAGTCTTCAACGTGACGTTTCTTGAATTGATAGTCATGTTCTGCTGTATCTGGACGAAATTGAATTTCTTTCAGAACAATCTTTGTTTGCTTCTTTCGAGCCTCCCGCTCACGTTTATTCTTTTCGTACTGATACTTCCCGAAGTCCATTATTTTGCAAACGGGTGGATCAGCATTTGGAGAAACTTCGACCAAGTCCAATCCGACTTCTTCAGCACGTTCCATCGCTTCGCGCGGGGTCATCACACCGACTTGCTTGTTTTCATGGTCAATGAGTAAAATCTCTTTGGCTCGAATCTGGTAATTCGAACGACTTTTTCTTTCTCGCGGTTTCTGCGTACGTCTGCCTCTATAGTGTATTTTTCACACCTCCAAGTTGTTGCTGGGTAATCAATTAGCGGTTGTGCAGGCTACAAATAAGTAGGGCTTTGTCAACAAATCAAGAACCCTTACCGCACGTGGCTAAAATTTACCGGACATTACGTGAACTTGTATTCAATAAACCAATCCTTACAAAATACGGACACTTGCTAAAACAGTGTCGGAATATTTCGTGAAAATATTAATTATGATATTATATCACATTTTTAACATAAATGCAAACTAAAAGTAGCCAATTGTCCATAAAGTCCGTAAAATAATAATTCCACCCGCCAAACCACCAAATATGATGATAAGACTGAGATTGATTATTAAAGCGTGCCGAAAGATTCGTTCAGCCAATTCCGGTTGCTCCTTTACCCATGCCCGTGCCAAATTGAAGGTGAGAACAACACTCATCAGACTCAGGATAGCTGCGCCTAAAAATGCCACGAGAATACCTTGGAAGTCAACCATCTGCATCGTATCTGGGATTGAACCGTATTGTGTATAACGTTGGATGACAACGATTAAGATTCCAACCAAAATGACAATAAATACGATGAATACGATTGCGGCTTTTTTAAAGGCATTTTCCATCTTTTGCTGGACTCTTTTGGACTAATTTATGGTAATTTTAACATATTTATGGTGTTATGGCAATATTTGTTGTTTTTACCACAGAGCCATTCAATTGTCGAGTTTCTCCCAATTAATTATATTGTAGGAGGGAACTCCGATTTCCGACCCCAATGTTTTCGTCGCGATTCGGAGATCGCTCCTACAAAGAAATCGGGGTTACAAACCTCTCCTACAAAGATGTTTTGTGGCAATTGAATGTCTTTGTTCTTTCCACAAAGGCGTTTAATTCTTAGATTTTATTTGTTCGGGTCGTTAAGTCATGATTCGGAGATCGTTTCTATAGATGCGGGTCTCGATTCGGAGATCATTCCTACTAAAAAGTATACCGTACGGTATACTTTTTTATACCACGGTATATTTTCTAAATTGGCTATAAACCCAATCTCTGTATGGGTTTATAGGTGTTTTTCTTATCATGTAATTATTTTTGTTTTTTCTAATCTGTCTTGAGAAGTCATGACTTACTTTTGCTGTAAATATTTTATGATGATAAGTTTTGCGAAGTCGTCTTTGCATTTGGATAGTTTTTACGATTTTCAAGTGTGTCTGGTTGTTTTTGTATTTGGGAATCGGTTTTATTTTTCATACTGATATTATAGCGGATTCTGTGTAGTGATCAGAAGTTTTTGTGGTGTTAGGAACAATAGATATCCAATATATTTACAATAAGTTTGCAGGAATATAGTTTTCAGTTGTTGGCTTTCAGTTTTCAATTGGTAGGTCTTCCATAAGTGCAACGGTATCAAATAGTTTCATTGGGTGTCCTTTTAGTTGAGAATATGATTATGTTTAAAATCTGCTACACACATTTCGCCCCGCTGGGCTAAGGCTGAATCAACATCCAAATGTAAGAGGCGCAATGAATTGCGCGACTACAAACGCAGGTAGTGTAAATCGGGCTTACCAAAGCCCTCCCACAAGAAAGATAAGACGCTAATTTGACACCTATGGGTTTCGCTCCGCTCTACCCGACCTACAACTCATTCGCTTTTGCCTATATTTCGGTCTTGGCGTTATCAGACACTTCCGATTAAATCATTAATAATGTCTAATGAAAATCATCATTTAGAAATAGTATTACATGATTACAACGTATTTGTATGAATACAACGCTGAAATCTCCTCATCGCGTTGCACGTCCGGTTTGCTTCAATTTACCCCAAAGTGTTGTTTTGGTGTTTGTGGTAGGAGAAACGGAGAAAAAACCTTCTGGCACCCATGCAGGTTCACGATCCTTTTTTGGATGATGTGTGATTTGTTGCCGCTTGCCACTTTTAACTGAGACAATATAAATATTTAGTGGCACATTCGGGTTTCCCCAAGGATTTTCAATCTCTGCATCAAAGGCAATCCACTTACCGTCTGGGGACCACGCAGGATTGTAACTCCAATTCAAAGGCGGTGACATGCGGTGGGCGTTTCCTCCATCTACATCCATAATGAAGATTCCGTTTCCCTGTCTGGCAATATCAAAGGCAATTTGTTGCCCATCAGGCGACCACGCAGGAGATCGAGACCCACCGCCATGTTGGTTTTTAATGCGTCTGATCTGTTTTCCATCTGAATCCATCATATAGACATCACCCCATTTATTCTGATTGGAAACGAATGCAATAAATTTCCCATCTGGAGACCATGCCGGGGATGAATTAATTCCTTGTTTGGTCAATCTTTGTAGATTCTTACCATTGATATCTATTATGTAGATATGATTTTCTCCTGTTCTTCTGGATTGAAAAGCGATCTGTTTTCCATCAGGTGACCAAGCAGGAGCTGCATCTCGCTCTGGATGGTTTGTTAATCGGCGCGGTTCAGTTCCACCAACTTTCATGATATAGATGTCCCCTTTTCCATGCCGGTATGATACAAAGGCAAAGGAACGACCATCTGGTGCCCACGTTGCACAACAATCGGTTGCGGGATGATTTGTTAGATTGCGTAGATTCTCTCCGTTCATATCAATAATGTAGATGTCGTAATTTCCTGTGCGGTTAGAAGTGAAGGAAATATACGGTTCTCCCCAAGCATTTATAGTAAGTAGAATTAGACTGAATAGTAATGTTATCCTGAACACGGTTTGAATATGTTTCACTTTATCTCCTTGAAATTTGCAAGTTTTTGTAATTGGGTTCTCAGAAATATCTGTTATAGGAGAGCAAATTTCGTGCCAATGCCGAGATTGTGAAACAACTGGGATTCTTGCTTGTGATAGAAGATTCAACTGTCCAAACAATAACAGTTGAGGTTTAAAATTTGGACAGTAAACACTAAAAATTCAAGGAGGGAAAAGAGGGCGGATTTCTTCTAACCATCCATGCCTTTGGATTAACATGGCAGGTTAGAAGAATAGGGACATAATGTCCTTTTACCCTAATATTTAAACATCTGATTCCTTCAGGTAAGAACGCAGATGCTTGCGGAGATTACGATGTGCATGGAACAAGTGCGCTTTGACTGTTCCATCCGATCTGCCAACCTCAGTCGCTATATCTTTTAGGGATAGTCCATCCCAGTGGCGTAGGATAAAAATTTGCCGTTGCTTCGGCGGCAACTGACGAATCGCCTTCCGAATTTGGACTCTGAGTTCTTTATTTTCGGCAGCCTTAGCAGGGGAATCTGACCGTAAATCAGGAAAATTAGCCATCGGTAATTCGTCAGATTCATCGGATTCATATACCATGACTTCCGAACGCGCTTTCTTCCGTAAAAAATCAATGCAGAGATTGACTGTAATTCGGTAAAGCCAACTATAGAACTGGCATTGACTCTTGAAATCGCCCAATCCTTGGTAAGCGCGAATAAACGCATCTTGCGTAATATCAAGGGCATCTTCATGATTAGGAACAAAACGCAGAACTAACCGATAGGTGCGTTTCTGGTAACGAGTAAACAGCGTATCAAATACTGTTGTATCGCCACTCTGAAATTGCTCAATCAGTTGGGCATCATCATTACAAGCTGGAGGGATACTTTCAGGGCTTTGGGACTGCATGTTCTCCTCTTAATTGTCATTGACCGGACCTGAAACTCAGGGGGCCATTGATAGAATAGAAGTCACCGATTTTTTTGTTTGTGGACACTGCGAAACCATCGTTTATATCTATGGCTATCTTGAAGCATTTGTTGGAGGAGGACTAATTCCTCATCCTCTTCTTCACATGGGGCATCATCAAGTAACGCTAATAACTCTTCATAAACAACCTTGTCTTCATCAACAAGTGCTGAGAGGAGTCTGTCAAAATTTTCACCATGACCGAGTAGGGCGAACAATTGGTTTGTATGTTTGATCTCTTCAGAGGCGGCTTGGTTCAGGTATGCTGCAAGTTCATGCTCATTCCGACTCTCAGCGATTTGTGCGAGAATTAACCGAATCCCGACGAGTTTTAGTTTTGCTTGTGCAAGTTCGTCAAGTTCTGTTTCAAATTTCTCCCGCAAGTGATCAGCATCGCGTGGATGTAACTGTGCATAACTTGGCCACACTGGTTTTGCCATCACCTGTTTCAACTTTTTCAGACTTCCAATCAGATTTTCACGTTCTTCAAGGGAGAGTTGACCAAAGGTATTTTGCCAAAAGTCTGTCGCATGTTTCACTCGTTCTCGGAAAAGCTCTTCTGATTGCGGTGTCAGTTGAATGCGGGCACGCCTCCGATCTTCATCACATTTACGACGGACAACCCAACCATGCTTTTCAAGCCGACCAACTAAACCTGATACTGTATTATGAGCAAGACCTAAATGTTCTCCTAACTCACTTACATACATACCAGATTCACGACCATACCAATGAAGGTGCTGCAAGGCGTTGAACTGTACAATTGTCAATCGATTGGGGACTACTTCCTGAATAAACCTGGATTTGACAGCCGCTTGTGCATGATGCATCACACGCATCACAACATCAATCTCTTGATTGAACTCCGGGTTTTCTGACATCTCTAAATACGTCCTATGTTAGAGGTATATTCCGTCGTATACGACGTAAATTATATATTAATTTTCCGTGAATGTCAAATAAAAGTTGTAAAATAGAGGTTTTTTATTGGAAATTATTTGAATTTCAATTGCTTCCAACCAAACGTTGTGCCTTCATTTTTCGTTTTCGCTTGGATTTTGACTTAGTCCGTTTCGTTGTTGTATCGTCTTGGACATTTTTATGTTGCTGTTGATTTTCTTCGTGTTCCTGTTCTGTATCAACAACTTGCTTCTGTTGTTCTGCTTCATATTTGGCGTAAGTGCCTTCAAAGAAATGGGCTTTTGTCTCCTCTTTTGTAGCATCAAAAATTAACAGTTTGGTCGCTAAACTATTCAAAAGATAGCGGTCATGAGAGATAATGAACATCGTTGCTGGATATTCGGCAAGTGCCTTCTCAAGTGCCTCGCGTGCTGGAATATCCAGATGGTTTGTCGGTTCATCAAGTAAAAGAACATTAGCATTTTTTAATAGCAACTTCGCCAGTTGAACACGGCTTTGTTCTCCACCACTCAAGTTCCCAATCTGTTTGAATACATCATTCCCACGAAAGAGCAACTTTGCTAAATAACTACGGACTTCCGTCTGTGTCAGTTGTGGGCAAAGTCCCCAAATCTCTTCAATTATTTCTTTATCTAAATTAAGACCTTCTAATTCTTGTGTATAATATCCAAGTTTGAGATTGGGACCGACCCATAGGTTGCCTTGTGTTGGCTGTTCTTCTCCCAAAATCATACGAAAAAATGTTGTTTTCCCGGTGCCGTTTGGACCAAAAATACCAATTATATCACCGCGATACACCTCAAAATTCAGGTCTGTGAATAACACCTTATCGCCAAATTGCTTACTAACACCCTGACATCGCAGAATGTCATCACCTTCACGGGTTCCAGGTGTAAAATTGAGTTTTAATGTCGGTGCATCGGATTTTGGTTTTTCTACTTTCTCCAACCGCTCTAATCTTTTGCGTCTTCCTTGTGCCTCACGGGTTCGTTGTCCAGCTATATTGCGTTCAATAAATTTTTCTTCATTTGCAATAAACATTTGTTGTTCTTTGAATGCTCTTTCGCCAACTAATCGCTCAATTGCTTTCATTTCACAGGATTTTGAGTAATTCCCGCGACAAATGTTTATTTTGTGTTCATCCAACTCCCATACTTTTCGGACGACCTTATCTAAAAAATACCTATCGTGAGATACAACCAGAACAGCACCTTTGTATTCGGTATTAAGATAATTTTCCAGCCATTCAATTCCGTTAATGTCAAGGTGATTCGTCGGTTCGTCAAGGAGTAAGAGATCAGGTTCTTCAAGGAGTAGTTTTGCTAACGTTGCCCGACTTTTTTGACCGCCACTGAGGACACGGACTGGTAAGTTGAAGTCTTGTTCACTAAAACCTAATCCACCGAGTACGCGATTTATCCGGTGTTCATAGTCGTAACCACCGAGTCGTTCATGCCGTTCATGAATACGGGCGTACTGCTGTAGGAGATGTGACGTCTCTTGAGTCTCCATCTCCTCTGCAAGCATGAGCATTTTATCTTCAAGGGCAAGCCGTTCTTCAAAAACCGTGAGCATTTCCTGACGTAACGTGCAATCACGTTCTAAGTCCGGTTCTTGGCTCAGATATCCAATGCGCAACCCGCTGGCTAAAACGACATCCCCTTTAAAATCAGTCAGGGTACCGCCTATAATTTTAAGTAACGTTGTTTTTCCAGATCCGTTACGGCCAATTAACCCAATTCGGTCTCCATGCACTATTGTGGCTGAAATATCATCCAAAATTAAGTCTGGGTCGTACAGTTTAGTGACATGTTGAAGGTTTATTAAAGACATATTTTTGTAGGTGCGATGTGTATATTGATGTTTCGCAATCTCATTTAAGAATTCGTCAAGTAATTTACAGATGTATTGACTGCCAATTCGCGCTGCGGGTAATCATCTCGTGATACGTATCGGCGCGATGTGCATCTGGATGGCGGATATTGAACTGTCTAAATCGCCAGAACGCTATCGCAAGCGCTGCATAGTAAACAAAACTATCCAAGTTGTCCCATTCGTCATCTGTCAAAGGACGTGATGCATTGTAAGCATCCAATAAACCGTGTACCAAAGCAATATTCAACTGATGTTCTGGTGTGTAACAACACCCAATAATCGTCATTCCGATGTCAATTAGCAAAGTATCGTGACATCCCTCCTCAAAGTCAAGGACTGCTACCATCTGGTCACCATCGAAAAGGGTGTTGTCTAAAAACAGATCGCCATGCAAAAGTCCTATGGGCAAAGATTTGTCTAATTCAGGTTTGATCCATTCAAGTTCGGATTTTAACCATATTACAAACGGATGTGTGGCAAATCGTGTGTTTTGGACATCTTTGAGAAAAGGTGTTATTTGTGTAATTCCCATCGGAAATTTTGAAAGTTCAGGTAGTGGTGGAATGCGATGTAACTTTGCTAATGCTTCACCAATTTGTGCCAACACGCGTTGCGAAGGCTGCGGTGTTTGTCCATCCAAAAACGGATAGAGCATCACGCGGTAGTTTGAAGTTAGATTGAGCGCATCACCATTTTTCTGTAAAATTGGATACACTGTCGGGTAGGCATGCTGGCAAAGGTGTTCCAAGAGAGCAATTTGCTTATGAAGTTCTTTTAGATTCTTTTCATCACATATTTTTAGGAGAAACGTGCCATCTGTTGTTGTCAACTTAAAGTTGCTGTTTCCAAATCCACCCGGAATTTCCTCAAACTTTACTGGTGTGCCGATTGCGTAATGTGACACTATATCCGCGAGTTCTTCAGATGAAAGGTTTGTATAGCGTGCCATGGGATGTAACGTGGGGTATCACTGTTTCGGTTTAGCAGCTTGTGGATTGTTTCCTAACAAATACTTTAACAGGTCTTCCCAGTAGCGCAAGTGAATTTCTTTGATGTCTGTATTCTGATTAAAATCTAATTGGAGGTTTTCAGAATAGCGTTCTATAAAAAGTTTGGGATTGCTTAACAAGCGCAAGTAATATTTTAATGATGGAAGAATCCCGTTAACAATCACTTCACAACCATGCTGCGTGTGAATTTCACTAACCAATTCGCCTACCGAGTCAATATCCTCAACGTTCGGCTCTGCTGTGGTAAGTAGATAGTAACGACAAACAGGGGTCTTTGCAAATTTTTGATAAGCATCTTCAACAATCTCTAGCGAAATGGGTTTCTTATGTTTGATTTCGACTCCCTCAAAAAAAATATTCTCGTTCAAGACCTCAATATCTCCTATTCCGCGAGATTTGGTATCCGCTGTGGTATGGCTCTTCAATCGCGAGAGCGTTTTACCTTCATATCGTTCAATCCCCATAAGCATCTCATAAGCAGAATAAACTGCCAACACAGGAAGACGTGAGGCACCAGCAACGCCATAGTCGCGCGAAAAGTGACATCTTAGAAGATCGACTATTTTTTCGATCGTTACTGTCTCTGTTTGTTGTGCTTCTTTCAGAAAGTCGAAACTCGTCTGTGATTCTTCCATCAACGTAATTAGGGAAGAAAAAATCGCTCGTAGATATTTTTTTGGATCCGCTTTATTTTCCTCAATATCATTGAGAATTAGAAGAAAGGCATCTTTCACAGTTTTATCCTTTATCTGACCAGGATACTCCAACATATAGGGCTGATGTTGCCTAAGAGTGTGTGTCAACCATCCACTTTCTGCCATAGCAAACCGTCTAAATTTCTCTTTCATGAAGGGTGTTATGTAATCGGTGTCCAACCCTCTTCCCGAATAACCATTTGGAAGTTCTTTTAGATGATAGCGAACATCTTGGGTCGGGGTATCGATCTTTCTGACTAGCGATGTAATTAGGACTGTAAGAACTGCTTTCTGAGATTCCGCCTTTTCGATGATTGTTTCAACCCAATTTCTTTGGATCTCCGAAAGTCCTGGTTGAAGATCATGCTTTGATGCCAAACGATAAGCATCTTCCAAAATTGCACGTATGTTGTTCACTGTGTTCCCTCAAACAAACGTTGCATTGCAATCGGAGTGTTATCAACACGCTGTCGGGCATCTTTACAGTACTCAGTATTAATATCATAGCCGATATAATGTCTACCCAGGTTTTTGCAAGCAACTGCGGTTGAGCCAGAACCCATAAACGGATCGAGAACCAATGCATTAATGGGTGTGAGGAGATGTAAAAACTCCTCCACTACTTCCACTGGATAGATTGCTGGATGTTTATTTCCTTTAAGGGTAGCAACGGGTGTCTCAATCACATCTGGAATTTCAATCACGTCATCAGTCTTAATTACATCTCGCTTGAGTTTATTGCCGTGAATTCTAATGATTGTAAACCCTTTATTTTTTAGCTGTAATGTGCGACCTCCTTCCTGTCCACCGAATGGAGCAGCATGGATTCCGCGAATTTTCATCCGAAAACTTTGCGTTTTGCCACGTTTTACTTCTTGAATAACCTCTGCAAGTTCGAGCCGAGCAGCTGATTTTTCTGTTTCAGATAGCTCGGATTCATCAATAAGCTCAAAATATCGCTGTCCAATGTTGGTCTTAGTTTTCTTTTTTAAGGGTTGTGAAGCATGCGATTCTGCCATGAAAGCTTTGGGGTCGTAGAAATAGTTATCTGATTTGACGAAATGAAAGAACGGCTCAGTACTACTGACAAGGCGGCGGCTAAACTGGCGCGGGGTTGGATTTCTTTTAACCCATGTAATTTCATTTACAAGTTTAACCAATCCAGTATCCGTAGCGGCAAGCGCGAAACGATATGGAACCAGAAGTAAGCTACTGTCCTGATACTTGTCGCCAATATTAAAAACTATACTGCCATCATCTCTCACAACACGCACACACTCGTGAAAGAGACGAAGTAGCGTATCAATGTACTCATTGACACTACTTTCATTTCCCATTCCGCCGCCGTAATCGCGCTGCTGGAAATAAGGAGGCGAGGTAATCACCAATTGGATACAACAATCAGGCAATTGTCTAATGAGTTCCAGATTATCCCCGCACAATATTTTGTCAATTGGTAAGTTATCATTAGTATAGGACATATTTCATACTCCTTTTCTACGGTCAGCAACAAGATAGTTCAGTGGCGCATTGGTTGTGAAAGTCACCAGGAGATGTAACGTGAGGTATCACTGTTTCGGTTCAGAGGTTTGGAGCAGTTCTTTATACTCTGGCAACTCACGAATTTTGTCAAATGCTGGTTCTGTTTTTGCAGCAGAAAGTACTTCCTTATCTACCCGAATCGCCTCGCGTAAAGATGCGATTGATCTTTCAATATCCGCAACTTGCGATCCAACTTCTATAGATTCTTCTGCTCGCAGTGAATACGCAATAGCAAGGTTATAATATGCCTTTGCGAAATCAGTATCCAGTTGTGTTGCACGTTCCCACGCACTGATAGCCTGTTTAACGTCCCCCATATTCCCATACACTGCACCGAGATTGAAATAAGGAATTGCCCAACCCGGCTCATTGTGGATTGCCAACTTGAACTCAGTGACAGCTTGTGCAAGATCACCTTGTTTGGCATACGCCAATCCCCAATTGTAATGTGATAGGGCAGCCTTATTCGGTTCAGAGACATCTGTTTTTTGTGAATATGGAATGCTTTTTAGACCACATCCGAGCAGTAATGCCGCTAAGCAAAATATTAGGAGTGGTTTCATTTTTCTCTCCACGTCTTCTTTTATAATACTTTACCTAATTTTAGGTTGTTAGTCAACTGGTTTGTGCTGCGCAGATATGTTTAGTTTCAAATACTATTATTTAGATGGGACATTCCACAAAAAAATAGTTCCGTCTTGTCTATAGCTGCTTTCGTTCATACTTGCAAGTGTCTTTCCATCCGGTGAAAATGCCAGTTTATGGATAAAACCTTTAGTGGTTTCATAAGTTTTGAGATGGCGGCGGGTGGCAAATTCCCATAAATGAATTTTCCCGCCTGTATCTCCACTGGCGAGAATAGTACCATCCGGTGAGAATGCTAATTCACAGACTGTATGTTGATGTCCGCTGATGGTTTTGATGAGTTGCCGGGTGGTAACATCCCACAAATGAATTTCCTTATTTCCCGTCCCAACAGCAAGGGTTTTACCGTCAGGAGTGAAGGCTAACGAATAAACATTAAAGTTACGAGAGTTAAATGTTTCTAAAGCCCCATCTATAAAGCCTTTAGGAGTTTGAAGTGTGGCAACTTCTTCATCAGTATTCGTATTCCACAATCTCGTCGCATTACCGCTTGCTGTTGCCAGCATTTTTCCATCAAATGCTGGTGTCGTCCAATACTTTCTAATCTTTGTAGAGGTACTTAGATTTTTGGCATTCAGAATATCCCATATCTCTGTTCCATTTTTTGTTTGAATAACCAGTTTTTCACTATTTGGCGTAAAAGCACCAACCTTTTTACGGGTAAGTCTTGTGCCATCTTTAAATGAAGCAGAAATGCTTCCGCCTAATGCGTCTGGTATCGTATAAGCGTTTTCCTGCATTCCAGAGGGAATATCCCACGCTGTGATATTGCCTCTACTCTCACTAAGAAGTGTTTTGTTGGTCTTTGCGAATGCCAACATACGGATATAATTGTTATCTGTCTTAATCGTCATCCGTTTCCTGTGTTTATTTGTATCCCAAAGTTGAATATTGCCAGTTATATCGCCGCTTGCGAGTGTCTTGCCATCATGTGAGAACACCAACGCCGCGAGTGGTTTTGTATAGCCTGAAGTGAGTGTAAGCAATGGTTTATCAGTCTGTGTCTGCCACACATTTACTATACCGTGTTCATTTGCTGTGGCAAGGATTGCACCGTCTTGTGATAACACGAAACGTTCTGGGAAAGGTTTTAACTCCTCAAAAATAGGATTGAATTTGGCAATTTCACGGTGAGTACTAATATCCCATAGCGTATAACTGTTTTTGTTAATAAGAACGAGTGTTCTTTCGTCACCTGCAAATGTTAAGGTCTCTGCATCAGGGAACGTAGCAATTTCACGGTAGGTTGTAAGGTCCCATATAACACATCCACCATACCCCGCCAGAGCGAGGATCTTTCCGTCATTTGAAAACGTTACGTTTTGAACACGGTCTGATCGAAGTGCTGCAAGTTGTTGACCTGTTTCAAAATCCCAGATTTCGATAGGACCTCCGGATTCACTCCAACCTCTTTTATGTGGGATTCGATAGGACCTTCTACCTACAAGGGTTTTTCCATCTGGAGAAAACTCTAATTTGGTCAACCATTTTATGGGTTGTTCTTCAAGACTTGAGTAACCTGTGCTGTGATGTCCTAACTGGTATTGGATAGGAAAAGGTGTTCCATCATCCATATAAGTCGTGTGGTATTCTTTATCGTCAATAGGCATGGGTCTTACAGTGCGGACAGTTGGTTCTCCCTCCAGTTTGAAAAATTGGGAATCATCTGTCCGAGGTTTAAGTGATATTACTTCTTTACCTGTTTGCCCATTTTGGATGCTAATTGTGCCATCCTTATTTCCGATAGCAAAGGTAACAACACCTATTCGGTCAACAAATCCAGCCAATACACGAGTCCAAACGCTACCTTTGATTCTGATTGTAGAGTATTTTGGACTGAAAGTATTTAACAGTTCTCCTGTGATAGTCTTCCAAAGAAAAACTATCCCTTGCCAATTCACTCCTACAAGCGTTTTTCCATCAGGTAAGAATTTTAGAGAAGAAAGTGTGCCTTTGGGAATGGAAAGCGTCTGCAAAATTTCACCAGTTTTTACATCCCAAAGTCGAATCGTTTTATCATTCGCGCTGCTGGCAAGCATTTTACTGTCACGCGAGAATTCCACATGCATAACCGCATCCGTATGCCCTGAAAGAAGAGCAGTTTCGTCACCTGTGTTAATATCATAAAGCCACACCCCGATTGAACTTGCTATTGCCAACTTGGTGCCATCTGGGGAAATCTGCATATCGTTTAAGACACCTTTTCCAAGACGCGCGTTTGCGCCCTCTGGCAGATTCAATCGTGTGTAGTCTTCCGCAAAGGTGTTTAATAGAAATTGCGTTGAGAAGAAAAGTAGTGTTAAAAGTGTGGAAAATAGTTTGGTTTTCATTGTTTAGATAATTACCTCCGCCACCAACTTTTTTTATCTTCGTAAGAGGCAAGGAGTTTTGAAATCACTTTATCTTTTTTGTCCAAACGCAACACTGCCTCACACGCCTCAATAACCTTCTGTTTGTCAGAATCAGCATCGGTTTTTTGATAAATATGATGACAACTTTCTGCGACAGCGGTGTAATATGCTATTTGATCAATTTCTGTTGGTGGCTCAGCAGCGAGATCAGTGATGGCTGCGCTTGCCTCATTCCACGCCTCAAGCGCAGCATAGCAGATAACCTTCTGATATAACGGAGCAAGCTGCGAATCGTCAAGCCAATACGCTTGATCATAACAAGTGATGGCTTCTGAATGCGCGGAATTGTCAATGTGCAGTTGGGCAAGCGCATTATAAAAAGCGTATAATCCACTATCAGCGATGGTGTAAAGTTCAACTCCAGTATTGACAAGCCATTCTCTTTCTATGAGAAATTCAATCGCAGAGTTACGTTCCTCATTTGTAATGCTAATATCAGTAAGGAGGTGTTTTGCAACAGCGGCGTTTGGGAAAATCTTTGTGCGGCTTTTCATTAACGGATACGCCTGTACAGGTTTATCCATTGCTATCAGTTTGATGCCTGTTGCAATGCGAAAGAGTGAAACGATCTGATCGCTGTTTTGACGAGACATCTGGTCGGCAATCTGTTCTCTATTTTCAGAAAAATGTTGGTTGAGATTGTCAATCGCATCTCGTATGTCGGTATTTTCTGGATCGAGTTGGTGTGCCTGCGAGAAAAACCGTTGCGCTGCAAAAAGTTCGCCCCATTCCTGGTATATGTGTCCGAGGCGAAAGTTCACATAGGCAAACACCTCCGAATCGTTTTCGCTACGGATAATGTCAGCGTAGGTTTGGATGGCTTCGGCTATGTTTTCGTTAGATTCTAATGTTTGGGCATGCTCAATCAGGTTTGACATAGATTTTTAATCTCGTGAATGTCTTTCTTACATCTCCTGTAGATTTTACAATTTACTGGACATCTTTGTTTGGCGCGTTTACAAAACGCTCCTACCGGGTGGTGGAACGCTAAATTGACAGTTATGGGTTTGGCTACGCTCTACCCTACCTACGAACAGACCTAACTAAACCAAATTTCATTTGCCCTGTAATAACTTCAGACACATGATTTCAAGCACAAAGATTTTGGTAACGTTTGTTCTTTTGAGTAGTTCCTTCGTTTCAAAAACGGTCTTTATTGCTTGCTGAAGTCGTGTTCGGGAGTAACGTGGCACGAGTATTTGGAGTTTACCTAATGCGTTGGTGTGTGTCAATAATTCTACAGGTGCGCCTTGCTGTAAAAAAAGGAGATCGCGATACCACGTTATCAATTCGTCTAAACTGTCCACACCTTTTTCAACAAATTGCTCTGCTAATCGGAAGGCTGCTAACGGGTCAGTCTCTTCAAGAATTTCCGGTACCGTTTCGGTTTCAGAAATTCCTTCTTCAATAAGCGTGATCGCTTTTCCTACAATGCCGCCTGATAAAACAGCAGCGGTGGAAGCTGCTTCTTTATCTATAGAAAAATGATCCATTAACGCTACTGTTAATTGTTCATTCGGCATTGGATAAAAGGGCAAAATTTGACAACGCGATCGAATTGTCAAAAGCATGGATTCAATGTTCTCTGTCAATAGGATTAAAGTTGATGCAGCAGGGGGTTCTTCAAGTGTTTTCAGTAGTGCATTTGCTGCGGGATTGTTCGGATTACTCATCTTTTCGGTGTTTGCTAAAATGTAGATTTTCCGTGGTCCTTCAAGCGGTTGATAAAAAATTTGCTGTTGCAGTTGGCGAATTTGGTCAATCTTAATTTGTGCGCCATCAGGTCGGATTATCCGCAGGTCTGGATGGTTCCCGCTTTTTATCTTACGACATGCACGGCATTCTCCACAAGGTGAAACCTCTTCAGTCCTTTGTTCACACAGAATTAAATTTGCAAAGTAGAGTGCGACAGTCTCTTTGCCAATCCCTTGCACGCCTGCAAAAAGATACGCCCCAGCAACGCGTTCTGAGGCAACTGCGTTTTGAAGTTGCGTTACAATATTTTGATGACCGAGTATTACGTTTTCCATTTTCTAATGTATGAGACACATTCCGATATGTTCTGGTCTTCAAGAGGTTTGTAATAACTGAATTCTTTTTTTTGATTCGTTCACAATAAGGTTGTGGATAGTATTTGCATCAAGTCGTGCGTCGATTAACTGGACACGTTGCGGTTCAGCCTTGGCGACTGCTAAATATCCGTCTCTCACTTTTTGGTGAGAAGCAAGCGTTTCATGTTCAAGGCGAGTCAGTGGCTCATCTGAATCCCGTTTGCGTTGGAGTCCAATTTCTGGGGGTAGGTCAAGAAGAAAAGTAACATCGGGTGTTAATCCACCTGTTGCAATGTGGTTAACTTGTTCTATTAGCTTTAAATCAATGCCTTTGCGATAGCCTTGATAAGCAATAGTAGCATCACTAAATCGGTCACAGATAACGATTTGTCCTGCTTCTAATGCGGGAAGGATACGTTCGGTGACGTGCTGTGCCCGTGCAGCGGCAATCAGCATTAATTCTGTTGTTGCTGACATAGTAGAGGCGGTCAAGAAAATATCTCGAATCTGTTCTGAAAGCGGTGTGCCGCCCGGTTCGCGCGTAATGAGAACAGTGTCACCGAGCGTATCTGCTAATCGGTGTATCTGTGTAGTTTTGCCTGCACCTTCTACGCCTTCAAGTGTGATGAAAAAGCCTTTGTATTTCATTGTTTTAATAATATCATGTTGTAGACGCTGTATCAAGTGGAATTATATGGATTCCAGGGTTATTCAATTGTAGATTTTCTCCCAATTAATTATATTGTTAGGAGGGAACTCCAGGGAATGCCTAAAGACGAATGCGCTTGGTAGAATACGCTTTTGGTATTCTACATGATTCGTCATGATTCATACCCGGGGAATACCAAAAAGGTATTCATACCGTTGATTTCTTGATTTGGATTCCCGCCTATCATTGTGTTTTGTCGCGATTCGGAGATCGCTCCTACAAGAAAAAACAGATATAGCATGTGCGATTATTGGAGAATTGAATGGCTCTGTCCTTGAAAACAGCAAGGGTATGTAAATATTTCAAAAATTCTTCAATTTCTTCAAATTTTCACTAATTTTCAATTTTTTCCAAATTTATGCTTGACTTTCTCTGGCATATATTGTATAATAATCATAACGACCAAAACAAAAGTTCAATATGGGTATCCTTGTTCTAAAATATAATTTTGGACTTTTGGCTTGGTCGCCGAGGATGCCCGTTCTGTTTTTAAGTAGGAAACATCCCTGGCGTACCAGCCAACACACAGAGGAAACCCATAAACAATCAACGTCACATCTAAGTGTGGCACAACAGGAGGTATAAAATGATACATGGATTTTTTTATACCAAATGGATTATCGGCGGCATTCTGTTGCTGATAATCATTGCTGGTGCGTGTTATCTATGGTACCAATATGACACAGCACCATATAAACAAGAGGCAGCCGAAGTTGCCCGCGAATGGGAAGCAGCCCAAAAAGCGAAGGCCAACAGAAAGGTGAAACAGGCAGCCGAAGTCTCTGTGGAAGGCACAACGCAATCCGCAGAGAAATCTATTAACAAACTCTCCACTGAAGTAAAAAATAACACTGAAGCGGAGGGAAAACAGCAGGTTTCTGATATACCATCAGAAGCCGCTGCGAAATCGGATGAGAAAGTATCTCCTCATGGGTTTGGAGCATATCCAAAAGTGCCTGCGGATATGCCAGGGTGGGGAGAAGATCCAAACTTTTGGAATTATCCACGCACAGCAAACTCAGAATTAATGGCTCGTGTCCAGATAAAGTTATGGGAACAAGGTAAACGCACACACGGTGCAACCATGGAAAATGGATTAATCTACCCTACGTTTCCAAACACGCTTATTGTCAAATGGAAAACTCAATGGACACCTTTTGGCACAAGGAAACGGGCTTCGCGTATAAGTGGTTCTCCAGAAACCGAGTCCTTTCTACGTAACAATCGTGGCCCTATTTATGAAAACGATATTCCATCCGATATAAAGGTGATTGAATATAAAGATGCGGGCATTGACCCGTATACTTTTTTAGATTTAAAATAAGGTTTAGATTTAAAATAAGGAGAAAGTATAATGAAAAAAGTAACGGTTTTTCTTATCATCGCGTGTGTCATTGTTGGCATCACGACGATAACGTTAGGGTCGAACGACGATGGTGTATCGGAATGGGAAGAGCCTTCCGCGGATGACCGGGGGGATGATCCTAATTATAGCTTATATCGTTGGGCAGGTGATAGTGACTCTATGAAAATTTGGAGTGATGCTACTGCTTCAGCAACGCAAAGTAGTAGCGGACATTCTGTTTCCGCATGCACCATGCTCGGTTCTGTCACGGATCCTTGGCTTGAGGGACAATACGCTCTCTATGCGACACTCAACCATGACTGGGTAAACGATAATGATCGCGACGGGAACAATGATGGCGATGGTGAATGGCAAAGACGCATCTCCATATGGACACATGCAGATGACAAAGATTGGTGGGATTCTTATGATCCATCCGATACTATAGAATATTGTATGGCAGATGGGTGGGTCAGTGCCAAAGATACCAGAACTCCTTCCGTAAGATATGGTGCCAGTGTTTATGTTCCCTGGTAATCTTTAAATATTTATTTTCAGGCAGGTACCCGATTTGGGTATCTGCCTTATTTTTTGTCAGGGTTCGCTTTGGCATGTGTGCTGATTGTTTGTTCAAACAACAAACTTTGCTTGCAATCTCACTTTAATTATGGTATCCTATCTATATAAAAATACACAAATGGGGATAAAACAATGAAATTAGGTTTATGCTCCATCGCTTTTCAAGATAAACCATTGGAAGAGGTTATTGATATCGCGGCAGATAACGGGTTTGATGGCGTTGAAGTTTGGGGCAAACCCCCGCACATGCCAGCGGAATACGATAAAGCGTATATCGAAAAAATTCGAGATTTAGCACAACAAAAAAGATTGGAGATTTCTGCTTTTGGGTCCTACGTTGATCCTTTGATGACTTTCCACCAAAAGCATTTAGAGGAAGCATTTAAAATTGCGCACCAACTCGGCACTGATCTGATTAGAATCTGGTCAGGTGGAGGTCCTTCAAAATCCATTGCTCCTGCAGATAAACGACTTATCTTTTTTCGGTTGGTCACTTTAGCACAGTGGGCGAATTTCCGAAGCATAAAATTGGGCATGGAGATGCACAATAACCATCTGACAGACACAGTAGATAGTATATTGGAGATAATTGAGACTACGAATCAACCCTCTCTGAAAACTTACTACCAGCCGCTTGCTCGATATGACGCTGATGAACCCCATACGGCTGCACAACGTCTCGCGCCTCATGTGGTGAACGTGCATGCGCAAAACTTTGACGAAAATGGAAAAGCATGTGCAATCGCGGAGGGTGTTGTTGACTATAGTAAGGTCGTTGAGACTCTCAGCGGTGCTGGTTATGATGGTTACATTCAGGTAGAATTTGTGCACGGTGATAACAAATTAGAGGCTTTACAACGTGACAGAGACTACCTTGCAAGCTTAACAGCACCTTTAGCGGAACGTTCCTTAAAAGATTTAGAAACCGAATCTGTTTAGACAGAGTCGGTTTTTCCGTTTATGCGGTTAGAAGTCGGTATCATCGCACTTGTGGAAGAGGCTTTAGGGACAACAGCAGAAAGACACGCGCAGTTTGATTGGCTTCGTAACAAACCGAGTCGTGAGCATTTTGGTGATTATTACGATATGCTAATGGAACTTTACAATGAATTTGGGGGAGACTGGGAGGGCACATCAACGAAAGCAGACGGATTTCTAACACCGGATGCCTATTTTCCAGAACCCTACAATTTTATCTTTGAGTTTGATGAGCTGCAGCACTTCACCCGGTACCGAGAACAGACATTTAGTTTTTATCCTGAGGACATACCGCTGGCTTATGCTCAAGAAAAATACCTAAAGTTTTGTCAGCAGTATCACACTGAAGCACTTGCAAAGGGACCTGATCGATTTCGCCGCGTTACCGCAGATTTTCCTTATGTAAACGGTCGTGCAGCGCAACGCGCTTTTTTTGATACGTTCCGGGATTGGTTGCCACCACGACACGGACTTAATCCGACAGTGAGACTCGCAGAATTTGAGGTTAAACCTATCCTTGATGAAGAATTAACAGGAGATGCCGCGAAATCTTACATAAAACGGTTAATATGTGAACGACTCGCAACTTCCTGATAGCGGGTTGAAATAATAAAAGGTAGGGTACATAACGCTACATGAGTTCCCAAACTGGTTCAACAGTGAATTTATCAGACTATCCACTACTTCAACTGATTGGACAAACACCCCTCGCTAAAATTGATATTTTTGCTAATGAATTGCCGAATGTAGAAATCTACGCGAAAGTGGAAACCTATAACCCCGGTGGTTCTATCAAAGACCGACCTGTTTTACGAATGCTAACTGAGGCAATTGCTTCAGGAGAACTTACACGTGAGAAAGTCATATTAGATTCCACATCGGGCAATGCGGGAATCGCTTATGCAATGATTGGTGCATCACTCGGATACAAAGTTGAACTCGTGATTCCTGACAATGCCAGTGAAGAACGCATAAAACGTATCAGTTCACACGGTGCTCAGATTATCTATACCGATGCACTCCTCGGCTACGATGAAGCGTTACGAGAAGTAGATCGAAGGTATGAAGCACAATCAGATAAGTATTTTTTCAAATCCCAATACGAAAACGAAAATAACTGGCGTGCCCATTACGATACAACAGGTATAGAAATCTTGGAGCAGACAGATGGTAAACTGACGCATTTTGTCGCGGGTGTAGGCACAGGCGGCACTATTACAGGCGTAGGAAGAAGGCTCAAAGAATACAATCCCGATATACAGGTATGTTCTATTGCACCGGAGGTGTTCCCTGGAATTGAAGGGTTAAAACCCCTTGGAGACCCTGATGACATTGTGCCAGAAATTCTTGATGAGACCGTAATTGATGTCCGAATTCCTGCTTCAATAGAGAACGCGCATGAAATGTGTACCCGTCTTGCACAGCAAGGTTGGTTTGTTGGACAATCATCTGGCGGGTATCTTTACGGTGCATACAAACTTGCACAACAGATACAGGAAGGTGTTATCGTTACAGTGTTTAATGACCTTGGTGAAAGGTATTTTAGTACGAGGTTGTGGGATTGACATATTTTTTAATAGAAAACAGTTCGTTATTCGTGAAATATCGTAGCGCAAACTTTATGAAGATTAAATAAATATTTCGGTAATTTCTTTAGTCCCGTAGGGACGATATGTTTATAGAAAAATGTTACCCACCGCCTCTTGAGTTCCGTAGGAACGGCATATTTATTGTTGATGTGCTTTGAAACATATCGTCCCTACGGGACTAAGGGGATGAGGTTGTTCGCGCTGCTATAAACATATTGTCCCTACGGGACTGAAGATCACTTAAAAAATGTACCGAATATGCATAATGAAAAATTACCGATTAATTTTCTTAAATTTCATAAAATTTACGCCACATAGGCGGCAACTTAGGTTAAGATAGGAGTTCTATGGAAACGACAGTTATTCCGTTTCGTGGTTTACGTTACAATCTTGAGAAGGTAGGAGAAATCGCTGATGTTATCGCACCGCCTTATGATGTTATCAAACCTGAAGAACGGGTTGATTTGGAAAAACGGCACGCCGCCAATATCATCCACCTTATTTTGAGTCAGCCACGTGACGATGACACTGAAAACGATAATCAATACACCCGCGCAGCCGCGCTAATGAACCGATGGATTTCCGACAATACCTTCGTGCGAGATACCACGCCCCACTATTATATTTACGATCAGTCGTTTCATGCTCCCGATGGAAAGCACTATACACGCCGCGCTTTAATTGCCCTCGTCCAACTTGAACCCTTTGAAAATAAGGTTATCCTACCCCACGAAAAGACACATGCAGGACCGAAGATTGACCGCCTCAATCTGATGCGGACATGTCATGCCAATCTAAGTCCTATATTCCTTCTGTATCAAGATGCAAATGGTGATATTGAGCAGATCATGCAAGGCTTTACCGATGAGAACGCGCCTCAGATAGATTGCCCCGAAATATTTGGAAGTACGCATCAATTGTGGTGTTTAGATAATCCTGAATCCAACCGCGAAATACAAAAATTATTCTCATCAAAACCGCTTCTGATTGCGGATGGACATCACAGATATGAGACCGCTCTGGCATTTAAAGATGAGATGGCGCAGAATGGTGAAAGTGAAACATCACTCGGATACGGTTATATGATGGTAAACCTTGTTCGTATGGAATCACCCGGATTAGCAGTTTTGGCAATTCACCGCTTGCTCAGCGATCTCACGACTGACCAGATAAATCATGCTATTGGTGGATTACCTAAAGTATTTGAGGTGCACGAAATAGATTCCCTTTCAAACCTTATGGCAAAATTGGGGACGTTTAAAGGAAAATCTCCTGCTGTTGGGATGTATACGTCTGACAATAAATATCGTCTGTTAATTCCGCATTCTTCGCCTGTAGGACAATTAGATGTTACGCTCGTGCAGGATACCATCATTAGCAAGTTGTTTAAGGTAGAATCATTAGCAGACCATATCAGTTATACTGCTTACGCTGATGATGCTGTGGCACATGTTAAAGAGGGTTCCGACCGCGTGGCACTATTGATGAATCCGACACCTGTTGAGCAGGTTTTGGATGTGGCGATGGCAGGATCTGTGATGCCGCAGAAATCGACTTATTTCTATCCGAAAATGGCGACTGGGTTTGTTTTGAACCTGTTGAATAGAAACATTAGGCACAAATCTGATAGAAACTAAAAGGAGAAACACGATGAAGAATACGCCCGGAAACCACGGCATATTTGGAGAATTAAAAACGCAAAAGATGGCACGTGCAGCACTCCCGATTATTGTACTACGCGCACAAGAACGTAGAACTATCACCTTTCAAGAACTCGGCAAGGCGGCTGGGATAAAAAATGTTAGACGGCAGGGAGGTCAAGTATGTGACCGTATCAATACAACACTCTACGAATTAGAAAAAAGTGACGATTGGGAGTTTGGAGAAATACCTCATCTTACCTCAATCGTCATAAAAAAAACTGAAGAACCGAGCAATTGGATGCTTAAGCAAATCACCACTGAATCTAATATGCCACTCTCGTGGGAAGAGTACGAAACGAACTATGTCCAGCCAGTGTTAGAATATCCACATTGGGATAAGGTGATGCTGGTGATAGTCGAAGATCTATGAAGACAGAACAATGAATAGGCAATCTCCATTAGATGTTAACCTAACTTACTGATGATATATTGAAAGACAGCCATTATATTTGTTCCTTTAAAGTAAAAAATGCACAACGAACAATATTTAGACACATTAACTTTTTCGCATCAGTTATACGATGAGTTGCCGCGCGAATTGGAATTCCGATCAACGACTGTCGCTGAAGCGGAAGCGTGGCAGCAAGTTCTGCGCGAAAAACTGATTGAATTGATAGGCAGTTTTCCGTCAACAAAATGCGACCTACAACCGCAGACCTTGGAGATACACGAATTCGAAGGCTATATCCGTGAAACAGTGCTGTTTCAGAGTCGTCCAAATATGACGACCTACGGATATTTCCTCACACCAACACACGTGGACATTCCTACACCGAACGCGACAATACTTTGTTTAGCTGGACATGGGCGCGGCGTAGACGACATTGTTGGCATTGAAGAAGATGGCAGCATGCGAGAAGAATTTGGTGGGTATCAGAACGATTTTGCCCTCCAATGTTTAGCACACGGCTATACTGTGCTTGCCATTGAACAGTTTGGGTTTGGTCATCGGAGAGATGCGGTTGCACGTGAAAGAGGCGGCGGTAGTTCTTCGTGTCAACCGAGTGCAGGTGCCGCTTTACTGCTTGGACAGACGATGGTCGGATGGCGGGTTTACGATGCGATGCGTGCCTATGATTATTTAGCCACTCGTTCTGAGGTTGATATGGATAGACTCGGTATAATGGGCATATCTGGTGGCGGAACTACCTCGTTTTTTACTGCGGCAATTGACCAACGTGTGAAGGCTGCGGTTGTGAGCGGATATTTCAATACATTCAAGGATAGTATTTTAAGCATTAGCCATTGTATAGACAATTATGTACCAAATGTGCTACAATATGCGGAGATGTACGATATTGCCGGATTAATCGCGCCACGTGCAATGTTTGTTGAGTCTGGCACGGAAGACACAATTTTTCCAATTGAGGCTACACGTGCATCTGTAGAACGAGCCAAAGAAATCTTCAAGCACTTCCACGCTGAAGATAAATTGGGGTTTGAGGTATTTGAAGCGGGACATAGTTTTTACGGTGTCGGTGCATTTGAATTTCTCAAAGAGGTTTTATAATAACGAGTTGTGCTAAATAGCTATATGTAGAACCCTATTTCACAAAAGAAGGTATTTTGAAAGTCATTATCATATATTTATATAGTCTTCAGTCCCGTAGGGACGATATGTTTATAGAAAAGGTCGGACGCGCCTTTTTTAGTCCCGCTGAATGCCATAAAGGTATTCATAGCGTTGATTTGGTAGGGACGATATGTTTATAGCACTAAGGTAAATATATGTGAAAACCAACAAAACATATTGTTAACTGGCACAAGCCGTTATAGTTAGGAGAATTAGGTGGCAATAGAACTGTTTTCAATCGGAACTGAGTTGGTTCTTGGACAAATTCAGGATACGAATGCCCACTGGATTGCACAGCAGATACTCCAACTCGGTGGGGAGTTACGCAGGGTTACTATGCTCCGCGATGATTTTGATGAGATGACTGAGGCGTTGGGTGCTGCAATTGAACGTGAAACTGCACTCATCCTAATGACAGGCGGACTCGGTCCAACACCAGATGATATGACGGTAGCAGTTGTAGCATCGCTTATTGGCACAAAACCTGTTGTGAGCGAAGAGACCATCGCAGAATACCGCAAACGCCGCGAGATGTCAGAAAACGATCCGCTGAGTGAGGCGCTAACCAAAATGGCGACTGTGCCTGAAACAGCGGAAGTGCTTCAGAATCCAGCGGGATGGGCACCGTGTATCAGTGTTTCTCACAAGGAATCCACACTAATGATGATGCCCGGTCCACCGCGCGAGATGAAGGCGGTTTTTGAAACACATATCCAGCCACTTATCGTTGAACGGTACCGTGCTGAGATTAGCACCGCACGGGTTTTTGTAAGTATGTTTGAAGCGGAAGTTTCACCACTGATGCAAAAGGTGATGGAACGCCACCCAGAAGTTTATCTAAAGGCTTATGTTGCACTACGTGACGTTGGCGGCAATATGATGCCTGTAGATTTTGTTTCAACAAGTAGCGATAAAGAGGAGTCTGAAAATCAACTCCAATTAGCAATAGATTATTTTCAAGAACTTGTTCTTGAAGCAGGAAAAACTTTCAGTTATGAAGATCAATCTTAGTTTGTAAGGAATTAAATAGTATCCAACAAACTGATATAATATTCCTATTGTGGTGAATTATTGAAATAATTGAACACTCACATGTAGGAGCGATCTCCGAATCGCGACGGAACACACATGTAGGAGCGATCTCCGAATCGCGACCTATAATAACAAATTGATTTATAATTTCTATTATTTTATAAAGAAAGGAGTACTATATTTTGAATCGAAAACGATCAGGAAATAGGAAGAGACCGCAGGGGCGATCTGCAAAACAAAGAGGTTCAAAGCGGAAACAACAACCGAAAAAACAACAAGATGATTCAGCTGTAGATGTCGATTTAGATAATGACGCTACTGAACGCAAACCTTCCCAAAAAGATAAAATCGAGGTAGAAGGTGTGGTTGTTGAACCTTTACCAAATGCGATGTTTCGTGTGGAATTAGATAATAAACATGAAATTCTTGCACATATTTCTGGCAGAATGAGAAAATACTTTATCAAAATATTACCTGGGGATAAGGTAACTGTTGAGCTCTCACCTTATGATTTGACACGAGGTCGTATCACATATCGTAAGCCATGAAACCGACAACTTTAGTCCATATCAATAACAATGAACAGAGGGAGATTAATCGACTGCTTCAGGCTATTGATGAAAAACGGGAACAAGTTGAAGAACTCACTGTGACAAAGGAACACCTGAAAGCGGAGGTTGACTTGTTTCAGCATAGGTATAATGCTCGTGTTGGGCATGTTTATCTTGAACTTGATAAGGTTGAACTTGAAACAAAGGAGTATCGTCTTCGCTTGCAACTACGCCGAGAAGATATAAGTGAAGACGAAATTGAAGCACGGGTTGAATCCTGTTTTAGAGAAAACCGTGCGCGAATTGATGCTTCTGAAACACAGAAAGAGGATGAGCAAAAATCACCCAAAAATGAACTTCCAGACAAGGAGGCGAAGTACCTACAAAATCTCTACCGTAAACTTGCCAAGCGGTTTCATCCAGATAAATCAGAAGAGTCTGAAGAGCGGAACAGACGGGAAGAGTTAATGCCGCTCATCAATCGGGCATATCATGAGCAAGATATTCAAATTTTAGAACGTCTAAACATAGGAGAAACAGACTTTTCACTTGATTCTGAAGATGCGACAGTAGTGAAAAGGGAAAAGCTGCAGTCAGAATTACGAAGCCTAAACCGCGCAACAGCAGAATTGCGGTCAGAGATAAATCGGGTTAAAGCAGGACGCACCTATCGTTTGAAAGAACAAGTAGAAACTGCCGAGAAAAACGGACAAGACCTACTAACGACTCTTGCCGGTGATTTGAAACGTAAAGTTCAGTCAAGTCGCTCACAATTGACGCGTCTGATTAATATGTGGAGTCGTTCAAAAAACACTTAACTATTTCATAAATCAAATCTAATAATTGCTTTTACGTAAATTGGGAAGGAATCATCCATGCAACTCACTAACAAAGTCGCTATTGTCACTGGTGCTGGACGGGGAATCGGTAGAGCAATTGCCATTGCTTATGCTGCAGAAGGTGCATCCGTTGTGATTGCATCACGAAGCAAGGACCAACTTAATGAGGTGGCAGATGTGATTTCAGCAAGTGGTGGGAATGTTCTTGCAGTGCCAACCGATTTACGGGACCGTACTGAGGTGGAAAATCTTGTCCATAATACAATGGACCAGTTCGGTAGAATAGACATCCTTGTCAATAACGCTGGTATCAATCCAAGAGGTTTGTTTTTAGACACAACCGATGAGGAGTGGGATGAGGTGTGGAAGATCAACGTCATGGGTGTTGTCCACTGTTGCCGTGCAGTATTGCCTATTATGCAGCAGCAGAAAAGCGGAAATATCATCAACATTGGCTCTGGGTTAGGCATGGTTGGTCACGCGAACCTTAGTATTTACAGTGCTTCAAAATCTGCTTTGCATGGATTAACACAAGCAATTGCGGAAGAGGTATGGCAAGATGGAATTATTGCCAATGTCTTGATACCCGGTCCGGTAAAAACACAACTTTCAAAACCTGCTTGGGAGAGTACTGATACGTTTAGAGGACAGAGTGATCCATGGAAGGAGCCAGAGCAGGTTGTTCCATCCGCGCTTTTCCTCGCAACGCAACCCACTGATAGCGGTATGACAGGACAGATATTGAGTATTATGCGCCGAAATAGTCCGTGAACCCGTGTTTTGTAGGTAAAATTAGGTAATAAGTTTTCCTTTATAATGGAAACTTAACTCGCCTCCCGTCTTGTGCCGAACGATATGCTCCCAAAACCATCTCCACTGAAACCCTTCCTGCTTCAACGGACACATCCGGTTCAGAATCACTTTTTAAACAATCTATAAATGGTCGTGGAACACCTGCAATCCGTTCACCATGACTGTTGGGAATTGCGATACCAAGGTCTTTCCACGACGGTTCTTCTCGTGTATACAGTTTTAACGCTATCGCATCTTCAGGACGAGGCATGTTACACGACGGTCCATCACCATAGTTCTGAATGACAACACCCTCATCACCATAAATTTCAGTCGTATTTTCACCAGCGAGTGTTACAGAAGTGTTAATAAGAATAGCCATTGCTCCACTTGCAAACCGATAGACTGCAATCCCTGTGTCATCAGGAGCCACATCTGTCAGAACATTATCAATTTCGGCAATGACACTTGTTGGTTTACCGAGCATCCAATAGATAAAATCGGTCGCATGAGACGCATCGTCCATAAACATACCCATATTCTTCACCGGATCAATGTGCCAACGACTTGGTCCTGTTACAAACGCCTCATTAAAGAGGACGTTGATGCAGTGCCGTCGTCGCAGCAACCCTATCTTACCCAAAACTCCACTCTCAATGAGTTCCCTCATAGCGATATTGGCAGGATCACGCCGCATCTGGTGTGCCATCATAAACTTTACGCCCGATTTTTGTACTGCATCGGCAATTTTATCACAATCTGCTAAGGTGAGTGCCATCGGTTTTTGACAAAGGATGTGTTTGCCTTCTGATGCCGCAGCCACCACCATCTCCGCGTGCCGATTTGTTTCACACGTTACAATCACAGCATCAATTTCAGGATGATTCACCACATCTTCAAGGTGCGGTGAAAAGGTCATCCCGTATTGTGTTGCGGCGTTTTCACCACGTTCAACGTTATCGTCCCAACATGCGACGAGTTTGACATCATCAAACGTCTGCATCTTGTTGCAGTATGCGTTCGCGTGTCCATGTGCGAAACTTATTATACCGATACCAATCTTTGTATTCATATATGCATTATCCAATCTGTAAGAGTCTGTTGTGGATCAACTTCTGGATTGAAAACAAGCAATCCTTCCTCCTGTGCCGCTCTGAGCAGACGTTGATCAGATGCAACCAGTATTAACGTGTTACCCGTATTGTGAAGCTCTGCTGCGATGTCTAACGCAGAGCGTAAGACAATTGCATCAACTGAATTGAGCGAGTGGGTTTCAATTATAGACATTGAGTTCAAAACAAGCGTATCTGGAATGGAAATCGTTTTGAATTCTGAACCACTGTCTATTATTTCATAATTTAAGTTTTTTCCTGCTTGAGAATAATCAAGATTTGTAATTCGCCCATCATTTTTCTTCCTAACGAAAATCCAAAAAAGTTCAACAACTGCAAGAATCGAGCACATCAAACGGTTCTGTGGAACATTTGTAAAAATGAAATTGGTTTTTTCACTTCCAATTTCTTGGGTATAACGCTTGACAAGCGCACTAGCATCAAAATAGAAGTAGTACATACTTATTTCTCGCGTTCCTCAATAATAGCGCGACTAAACTCATTATCTTCGGCACGAATACCGCTTTTTGCCATGCGTGCTTGCAGCTCTTCGGCTGGAATTGGTTTGCCGGAAATACCTATTTTTTTAAACACTTCTTGGACAATATCAGCATTTTGTTTTTTGTTACGTCCATAAAATGCCATCACCTCTTCCCCTGTTTTAAAGTTTTTCTGCTTGCTCGTTACTACAGCATCTGTGAGCAAAGCAAGTTGCTGATTCAACTCAGCAATACTCTTTTCAAGTCGATCTAAGTGTTCTATGGCTTGACTAAGTATTTGTGTTTCTTTTTTCATCGTAAGCCCCTTTATTTTCTCGTTCTTCAATAATAGCACGACTAAACTCATTATTTTCAGCACGAATGCCGTGTTGTTTCATACTTTCATGCAGTTCCTCAATGGGACCAGGGTCAAAATCAGGTGAATATCCCATCCGCTCTAATATTTCCTCAATTATTTTCACGCCAATATTATTAGCATCTTCCTTCTCGCCTTGTGTGTTTGCTATCATTACCACTTCACTCGTTTTGCTATTTTCTGCTGCACTTGCGACTAATTGCTCGACAAGTAAGGAAAGCTGCGTATTAATATTCACAATTACTTTTTCCAATCTATCTAAGCGTTCAGCAACACTTTCAAGCGTAACATTTTCCATCATCAAATCCTCCTTTATTTTTCTTGTAAAGCATTATTTTCTAAAACAATCCGCACTTCTGCGTCCACACCATCCTCTCCGAAGTTGACATCAGCAGTAATCGGACCGAGAGACTCCAACGGAAACAAATTGTTCTTGATATGCTGCATTAAAACGGCATCCAATTTTTGTCCCGAAAGAGAAGCAAGTAGTGTCGCAATCGGAATGAAACGTCTTATTTCTGGCACCAACAGATTTGGTTGAATGTGCGTCTGTGTACCGTTGTCAGAAAATGTTACATCACTTAATTTTGGCGTGTCCCCTGAATTCGTATCAAGCACAGATTTTAATCCTGGAAGCGTTGTGCTAAAGAAAAAATGGTTATCAACAATGGCGTATCCACCTATAAAGGCCAATAGAAAATTGAGGCGTAGTTGGACTGGTTGCACCGTGATGCCTTTATATTCTTGTGTTTCAAGGAATTCAAGCGGTGTTCCTGCAATGGTAATTTTCATGTTTTTTAAATTTTCAATATCTTCAGTAAATACGACCTTGTTTTGAATTGGCGCGTGCAAAACTAATGAAGGGAATTTCGATACATCTCCTTCGGTATGCGTAATCAACGCGAAGGTCATTTCGGGTTTTAGATTTTGAGAAAAAGCGTGTGTATCTGAGTCAACTTGAATCGCCAAGTTTTCTTTTAACATTTTCCACGTTTTATCCCAATTGTGATGTGGATTGAATGTGACTAACGCTGTTTGTTCAGGAAGGAATGTAGGTTTGTGCTGTTCTCCTGATTGAGATGGAACGGGTTTTTCAGAGTTTCCCAAACGATATTTGGAAATAATTACACCGTCTTCATACCGATTGCCAAATGTCCAGAATTCACCTTTGCCAAACAACGTAGAAATCTGTTCAGCAAGTGAACCGAAATTGTCCCCAAGACTTTTCAACACAGCAGACAGATGGGAAATGTCTAAGTATCCCGTATTTGTATCGTTATCGTAACTCTTTTGTATATTCCCTTTTATAGGGTGTCGGGCAAGGAAACCTTCATTTTTTTTAGTATAAATGTCAATAACTTCTGCCAAAAGCAACGGATTCAAACTTAAAACACCTATCTTACCGATGAAAGTATAACTAAAATCAAGCGGATATCCAGTAATGGTGTTGATAGTTAGTCCATTGTATTCAGTCTGGATTCTTTTGTAATTAGGGTTAATTGCATCCGTAGCAGTGAGTGCTTCTATGGCAAGTTTTTCTGGTCCACCTACTTCTGTGATAAGTAAGAACGAAAGTTCACCTTCACGTTGATAAACAGCAAGAATCGCTTCTGTGCCGAAATGTCCCTTGACTGCCCGCATGTCAAGTTTGCCACCCATTTCGTATTCCCACACCAACTTCTGATATACGAGTTGTCTCCACCACATTTGCCTTTTGATATGATTGAGGATCGGCATCTGTGCCGCTTGTTTTCCCAATTCACTTCGTTTAAACGCATTAACCAGTCCTTCTAATTCCTTGAGTGTCAAATAACAAATTGGGGATTCAGGGAGTAGCGTGATAAGACTCTGTTCAGGTTTCCAAAGTGCAGTTTGCTGGTATATAACGGTGGACAAAACAATTATACCTATCAGGACAATCAGAATTATGAAGATGAGTTTTTTTCTTGAAATTCTCATAAGGTTCAAAACCCGCTCATACTTCAAGTTTATTATCATTGATTATAGCACATCCCGTGCGTAGTAGACAATTCAAAATAGTTTGCCTAATTGTGAAAACTGTTATAAAATTAAGACCGAAATCATGAAACAAGGCGAACAAATCCCAACAAATACTCTCAAAATCCGTCCATTTTCTATCCTCCTAATCTGTGTATTGGTACCGCTGAATTGTTGGTGGGTTTCTGCTTCTATTCTGCGTGGCGGCGGTAGTCCAACACAAGTTTCCCTCTTTTACAATGCTGTTATAACCATCTTAATTCTATTTGGGATTGGCCTCCTTTTACGTCGGTTGAATCGTATCCTTGCGTTAAATCGTGGTGAGTTACTTGTAATTTACACATGCATCTCTATTGGAGCTGGACTTGCTGGCGTTGATAGATTTCTCGTGTTGATGCCGCTAATTGGGCATGCACATTGGTTTGCTACACCCGAAAATGATTGGATAAACCTGTTTCACTTACACATCCCAGAATGGTTAGTAGTCAGCAATAGACGCGCCCTTGAAGGCTACTATTATGGCTTTTCCAGTATCTATGAATCACAGAATCTGATTGCTTGGGTACCCAAGATTTTTTGGTGGACGTTGTTTATTGTTGCCGTTCACCTTGTCATGCTATGTTTGAGTTTGATATTTCGGAAGCAGTGGGTTGAATCCGAACGACTCAGCTATCCCATTATCCAGCTCCCTTATGAAATGACAGCATCAAAGGGTAGATTTTTCCGATCCCCTTGGATGTGGATGGGTCTGGCAATTGGTGTGTCAATTGATATTATTAACGGATTAAACTATCTGTTTCCTGCCGTTCCGAGTCTTGGAGGCAAACTATTTGACCTACGTAGAATTTTTACTGAACGCCCATGGAGTGGGATTGGATGGAGTCCTATAGGTGTTTTTCCGTTCGGAGTAGGGTTATCGTTTTTCATACCGCTTGATCTATCTTTCTCGTGTTGGGCATTTTGGCTAATTTGGCGCGCAGAACGATTAATAGGGACAATTGCAGGTTGGCGAGGTCTACCGCGCTTTCCTTATGAAGCGGAACAATCTCATGGTGCATATCTTGGGCTATGTGTTCTTGCTATTTGGATGAGTCGGCGGTATTTGAAACAAATTTTGGAAAGTCTTTTTGCAAGGAATTATAAACGCAGTGATCGTGCCTCACCGAGTCGTGATGAACCAATATCCTATCGACTAATTTTTTTCGCCCTGATTGCTGGTTCGATCTTTATTATAGGATTTTGTCTCAAGATGGGGATGAGTCTTTTGATAATCGTAGTCTATTTCGCAATCTGGTTTGCAATTGCTATAGCAATAACAAGGCTGCGCGCGGAACTCGGATCGCCTGTGCATGATTTGCACTTTATCGGACCTGATGAGATGTTGCCCAGGTTAGTCGGTATCCGCAGACTTGGTGCAGTCAATTTAACTGGCTTTGCTTATCTCTATTTCCTCAACAGAGCACACCGTTCGCACGCAATGCCACATCAACTTGAGGGATTCAAACTTGCAGAAGGTGCGAACATTCCGATACGACGGTTCGCCATGCTCATGATGTTAGCATCTGTTTTGGGTGCGCTCGGTTCATTTTGGGCATTTCTTTCAATGTATTATGCAGAAGGTGGTGGTCCTGGTTTTGGTAGAGAATCCTTTGGAAGGTTGGAGTCGTGGTTGACTTATGCTGCTCCTCCTGATGTTCCTGCTATCAGCTTTGCTACGTTCGGATTTGTCGTAACGCTGCTTCTTGCAGCGCTGCGGATGCGATTTATTTGGTGGAATCTACATCCTGTTGGATATGCTATTTCAGGCAGTTGGGCAATCAATCCGATGATCGGATCCATCTTTGTCGGATGGTTGCTCAAGTGGCTTGTATTGAAATACGGTGGTATTCGTCTACATCGAAAAGCGATACCGTTTTTCCTCGGAATTGTGTTGGGTGAATTCGTTATCGGTGCATTTTGGAGTTTATTGGCAGTAGCACTTGATCAACCAATGTACCGCTTCCTGTTTTAGTTTGTTCATAAAAGAATTGCTATTTTTTCTCTTTGTGATATAATATTGTGAAAATGCAAGGCGCGGTAGAAAATTGAAATTACAGCAGAAAGCGAAAATCATATCTGAGACACTTGAGAATTTGTTTGGTGTTCCAAATTGGGATGGCACGGAAGATGTCTTGGAATGTCTTATTTTAACGATTCTGTCCCAAAATACCACTGATGTCAGTAGAGACAAAGGGTATGCCCAACTGAGAGAAAAATTTCCGACTTGGGAAGATGTTCTACAAGCAGATGCTGACGCTGTTGAGACTGCAATAAAGATTGTTGGATTAGGTAAACAGAAAGCTGAGACTATCAAAAACTTTCTCTCTTGGCTAAAAAAGGAATATGGTGAATTATCCTTAGAGTTTATTCATGATATGAAAACGGAAGATGCGTTAGACTTCCTCATTCAACATAAAGGTATCGGTATCAAAACTGCCTCTGTTACGCTCTCTTTCGCCTGCGGCAGAGAGGTTTTTCCCGTTGATACACATATTATCCGAATATCTAAACGTCTCGGATTGGTTCAACCGAATTGCAGCGCGGAGAAGGCACATTACGAGTTACCACTGATTATCCCGGAAGGAAAATCTTATCCGTTTCACATGAACTTGATCTATTTCGGTAGACAAATATGTAATGCTCGAAAACCGTTGTGTGAACAGTGCCCTTTGACGCAGTACTGCCTTTACTATAAAGAGAATTTACAAGTTTAGATTGCGCTTATATTATCGGAGACAAGATATGTTTAATTGGAGAAATTGGACATGGAAACACTTGTTTGTAGTGTTGTTGATATTACATATTCTGCCGCTCTGGATTTTTGCTTATTTCCCCTCTCAAGATGGTCCAAGCCATGTTTACAACGCATTGGTACTGAAAGAATATTCCAAGCACGAAAATTATAAGATACGAGATGCATGGCAACTCAATATCACCATCTTTCCGAACTGGCTATCACACATTTTTCTTGCTGCACTTCTCTATATTTTTCCACCTGTGATGTCAGAGAAAGTCTTTTTAACGTTCGCAATTGGTATGATTCCGATTGCGTTTTTCTATTTCATTGATGCTGTCCACGAAGACAAAAAAGAGAGGTTTACGTTTGCTTGGCTCGGTTTTCCGTTTGCCTACAACTATCTTCTCTACATGGGATTTTACAACTTTACACTCAGTATTTCGTTTTTCTTCTTTAGTTTCGGTTTCTGGTGGAAACACAAAGACAACATGCAGGTTAAGCATATCTGTGTGTTGTATGTGCTGTTGCTGCTCACCTTTTTATCCCACATAGCATCTTATGGACTTGTCGTATTAGGCATTTCTGTGGCAGCCGGATGTATCTGGGGATGTCAGGCATTAGCAGAAACTTGGCAAGCGCGAAGGGGAAATATGAGTGAGATGCTCAAACGATTCATTATTAGTCTAATGCCTTTTTTCCGTTTCCTTCTCTACATGGTGCCGATCTATTTTGTATTGATGGATTACTATCTAAAAAGTCTCAAACTGCACCCTACCGGCAACCACAGAGGTATGGAATATATTTGGAACTATTTCTTTGATATCGGATGTCTTGTTTATTTTACCTTTTGGCATGCCTCTGCTAATTCTTTTCTGCTCATTGTTCTGGGAATTGCTATCCTTGTTTCGTTAGGTTACCGAATCTACCGTAAAGAGTGGATAAAACAGACTGATGTATTTTTGCTGATTGCCATCATGTTTACTTATATGTTCATCAGAGCACCTTGGAGTTACGGACCTGGCGGGTGGATTAACGATAGAATTTACATTTACATCTTGCTGATGTTGGCACCATGGTTAATCATAGATATGCACAAATTCGTTCGATACGGTATTACGACGTGCCTAATTATTTTCGCCTTGATCCATTTTGGTAGGACTGCCTACGAGCACGGATCCATCTCGCCAGAGATGGCTGAACTTGCATCAGGGGCAAAGTTGATAGAACCGCATTCAACATTTTCCATTCGCACCGCAGATGGGCACAAATCTGAGGCACTCGGGCGGGTTGAACCTGTTGCTCCCTTTATACATACGCAAGCTTTCTATGGCGTATATGCGGATGATGTTGTCCACATGGCAAACTATGAGGCTAACTATTACTATTTTCCGGTAAATCGGAATAATAAGGATAGCGTAGTAATAGGTTATATTCCCGCTGACTATGTTGTCGCATGGTACTATCCAGAAACCGAACCGTTTGCAGATCTTAAACCTAATTACGATATTATTCATCAAACGGAACACCTTAAACTATTCAAAAGAAAAACGCAAGAACCGATGCTTGAACTCTGGGATAGGACAGAGGAAAATAACCTGATTATCCGTTTTGATATGCAGGCAGACAATGCTGAAGTCGAAGAAAACTACTATATCGTCGGTCCAAAAACAATGTATGTGAGCGGAAAATACGGTTGGGATACGGAGTGGAATCCCAGAGAGCAGACAAATACCACAAACTGGAGAATCTCACCTCGTGCAGCATATTTGGGACCGCCAGAAGATTCCACGCCACTTACAAGAGATGCGGTCTACGGTAAAGAAGATGCTGCCTTCAGACTTGACCTGCCTAATGGCAAATATCGTGTGACCAACACTTTCCAATCAGCAGAAGAAGCAACGCACGAAGTCAATATGTTGGCAAACGGAGAACAGATTATAAAAAAACTCATTGTGCCACCTCACAACGAAAAAGTTGAAAAGGTTGCTACAGTTGAGGTGGAAAACGGCTATCTTGCTCTTGTAATTTATACACCCAAAGAACGGATACCAACTGATAAGAAACATAACCATTGGATA
Source organism: Candidatus Poribacteria bacterium (assembly GCA_028824685.1). Classification (GTDB taxonomy): domain Bacteria; phylum Poribacteria; class WGA-4E; order WGA-4E; family WGA-3G; genus MSPOR6. The sequence continues at coordinate 37,644 of JAPPCZ010000101.1, forward strand.
TGGAACGGATGTGTCGTTGAACAGATCACTACTGAGGAAGAATAACCTTGTTTTTAATATTTCATTGTAGTGCTTAGTCAAGTGTTAATTGATAGTTCTTGAATGTAGTCGGGAATCCAAATCAACGGTATGAATGCCATTTAGGCATTCCCCGGAGTTCCCTCCTACAAGAAGACACCTGTGAGTAGGAGCGATCTCCGAATCGTGACCTACAAAAATACCATTTCTATACGATGATATTACATTATACTGTAGGTCGGGTAGAGCGAAGCGAAACCCGACATGCACGAGGTGATATGAACTACGTGTCGGGTTTCGTAAACTCTACCCGACCTACAAATATTCATAGAAATCCGATATGATGCCTTTTCAATTAGAAATGGTATAATATGTTGACAAAGCAGTATATTATAGATTTTATTGAATTTTTAATTACTGATTCACACTAACTAATGTATTACCTATATTTTCAGAATTAAACGTACTTAAGGAGAATTGAATGATTAAACCACATGGAGCTGAAACCTTAACACCGCTTTACGTATCGGATGATGCACAACGCGCCGAACTCACGAAGGAAGCAGAACAACTTCCGTCTGTCATGCTCTCTTCGGGTGCAGCTGCATCAGCTGTGATGCTTGCATCAGGATACTTCACACCATTAACGGGATACATGAATATTGCTGAATCAACAAGCGTTGCATCTGATATGAAACTGAACAATGGACTTTTTTGGCCTGTTCCTATCATGAACATCGTCCCTGATGATCAACTCACAGATGCGGTGAAAAATGCTGACCGAATTGCCTTACGCGATCCGAATGTTGATGGCAATCCGCCACTTGCTGTGATGAAGGTTTCAGCTATTGAGACACTTACGCCAGAACAGAAACAACTTATTATTGAAAAGACCTTTGGCACAACTGATCCTGAACATCCCGGTGTGCCTGCTTTTGCCGATGTTGGAGATAATGTGCTTTCCGGTTCTATTGAAGTACTGAACTACTCCTATTTTCCTGAAGACTTCCCTGACACATTCCGAACAGCCGTTGAAATTCGTGATGACATCGCTGCGCGCGGATGGGAAACAGTTGTTGCATTTCAGACGCGTAACCCGATGCACCGTGCCCACGAAGGACTCTGCAAAATCGCACAAGAGGCAGTCAATGCCGATGGTATTCTAATTCATATGCTTCTCGGCAAGCTAAAGCCCGGGGACATTCCTGCTGCTGTTCGTGATGCTTGCATCCGTACGATGGTAGAACACTATTTCCCCGAAAATACCGTCTCTATCACCGGTTATGGGTTCGATATGCTTTACGCCGGACCGCGAGAGGCACTCCTCCACGCCGTTTTCCGTCAGAATTGCGGTGCATCGCACTTCATCGTCGGACGCGACCATGCTGGTGCAGGTGATTTCTATGGACCGTTTGATGCACAAAAGATTTTTGATACAATACCTGAAGATGCACTCGAAATCGGTATCTTCCGTGGTAATTTCACCGTATGGAGCAAAAAGCGCA
>JAPPCZ010000024.1 GCA_028824685.1 Candidatus Poribacteria bacterium
AATTTCTAACAGGATACCATGATTGTAAATTTTGTGCAAATCATAACAACGTTTAGTGGAGACAAAACTTCAGTATCTTTTACGTACGTTTAGATCGGAGGTGATGGATACACAGATTTTCAATGGGGTGTTTTAACTCTGTTTGGAACGATTTCAAATAACCGGAAAGTTCCTGTAGAGAGATTAATTTCGTAGGGTATGTTTCTTTGTTCCGATAAAATGCTTCCGAGATAGGGTCCGTAAATGTATCAGTCTTCTCTTTCACTTGAATCTTCCTTAATTCGGGATGGTGGAGGTGGTAGATATTTCCATCCGAGTGCTTTATTTTTTTCCGTTTCCGCAACTAAAAAATCGTAGAGTTCCTGTGTAGAGTTGAATTTTGCGGCGAATGCTTCTTTCATCCGATAACATTCTTCAAGGACAGGATCTGTATGAGCATCGAGTTTCTCTTTCACTTGAATTCCCTCCATTAACTCTATTGGTGTGCAGAGAATTGTAGGTTCAAAGCCTGCATTCTGACATACCTCGTTGATTAGGTTACGCTTGGTTTCGTTAACAATATGTTTGTAGTTCCAAGAAATTAGGTATTCAATCCTATTAAGCGTGGCAATGGCAATGTGTTGTGCATCTGGGCGTGATTGCTTTGGAACAGCACCAGCATTTATCAAGTTATCTACAAGTATCATCGCCTCATGTGTCATATCTAATATTGGAAGACCATCCAACACTTCAAGACGTTTCTGGACTGGTATGGAATCACCTTCTCTGGCTTCGCTGAGAACAATATTTGAAATCACAAACTCAAAGTGGTCCGAATATTCTTCCCACAGCTGCCGTGTAGCACGCTGTCAAGATTCTGCAATTGCATTACGACTGGGTCGTGCTACGAGATAACTGACAACTGTTGTTTCGACGTAAACTCTTGGCTTTACATTTGTATATTGTAGCATGAAGTAACATCTATGTCAAATTAACAGAAAACTAAATAACCTTGAAACTTAACTGATTGTTTACAATGCTAACGTATGCGTCAACGGTTCCCAACCTAATAATCGTTTCGCTTTTGAGAGATTGATCTCATTCTGTTCATAGTCCCCGGCAATGAAAACAGCATCAAATCCTTCATGCTCAACAGAAATAGCAGCCAAATATGCACGGGCGAGGTCCTCCTCATCGGTCCACCAGATATGCACAGATGAATCCTTAGGTTGGTTGCGGCGTTCTAACCACTGTTCTCGTGTTGATGGACCTGTAATACGGAGTGCGATGAGAGACATATCGTGTTCTCGCGCGAAGTATTCACATACTTGTTCACCGAAACTTTTGGTTAAACCGTAAACACCAGGATTATCTCGTGGGACGATATCCTCATAAGGATAACTATTTCGGGTGCGTTCATGCACGGTAAAAGTGCTGGTATAGACGCCGTGGCGAATTCCCGCTTCCTTTGCAGCGTGCAGCAAGATATGTAGCCCCTTGGCGTTTACATCGTAGTTTGCAATGATGTCTGGGAAATCTGCAACAGATGAACGGTCACTTGTAGGACGCAACATCACCATATAGACAAATGTATCCATCCCTTTCAACGCTTCCTGTACGATGTCCGCATCGGTAACAGACCCTTGAATATATTCTACGGATTCGTCTTTTGGTGGGCTAAGGTCAAGCACACGAAAGTTGTGATGCTCCTTCATATAAGGAAGCGTCATCGTTCCGACGTGTCCCGAACCACCTACAAGTAGAACGTTCATTTCTCAATACTCCTAATTTCAGTTATTCTTTGTACGCATAAGCACGGTGCTGAATCCGTAGATCAAAATTGTCGTTCGGATCCCAGGTTGGCATATCTGATGGCACTTCGTAAGCGAATTGCTCCATATCTGATTGATATGGATTGGTGCGGCGTTCATGAAGTGCACGTTGATACATTTTACACCGTTGCGTCAGGAATTCCGTTTGCCACCATTTATAACGCGTGTTCCATCTCGGTGTCCGCTGGTCGAAATAGATGACTCGACGGAGTGTATCGCTTGTGTTTATTTTGCTGCCGTGCAAGACTTTGGTATGGTGCAGTAGAATATCACCCGGTTCTACCTCTGCAGGCACAGCATCTGGGCGATCAAAATTGACTTCACCTTTATCAATGATCTCTTGTGCCTCTTCAATGCCCCAAAGATGACTTTCGGGTATCACCCAAACACACCCGTTGTCAACAGTGGAATGATCGATGTATATGTCAACATTGAAAATTGGGTGGTTTTCCCGGATGGTATTGCCATCCCGGTGCCATCTGACAGAGGAACCGTTTTTCGGTAATTTAAAGACGAGTGACTCCCAGCACGGAATAAAATCGGGACCGATAATACGGTGCAGTAAGTCTCCAATAAATGGATGCCCAAGCAACCTTAGTGAAAATTCATTCGGGTGAGAATGGAGATAGGTAAGATAGTAAGGAACCCCTTCGGGCCCACGCATGCACCATTCATCTGCTGGTCCGCCACCCAGAATCTCGTCAATCAGTCGTTGACTTTCTTGCTGTATGACAGCAAGTTCATCTGGTTGGATAACTTGTTTAAGAATGAGGTATCCGTTATCGTTGAAGAATTGAATTTCGTTATCAGTAATTTTTTCCATAAATATTGTTCCTATTTCTGCCTGAACCGTGTCAGGTGCTTGGAATATTGTCTGTCGCAATCGCGGCGTGCCATGTTGAAACAAATTCTTGGACAGATTGGTATCGCAATTGCTTGTCTGCATTTGTTGCTTTTTTCGCTACGTGCCACATCGCAGCGTTCCCTTTCCAGTCATCTCGTGAATCGCTGCTATTAGCGAGCAACACGAACGCTGTCCTTCCTAACATAAAGACATTTGTTCTTTCGTCAATTTGCGCGCCTTTCTGAAATTCTTCTGGTGCCATAAAGCGGCTTGAACCGTACAGTCGTCCTCGGTCATTTATAAAAGGCCCCAGATGGTAGTGGTCGAAATCATACAAATGGATCTGCTTTTTCTCAAAGTCATAAATAATACAACCGTCGTAAAAGTCTTCAGCGATGAAACCTCTTCTTTCAATAAGGATATGAACGTCATAGATAACGTTGAGTGCCGCAATGATCTCATCTGCTGGCAACGCACAAAACCTGTCACGTGGATGCATTTCATCAGTCCTTAATTCCTTTTCAGGACGCAGCCCCTCGCCATCTACCCAATCGTAAACGAGAGAAAATCCACCGGGAGTCGTGAAGGCGTTATGCAATTGGGGAAGTGCCTCATGCTGGACAGCAGCATGAAAGCGAACAGCTTGCTTGAGCCACGTGATAGGTTGCGGCGTGTCGGCATATTTGACGAACCAGTGTTGGTTGTCCACTACCGCACGGAATGATTGACATCCTGAATCGTGTTCCGGAAATCGATATGTCATTTCACCAAGTTGCTGCAGATATGTTTCAATATCTGTGTCAATTTCCGTAACATCCAAAAGTGGGTGCTGGGTGGGCATTTCATTTGTCCTCATCGAGCGCGGCAAACCAGTTTCTAACCGCTTTGCGTTCAGTTTTGTGGGTCAAGATAATAGTATACACCGAAACGAGAAAAAAGTCACATTTTCTTTTGCTCCACTCAAACGCGTTTTATCTCGTATAAACTTTTTTGAGTGTTCTACAAATAAGGTGCGAGATCCCAGAGGTAAATCGCACCATCATGCCCACCGCTTACCAATAGGGTGTTGTCCTGCGAAAATACAAAGCATTGCACATCTGTGGTGTGTCCCCAAAAAGTGGCGGTATTCTTACCTGTTGCAACCTCCCACAAACGTATAGGCACTTTCTGCAAATGTGGCTGCCACCATGCCCCAGAGGCTAAATACTCGCCACAAGGTGAAAAACATAACGTAATCGGTCTTTGACTTTCTTCGGGCTGAGGGAGCGTCATAAGTGTTTTACCATCGGTAGCGTCCCACAATGTAATCTCACCCCATTTACCACCAGCGATGATGTCGCCACGCGGTGAAAACGCGATTCCGGTATCGTTGCCACGATATGTATATATATACCTCCCGTCACGGCTTGGTAGCGGTGTTAGCGGAAGTTCAAATATCTGTTCGCCTGAATCAACATCCCACAAGCATGCCTTCCAATCCTGTGACCGTGATATACCCGCAAGTCGTTTTCCATCTGGACTAAACGCTAATCCACTCGGACTATACATCAGACTATCAGTAAATTCCGAATGGTTGATGACCGTACGGTGCTTTTCCCAACTTTTACTTCCTGACCGCTCCCAGATGTGTATGTTGTCGTTCCTGTCTGCGCTTGCGATCCGGTGTCCCGTGGGCGAGAATGCCTTGGCGCGTCCCAAACCGCCTTCCGGGCCAGTGAGTTCAGCAATAAGCTCACTCTTGCCCACCTCCTGCACGTTTAAGTTATCTCCATATCGGTTGATAGAAATGATTTTCCCGTCAGGAGAGCGATAAACATTACGATGAGTCCCGGGCAACTTCTCGCCATGTGGTCGATATGAACGCCTACTTGCAAGATCCCATAAAAGGACATTGTCCCACCAAAATCCGGCGGCAAGTGTCTTTTCATCCTCTGAAAAGACTAACGTGTCCATCGTCGGGATATGTCCATGAAGGGTTGAAACGGTATGCGTGTCGGAATTACTACCTTTCGTCCAGATTTGGATTTCACTCGGGCTTGCAACTGCTAATTGTTCCCCAGTCTCTGAAAAATAAGGATATAGATCCACGTTGCTTCCTCGATATTCAAACGTATCTATTTTTTGTTCCTGCTCTACATCCCAAATCTCAACCTTTCGCTGAGAGACTGCAGCCACAATCAATCCATCCTCTGGGGCGTAATGTGGAAATATCTGGGCATCTCCGTAATCAGTATAAGTTGTCGCTTTTTGTCCGCTGTCCACATCCCATACCTGTAATATGCCATCTGAACTGCCAGCGGCGAGATGTTTTCCATCCGGTGAGAAGCAGGGTTTCTCCATTTCCCCAGAATATTCCGTGAAGCAGCCGATTTGTTCTCCGGTTTCCGTATGCCACACTGAAATAGATTCGGGATCGGCATCCGACTCGCGTTTTCTGCCTGCCAATAGACTGGTATCGGAAGAAAATTGGAAAGGATAGATATCTTCCGTAGTAGAACCGAGTTTAATTTCATTTAGTTGCCTTCCAGTATGCGGACACCAGATATAAATGTTACGATCACCTCTATCACTGATCGCGACGATGCGCTGTCCGTCTTCGGAAAAAATAAATTTCGGAATATTATGGTTGTTCGGTACCTCTATCTGTCTAATACAAACGCCGCTTTGAACATCCCATATCTTTACATTCTCAGCAAAAGTGTACGTGACAATCTGACTGCCATCGGGTGAAAAACTGACACCCTTGGTCATTCCGCGTTCGGTATCCCAAAGTGTAATAGGTGATAACGTGGGGAGTTCGTACAGCCAGAGTCCAATTGCTGATGCTACAGCGAAATACTGCCCGTCTGGTGAAAATGCCACATCACCGGCACTACCGCGCCCCAATCGAGCAATCGCGCCTTCAGGAAGTGCCCAAGTTGTTACATCATCTCTGTCTGCCCCGACTGGCGCGGGAACAACTAAATTTTTGTCTTTCATAAATTTCCATTCCTTGGCGACAGAACCCGACATAAAAATAGCATGAGCAACTTGACAAGCTACCCACGCCAATTTACTACTTCCGTGATTTTATCTTTCCCCAAGTAGTTGCCAATTTGTTGTGTGCCTCAACAGCAAGTGCTTGATCCATATTTTTCTTTATTTCTTCTGCTGTGAGCGCAACACTCCACATCTTCACTTCATCAATCGTCCCATTGAAGAAGTTGCTATTTCCGGTATTTGCGCCGATGGACATGCCGTGTGCCCCGAAGTCCATTCGAACATCACCACCAGAATCTGCTTCTGCATCTTTTTCACCATCAATATACATGATGGCTTTATCCTTATCTTGTGTAAGAACGAGATAGTACCATTGAGGTTCAAAAGCGTTGAATGTGCTTACGACTTGAAATTCCTTAGCTTTTGTAGCAACGTAGCACCCAAAAAGTATCCCATCACGATTGAACGTGAGGTGTGGACGACCTCCTCCGTTGCCGCGATACATCAAATCTATCCTACCACCGCCAGCAATCTTTTCCGTAGGTTTGAACCACATTTCAATCGTCATCTCTTTTGGTTCATCAACACCCAATGCAGGAACAGTAACAGCGCCATTCTCAAATTGTAGTGCCTGTCCTACGACACCTTCAACCCACTCCGCATTTTTGACTGTCCCTTTAAACTTATTAGGGGAGGTATCTGCTGTTGCGTCGCCTTTGCCTTCATCAAATGGGAAATTAAAAATTAGATCTTCGGCAGGCTTTGCTTCAAAAGCGATTGTGCCGCATAACACAAAAACTATCGTTGCGAAAAGACTAAATAACTTTTTCATCGTTGAAATTCCTCCAAAAATCCCAAAGAATGTTGTCTCATTTTATCCGAAACAAGTTTTTGTGTCAACTTACACCGTTGTAAGTAACGCTTGCAAGTATCAAGAAAATTGTATATTATGATATGTATTACAATCATAATCCTATAGTTAAAAAAGGAATTCATGAATGCGTCATAACCTTTTTGTGCCGAACAAAATGCCTTATGCTAAAGGAAAAAATAGACCAGATGTAACGTGTATTCTGTGTGCTATTGTAGAAAAAGATGAAAAAGTTGAACGACTGGAAGTACACCGGACAGAACTCTTTACGATTTCGCTTAATCTTTATCCGTATAGCCCTGGACATCTCTTAATCTTTCCAAATCGGCATATAATTGATGCGCGTGAGTTGCGTGCTGAGGAGGTCCTGCATCTTCACAAACTGCAGTGTCTCAGTTTTGAGGTGTTGACGTGTGCCTATCAACCCAGAGGTTTTAACGTGGGTTATAATATGGGTGAAGCATCTGGCGCGAGTATACCGCATCTACATCTTCACGTTGTTCCGCGCTATCCACGCGAATTAGGATTTATGGATGTCATCGGCGGCGCGAGAATCATCATTGAAGATCCTAATGCCACACAAGAAAAACTCGAACAGTTATTTAAGGAGTGTTCAGATAATACTCAAGAAAACTAAACCGAGAGTCGTTTAGTTTTGTAATGTAGCACCTTCTGGACGTGGTGCTGTTGGTCGGATAAGTGTTTGGTCATAGGAACGATACGAAAGTCCTGCTAAATGTGGCGTTTCAAGTCGGATATGTCCTTGCGCGCGCGAGTGCATAATGGCATCAAGGATACCGGTTGTTAGCAAGGTGCGTTCCACAGGATATTGTGGGCTACCTGTTAAGAACATCTCCTCAATGTTGAGACTCAGATAACTAAAATGGGAATACGGAGGTCCGTTTTGCAGGTAAAATTCTGTGGCATAGATATTATCACCATGTTTTCCCGCATACGCGAAATCCGAGACATATCCGTTCAACATCAGCACTGCGGAACGAAAACCGTCACTATGCTCTATCAGGAACAGTGTTGGGGTCGGACATCCTTCACGCATCGTTTTCTCAGGACGATTTTCGATCTGTGCACATGCTGCTTCCGCTAACTCCATTGACCATTGTCCTGACTCAGCTGCTTCCCATACCGCGTCACCTTCAAGACATTGAATAGCAACCACACCAGATTCCCCTCCTTGTCTGCGTTCTGTCATACATTGCAACGTTTCAAGTGCGTGAAAGCCGTAAGACTCCACGCCGCCGTAACCTATCCCGATAGCCGATTCCAACGGCGTATCAAGTGTATGTTCCAAGAAAGGTTGTCGCCAACAAGTAGGTAACGAAGAACCTGCCATGAACGGCACATCAAGGGCTTTAGCACGGTCGCACATCCAATTCGCATCATCCCAATTGTAGGAAAGATGTTTATCGCAAAAGACAGGTACTGATCGTCCGCTTGATGCGAACACACCGCAAATTTGTTCAAACATATAACGGCGCGGATACATGTGTTGTTCAAATTCATTATGCGGATAGTCCCCGTGTTCACCAATAAGAAGCACACCGTCAACCATTAACTCACTTTCACCGAGCGTCAACGCTTGCCGAATACTGGGATATATCGGAACTTCATGTTCTTCAGCCAAACCTACCCCGATATCCCGTGAATCTATTTGATCCAGATAGATGGATACCAAGTCAACACGCGGCGTCCGATGTCCTTCATCTGTAGGAAAGCCCGTCATGTATTTTGTGGCGATCACATCTGCATGAGAGTGCTGAAAATAGGTTGTAATGATAGCTGCGATTTTCTTTCTGTTTTCCATGGGGTTAATCTCCCGATTACCTTATAATCTCTGTGCCAATACCACCCTCAGTTAGCACTTCTAATAACAGAGAATGAGGAATCCTACCATCAATAACGTGTGTTTTGGAAACGCCGCCGAGAAGCGCGGTGGCACATGCTTCAATTTTGGGTATCATCCCGTCTGTAATTATTCCTTCATTAATAAGAGCGTTTATTTCCTTCATACGGATCGTTGAGATAAGGGTAGAGATGTCCTCAGCATCTTCGCAGATTCCGCGTGTATCGGTCAAAAGGATCAACTTTTCAGCTTGGAGCGCAGAAGCGATTTCACCTGCCATTGTATCTGCATTAATGTTATAGGTTTGTCCATCAACCCCGGTGCCATTAGGCGCAATTACAGGGATGTATCCCGCCTCATCAAGTGTGATAATAGGTTGTGTGTTAACTCCGATGATTTTGCCAACATATCCGATATCTATTGTAGTTTCATTTCCATTCTCGTCTATTTTTGTAGGCGTATGTTTTTCTGCAACAATTAAATTTGCGTCCTTACCACAAAGCCCAATCGCTTGCCCACCATGTTGATTGATACGTAATACAATGCCTTTATTAATAGTTCCCGCCAGCACCATTTCAGCGATTTCAACGGTTTCAGCATCAGTTACGCGTAATCCTTGCACAAATTCCGATTCTTTTCCTACCTTGTCCATCCATGCACTGATTTTAGGTCCCCCGCCGTGTACAACAATCGGACGCATGCCAACATATTTCATCAAAACGATGTCTTCCATAACGGAATGGATGAGAGATTCGTCCTCCATTGCAGCTCCGCCGTATTTTATTACAATTCTCCGATTGTAAAAGCGTTGAATAAAAGGCAAAGCTTCAATTAAAACTTTTGCTGTTTGATTCATGTAATTCTGTGTCCCTTTGGCTAATGTTTGTTGTCCATAAATTATACGAAATAATGCTTGACGTGGCAAGTAAAATGTTGCACAATTTAAGATATGTCATTTTACTTTTAGGACAGGAAACGTAAATGTTAGAAAATGTAGAGAGAGTTGCACAGATTGCCCTATTCCACGGTGTTGACACCCCTTATGAGATTTGTGAAGTGCCTATAACCGATTTGGCAAACACCGTTCTTGTACGTGTCAACTTAGCAACTATCTGCGGCTCGGACCTCCACACTGTATCGGGTAGACGCAGCGCTGATGTGCCTTGTGTACTCGGACACGAAGTTGTAGGTACTGTCGCAGCACCTACAAATCTTTGTTCTGCAGATGGAAGATCGCTTCGCGAAGGCGACAGAATTGTTTGGAGTCTGACAACTTCGTGTGGTGCTTGTCATTATTGTGTAACCAAGAATCTACCACAGAAATGCGAAACGATGTTTAAATATGGTCATGTGCAGTGTGCAGATGAAAACACGTTATCTGGCGGTTTTGCATCACATATTCAGCTGAAAGCAGGCACTGCAATCTACCATATTCCCGATTCGATTCAAGATGAGGAGGCAGCTCCTATTAATTGTGCTCTCGGAACAGTCATAAACGGTTTGAAAACGATAGAAACATATCCGGGAGAGACTGCAATTGTTCACGGTGCGGGGATGTTAGGTATCTATGCTGCATGTTATTTGCGTGAGCAAGGTTACGACATCGTAGCTATTGTTGACAAGAACGCGAACCGTTTGCAGATTGCTGAACGGTTTGGTGCGACACATACATATAACGCAGATACCACAACTAACGAAGAAATTTCGGCAAAGTTGAAAGAACTAACAAGAGGACATGGTGTTGATCTTGCCGTTGAAGTCAGTGGGGCACCGTCTGCATTGCCTGATATGATTGAGTGGTTAGCAATCGGTGGGAGATGCTTGACGCTCGGATATGTTTACCCACTTGAAAACATTCCCTTCAATGTTCACCAACTTGTTACAAAGTGTATAAATCTGCAAGGGGTTCACAACTATCATTCGACTGTATTGAAATCTGCTCTCAGTTTTATAGAAGAAAATCGCACGCGCTACCCATTTGCAGAGCTTATCGGTAAAATCTATCCTTTGTCTGAGATTAATGATGCTTTTGTTCATGCGTTTCGTCAAGATATTGTCCGCATTGCCATAGACCCACATGCGAATTAATGGTTGATTTTAGTGCTTTGTCAACATATTATTGTCCGTCGGGATTCGGAGATCGCTCCTACCGATGGACTGCTTATAGTAGGAGGGAACTCCGAATCCCGACCAAACCACTCGTAGTCGGGAATCGGAGTTCTCTCCTGCAGCATCATGTAGAATACCAAAAGCGTATTCTACCAAGCGCATGCTGCGTTGATTCACAAACCCGTAATGTCTAATTAATTCTAAAATCTACCATAGTTTGGATAAGCTTTCAAAGGTATTACCCAATCAATTTCCGCACTTGTTCTCCAATATCGGGGCTGCGCATCAGTGATTCACCAACCAAGATTGCGTTTACACCCGCTTCACGTAATGACTCCACATCTGCGCGGGTATAAATACCGCTTTCACTCACGGCAACCTTCTCTGCAGGAATAGATTCATACAACCTAAATGTCGTTGCCAAATCGGTATGAAAAGTCCGTAAATCACGATTGTTTATACCGATTATCTCAGCACCAACGTCTAATGCTATCTCCAACTCCGCTTCTGTGTGCACCTCCACCAGAGATGCCAACGAAAGTGAGGTGGCAATGTCCATAAATTCACGTAGTTGTTTTGGCGTTAACACCGCTACAATAAGTAGAATTGCATCTGCACCTGTAGCACGCGCTTGATAAATGTGATAGGGGGCAATCGTAAAATCTTTTCGTAGCAGTGGTACGTCTACAACATCGCGTATTGAAGAGAGATATACAAGACTTCCATCAAAAAACTGCACATCTGTCAGCACAGAAATGGCTGCAGCACCGTTCTCAGCGTAAGTTTCAGCGATTTGAACAGGGTCAAAATCTTCTCGGATAATGCCTTTGCTTGGGGATTTCTTCTTTACTTCGGCAATAAGGTTAATATTACCGGGCTGGGTAATTGCACCTTGAAAATTCTTTGTAGGTGGTAGGTTCGCCAACTTCGATTCTAATACAGCAAGCGGCATCTGTTGCTGTTCGATTTCCAGTTCTTTCTGTTTATGAGCGATAATGGTGTCTAATATCACCAGATTTCCTTAAAAGTAGCAGGCACGCTCCGCGTGCCATCCGCACATTTGGCGTTGATTTAGCACTTTGTAGGACGCTATCAACGATGTTTCAAACAATTACAACATCTACAAGACTATGATTGCAGGATTAGGATCATTTATTAGAAACCAATTTCAAACCTTCCAGTTTTTCCAATGCACTCCCCGAATCAATAGAATTTGCAGCAAGTTCCAATCCATTTTCAAGGTTATCCGCTTTGCCACCCGCAGCAATACCAGCAGCAGCATTCAACAGCACAATATCTCGTTTTGGCCCCTTTTCACCTTGGAGGATATTTGTGGTTATTTCTGCATTTTCTTCCGGTGTGCCGCCAAGTAGAGACTCTGGTTCAGCTTTCGGAATCCCAAGCGTAATCGGATCAAGTGTATAGGTTTTCACTTCGCCATCCATTAGTTCAGAGACGCGCGTTGTGGTTGTCGTCGTAATTTCGTCCAAGCCATCGTTTCCATGCACGACAAACGCATGTTGCGTTCCAAGATTGTTAAGCACATTCGCGTGTAACTTTGTCAATTCCGATGCATAGACACCAAGCACTTGTGCCCGCGCACCTGCAGGATTGGTTAACGGAGCAATTGTATTGAAAATAGTGCGGATTCCAATTTCTCGACGAGGTCCAATGGCATGTTTCATAGCACCATGCAGCATCGGCGCGAATAGAAAACCGATACCTACCTCATCAATACACTGCCCAATATGTTCTGGCGAAATCTCTATATTTATACCTAACGCCATCAACACATTCGCACTTCCGCTTTGCCGAGTTACGCCTCTGTTACCGTGCTTAGCAACAGGAACGTCTGCCCCTGCGACAACAAATGCTGAGGTTGTTGAGATGTTGAAAGAATGCAATCCAGTTCCACCCGTACTGCAGGTATCAACAACCAACGACTGCTTTGTTGGTACCTGTGTTGATTTATCACGCATCACGCGTACACCACCGATAATTTCATCTATCGTTTCTCCTTTAAGGCGCAATGCGGTCAGGAAACAAGCAATTTGTGCATCTGTCGTTTCCCCTTCCATAATCTCGCTCATGGTCTCAACCATCTCTGCTTCGGTTAGGGGATTCCCTTCAATAACCTTCTGAATAGCCTCACGAATCACGCTATGTTCCTCCCGACTATACTTTTTTTGATGTTACTCTACAATTATAGCGGATATCCACCTTTTTTTCAAGAATAGATATGGAGAATTCCAGAGTCATTCAATTTTCGTCTAATTATCCGTTTAGTCGAAAAGTGCATCTAAAATCGTGACCCCAGATGCACGAATTGATTGTATTTTCTTTTCATTTCATTGGAATCATCACCTTAAAAAGTTACCATTTGGTAACTTTTTTGTTACCGTGTCATCTTTTTGAAATTCGCTATAAACTCAGTATCTGTATGGGTTTATAGACATTTTGTTTAAGTTTCATATTTTTCATCGCGTTGAGGAACACAGGTTTCCTTTGCTGGAGATATTTTGATAAGTTTTGCGTTGTTTTCTTTGCATTTAGAGAGTTACTTTCGATTTTCGGTTTGTTTGGGGGTCGGTTTTCTCTTTTTTATTCTAATATTATACTATGTTCTGTGGAGTGATCAGAGGTTTTTGTGGTGTTAGGAACAATAGATATCCAATATATTGACAATAAGTTTGCAGAAAAAGCGACAAAACACAATGATAGTCGGGAATCGGACTTCCCTCGGACAATACAATTAAAGGGAAAAATCGACAATTGAATGGTTCTGTGGAGAATTCAGCAGAATGTAGGTGGCAAAGAAATAAGAATCTGATATACTCTTACGTATCAGAATTATACCTTGAGTTCATGAACGGTTTTATTTTATCAGGGAATACATGTTATCTGCACATTAAATTAAAGGGGACACTGTGAATTCCACGTCAAACAATCTACCTCTCACAACACCGTTAGATATTCGTCTTGGTCTCACTGATGCTCCAGATGTTGCATTTCCATTGCGTTGGGGTATTCTCGGCGCAGGTAGAATCTCAGCGCAATGGGTGATGTGCTTACAAGCGTGCACTGGTGCAACAGTCACCGCTGTGGCGGCGCGCGAAATTGATAGAGCACGGGAATTTGCCACACGATTCGGGATTGCGTCTGCGTATGGTAACTATACAGAAATGGTGGCATCCGATGATGTGGACATCGTGTACATTGGCACAATTACGAGACTGCACAAAGAGCACACCCTCCTTGCGATTGAAGCAGGCAAACACGTGTTATGTGAGAAACCGCTTGCAGAGAATATTGCTGATGCACAAGCGATGTATGCTGCGGCAGGAGAAAAAGATGTTATGCTCCAGGACGGTGTTTGGACTCGGTTCTTTCCAGCAGTAGAGCATGCACGCGCCACTATTGAGGCTGGCACTATTGGCGAGGTTGTGCTTGTGCAGTCTGACTTCTTTGATCCAATTTATGCTATCCAAGCAGCACCCCTCGCTTTTGGTGCAGCAGCGGTGCCAACTGCAGTTACCGCATTAGGTCGTAAAGCCAGTGGTGCAATCGTTGAATATGGTGGGGAAAAATGTGCAGTGCTGACGTTTCCGCCCAAAAACTGTGAACTCCCAGAGGTGACAGAACTCATCGGAACAGAAGGGCGAATTACGCTTGAACGACCCGCACACTGCCCAACCCGCATCTCAATCCGAATTCCACCATCTAATGGTGTGCCCTCTCAATATAGAGGCAACAACACGCCAGCACCGGTTCAGCACTTTGAGTATCCTATACCGATTTCCGCACGTATGGCAACCGCTTCCCCGAATCAGCACGGTTTCATTTACCAAGCAGAAGCCATACACCGCTGCCTTACCGCCGGTCTACATCAGTGTCCACAATACAATAAAGAAGATTCATTGCATTCAATAAATCTGTTGACGGAAATCAACAAGGCGAAGGAGAAAGCAATGCAGCGATAGTTGGAATTGGCATTAACTATTCTTCTGAATCATCAGGTTCAATTTTGTATTTCGTTAATTCAAGGGTTTTAATCGTGGGTGCAGACTTAAACGGGAGTTCCGGTATAGAATTTAGAAGCATATCTTCAACTTTCCGGTGGAATTTAACAATCCCGACGTTGGGTGCTAACCATAACGTTGTAATAGATTCACCAGGCGGATCCGTTTCAGTGGGAGGAGATAGCAAAATCTCTGTTTTTGTCTTATATTCTATTTTCAAACAGTCTTCAAAAGTACCAGCGGGAGTCTCAACGGTTTCCTTCCCTAAGACATTTCCTGTTTCAGAGATGGTAAAATGTGCTACACCACCACCTTCTCCTTCTGGATCCGATAATGTAACTGTTGCTTTTATACGCATCGCATCCCACTCTTCATTAAAGGTCACAGGTATAGGTAACAGTTGAAAATTGTCTAGTGCCTCCACCTTCACATCGTGGTCCATATCAAAAGAGGACGGATCTTCAGTAGGGGCAATTCTCTTTAACGTTTCAATCAGAGCCTTTATCTCTTTGGCAAAACGTGCTTTGACTGTTTTCTTCACCTCATCACCGACAAGAAACGAGACCTTCTCTTTACCAATTTGATAAAGGAAAGGTTGAAGGTGATAAGCGTAACCTGTCCAATCTTCCACAGTCGGTTCATAACTGAAGGCATGATATGTCTTCTCTGCAACCTCTTCGTCTTCAACAGCACGACGTGTTAATTCGTTTCCGTCTTGGTCTTTGTAGACCCAATAACTACCAAGTGTATTTGGAAAATATTGGACAATTTTCGATTCATCGCCTAATAGCCCTGCCGTAAAACTGAAAACAAGTAAAAGTGTAATAACATTACGAAATCTTTTCAACATGGGAAGTTCCTCCAATTTCTTCTTATTGATTGAACTGTGGATAAAAATACTCACAGTGTTCTTTTCATGCTCGTTTGATAAGATAGAGTCTTCCCAAACGCAAAAGATAGTAAATTCGATAGGCACAAGAATCCTTGACTTCATTTAGGAATTGAAATATACTGAAACATCAATTTGACGGGACTAACCTATAGAATTCACAACAATTATTTACACGAATTAGGGCATAATATGAACAAACCAAATATTATCTATATCCATTCTCATGATACGGGGAGATACGTGCAGCCTTATGGGCATGCAATTCCGACCCCAAACATTCAAAAATTAGCCGAAGAAGGAGTCCTTTTCCGAAACGCCTTTTGTGCAAACCCAACCTGTTCACCATCGCGTGCAGCCCTGCTTACCGGACAGTGGGCACATAGCTGCGGTATGGGTGGATTAGCAAACCGCGGATGGAGTTTACCTGTACCAGAACACCTCATCCCGCACACACTGAATGAAGCAGGTTACGTTACAGCGTTAGCAGGTTTTCAACATGTTGTACGCAATGTTGAGGACACAGGTTATCAGCGAATCTTAGCACAAGAAAACGGGAATGCTGGTGCGGAAGAACGGGCATGCGCTTTTCTTGACGAAAAACCCGATGCACCATTCTTCTTGGATATTGGATTTGGCGAAACACATCGCCGAGCAAAAGGGTTTGATCCACCACCAGACGGTGAACAAAAAACTGACCCGCGCTATGTCCAACCGCCAGCACCGTTCCCTGATACACCCGTAACCCGGCAGGATATGGCAGAATATATTGATGCCGCACGCAAACTCGACTGGAAAATGGGAAAAGTCTTTGACTCGCTGGAGAAGAACGGACTTGCTGAAAATACACTCGTGGTATGCACAACAGACCACGGACTCGCTTTTCCTCGTATGAAATGCCACGTTACGGATCACGGAATCGGAGTGATGTTGATTATCCGAGGACCAGGAGGATTTGATGGAGGGAAAGTGATTGATGGATTAGTCAGCCAAATTGATCTGTTTCCAACTATCTGCGAATTGGCAGAGATTGAACCGCCTGAATGGTTACAAGGACATTCTATTCTCCCTCTTGTTCGCGGTGAGACCGATGATATCCGTGATGCCGTTTTTGCCGAAGTCAATTATCACTGCTGTTATGAACCACAGCGCGCTATCCGAACAAAGCGATGGAAATATATCCGGCGGTATGATGACGCGAAACAGTGGGCGTTGCCGAACTGTGATGACAGTATCAGTAAATCTTATATGCTGGAGAATTATTGGGCAAATCAACCTGTCGAATCGGAGCGATTATACGATATAGTCTTTGATTCATCGGAAGCACATAACCTCGCAGGAAATCCTGATTACGCTGATGTTTTGGCAGAGATGCGCGAACGTTTAGAGCAGTGGAGAACAGATACTGCCGATCCTGTAGATGAAAACCAGATTATGACACCACCAGAAACGGCTGTGTTGAACGATCCCTCTGATGTTTCACCAGGAGATAAACGTTATCCTGCAGCAGAAGTTCTCTGATCTTCAGATGTAGATTGAAGGTTAGGTTTTTCGCTTTCTAATGGCACAATTGAAAGTCGACATCCAAGTGCATTGAGGATAGTTCCGAGCGTGTCAACATGCGGTGCCTTGTCACTTGAGAGTATCTTTTGCAAGGCATCAGGGTTCGCTTAGCCAGCTCAGGAACCCGTCCTGTGCTAAATCTAAACATCATTGATTTTCCTTTTTCTTCTCGTTCAAATCTATGAGGTGGAACGGCGTGCCTTCTGCTTTCGCTTTTCGGACTTTTTCAAGTTCGCTCAGAACAGTTTTATTTTTCCAGAGCACAGATTTTGCCTCGTAAAATTTGAGGAATTCCTCTTCATCCCCTGGAAATTTAAAACTCTCAGACAACCATTTTACCTTGCCCGCAATGTAGGTTTCAACCTCAGGAATATTGCCAAACTGTCCGATGAGATGACTTTTATAGGTACTAATAAAGCGATCCTTATCATCCGCCTTATTCCAAAGTTCTTTCAACATGTTGTCCGCGGCACTACGATATTCTCGATTCTTGGCTTCTGTAGATACCGACTGTAGATAACGTTGTGCGTGGAACAGTTCGCCGCGGAAATAGTACCCTAACCCTATGTAGAAGTCGTATACCTCAAAATAGCGACTGACATCTCCACTTCTTATCGTCTGTCTATTTGACCGTCGAATCAGGGCTGGGTCTTTTGTTTCTAAAGCCAGTTGATACTTATATTTTGCACGCAGATGATGATTATACGCTGAGAGCAGTTTAAAGAAAATCTCATTTTCTTGGGTGTAGAATTTTTCATTATTCAAAACATACGTCGTTCCATCCCAATCGTAGAGATTCATCCATACCGGGTGTGCTGATCGGAAAAAGCCGTCGAGATAAACTCTGTTAGGTATCTTGAGTTCGTAGCTGCTATCGTTATCTATGTCAACGTACTCCGCGCCACCACGATGGGTATACGAGTAGCCGCGAAAAATTTCCTTGAACTCGCCATTCTGAAAGGAAATGACAACAATAACATTTCCCGGTTCAATCCAGATGTCTAAAATGCCATCGCCTGTCAAATCAATGAGTTTAAAGCCGAGACCGTGGGGCTTATCTGTCAACTGGACATTCAAAATAAATGGAGGCGGATGACGTTTAATGGATTTCGCATGATCAGCAACATCTAAGACTTTAAAAAGTTTCTTTTTCTTCGGCATCCCTGCCTTGGTCGTCGTAATTAGGAGAAACGCTTGGGTCCAGTTGCCATCGAATACGCTTCCTCTACCGCCATCAGCAAGTATTGAAACCACGGTCTCTATTTCAGGTGTATCGTCAATATTTGCAGATGCTTTCAACTGGGTATCGTAAAAAGACCTTTCCGGCACAGGGGGCAGAAACTGGTGGTACATCTCGCCTTCAGGATCACTTGGGTTTTCGAATCGATGATACTTAATAGCAGGGGTTGCAGCATCATCTGCGTTCACGTAACTGAGCGTAAGCAAAATAGATAGTGCGAAAAATGGAATTTGGATATGTTGCTTCATTGTTTTGCTTCCGATTGGACCTGTCTGATGTCAGATCGTTTTAATCCATAAATCTAATTTCCTATTGCCAACGATACCAACCTTAATAAAAAAATCCGACAAGAAGGTGATAAGAATCTGTATTTTGAAAATCAAATCTAATAGATAGAGAGCCTTTTGGTGGAAAAGGCTCTTGATGGCAAAAGATTATCGCTTTGCTTGTATTAGAATAAATAACAGGACTTACGCAAATTGAGCAGAAAAAGGGTGTATTTTGCTTAAAAAGTAGTTATTTCAGTGTTTTTAACCCCTAAATCCCTTATCAGTGGGACTTTAAAGAAAAATGCGTAAGTCCTGTAAATAATTATGCGTAAGTCCTATAAATAATTATAAGTATAACAAATTTCACTCCTGCGATTCAATGTAAATAGATTGACAATGCTCACTGGCTTAAGCGCGTTTTTTAAGAGAAAATAATCACCCTTAAAATTCACTTGTCTATTTACGCTTTACATGATACGATAATAATACATTGACGTATTGACATCGGGTTTGAATTCTTAGGAAATCTAACCCGAATAATTGGAAGGAGAACGTGGAGATGCGGCACGAACTCACCACGGAACAAATTGATTTTTATCAGGAAAACGGATATCTTGTCATTGAAAACTTTCTTGATGC
The DNA here is from genome assembly GCA_028824685.1 of Candidatus Poribacteria bacterium. Classification (GTDB taxonomy): domain Bacteria; phylum Poribacteria; class WGA-4E; order WGA-4E; family WGA-3G; genus MSPOR6. The sequence goes on from JAPPCZ010000024.1 coordinate 19,095, forward strand.
TGACGAATTAGAAGAATGGCGGAGATGCACAGATGAATCTGTAACCGAACGTCTCGGAAATTCAGTTGAATTCTTCACAAACCAACTGGATCCATCTAATTTTTATGCGCGGGTATTCACACAATGCTTGCGACTTTCAGATACACACCCAGGAATGCGAAAATTAGTGCATGATCCCAAAATCGGACAGATGGCAACGCAATTATCTGGAACTGACGGCATGCGAATTTGGCACGATCAAGCATTAATTAAACCCCCCAATGGAAACCCAACCGCTTGGCACCTTGACGTGCCATATTGGTCTTTTGACTCGCATGATGCTGTTTCGTTTTGGGTTGCATTAGATGATGCAACATTAGGGAACGGTTGTATGTGGTATCTCCCTGGCACCCACAAATCCGCGCGTTTTGATAACGTCGGCATAGGAGAAAACATCGGTGCACTGTTTGATGTTTATCCCGAATGGAAAAAGCTTGAACCGCAATCCGCACCGTGTCCCGCAGGTTCTATGGTATGGCACAACGGCTTGTGTGCACACGGTGCAGGTGCGAACATGACGTTTTCGCATCGCCGGGCAATGACCTGCGGTTTCATGCCTGATGGATGCACCTTTAATGGAAAAAGAAACATCCTTCCAGAACCCTATTTCAACTCACTTGAAGTTGGTGATCTGCTTGACGACGATGTGCAGAATACGCTTGTTTGGCACAACGATTGGGAAAAATAAAGCATTTGGACATTGACTTGTCTTATTCTCAGGCACGGATACTATAGAACCCTGGATACGAATCAGCAACGATTGAGGGCAGAATTGACGCTTGGCAAGAGACGAGAGAAGACGGCACCGTAGGCATCTTCCAGAGGCATCGGTATGAGGGTCCTTAATACGTTAACTGATAGTGCGGACTTCGTTGCTGCTGGTGGCATCAAGGTAAATCCTGTTGGGGTTACAGACTTTCAGGATGGTTCAATTTAAAGTGACCGCATAGGTGTCAACTTAAAGATTTTCTGAATACCAGAAATGCTCTTTAGTCCCTACCAAATCAACGCCAGCACCACCGAATACAGCAACCTGTGCAAATGGGCATACCTATGACCCGAACAATTGGCAGGAGTATAACCTTCACCGAACGCGCACGTGCCGATATAGTTCATACGGCAATACTTGGGAAAAGTGTGTCTTGAATACACCGTAATGCAACAAGCCCTGGCGAAAAGCCAGAGGCAAGTATTGTTGGGCAAGGTAATACGGCTAACAAATTGACACAACCCTATTTACAGGCAGGTATCCTTTAGGTATCTGCCTTTCTTTTATCAAAGCCCTCCACTGCCAACATAAAATCATCTCCTCATAACTGACTGATTTGCCATCACCGATTGCATAATTACTAAACTTTATACTTGAAAATGCGTCAAAATTGAAATAAACTTTTACCATAAAACTTTGTATTCAAAATTTGTGCTGAACTTTTGCAATCGGTTATTGTCAAATATAAAAGGCTTGTTAAAATTACAATCTTCTGCAGTATAATTTTTTTAGTTTAAGGAGATGCTGATGCTTCGATGGAGAATTGGGTTTACGTTTATTCTGGTTAGCCTTCAGTTTTTGGTCATTCTTTGTGTGAGCGCACAAGAACCAGAGGAAATTGACCTGTCACAACCGCTAACGCTTGAACAGTGTATTCAAATGGGATTAGAGAAAGCGACGAGTATGCGAAATGCAAGGTTGAGTCTGGCTATTCAGGAGTTACGTGTCAAAAATGCACGTGCGGATTATTTTCCTTTAATTACTTCCTCTGGTCGATACGATTTTTCTGATCGGTTAGATTTCGGTTTTGAACGTGAAAACTACGATTTAGGATTGACTGGACGTTATACGCTTTGGGATAATGGACAACGTGAGGTAGGTTATGCACAATCAAAAGAGGGATTAAAAGCTACAACCAATCGTAATGAAGGGATTAAACAAAGTGTAATTCTACAGATTACACAAGCATACTACGATGTCCTCAAAGACACAGCACTTGTTGAGGTCAGTGAAGAAGTGTTGGAGCGGTCCAGAGATAATACGAAACAGATTGTTGCTTTGAAAGAAGCGGGTGTACTCATCAAAGCTGATGTCGCAACTGCCAGAGTCCGTGAAGCAAATGACGAATTAGGGTTATTAAATAATCAAAATTCGCTTCAAATTTCACAAGCAACTTTGCCACGACTTATGGGGTTAGACCCTGGGCTGCTAATTACCGTAGCCGTTGATGAATCCTTTCAGTTATATCTGGAGCGCGGGACTATTGAAAAAATAGATATTACTGTTGAAGAAGCGATACAAACTGCCCTTGAAAATCGCCCGGAATTTAAGGAGACTGAAGCACAAATCAAACAGCAGGAATGGAGTTTAATACTTTCAAGATTGCAACGTTGGCCTCGGTTGAGCGCGAATGCAAACTATAACGTAAACCTTGATGATTACCTCCATGAACGTCAAAATTTTTCAGACTTTCGGAGTTGGAGCGTTGGCGCATCACTTAACTTTACGCTTTTTGATGGCGGTGTTTTGGGAAATCGCGTCAAAGAACTTAATATGCAGTTAGAACAGTCAAGAGAAAATGCAAGTGACTTGGAACGTTCTGTTGCGCTTGGGGTGCGACAAAGTTATCTGAACCTTAAACGCAGCGAAGCTGCTGTAGAAATCTCTAATACACAAGTAGAAAATGCTAAAGAAAGTTTAGATGTTGTTCAAGGACGCCTTAAAGTAGGGAAAGCGATTACACTTGAGGCGCTGGACGCACAAACAAGTTACGCGCAAGCATTGACAAATCGGGTGAATACGTTTTACGATTACAAAATTGCGAGAACACGATTACAGGATGCAATGGGGGTCCTGCAGTGATTATGAAGTTTAGTAAAAAGTGGATTATTATCAGCACAGTTGCTATTATTGTTATTGCTGTAGTGGTAATTGGGGCAACCCGAATGAACTCCGGGAAAAAGAATGCAGAGGAAGAGGACAAACGTGAGGTGGTCCGCCGCGGAGAATTCCTTGAAAAAGTTCAGGAATCTGGCAGTCTACGCTCCTTTATTGAAGTAGATGTCCGGTCAAATGTAGAGGGTGAAATAACAGAGATTTTCGTTGAAGAAAGTAAAACTGTTCAAGAAGGCGATCCACTTCTCGAAATTGATGCCAAGCAGATTTTAGAAGATATGAAACAGGCAGAGGCTAACCGTGATGCACGAAAAGCTGAACTTGATCAAGCAGACCTCCGAATTCAGATTGCTGAGCAACGCGAAAAAAGTGATCTGCTGCAGGCACAAAATGCTGTCGCTAAAGCTGAGGCTAACCTCCAATCCTTTGCCGCGAACAGACAGCAACGGATTACTGAAGCAGAAACCCTTGTTGCAACTACACAGAACTTGCTGGACCGAGACCAAATCTCACTGAAGCGGGCGGAAATCTCTCTCACACAGGCAAACTTGACACTTGATCGGGCAAAGGCAAGTGTCACATCCGCAAAAATCACCTTTGAGACAACCCAGGCCGAACACAAACGCAACGAAGAATTATTTAAACAGGAATTAATCTCAAAACAGACATTAGAGCAATCCCAAAAACAACTCGCTTCGACTAAATCCCAATATGAAACTGCACAGAAAGCAGTTGAATCCCAAAATGAAACAATTAAATCCGAAGAAGAAAACATCAAGCGGGAGAAAGTGGCAATTCAGAGTCGAGAAGCAACGCTTGCCCTAAATAAAAAGAACGTTGAAACAGTCAAAGAATCTCAAGATGCACAAGAAAAGCAATTAAAAGCAGATTTAGAAAACGCACGCACCCGACTCAAGCAAACAGAAGATACCACCGAAGAAGAAAAAGCATTGACAAAACATGCGAAAGTTAGCGCACAAGCGAATCTGTTACAAGCAGAGAGCCGCCTCAAATCTCAGCAGGAACGCTACGAATGGACGACCGTCAAAGCTTCGATGTCCGGTACAATTACACGTATTTCTGTAGAAGAGGGGGAGATTATCACTTCAGGGCGGTCAGCGTTTTCAAGAGGTGAAGCAATCATGCGGATTGCTGACCTTTCCCAGATGATTGTCAGAACCCAAATCAATCAGGTCGAAATCGGTAGGATAAAAGAGGGACAACGTGTAGAAATCCGTGTGGATAGTTTTCGCAAAAAAATCTTTAATGGTAAAGTCAGTGAAATTTCACCAAGTTCTACCCCACGTGGGCAAGGTGGCGGTGGTGTGATTACCTTTGAGGTAGATATAGAGGTGGATATACCAGATCAAGAATTTCAACTATTACCCGGAATGTCTGCGGATGTAGATATTATTGTCTTTGAAAAACCTGATATTCTTCAAATTCCGATAGCAGCGGTGTTAAGTCCGGAGGTGTTTACTGTAAGAGCCACACTTAATCAAAACGATCTCGGACAGTTTAAGCAAGGACAGAAATTAAAAGTCCAGAATCTCATCGGTAAACAGTTTCCTGGACAAGTTACGAAGATTTCCCCTTCAGAAACCCGCGGCAATCTTGAAATTTTGTTTGATGAGCCTCCGAAAGGGATGCGTCCAGGTCCAACAGAAATCGCTATTGTAATCTCTGAAAACAAGCGATTGTCTGGTATAGAAGCAGAAATCAGAAGTGAACGTCAACATTTTGTAAAACTGGACACAGGCGAACCACCAAAAAAAGATGAAGAAAAAGGAGTTAAAACGCATATTAAAGTTGGTAGGCGTAACAATACACACTTTGAAATTCTTAGCGGCTTAAAAGAAGGTGATCGCGTTTTTGTTCCTTCTATGATGGAATTGACAAGAGGAGAAGAAAATAAAAGTAACAGATAATAGGTGAATTTGGTAGCCTAACTTCCAAAATCACAAGTGCGAATTCAAACAGATGACCATGATCAAGGCAGGGAAAATATATGTTAATAGATGTCAAAGACATAACAAAAATCTATGAGATGGGTGATGTACAGGTTCATGCGCTGCGAGGTGTTACCTTCACTGTAGAGTCTGGTGAGTTTATCGCAATTATGGGGCCCTCTGGTTCTGGTAAATCAACTATGATGGACATCTTAGGGTGTCTTGCTACCCCAACAGATGGTGAATACTTCCTTGAAGGTGAAGAGGTGGGAAAACTTTCCGACAACCGTTTGGCAGATATACGGAATAAAAAGATCGGATTTGTTTTTCAGTCATTCAACCTTCTTCCGCGAACGAGTGCACTCCACAACGTTGAACTCCCGCTTATCTATTCAGGATTAGGACGAAAGGAACGTAAGCGAAGAGCCTTTGAATCTTTGGAAGCAGTCGGATTAGCGGATCGAGTTGATCACAAATCAACAGAATTGTCTGGTGGACAAGTTCAACGTGTCGCAATTGCGCGGGCCCTTGTGAATAAACCTTCAATGATTTTTGCTGACGAACCGACAGGTAACCTGGACACGCGCTCTGGTGCCGAAATTTTGGCTATTTTTGACCGCCTTAATGAGGAAGGTAATACCATTATCATGGTTACGCATGAACCAGAGGTTGCCGAACATGCAAGACGCGTCCTCCACATTCGGGACGGCCTCATTGAGCAAGATGAAAGGCGAAACTAACACTCCAACGAACCGAGTTGAAATAACCACTCCTGCTCGGCTTCATTTTTCTCTGATAGATTTGAATGGGCAACTCGGTCGAATTGATGGTGGGTTCGGGTTAGCCATCACCGAACCGAAATTTGAAATCATCGCAGAACTGTCAACAGAAATTCACGTAGAATCTGTTGCCTACCATGAACGTGCTTGTGCTATTCTGACACACCTCCAAAAAACTTATCAATTCCCCGGAATCAAACTAAAATTTATCTCCGAGATCCCAACGCATAGTGGTTTTGGTTCAGGCACGCAACTTTCTCTTGGAATTGCTTCTGCAGTAAATGTCCTCTATAATCTGAAATTAAGTGTTTTAGAACTCGCAAATGCTGTCGGACGTGGTGGAACTTCTGGAATCGGTGTCGCAGCGTTTGAGACTGGCGGTTTCATTGTTGATGGAGGGCATCGCTATCCTGAACAGAAATCCTCTTTTCTCCCATCTTCTGCCGCAGATAATATTTCACCACCACCGATTTTACTACGATATACATTTCCAAATAATCCACTTCTCATTGTCCTGCCAAATTGTTCACGCATCTATGGAGAAGCTGAATTGGAACTTTTCCGGACACTGTGTCCGCAACCTGCATCTGTCGCGCCGAAGTTGTCCTATCTTCTACTGTTAAAAGTATTACCTGCAATCCTTGAAAATGATATGCGTAGTTTTGGTGGGGCTTTAAACGAGATTCAAACATTCGGTTGGAAAAGGGTGGAGATTGATGCACAGGGTGCTGAATTGCAGCAAACACTTGAATTTTTACAAACCAACGGTGCGTTAGGTGCTGGTGTTAGTAGTTGGGGACCAGCAATTTGTGCTGTGAGTGATGACATAGATTCTTTGAAACGTAAAACAATAGAATACTTGGCAACTTTACCAGATGGCGGCACCTGTTTTATTACATCAGCCAACAACACAGGCGCACAAATTAAAAAAGTTGGCTAAAGCATGATTGCTCTAACCAACCGTCACTATTATAAAACGAATTAATCTTGAATCCGATTGAAATCTATGTGTACAAATTTACTTCTAAATCAGAGATATTTCTTCTACCCTTTTCCAGAGGAATAGTAAGGATTAGTCCCCGATGCATGGTCAGTCGTATCAATGACCTGTGTGATTTCTGGGAACACTTCTTGAATCATCGCTTCAATGCCATGTTTGAGCGTAACATTCGCCATGCCACAGCCTTGGCACCCACCACCCATGTGGATATAGATCGCATCGTCTTCAACATTCAGGAGTTCAATTTGTCCACCGTGTGCTGCGACAGCCGGATTAATTCGTTCATCAATCAGTTCTTGAATCTTCTGTGCCTTTGGATTGTCCCATGTTGGCTTATTCGGATTTTCTATCTTAAACCCGCTTGAATTAAGGTCTTCAACATAGTCGATAACAGCACCTTTAAGGTCTGGTGCACTTTTGGCATCAACCAAAACCTTAAAAGTTCCCATTTCAATGACGATGTCATCTTCCTCAGCTTCAGTAGCTAAACCAAGACTATATTGGAAATCGGAAGCACTACGCCCTTCAATACTAATACGTAGTCCTTCCACTTCCACATCTTCAGCATCAATAACAGCTTGAATCTTTTCTTGCGCTGTTTTTGTGACTTCCAATAAAGATTCTTCAGTTCCCGCGAACTTTTTAAACAAATTCTTCATAAGTTTCCTTCGTGAATCCAATTCAAGCAGCTGTCCGATCTGCCTTGTAGTCAGTGCGGAATTCACCCATTTCGTTGTAAAGGCTACCTAATTGAGAAATTGCATAGATTTCTAACTGTCGGATGCGTTCTCGGGTTACGTCAAGCGCATCTCCGATTTCACGAAGTGTCTTACGTTCCCCATCTTCAAGCCCAAAACGCATTTTTAAAACCTGCTGTTCTCGTTCCGGTAGTTTGCTGAGGATTCTTTCTACCAAATCATGTGTAATCAATTGAGCGATTGGTCCTTCTTCAGATGCTGTTGAAGGGTCTTCAATTAGATCTCCTAACGTTGCCGCCGAACGCGCTGAACGTTCTTCACCAAGTGGTAAATCCATTGACACGGTATCCGCATTAAAGGTAAGAATTTCCTCTACCTGTTGAACGGTTAGGTCAAGTGCTTCAGCGATTTCAGCACGAGTCGGTTCACGCTGAAATTCTTGGCAAAGCGCCGCATAAGTCGCATCAAACTTATTCATCTTTGCAACAATATATGCTGGCAAGCGAATAGAACGCGCAAAATTATCAAGCGTCCGCATAATTGATTGCTTAATCCACCAAATAGCGTAGGTGCTAAATTTAAATCCTTTCCGATAATCAAACTTACTTGCTGCTTTGATTAACCCAATATTTCCTTCCTGGATTAGGTCTTCAAGGGGAACTTTGTTTCCTTGATACTTGACTGCAATCGAAATGACGAGCCGTAAATTAGCTTGAACAAGCTCGTCGCGTGCAGAAGTGTCACCAGCTTCAATCCGTTTTGCTAACTCAACTTCTTCCTCGCGAGATAATAAACGATGTCCCGCAACACTACGTAACCAACTCGTTAAAGCACTCCTATCACTACCTTTGTAGTCGTTCGCATACTCCGTTTCTTCCGACGGATATACTTCATCTATATATGTGTCAACACCTTCGATGTCTTCTGTTTCACCGAAAAACTCGGTTTCCATTCGTCTCCTCTCCTTATTATAGGAATTCAATTATAAAAATCTGCCGAAAAGATATAATACATTATACTATAACGTTTTGTCAAGCAAATTGTTTAAAAAAAGTGGTAATATTTGTGAATTTTTCTAAAAAACTTAGAAAAAACGGCATATCTCGCCTTTTTTCTGAAAATTCGAACTTATACTATAGTGTTTGGTCTAATAGAATAATCTGACAAATCATAACAATCACTTTCCAACGACATATACAATACGTATCTCTTGGTAAATGGCTATAAGTTTGGGAAATGCCTGTTAATTCACCTGATTCTTTACTAAAGTAAAACTGTTACGACTAAAGTTGAGTTTGAACCACATTATTGTAAAAAGATCAAATTGAGTGGATTTCAGTTATGGTGTAGTGATACAATTTAAATATGGATGATTATACGTTTTGGTAGATATATTTGGTAGGTATATTAAACTTTTTGATAAATTGTTTCGTCTTAAAATGACAGTTTCAGATAAAACCAACCATCATTTTGCTTTTTCAAAATACTGTGTTTGAGAAAGTTTTGATAATTCCCCGACAAGGTATCAATCCCCACATGATATTATATGTTTTAGCGCAAAACTACAACCGTAGTGCGAAAGATTAAATGTATTGGTAAACAGACAATTGTGATAGTGTTTGGATAGTTGAATTTTAAACTAATTAACTTGTGTTGCGTCAAAAATCACTGGTTAATCTGAGAATCAATGAGGAACTTTATTTTATGTACGGTGCATCCACAAAAAAATCACTTGTTGAAGTGCTACGAGAAGCTGACCTGATTTCGGAACAGGAATATCATGAAATTCATGAAAAAATACTTGAAGGTTGGGTAAAAGAACCTGTCCAAACTGAGGAGGCGATAAACGGAGACCCTCAATCTGACTCACAAAGTTATCGGCAAATTTTGGGTGAAATTGAAAAAGCAGGAGAATCAGAAGAAGGAATTGTCTCTGAATACGTTTCTCCTAAAGTTCTTGAACTTGCCAAAAAAGGGCGCGAATTCGGAACATCTATCCTACAATTAGAAGAAATAGATCCTGAATCAGAAGCACTTGAGAAAGTGCCAGCAAGTTTTGCGTATCGTAATAAAGTTGTGCCAGTGCACCTTGAAGAGAATGTTCTCACGGTAGCAATTGCCGATGTTCAAGATGTAATGTTAATTGACGAAATTCAATACGTCACTGAGTGTGAGATTAACCTTCTTCTTGCTGATGAGGACGAAATATCAGACGCGATTATTCGACTCTACGGTCAAAGTGCTGGTTCACTGCTGAGTGCGGGTATTAAAGGTCCAGTTGGTGCTGCTGCAACAATTGAGCGGAATAGAATTGAAGACTTTGGTATTGATGATAAGGATCTCAGCGAAGATCCGACAGTTGTTCAGGCTGTTAACCAAATGATTATTGACGCGGTTCGTGCAGGGGCGAGTGATATACACATTGAGCCTTATCCAGAAGAATTGAAGATCAGATTTCGGGTTGACGGTGTATTAGAAGACAAAGAACAACCTCCCGCATATTTGCAGTCTGCGATTACTTCGCGTGTCAAAATTATGGCTGGGATGGACGTGGCGGAACGTCGTCGTCCACAAGATGGAAAAATCAATCAAGAAATCGCTAGTCTCGGTGATCGTCAGATCGACCTTCGTGTTTCTACAGTTCCTACTGTTGCCACACAGCATAGTGAAAGTGTCGTACTGCGTATTCTTGACCGACAATCAATTGAATTCGGTTTAACACAGCTTGGTCTAACCGATGACAATTTTGAACTTTTTGAGCGAATGATCCATAAACCGCACGGAATTATCCTCGCAACAGGACCCACTGGAAGTGGTAAAACAACAACACTTTATGCTTGTTTAAAAGAGATTAACACGCCAGAAGTTAAAATTATTACCCTCGAAGATCCGGTTGAATATGAATTGGAAGGGATCAACCAAGTTCAAGTTAATCCTGAAATTGGTTTTTCATTTGCAAATGGGTTACGACATATTCTACGACAAGACCCCGATAAGGTATTGGTCGGTGAGATTCGTGATGAGGAGACTGCTGAAATGGCAATTCATACCTCACTTACAGGGCACCTTGTCTTCAGCACACTACACACGAATGATGCCCCAGGCGCTATCACACGTCTTATTGATATGGGGGTCGAACCGTATTTAGTTGCCTCTACAGTGGAAGGAATTATAGCACAACGATTAGCACGACGCGTTTGCAAAGCTTGTTGTGAAATGTACAAACCAACTGAAAAGGAAATCGAAGGAGTTCTGATCAACAACGGAGTCCATGTGCCAACTGACCTTGAAATTCCACGTGCCAGCGAAGATGGTTGCAAAGAATGTCGTGGGAGAGGCTACAGGGGCAGAATCGGTATTTTTGAAGTCATTTTTATGACTGAAGAATTACGTTCGCTGGCACTCCAACATTCCTCAACCAGTGAACTCCGTCAGCTTGCTATGAAAATGGGTATGAAAAGTTTACGCGAAGACGGATGGCAAAAGGTTGCTGCAGGACAAACAACGATTGATGAAATCCTTCGACTTACCCAAGAAGATGCTTACGAATTTGATCAGGATACTCAAAGTGCATCCGAATAGGAGTACTGTAGAACATAGTGCGATTCTGATTTAACCCCGATCTAACTTAATTTATTGATATACGGTTCAACTTCTACAAGAGATTCAACATGCCAAGATTTCAATATGAAGCGATCACCTATACAGGTGCTACAGTCAATAACACTTTGGAAGCAGACTCAAAAGCCGAACTTATCGCACAATTGCGGCAGATGGGATACTGGCCAACACAGGTGGTGGAGGAAGGTGAAGCGCTTGAAACCAAAGCGAAACAGTTATTTAGTTTTGGAACGAAAAAAATAAAATCGGCTGAAGTCGAATTTTTCACCTACCAGTTAGCAGCGTTAGTGAACGCACACGTTGCACTCCCTCGTGCTTTAGATGTGACATTGGAACAAATTGCGAATCCAGAGTTAAACCGCGTAATTTCGCAGGTAAAATACGATGTGGAACACGGCGCAACGTTTAACGCTGCCCTGGAGCAACATCCAAAGGTCTTTTCCGAACTTTACGTTAACATGGTCAAAGCAGGTGAAGCAGGTGGCGTATTGGGAGAAGTCTTGGAACGACTGGCAGAGTTCGCTGAGAGGCAACGCGTTCTCAGAAACCAAGTTGTTTCTGCGCTGTTCTATCCAGCAATTCTCTTCGGGTTAATGGTAACCGCAGTCATAGTTCTAATGATACTCGTTATTCCTAAATTCACGGACATGTTCCTTGAATTTAATGCTGAACTACCACTCCCGACTCAAGTCCTGATTGCAGTATCAGATGCTTTTGCCAATTTTTGGTGGTTAGGTTTGCTTGTCATTAGCGTTATAGCAACGGTCCTCCGGCAATACATGCGTACGGAAACGGGGAAGATATTGTTTGATCGGATTAAGCTTAGAATCCCACTTGTTGGACCCGTTATTAGTACATTTGCTATTGTTCGATTTACACGCACGATGGCGACTCTTTTGGAAAACGGTGTGCGGATGCTTCCTGCTCTGCAAGTAGTAAAAGATACTATCGGAAATAAGGTGTATAGTAATGCTATCACTGAAGCAGAAAGAGAAGTAGAACAAGGTTCAACGCTATCGCGAGAATTAGGACAGAACAAAGATTTTCCGACCCTCGTTACCCACATGATTGCTGTTGGTGAGGAATCCGGGGAACCGGTCACGATGTTATCAAAACTCTCTGACTATTACGACATGGAAATCAGAAAGAGTCTTGAACGGTTGACGAGTTCCATTAGTCCTTTGGTAATTTTGATTATGGGATTGCTCATCGGATTTATCGCTGTTGCGATGATTCTGCCGATCTTTGAAGCACAACAAGCATTAAGCGGTTAAGGTGAACGCTTATTCTCAGAGTCAATTTTTCTAAACTATCACGAGAGATATTTGTCTAAATAGACACAAATTCCGTATATATAGTCAGAAAAACCAGAACGTGAATTCTGGACATTAAAATAAGGAGTTAAACTAAATGTTTAAACAACTTAGAACAGACGAATCAGGGCTAACCCTCATTGAATTGACGATTGTTATCGTTATTTTGGGTATTTTAGCCGCGTTCATTGCACCAAGAATAATGGATGCCCCCCAAAAGGCAAAAGTTTCTAAAGCAGGTTTAGAAATTAACAATCTATCAACTGCATTGCAACTGTATGCAATTGAGGTTGGGGAATATCCGTCCACAGAACAAGGTTTGAATGCTTTGTGGCAGGCTCCGAATCCGACACCTCAAAATTGGGGTGGACCTTATCTTCAGAAGCAGCTGACGAATGACCCTTGGGGTAATCCGTACGTCTATCGAAACCCGGGCACCCAGGCTGGCTACGATTTTGACCTACTGTCGTATGGTAAAGACGGCAAACAGGGAGGGATTGGTTTTGCCAAAGACATTACCAACTGGATTGAAGATACTCCCGCTGCACAGTAAACTTTTTCGTTTAACAATAGGAAAACCAGCATGTTTAAAAACCTCCGAAACCGAATCCCATCGTCCAGTGAGGACGGTTTTAGTCTTATGGAAATCATGTTGGTATTCGCTATTATTGCTGTTTTGTCATCAATATCTATGCCCGCGATGCGGGGATTTGCCGCATCGCGTAGGTTAACAACCTCCGCACATGCAATTGCTGATACGCTTGCATTTGCACGAGATATGGCAATTACCGAGCGAACGACACATCTTGTCGTATTTGATGTTAGCAGCAACAGATATTGGTTGGCTTCCAGCGAAACTTTTGACACACAAAATCCTATAGCTTCGGCAGGGAGAACTGCCAGCCCTACAACTTCAACGGGTGGGCAAGTTATGGTATCGCGAACGGGTGGAATCATGGGAATCCCGCAGCCACTCAACCAAGGGGTTACGATAGCAGCTTTAGTAACAACACATAACGGTGTAATCCAACAAATTACTTCTGGCGCGGATTATGTTTATTTTTCCCCGACTTCAACATCGGTAGATACTATTGTGTATCTCCGAAACGTTAAAGGGACGGTGTTGGCTGTTGTTGTTGAAGCATCAACCGGGCGCGCCAGTATTGAGCAAATGACACCAGAACAGATTCAAACGTTAGGTTTAGGGAACGATTTGTAATATGTCAAAACTATCAATTTTCTCACGTGAAGATGGATTTACTTTTGCCGAAATCCTTGTAACCATAGCGATTATGGCAGCGGTTTTACCAGCACTATTAAAGGTATTTGGTGATACCGCTCGGAACGTGTCTTTTTCAGATAACCGAGTCACAGCACTCTATCTGCTCGAAAATCAGATGGCACAAATTGAAATGAACGGTTACCCAGAAACTGGACAACAGAGTGATGTGATTGGAGATTCTATCTTTGAGTGGCAATCTGTAATTTCAGATGTAGAATCCGATGAAATTTTTGGAATCCGGAAGGTTGAGTTAACTATCTTTTGGGAGCATTTGGGAAAGTTGCAGTCAATTGGTATGTTTACCTATATCGCTGACAGGGAAATCCAACAACAGCAAAACCAATAAGGTAAAGCAGTCACGATATAGGAAAACGGTTGATGTGGGACGCTAAATTATGAGAAATCTAATTAATAAATGTGAGAGTGGTCTTACCCTCGTTGAGATGCTAACTGCTGTTAGTATTATCGTAATTATGGGTGGTTCCACTTATGCTGTTTTCAATACAGCAATAAAAGCATACAATCGCACCCAATCGAAATTGATTCAATCACAGCGTTGTCGTGTGGCGATGAACCAGTTAGTCACAGATTTAAGGCAAATGCAGGCAGACACATCTGACGAAATGTTGGTGCTTTTTTCTCAAGATGTCCCGACTGAATCTATTGAGAGGAATATGGATATTCTCAGTTTTGTGACGTTAGTAAAAACCGACCCAGATCCGTTTGTAACGCAGGTAAATGCTGCTAACATTTTGAATACACCTACTTGGAGCGATGTCCGGCGTGTTGCTTATTATGTCGGACTGAAAGTTCCTATAGCGGAACTGCGGAGTGAGAATTTCATTCCGCAGCCATATATCGCATCACAAGAGCCAGGACAAAACATATCCAATCAGGAAGAAAATCTTTCACTTTATCGCATTGTAACTACAGCACTAAACCCTGAATTGGTTATTCAGTCATTTATGAATACCGGAACGATTCCAACAGTAGATGAAAATGGTATGCCGATTCATTTTACAGTAGATCCGCTAATTGATGGGATTGTTAACTTTGACCTGAAGTACATTGATGAAGAATCAGGATCGGTTTATGATTCTTGGGATCAGACAGACGTACTTCCAATCGCAGTTCAAATCATGATTTCAGTAATAGATGAAGATAGACAAGAATCAACGTCAATGCAGGCTTTTGCGCAAAACCCAGGTGTTATGACCCAAGGTGCCTTAACACAGTCAACTATGGTATATCTGCCCGCAAGCGCAAATACCTCCAGAGAATAGAAACAGTGAACTTCAATAAGGATTAATAGTCGTTTCTGCTGCCAACACGTTTCGCTATCAGAAAAGCATGTTTAAGGATAACCAATGAGAAAACATCGTAATACACTTTTCAGATATAGAGGTTCGTCTGCCAAAACAACGTCTTGTTTTAGCGATTCAAACGGATTATCACTTGTCTCAACGCTTTGGATTCTGACGATCCTTTCTGTCTTAGCAATGCAGCTGCTCTACTCATTTAAGCTGGAAAACAACGCACGGCGGAATTTTGTGGACAGAGTGAAGTATCATTACGCAGCAAAAGCGGGATTTGAGTGGGGGATCGCGAAATTGCGAACTGATGAAACTAATTTTGACTCACTCGGTGAAACATGGGCGGAACCAGTTCAGCAACAGATTGATGACGGTATCCAAATTGGTAGAATGTTAAACTATCAGGTGACCATTACTGATGAAGCGTCAAAAATAAACATCAATTCTGCACCGGAAGATACTATCCGAAATTTACTCGGCTTTTTAGGTGTTCAACCCGAAAACAGTGAAACGGGTGATCTTGCAGCACGGATCGTTGAAGGACGACCATATCGCACTGTCCGAGATGTAGCACGTGTTGAAGGGATGACGCAAGATGTCCTTTATGGTATACAACAGCAAACAGTAGCAGCACCTGAAACAAGTGGGGCTGAAGACATTCCGCCGCAAATACAAACAACAATGGGTGGCAATAGTCTTGTTGACATAGCAACAGTTTATTCCGTTGACGCGAATACTGATTCTAACGGGCAGCAAAGAGTCAATATCAATTCTGCGAACGCACAACAGTTAAGACAAGTTCGATCTAATAATAATCAAACAGTTTTTTCGCAAGCTGAGGCGAATGCAATTATCCAGAATCGTGAATCTAACGAATTTAAGGGAATCTCTGCACTGTTAGATGTCTCAGTTGTATCGAATCAAGTCTTTAATAATATAAGAAATCAAATCACTGTTCAAGATGCCTCTGTCCAGAATACCAGTTCTGGAAATTCCAATAATCAATTTAATGGTGGAAATAACCGAGGTGGTGGGGGCGATAATAATGGCAATGGCGGTAATCAAAGTTCACAGACTAATATTAATACTGCTGACTCGGAAGAACTCCAGGAACTTCAAGGAATTGATGAAGGAGTTGCCGAACGGATTATAGCACACCGCAATTCCCAAGGGTTCTTCCAAAACATTGATGCAATTAAAGAAGTGAAGTTAATGACAGTCCGAGAACTCGCTGGGATTGCTGATAAAATTACAGCAACAGAGGGACAAACTGTAAACGGATTAATCAACATAAATACTGCACCTTTAGAAATATTACAACTGTTACCAGGGATGGATCAAACAAAATCACAAGCAATTATTACTCGCCGTGAAGAGGAAAACCAAGAAGAACAACAGGGCACATTAGGAGAACCCATCCGAGGCAACCCGTTTAGTGACATTGGGCAACTTTTAGATATTGAAGAAATTGATAATCAAACATTCCGAGAAGTTGTAGATTGGGTGACCTATCGTTCACACGGATACCGTATAGAATCTGCTGCGGTTGATTTGAGCGGAAAAACCATCGCAAAGCGCGCTGGTATCGTTGTGCGAAGCGGAAACCAATTGAATGTTCCATATTTGCGGCAGGATTAGCAAGAGGCATTACAAAAAATAAATGAGGTTTTATAGATGGCAAAGAATCAGGTTGTAGCAATTGATATCGGTTCAGCCGCAGCTAAAATAGTACATATTGAAAAAATCGCTGGCGCGCTGCATTTGATTAACGCAGGTGTTATCTCTTTTACGGACCCTGATAATCCTCAACACACTTCTGAAGATGTGCGAAAGTTGTGGAATCAACTTGGGATCAAGCGAACCTTTTTCAATAAACATAAGATAGAAGTTGGAATTGCGATTCCTCGTGGATTTGTTTCCACAAAACGTTTGCCTAACTTACCGCCAGCAACAACCGATGCGCAACTGCCTACCATAGTGGAAATGGCAGCTGAGACGGAGCTGCCGTTTCAGGCAGAAGAATCTGTTTTTACGTACCACGATGTTCAACGGACGCCAGAATCACTTTCGGTCGAGTTAGTTTCGACTCGGCGCGACACTGTAACACGCTATATGGGGTTTCTTAATGAAACAGGTGTTACACCTTCAGCAGTGATCCCGTCTATGTTAGCCATAGCGACCATAGCGCGCAACGCATTATCCAATAGTACAGCACGGACAGTCATCGTTGATATTGGGGCAGAACGTTCAGATTTCTGTTTAATGCAGGGCGATACTTTAGAATTTTCTCGTGGATTTTCTGTGAGCGGAAACCAATTAACACGAACTTTAATGACAGAAACAGAGTTGGATGCTGAAACAGCAGAACAAGAAAAACAACATATCCCGGCACATAAAGCACCTACTCGTACCTGGACAAGACGTTTCATTGGAGAGTTAGAACGGTCTATCATCGCAGCCGAGAGAGAAATTAACGATGATGAACCTGAAGCGATTGCGGAAATATGGTTATGCGGCGGCGGGGCACGCGTTCCAGAATTGGCAGAGACATGTCAAGAACAACTTCAAATTCCAACCAGACTTTGGAACCCTCTTGATGCGGGGACTTTAGACACAAGCAATGCACCAACACAGATACTTGAAACTTATGGAGATGCTTTAGCTGTGCCTTTAGGGGTTGGATTACATCTTTTAGAAGTTGAAGAACCTGTGTCGTTGTTACCGACCGAAGTTAGTGTGAAACGGGTTGAATCTACTCGTAAACACCAACAACTGATCACAGCAGGCATTGCAGGTTTCGTACTTCTTGTCCTTGTTCTTTGCGGTGTCACCTGGAGCAGATCGCAAAAATCTAAAGAAACCCTATTAGACAATCAAATAGTTACATTTGGAAATCTACAAGTCAATGCGAATAAACAACTCGCACTTGAACTGATTTTAGCGGACAAGTTAACCCATCAAATCTCTCCAATGGATATTTTACATGCACTCAGTTCACTTTTTAAAGATAGAACAAAAGTGGCTTGGAAGACATTTGAAGTTAACAATTTGGATGACCTTGAAAAAACACGTATTTCCTTTAGTTTACAAGCAAATTCACATGATTCTATTAACTCAATGGATGGTGTTCTAAACAGTTCAAAACTATTTAGCAACGTTGAGATAGGAGAGGTTACAGCGACAGGTGATGAACGAAGACCGACATTTGAGGTAAAAATAAACTGTCGATTGAGTCGTGAAGCAACCCAAATGTTTGCACAAACACGTTATCCGAAACCTGTTTTTGAAACTAAAATGATAGAGGAGGAAGAGGTAGACCTGCCGCCACCTTCTATAAACATTGAGAACTTAGAAGGTATATCAATTGAGAACTTAAAAGATATGTCAATTGAGAACTTAAAAGATATGTCAAAAGAAGAAAACGAAAAATCGAAGCAAAAAAACTAACCCACTTACATTCTGCAATTATGGTGAATTAGAAACATAGATAGATACTCTCGTCCTCTGGTAGACGGTGAATGCCACACGCGCATTCATACCGTTGATTTGGAGGTTTCTTAACCTCGCTCTGGTGGAGGGCGTCCAAGTAATTCTAAAATTTACCAAAAATGCACAGATAACCTACAAAATAGGTAAGGAAATAGAAAGTGGAATTAAATCTTGAACTTACAAAGCAAACCAAAATTTTGCTCGCAGTTTTGGCAATTGTTCTTATTGCTGCCGTTGCAACACAATGGGGTCCAGGACTCTATGGCTTGATTTCCAATACTGACATGGAAAACAAGCGACAAACCTTGCAGACATCTAAAGATTTAGTAGCGGCATCAAAAATCCTCAAACCTGTTGAAACCGGTCTATACGAAAAATCTGGACTTGCAGGCGAAGAACAAGATAAGACTATTTTTGATGGGAGTTATTCTGGAACGGTTGTCCGTGAGAAAATTCACACAATCGTGAAAGAAGCAGGTATCCCCCAGAATTACCAATTAGATGTGGATCCAGTCCCAGGCAAAAAATCAGAGAAAATTTCAACTCAGGCACGACGAAACCTTGTTGTTTATCTTTATCAGGAGAAATTGGAAACTGAACGGGATACGCTCAATGCTGAAATTGAAGATGAACTTCAAGAACAAACCGAAGTTGAAATTGAAACAGAAGAAGCCGCTATGGATATGTTGATGGATGCATGGCTGAACGAGACAGAGGCAGATGTCGAAACACCTGAAGAATCCGAGAAATCTGATGAGGATCAGGGAACCGAGAAATCTGACGAAAGTCCAATAGATGAAAAATCTGATAAAGATCATCAGGTAGCCGAAGAGCCTGATGCAGATGTCTTGAAGCCAACTGTGAAAGAGGATGTCAAAACACCTCAAGAGGTCTACAAAAATCAAACCGATTCGGAAAATCCGATGGATACTGAACCTCAATGGGAATTTGCATCTTTACCAGCAAGCATACCAAGTTCAATGCAAGTTGAGTTGATAGAACTCATTGTTTCAATGACGGAGCAGTATCTTGTAGGTGCTGAAATTAAACTGTTTGAAAACCAATTTAATAAAACACAAACGGAGGCAACCCCCGGGTTTTTTGGCATCGGTGCTAAAAAACCTATGACCGAGATTTACTTTCGTCCAAATAGCCAGATTTTAGCCAAATTTACAGAACTCATTGATTACTATGAGGAAGAACTGAACAAGGAAAAACTTACCGCAGACCTCCTTGAATATCTTGATAGGATTGAATCGCAAATTACAGAACTTTCTCGGAGGTTACAAATGGCTCCCGCCTCCTATTCGCCTGAAAGTTATACCGTAAAAATGAAGTTTAAAGCGGAAATTGATAAACTTGTTAACTTAAATCGACTCATTGAAACCAGAACCAAATGGTTGATGGTTCGAGACCTCCAAATTTCCGCTGATAATAAAGATAATAAAATAAATGTGGATATTCTCATGATTGCGAGGGTTTATCAATAATGAAAATGTGCAGAAATGATGTTTGTCCGATGTGGATACAGAAACCTAATATATGCTTGATTGTACTGGTATGTTTCGGATTCTTTTTCCTTATGCAAGGAGATCTGTTGGCGCAGCGGGGCGGTGAAGGCACGATGGAAGTTG
>JAPPCZ010000032.1 GCA_028824685.1 Candidatus Poribacteria bacterium
CCTCTTGAGTTCCGGGGAATGCCTAAATGGCATTCATACCCGGTGAATACCAAAAAGGTATTCATACCGTTGATTTCTTGATTTGGATTCCCGACTATTACCTCCTAACGGTAGGAGGGAACGCCGATTCCCGACTATTTTACAATTTGAAAGTAAACAAAGCACTAATTTGTGAGGAAATATGGAAACCTATAAAATCTATCCTGTCGCAGCGGCAGATGCTTCAACCGCATTCCAAATAGAATTGGATTCGCGGGCAATTGCGGCTGTAGAAGAACTTGAAAATAGTGGTGCACAAGGTGCAGAAAGAGAAGATATCCTACAGAAACACCTCGGTAGTGATTATGAAAAAGGTTACCGTGGTACTGCATGGGATTTACACGGTATATCTGCAGGGTTGACTCCTGCCCGTTTAGCGGTTTTGTTGGAAGCACAAGGTGAATCCTTTGATCCGTGTGCCGAACGTGAGACGTTTGACCACAGTCTGATGGTTAACGTCGAAGAAGAGTTAGCATCACAATTAGAGGATATTCCTGAATCTGTTCTGAATGAGATTGTAGAAGAATATAAGGCTGAACTTTTAGGCAAGTGAGATGTAAATTTTTCATAATTATTGTTTTTATGCAACTTTTCTGAAGAAATTGTGTATAAAACAATTAACGAAGGATTGATGAGACAAAAGTGTGCTTATAAACAGAGGTAACACCTCACCAATTTACTCTAACAAAGGAGACATTATGAACGGTAAAATCGCTATGCGGATATTTTCACTTTTAGCAGTGCTGGGTATTGCTATCTTTTTCGGATTGCAAGTGAACTCAGAAACACCAAAGAATTCAGAAGGGTTCACTTCCATCAAAAAGAAAAATTCAGAAGGGTTCACTTCGATTGAAAAGACAGAAGCAACAAACAATTCAGGAAGGTTCAGTTTGATTGAAACGACAAAATTAACGAAAAATGTTTTAAGTACCGCTAAAGACCATACTGGGCCGCAAACCGCGCAAGCATTGATAGATACATTTGATAAAATCTACAATCACAACCATTTAGCAACCACAGTGACAGTGATTGTACACCGTAAAACCGATAGCGGAACTATTCTAAAAAACGGAAAAACGCACATCAGCCAGTTTACAATCGCGGAGATTGATGCACGATATCCTCGTGAAACATGGCTTCAGCTGCTTTTAGACAACGGTATCACCATAGAAAATTTCGGACATTATGCATCCTATCTGTCAAAGCGATACACTTTGGCTTTTCTGAAAGATAATCCCAATCTTCGCAATCCGGTGATGATCCACATTCCACCAACGGATGATTGGGAAACTTACCAACGGATAATTAAGGGAAATGATTGGGAACGTTATAAAGCCGCTTTTATTTATAAGTTGGTAAATAGACATATCGAGAAGATACGGGAAGCAGCAGAGAAGATTGAACGGAGAAAAGAAAAAGTTGAACACGGTAAGGAACAAGCTAAACAAGTAATGGCACAGATTGAACGTGCTAAAGCCCAAGTTGAACGAACCAAGGAACAAATTGAACGCGCGAAGAATAAGCTCAATTTACAGCAGCTTGAGAACGTTAGGAAACAGATTGAACACTTGCGGGAGACTTTAGAACGTCTTAAAGAGTCAATGCCTCCTCAGGATTCAAACCAGAAGATGAAAAAGAAGCCTTCTACTATCCAGATATAGCATGAATAAAACGCTATAGATTCCTGGTAAGCTATTCTGTTTTATCATTGATACTATAATACTGACACCCATACATATCTTCTGCAACTTTTCTGAGAGTCAAGTGTATAGAAATTAGCAAAGGATTAACAGACAACGCAGGTTTACAAACAGGGAGATCACCTCACAGTTTTAATTAATGAAGGAGACATAATGAAACGTAAACACACTATACGATTTTTTTCCATTTTGACAGTGCTGGGTATAGCCATCTTTTTTGGATCGCAAGCAAACCCAGAAACAGCAGATAATCCAGGAGGGTTCAGTATGGTTGAAATGACAAAATTAACGAAAGACGCGCTAAGTAACGCTGAAGAATATAATGGACCACAAACCGTGCAAGCACTGATGGAAGCGTTTGACGAAACCTACAATCGCAACCATTTAAAAACCGCGGTGATTATATATCGTAAAACCGATGGTGGAACAGTCAGTGCTTCTGTACTAACAACGAGTGAAGTAAACCTCTCCCATAAGATTGATAGTGTTGGAAAAAAAAGACACGTCAGCCAGTTTACAAACGAGGAAATTGATACGCAACATCAACAGATAGATTGGCTTAAGATGCGTCTGAATGATGGTGCCTCTATAAAACTTTCCGGTGAGGGAAAAATAAACTTATCCCATATAATTGATAGTGTTGACGGAAAAAGACACGTCAGCCAGTTTACAAACGAGGAAATTGATGCACGATATCCGCGAGCAGCATGGCTTCAGATGCTTTTAGACAAAGGTATCACCATAGGACATTTCGGAGAGTATGCGTCCTACCTGTCAAAACGGCACACTTTGGCTTTTCTGAAAGATAACCCCAATCTTCGCAATGCGGTGATTCTCGACATTCTACCAACGGATAATTGGGAAACCTATAAAGCCGCCTATATTGATAAGTTGGCAAACGAGCACGCTAAGCTTCAAAAAGCTGCCGAACAGGTTGAACGAGCCAAAGAACGAGTTGAGCACGCACAGGTGGTAGTAGAACAAGCCAAGGAACGGGTTGAAAACGCAAAGAGGCTGGCTGAGCAAGCCAAAGCACAAGCTGAACGCGTAAAGAATAAGTTCAATTCACAACAACTTGAAAATGTCAAAAGACAGATTGAACACTTACGAAAAACTTTGGAACGCCTTCAAAAATCGATGCCGCCTCAGGAACCAAACCAGAAGATCAAAAAGAAGCCTTCTACTATCCAGATATAGCATGAATAAAACGCTATAGATTCCTTGTGGGCAATTCTATTTTCATCATTGAGACTTGTGGCACCTACACCCACACATAATTTCTGCAACTTTTCTGGGAGTCGAGGGTATAGAAATTAGCAAAGGATTGATGGACAAACGCAGGTTTACAAACAGAGACCCACATCTACAATTTATAGTAAATTCTGTAAATAAGTTCACATATATTCTGTAGGCGCCAAATGCCAAAAGCGCATTTGGCGTTGATTCCGATTCTCCGAATCGCGACGAAACCACTGTTAGTCGGGAATCGGAGTTCCCTCCCGCCAAATGCCATAAGCGCATTTGGCGTTGATTTGGCTGAATGCCAAAAGCGCATTCAGCGTTGATTCACAGTTCAGATGTAAAGTTAATTGTAGAACCCACTATAAAACGAAGGAGACATAATGAAACGGAAAATTGTTATGCCAATGTTCACACTTTTGATAGTTATGGGATTTGCTTTCTTTTTCGCGTCTCAAGCCGATTCTTTCACTTTCTCATTCGGCGAAACGACGGAATTCAAGCAGATACCACCAGACCTCCCCGAAGAATATTCTGGTCCGCAAACAGTGCAGGCATTGATGAATATCTTTGATGCCGAGTACAACCGAGTCCATTTGAGGACGACGATAACTATATCTGCAGATAAACATAGCCAATCCAGCAAGTTTACAAATGAAGAGATAGATGCACGATATCCGCGGGGTGAGTGGCTTAAAACCTTGTTGGACAAAGGTTTCACTATACAAAATTTCCGCAAATATGCATATTGTTTATCGAAAAGGCATATTTTGGCGTTTCTGGAAGATAATCCAGATTTTTGGAAAACAGGGTTTCATGGTATGACCGTCCTTTCTGATATGCCCGTGACGGATGATTGGGAAACTTATAAAGCCGCTTATTTTGATAAGTTGGCAAACAAACATCTCAAGAAGATTCGGAAAGCAGCGGAACAGGCTGAACAAGCCAAAGAACAAGCTGAGAGCGTTAAAAACTTGGCTGAACAAGTCAAGGAGCAGGCTGAACAAGTCAAGGAGCGGGCTGAACGCGTAAAGAATAAGTTCAATTCACAACAACTTGAGAACGTTAGAAAACAGATCGAGAATGCCAAGGAACAGATTGAGCGTTTACGCGAAACTTTAGAACGTCTTAAAAAATCAATGCCTCCTCAGAGTCCAAACCAAAATATGAAGAAGAAACCTTCCACTATTCAAATATAACATAAAGATAACGCGATAGACTCCTACGGACTATCTTGTTCACGTTTAATAACTGTAAACTTACACAACACATCTTTTACCAACATCCAGTTAATTTGGAGCGGTAAAAAACGTGATTTGTGTAGTCTTAAGGGGTTTTTTTGCCATCATATATGGAGAATGCAAAATGTTACTAACGCTAATTCGCAAAGAAATAATGCATCATATTCTGAGTGTCCGTTTCGTCGCGCTCCTTGTGATGTGTCTCCTTCTCGTGCCGCTCACACTTTCTACCAATTACCGAAATTATCGCCAGAGCTTAGTAGATTACCAAGAAGCCGTTAAACTCGTAAACATTGAAGAAACCACAGTAAACCCGAAGCTGCCATTGGAACCGGAGCAAGAGGTTTCCAAACTTATCCTCAAACCGACCCCTTTGAGCGTCTTCGCAAATGGGTTAGCGGATTCGTTGCCGAGTTATCTCGGCATGACACGCAATGGAATTACACAAGGAGCACCCGCCCTGGTCTCCTCTCTCTCCCAGCTTTTTGGATATCTTGACTTTCTATTTGTGGTAGGTACTGTCTTTAGTCTCCTCGCACTGTTGTTCACATTTGATGCGGTTGCTGGTGAGCGAGAGGCAGGCACACTCCGTATAACTTTGTCAAACGCCCTGCCGCGCGACCTATTTTTATGGAGCAAATTAATTGGTGGATACGTGGTGTTTGTCGTTCCATTCTTGGTATCGTTACTGTTCGGTTTACTGATACTTGTCTGGCAGGGTTTCCCGCTCGGTGAACCTGGAATTTTTCCGAGAGTCTTGGGTTTAACCCTCATCTCGTTGCTCTATATTGGTGTATTTTTCGCAATCGGCACAGTGATTTCCACCTACTTAGACAATTCTAAAACAGCACTCATCCTCGCCTTTACCGTCTGGGTGTTTGCAGTGTTGATTACCCCACGCGTTGGGTTTATCGCTGCCAAACTTATTGCGCCAACACGAACCTCACAAAGCGTCTATATGGAAAAAACAGCCATGCGAGATGATTTCAACGCGGTAGTCGATGAGGAAAAATGGAAAGCCATAAGGGAACTCCCTCCAGATGAGAACGGTAATGTAATAGTAGGAGGAGAAAATGCTAAAAAAGTTGATGAACGCGTGAAACCTCTTGAAGAGGAATATCGAGCGAAATTCCAAGACTACGCTGCCAAACTCGATCGCGATTACAAACGTGAAACCGAACGACAAGAGCAGATCGGTGAGATGCTTTCTCGAATCACACCGACATCTTCCTTCACCTACCTCGCTACCAACCTAACACAGACAGGAAAAGGGGCAAGAAGTATCTATTTTCAGGTAGGAGATCGCTATTACGATATGCTCCATACAGATTTGTTCAGCAAAATTTCGGATCATGTTTCAGCAAGAGTATTTACACCAGAGGATACTGTCAAAATTACACAACCACCACCTTTAGAGACTTCAACATTAGGAGAAACACTCCGTCAATCAATGGTAGATGTGTTGCTGCTCTGCTTCTTTGCTGTAGCGTTGACGACTGTGGCATTCCTGAAATTTTTCCGTTCCGATATTTGACGCAGCAAATTGTGATATAAACCGTAGCAATTTTAAAGTGGTTGATGTGAATAGATGCAACTTTTAACGAAATCATTTGTAGTTACGTGTTAAAACAGTTCTATTATGGTGAACTTTGAAATTAAAGAGAGGCATTTTCTGTAGGCACCAAATCATGCAGAATGCCAAACGCGTATTCTGCCAAGCGCATTTGGTGTTGATTCCGATCTCCGAATCGCGACTAAGCACTTTGATAGTCGGGAATCCAAATCAACGGTATGAATGCCAAAATGAAGATTAAAAAATAAATTCGGTATTTTCCTTAGTCCCGTTAGGGACGATATGTTTATAGAAAAACGAAATAAACGCACCTCTTGAGTTCCGGGGAATGCCTAAATGGCATTCATACCGTTGATTTGGTAGGAACGGCATAAAAAATAAACATATCGTCCCTACGGGACTGAAGAGCGTTTAACATATTCAGAATATACCTAACAAAAAATTACCGAATTAAAAAATTAATCTTCATAATGGCATTCAGCGTTGATTCACTCAAAATGTCCTGTTTATTCTAAAGTTCACTATATATGAGGTTGCAACGAGTTAACCACCTGCAAAAATAAAGGAAATTCAACATGTTAATGACATTGATCCAAAAAGAGATGATGCATCATATTCTCAGTGTGCGGTTTATTGCGCTCCTTCTGATGTGTCTCTTACTTGTTCCACTCACCCTGCACATTAATTACCGCAATTACCTCCAAAACCAGATAAATTACCAAGAATCAGTCAAACTTTCGGGGGCAGAAGCCGAGGAAAAGCCTCCGGATGCCCCAGACCCCGATCTGGAAGTGTCTCAACTCTTTCTTGAACCGACTCCTTTAAGCGTATTTGCGAAAGGGTTAGAGGAATCTCTTCCCAGCTATCTTGGGATGACACGTAACGGCGTAAAACAGGGATCAACTTCGGTCTCGGATGCCCCGCTCTCCTCCGCTTTGGGAAACCTTGATTTTCTGTTCATTGTTAGCACTGTCTTTAGTTTACTTGCCCTACTGTTTACGTTTGACGCTGTTGCGGGCGAAAGAGAGGCTGGAACACTTCGGATAACCTTGGCAAACGCTCTTTCCCGCGATCTGTTTTTGTGGAGCAAACTGATCGGCGGATACATTGTGTTTGTTGTTCCGTTCCTCGTATCATTTCTCTTAGGTTTGCTCCTACTTGTCTCGCAAGGTTTTCCTTTAGGTGAGTCTGACATCTTACTACGAGTTCTCAGCTTGACCTTAGTGTCATTGCTCTACATAGGCGTATTTTTTGCCATAGGCACAGTAATTTCTACCTTTTTAGATAATTCCAAGACTGCACTCATTGTCGCCTTTACAGTCTGGGTGCTTGCAGTATTAATTACGCCACGCGTTGGATTTCTAACCGCCAAACTCATTGCACCGACACGCGCTGTGCAAAGCGTTTATATGGAAAAAACTGTAATCCGAAATAATCTCAATGAGGAAAAGGATGCAATAGTCGTGAAGAAAATTATTGAAACTTTGGGAACCTCAATTAACTTTAACAAAGATCAGGCAAAGATCGCTGAAATCAGGAAACCGATTGATGCCGAATATCGACAAAAATTTCAGGAACAAGTTGAAAAAGTAGATCGTGAATATCAGCGTGAAAAAAAGCGACAAGAATCAGTTGGGGAAAATCTTTCACGGATTACACCGACATCTTCGCTCACTTATCTCGTCATGAATTTAGCAAAGACCGGTAAGATAAAAAGAAATACCTATTTTCAAACGGGTACACGTTATTATAACCAACTTGAAGAGGAGTATTTCAGCGAAATTGCAGACGATCAGTTTGCGGCGATCATGCGATTCACATCAAGCCAACCTTCAGAACCAAAGAAGATTGCCTCGCCGCCAGACATGGCAGAAACCTCTTTATCAGAAACCCTTCGGCATTCTGTTACAGACCTACTACTGCTCTGTTTCTTAGCAGTCGTTTTGACAACTCTGGCATTCCTAAAATTCTTCCGTTCTGATATTTAACTTATACCATTCCTAAATAATGATAAGACATTGTTTCATAAATCGGTTGTAAAATTGCAACACTCTCTTCTGTAGGAGCGACCTCCTGGTCGCTCCTACAAAGAAACTCAAAAATCGGGATGATACTTTGTCAATTAGAAATGGTATTATTTCCTCCACTGCGCGGGTAATAGATAGCGTAACCCATAAATCAACGGTATGAATGCCATTAGGCATTCCCCGGGTGTCAACTTAAGCAAACGTTTATGTTTTTATGAGTGCTTCTTAACCCTTATGGTAATTGAAACTGTCCATATTTAGTCCCGCCAAATGCCAAAAAGCGCATTTGGCGTTGATTTGGTAGAGACGCTATGTTTATAGAAAAGATGTAGACCACCCCTCTTGAATTCCGTAGGAACGACATATTTATCGCAAGCGATTTGCACACACATACCACCCCTACGAGGTTCAAGTGCTGAATGACATTATATCTATAAACATTTCATCCCTACGGGACTGAAGAAGGCTTCCCATATCTGGAAAATCCTTAAGTTTACACCCGGGGAATGCCTAATGGCATTCATACCGTTGATTTATGGGTTACATACAACGTAACCGCCAACCCTCTATCCCGTGCAGTTTAAACTATCTTAATTATCTGAAACATCTCTAATAGACAAACCGAAACCTTAAGGAGCCGTTATGCTACGAACAATTATTAGACAAGAACTTCTCGGTCATCTGATGAGTGCCCGTTTTTTTGCTGCCGTCATCATTACGCTCCTGCTTGTTGTCGCGAATGCTGTCGTTCTTCTTGAAGATTATGAACGCCGATTGGACAGATATAGCCATCAAGAAAATGTGCATCGTGAAAAAGCACAAGAAGCAAAAACCTATTCATTTTTAAAACTTTATGTTGAACGCCCTCCTAACCCCTTAGGTCTCTTTAGTTCAGGATTGGACAAGCGACTTGGGGGCACCCTTGAAATTTATCACGGTTCTGTCCCGATGATTTCGAATGCTTCGGCGCGTAGCCTTGATAATCCATTTCTAAACCTCTTTTCAAAGATTGACCTCGTCTTTATTTTCCAAGTGGTGCTAAGTTTGATAGCACTGCTTTTTGCGTACGATGCCATAGCAGGTGATCGGGAAGCAGGTACTTTGCGTTTGGTTGTTTCCCACCCTGTGCGGCGCGGCAGTATTCTGCTGGCAAAATATATTAGCGCGATGATCTGCCTGCTACTCCCCGTGCTGATGAGCCTGCTGATGGTAATGTTTCTGCTCTCTATTAGCGGTTCAATTCAACTAAGCGGGCAGGATTTTGTTCGGATAGGTGGAATAGTTCTGACAACAAGCATCTATTTGTCTGTATTTTACCTAATTGGATTGTTGATTTCTACGATGACGCGCCGAACAGCCACTTCGCTGATGCTCTGTATGTTTGTATGGGTCATTTCAGTTCTCGTTTATCCCAACTGGAGCCGATTTACCATTGATCCGGTGGGCGATACGCAAGCAGAAAGAACATCTACTGACGAACATGTGAATCAGATTTGGGAAGAGGTCGACAGGGAAGAACAGCAATTTATAGCAAACAGCCCGCTTGAGGAGGACCCTCCCTGGTTTAATCTGAGTTATCATGAACAGGGTCGAAGCTACGGTGATGGGCGACAAATGCTTACCTCCAAAGTGAAAGCGAAATCTGAGCATTTAGTTCCTCACGTCCAAAAATACCACGAAACGATGGAAGCTTTACGTATCCGTTTGGCAGAACAAACTGCTTTAATACGTAAACAGTCTTTAGATAAAACGACCTTCCGAGAAGCCAGATGGCATGAACATTTGATGAAACTCAGTCCTGCTGGTTTGTATACGTTTGCGGCTTCCGCGTGGGCGGGTACTGATCTGGATGGTATGTTTGATTATGTTGACGCTGCGCAGCAATATCGGCGTTCCATCATAGACTATTTTCATGAGAAAAAGGCATTCGGTAGTCGGCAATGGTTTGACACGAGCAAGGGTGAGGTAGATTGGTGGGATTTACCGCAATTCCGTTATGAACAGGCAGATGTTTGGGAAAACGCAACGCGAGCATTTCCCGAATTATTTTTCTTGCTACTTATCAATACGGTTTTGTTCACAGTGGCATTTCTGCTTTTTGTCAAAATTGAAGTTTAGCTGAATGCATAGTCTGCGTAGGTTAGTTAGAACGCAGTGAAACCTATAAATGTCAATTTAGTGCATGATTTTCTTGTTGAAGGAAGACTTTGTTCGCCCAATTCTCTTCTTGTAGGAGCGACCTCCTGGTCGCGACATATTAAGACTGATCGCGACCAGGAGGTCGCTCCTACAGAATGTAAGAAGTACCAAATTACGAACTCGCGTTTACTAAACAAACAGCATTCTAAAGGAGACACTGAATGATATTACATATTATCAAACGAGAACTTTTTGACCACATCAATAGCCTGCGATTTGTCTTAACGACGGTAATACTTTTAGTCTTAATGTTTACAAACGCTTGGGTGCATATAAAAACACACCCTGAAAATGTGCGTAGATATTCCAACAATATCACCAGAAACCTTGACCAATTGAAAGATCGCGCAGAGTTGTACACGCTGATAAGAAAGGGACCCGGCAATCTCTACAAAAGTCCTGCTTCACTGTCCTTTATCGCCGATGGAGATGATGCTTACTTACCGAGTAATATATACAGTCCGGGGTCTTGGTCAAAATCAGGTTTTGGTGGTAGAGTCAGAAGCAATTGGTGGATCAGTTATGGCAGTGTGAATCCAGATGCGAAAGACCTCCGTCCACAAGCAACAAAGATAGATTGGGTATTTATTATCACCTATCTACTCTCTCTTATCCCACTCCTGTTTACATTCGACTCGTTTTCTGGTGAACGCGAACGAGGCACCCTGCGCTTGTGTCTGGCAAACCCAATTTCGCGTCCTACCTTATTAGCCGGTAAATTCTTGGGGACCTTGATAGCCATTCTCATTCCTTTCGTTTTTGCTGTGTTGGTGAATCTTGCTGTGATTTCCACAGATAGTTGGACACAACTAAGTACAATGGACTGGGGACGTTTGGGAATAATCCTGCTCATTGCAGTAAGTTATGCAGGTATCTTCATTGGATTAGGTTTAATGATTTCAGCGGGGACTCGAGAACCTCGGCTCAGTTTGATCGTTGTTCTGTTGATTTGGGTGACAGCGGTGGTTTTTGTTCCGTCAACCCTTGGGACCCTTTCCACAAAATGGATGCCGCCTTTACAAACAAACGATCAATTTCAAGCGGAGAAAAAGTTAGCGATTGACGAGAATAATACAGATTACGACGAGCAAATAAAGAAAGTCAAAGAGAAGAAACTTTCTGGCGCGCAAAGTAAACTTCAGCAACTGGCGAAAATGCCACGCGAAAATGTGTCCCCTGAAGATATTAAAGCCGCTCAAGAAGAATATAATTCAGTATGGCAGAAAGATGGAAATGAAGAACTACAAATCAAGTCAGAATTTATTAAAAAAGATGTAGAAATCCGAGAACGTTTTAACCGCTCCCATTTAGACGCACAAACCGCTCAGATTCAGAGTGCAAGAGCAGCAACCCGGTTTTCTCCTGCAGCGATTGTCCAATACGCGCTTGAATCAATGGCAGGTACAGGTTTCAATCGGCACTTACAATTCTTAGACAACGTACATCTTTACAAGAAACAATTTCGGCAATTTATTGTTGACATTGATAGAACAGACAACCAAAGTCTACACCTTATCGGTATTCCTGAAGGTATGTCTAAAAAGACGGTAACGATTGAAGCGATCCCGAAATTTGAGGATAAAATCACCTTCAAGGATACGTTCAACTCCGCGACTTTGGATCTGCTGTTACTCGTCTTACTTCTCGTAGTATTTTTCTCTGGAGCGTTTCTTGTCTTTTTACGCACGGAGGTCTGATTGCTATAAACTAATCGGCATCACATACTCTCACATTTCGAGTTGATAAAACGAAACAATGAAAGGAATTTATAATGATAAAGTCTAACCGATCAATCATTTTTCTGATTATTCTCCTTTTGTCTATATCATTGATAATCTTCATTTTGGTCAAAGGAGAAATAGGATACTCGGAAATTATAAAAAGAAGTCCCCCAGCTGATCCTAACGGACATTTAACAGTTGACATTGAGATCGGCACAATTAAGATTGAGTTCACAGATCGGTCTCTGGTTGAAATCAATATCAGAGAAAAATGGAAATCAAGATGGCTTATGTTTCAACCGAAACCGACTAAATGGATTAAGGAAATGCTCAAGGATTTAGAGTTCACAATTACAGAAGAACCTCCAAATATCCGAATTGAAGGTAAATTCAAACGTGGGCGAGAACATTGGCAGGACGGATTAGAATGGTTGACGGTTCACGTACAGCTTAAGGTGCCGCGTGAATACGAGGTCATTTTAAATCCCACATCTAAGTAAAATATGCCCAAAAGTAATGCTTATCCACTTTTAAATTGCAGATAAAATAATATGAATCACAAATTCTGCTATTTTCAGCACGCCTTTCTTGTAGGAGCGAGCTCCAGCTCACGACTTTTAGACAATTTATATGGAATAGCAGTAGTAAGTACAACCAACGGGTCATAGAACTCAAAGAGGCCCACAAACTCACAAAAAGGAGCATAATATGAAAAAATATAAACGCGTTATCATTCTCATTACCGTTTTCCTTATTATTACAGTGGTTAGCTGCACCAGGATCGTAACAGATGAAATAAATATCGTGGACATGACACATAACCACTACAAAGTTGATCCGAAAGGGCAATTAATCGTTAATGCGGAGATTGGTGAGGTTTCTATTGAGAAAACGGATCGCCTCACGGATCAAATTGACGTTGATATCAAAAAGGAGTGGAAATCGGGGATGATGTTTCAACCGAATTCGAAGCAATGGATTAAGGATATGCTCAAAGATTTGGAAGTTAAAATTAAACGCGACCCACCAGATGTACGGATTGACGTTAAATTCAAACGCGGAAAACAGCATTGGAAAGCGGGATTAAAGTGGTTGACGGTTAACATTGATCTTAAAGTGCCACGTCAATATAAAGTTGTTAATGCCACATCTAAGTGAGCAAGGACATGTATAAATAACTGATGTTGAATGTCTTAGAAGTAATAATACCATTTCTAAATAATGATAGGACATTATTTCATAAATCGGTTGTCCGAATGCAACACCCTCTTCTGTAGGAGCGAGTTCCAGCTCGCGACCCACCGAATACCATACGGGAATGCCAAATGGCATTCATACCGTTGATTTGGCGCACGCTGCGTTGATTTGAACATCAAACGATTTTACAGACTGGAAATGTTGGGTTTCACCTTCGGTTCAACCAACCTACGGGATTTATCAAACTCACGTTAATTTAGAATTTCACATTTTTTTCACGTTATGCACCCTTTTCCCCTTCAAATTGTATCATGTATAGTCGTAAACCAATTTATTGTGGAGGAATCTGATGGAAAAAGACGATGTTGAATTAGTTCACAACATTTTGTCTGGCGACGACACAGCGTTCAATACTTTAGTCGAAAAATACCAAAAGAATGTTCACGCGATGGCGTGGCAGAGAATTGGAGATTTTCACATTGCTGAAGAAATTACCCAAGATGTCTTCCTACAGGCATATAATAAACTGTCTACGCTAAAAGACCCGGATAAGTTTGTAAGATGGCTTTATGTAATTGCCAAGCGGCGTTGTACACGCTGGCTCCAAAGAGAAAAGCCTACAATGCTATCTTTAGATGCCACCGATAAAGCAGACTTGGAGAAATTCGCTTTTGCAAACTATGTTGCAGAACAACGTGAAGATAAAGCAGCAGAGCAGTACCGCGAAATTGTTAATAACCTTTTGGAAAAACTACCTGAGAACCAACGGACAGTGGTAGTGCTCTATTATCTTCATGAAATGACATCCGAAGCAATTAGCAAACTTCTGAGCGTATCTATCAACACGATTAAGAGTAGACTCAGACGCGCACGACAACGTTTGAAGGAGGAAGAACTGATGATTTGTGAAACTCTTGGCAGCATTGAACCCCCTATTGACTTAACCCATCATGTATTTTGTGATAGCATGGAATTCAAAGCGGGCACACCATATTTTGAAGACGAGGATACAGAGTATACCGGACCGCAAACCGTGAAAGCATTGATGAGCACCTTTGACACGGAGTTTGACCGTTATGTTGTAAAAATCAAAGTGTGGATAGTTGGAGGCAAATCAAGCGAACTCACAATTAATGAGATAGATAAACGGTATCCACGGACACAGTGGCTTCAACTAATTTTAGATAATGGACTTACCATAGAAAACTTTATGCATTATGCATCTTGTTTGTCTAAGCGGCATATTTTGGCATTTTTAGAAGACAACCCAGACTTTCAAAAAGTAAAATTTTTCGGAATACCACCCGCTCCAGATGACTGGGAAAAGTATAAAATGAATGTTGTCAGGGATGTTATTGCCACTGAGAAAGAGGTTAGAGAACAAGATGAACAGAAGCATAAAGATGAGGAAACTGCCGACCCCGCATTAAAAGCGGCGTCGGCACATCTAAAATCTTGTCCGTAGCAACTTGAGTTATTTTAATAGCACTCACAAATATAGGCTTGTAAATTCTGAGGTAGTTATCTGATACCATTTCTAATTGGCAAATTGTCATAGCAAACTGTAGGTCGGGTAGAGCTTGCGAAACCCATAGGCATCAATTTAGCGATAGATGTTTTGTCGGAGGGCTTTTCAAACCCGATTTTGCATCTTGAGTTCCGTAGGAACGATATGTTTATAGAAGGCACAGTCAAACAGTCTCTTGAGCTCCGTAGGAGCGACATATAGGGTTATACACATACCGCCTCTACGAGGCTCAAGATTTGGCTTAACTCCGTATGCTATAAACATACCGCCTCTACGAGGCTATATATTCTAAAACAGAATTAAATTTCTTAAATTGATGCCCAGGGAATGCCTAATGGCATTCATACCCGGGGAACGCCTTAATGGCGTTCATACCGTTGATTTCTTGATTTATGGGTAGAGCTTGCGAAACCCGACCTACGACATGATGCTATATAATCATTTAGAAATGGTATGATATATGGAGAATGCGAAATGCTACTAACGCTAATTCGAAAAGAGATAACGCATCATATTTTGAGCGTTCGATTTATTGTCTTGCTTTTGATGTGTCTGTTACTTGTTCCACTCACCCTTTCAATCAATTATCAAAATTACCTCCAAAACCTCGTTGACTATCGAGAAGCCGTTAAACTGGCAAATATTGAAGAGAAGACTGTAAACCACAAGATGCCGCTGGAACCGGAGTTGGAAGTTTCCAAACTTTTCCTCAAACCGACACCTTTGAGTGTGTTTGCAAATGGATTAGGAGACGCGCTGCCAAGTTACCTTGGCATGACCCGTAATGGGATTATTCAAGGTGCTCCAACTTTGGTTTCGGATTCCCTTTCCTATCTTTTGGGACATCTTGACTTTCTTTTTCTGGTAGGCACTGTTTTCAGCTTACTCGCGCTGCTATTTACCTTTGATGCAGTTGCCGGAGAGCGAGAAGCGGGTACCCTTCGGATCACCTTAGCGAATTCTCTACCGCGTGACCTCTTTCTGTGGAGTAAATTAATTGGCGGATATATAGTGTTCGTGGTGCCGTTTTTGGTGTCCCTTCTATTCGGCTTATTGGTACTTGTTTGGCAAGGTTTTCCGCTCGGTGAACCCGAAATTTTTCCACGTGTGTTCAGTCTAACGCTCGCCTCGCTGCTCTATATTGCGGTCTTCTTTGCGATAGGGACAGTCATTTCAACTTACTTAGATAATTCCAAGACTGCACTCATCGTCGCCTTTACGGTTTGGGTGTTTGCCGTGCTGATTACGCCGCGCGTCGGATTTATCGCGGCGAAATTTATCGCGCCAACGCGAACATCACAGAGTGTCTATCTGGAAAAGACGGCTCTCCGTGAGAATTTCAACGCAGAACTTGAAGAGAAAAAAAGGGAAATACACAAAGAAGTCTGGAAGAATCGTCCGCAACCTTCCTTAGAAGAAAAGTTCGCAAGCGGAGACGAGGTGGATGAACAGATGAAACCTCTTGAAGAGGAATTTCGGCAGAAATTCAGAGAGCACACTGATGTAATAGATCGAAACTATCAGCGAGAAAAAAAGCGTCAAGAGCAGGTAGGTGAAACGCTTTCACGAATCACACCGACATCCTCCCTAACCTATCTCGCTACAAATTTAACACAAACTGGAAAACGAAAGAGAAATGCCTACTTTCAAGCAGGTGAGCGTTACTATGATGCGCTTCATACAGATATATTCAGTAAAATTGTAGATCATGCTAATATGAGAACGTTCCACCCAGAGAGAGACATCGTCAAAATCAGGCAGCCATCATCTTTAGAAACCCCAACCTTAGGAGAGACATTTCGCCAATCGGCAGTGGATGTGCTGATGCTATGTTTCTTTGCGGTCGTATTAACAACTGTGGCATTCCTGAAATTTTTCCGTTCCGATATCTGATACAGTAAATTGTAATAAACCGTAGCAATTTCTAAATACTTAACGTGAAAAGATGCAACTTTTATTGGCTTCATTTGTAGTAGATGTTGAAACAAATAATCTCGTGCGATTTTCTATTTTTACTATCTTTTCGTTCGTTGCAGACTCTATCTTGCAACACAACAAAAAATTGTTTGTTGAGAGGAATACGTGATGTTATCAACACTTATCCGTCGAGAACTTCTTGATAATCTGATGACGTTCCGATTTATAGCGACGGTTGTTATTATGTTGTTGCTTGTTGTTGCCAATACATTTGTGCTGATTAATGATTATGACCGGCGGTTAGCAAGTTACAATGCTGCTGTTAATGCGAATCATGAGCGAATGCAGGAAAGAACAACCTATTCGAGTGTAAGTATAAGTTGGGATGTTGTCCGTCCACCAAATCTATTGAGTATATTCAATGTTGGTTTGGATAAACGGTTGAGTAACGAAATATTTGTATTTTACGGTTTTGTGCCTACACTGTGGGATGGTCAGGTGCATGGATCAACGAATCCGCTTCTGAATCTCTTCTCATCGATAGATATTGTTTTTATCTTTGAGGTAGTTCTGAGTCTTATGGCACTTATTTTTGCCTACGATGCACTTGCGGGAGAACGTGAGCGCGGCACGTTGCGTCTTGTCCTAACACATCCGGTGAGTCGTGCTAAAATCTTATTGGCGAAATACATTAGTGCAATGATGTGTTTGCTGGTACCACTTTTGATGAGTTTTCTCTTAGTTGTGATTTTGCTAACGACATCTCCTATTGTATCACTAAAGGTTGATGATTTTCTTCGGATCGGTGGAATTGTCTTAAGTTCAATCGCGTATTTGTCGATATTTTATCTCATCGGCCTGTTGATTTCAGTAATCACCCGCAGAACAAGCACTGCTTTAATGCTTGCGATGTTTGTCTGGGGTTTTTTGGTGCTGGTATATCCGAATGTGATCCTTGTTGCGATTACGTCCGCGGAGTCTTCTCAAGAGCGTTTGGTCCCTGCTTTTAATCAAATTGAACAGATATGGGAAGAATTCGACAGAGAACGTAAGGACTACCTTGCCAATGATCCTATTCCTGGAGAGGATTCACATCTTGGCGTGGCAGGTGGCTCAGGTTTTGACGAGATATGGCATAAAGCGAAGTCAACACTTCTATACACCTATTTGGCTATTTCATACGTAAATAAACTTGATGATGAATTTGAACCTCGGGTGCCGCATGTTCAGAACTATTACCGTACGATCGTACCGAAGACCATTGACGCTGCAGAGCGAGCGTGGCTCGTGCGAAAACAGGCACTTGAATCTGTTTTCTTTCGACCAGCGATAGTTGATCGGATCTTTTTGAGGTTCTCGCCAGTCGGGATGTATGACGCTGCGACGCAAGCGTGGGCAGGTACAGACCTGTTCGGACTTAGAGATTTTTACGAGGCGACGCGAAAGTACCGAAGGACTTTGATTGACTATCTTTATGACAAAAACGCATTTGGGGATAGAAAATGGTTTTCTTCTGACAAAGGGGCGGTGGATTGGGATAGTTCTCCTCAGTTTTCTTTTCAGAGAAGTGATGTGCATGTAAATGCAAAGCGAGCACTACCGGATTTACTGCTGATGCTCATGATGAACTTAATTCTTTTTTGGGGAATATTTCTTGTTTTCCAAAGGAGTGAAGTGTAGGATAGTTGTTAGTTATCAGTTCGGTTTTTCTACGAAAAACCTTTCAGTTTTCAGTTAAAGAGGTTTGCAGTGGAACCTTCACAGAGAACGGAAGTGTTCCAAGGACTGTCTTAACTGATAACTGATAACCGATAACTGAAAGCTTATAACTGAGGACTGATATATGATTTGGCATATAACAAAACGCGAACTGTATGACAACCTTAACAGCCTCCGATTCGCACTTGCGACTGTGTTGCTTTTCGTTTTGATGTTGATTAATGCAGTTATCCATGTCCAAGAACATCCTGAGCGTATGCAGAAATATCACGATGCTACCACAGCATCTGTGAGTGCCTTAATATCTCGGACGGATTTATTTAGCATTGCGCAAGAAGGACCAGGAAATCTTTACAAAAAGCCGTCTTCGCTCTATTTTTGTGCCGAAGGTGGTGACATCTTTTTGCCAGATTATGCCTACGGCATATCCAGGGTTCAGATCGCCAATAATTTAAGGGCTTTCTGGTCGTTGTATTATCCCGGAGCATTTCCTAATGTATTCAATGTACGTCCAGATACTGTCAAAGTAGACTGGGGATTTGTAATCGGGTATGTTCTGAGTCTGATAACGATTCTGTTCACCTTTGATTCTATTTCCGGTGAGCGCGAACGCGGCACGCTACGATTGATGTTGTCGAATTCAGTGCCACGACACACTGTATTGATTGGCAAATTTTTAGGAGCATTAGTAAGTATTAGCGTTCCGTTTACTTTTGCGATATTGATGAATCTATCGATAATTTCTGTGTCCAGCGACGTTCATCTTGGTGCAGATGCATGGATACGTTTAATAATTATTTTCATTATTGCGATTTTGTACCTATGCCTGTTTATTGCGTTAGGTTTGTTAGTTTCGTCATCTGTGCAAAACAGTGTTACGAGCCTTGTGATACTTCTATTGACGTGGTGTGTTTTTGTCATTTTTATACCGAGTACCTTCGCTTCCATTGCAAGTGGGTTCTCAAGCCCGATGACTTATGATGAATACTTCAAACGTCGAAACCAAAACATAAAAGAACTCAAGGAAGAATATGTTGCTCTTTTGCAAGAGACGCGTGGATTTCCAGATAAAAAGATACAGATAGATAATGAGTATGTCGCCAAAGGTACTGAACAAGAGGAACGTTTGTCCCAAGAACAGTTAACTCAACAGATTTCCCAAATTGAACTTGCACGTTCCGTCACTCGTATCTCACCTGTTACGCTTATGCAGCATCTTCTTGAGGTTTTTGTCGGAACAGGGTTTGAACGGCACCAACAATTTTTAGATAACGTGCAGCGTTATGCACGCGAATATCGAGAATTCGTCACGGATATGGATAGAGCAGATCCCAATAGTCGTCATATTATTGGGGTTCGAGAAGGTATGTCACAAAAGCCAGTGAATCCGGAGTCAATTCCGGCATTTGAAGACGAAATTAGTCTCAGTCGTGATTTCAACGCTGCAGCTATTGATTTGTTCTTGTTGATTCTGTTTTTTGTCGTTCTTATGTCAGGTACTTATCTTAGGTTCATTTCTGTTGAGGTCTAATCATGATAGTGAAATCGTTATCGGTAAGGACTCTCAATAATTTGACAATCTTCACTACACAGTGACATTTCTGGTCCTACCGTTTTTGTCAGAACTTTTCAAAGAAAAGTGTGTGTAACCTATTAGATGTCCGAAAACCGAATTTATGACAGGAATTCAGATTAGAAAATGTTAACCTATAAATTAATGCATAAAAATATGCAACCTTTATACCCTTAAAACGCGTCTATGCAACATAAGCCAATGTTGCTTGAATGTCCAGAATAGAAACGCAACCTTGCAAGGAGGCACAAAATGTTAGAAACCCGTGAACTAACGAAAGTCTATAATGAGAACGTTTTAGCTGTCAACGAATTAAACTTAAAAGTGGAAGATGGTGAAATCTATGTTGTTCTCGGTGCGAACGGTGCTGGTAAAAGCACAACTATATCTATGCTGCTCAACTTCATTGAACCGACAAGCGGCACCGCACTTGTCGGGGATATCGAAATTCCAAAGTTCCCACTTGAAGCAAAGAAACATCTCGCCTACGTTTCTGAAAACGTTGAACTCTATCGGAACTTTACGGCACGCCAAAACTTGTCTTTTTTCGCAAAACTTGGCGGTAGAAAGAAGGTGTCGAATGCGGAACTTGATGAGACACTTGGCAGAGTCGGTTTAGCCGAGGAGGCGTTTACACGTCGCGTCAAAACTTTCTCTAAAGGGATGCGGCAACGCCTCGGCATTGCAATCGCGATTATGAAAGATGCACAGGCTGTTCTGCTTGACGAACCAACTTCCGGGCTTGATCCAAAGGGTGGTGCTGATTTCTTGAACCTTTTGCGTCAACTCAAAGAGGAAGGAAAAGCGATCTTTATGTCTACTCACGACATCTTCCGCGCAAAGGAGATCGCTGACAGAATCGGAATCCTTGTGCAAGGCAACCTTGAACGAGAATTAACGCGCGACGAAATTCAAAATGAAAATCTTGAGGAATTATATCTGCACTATGTCGCTGGATACGAACCCGAAGAAGAAGCGAGTGAGTAAAAACACAGTGCATTTTCGGTTAAATTGTAGTACAATTATGTGGTCTGAAGTTCTCTTATAGACGCTATTCCGGCCTCTTGTGAGAGGCGTTTTCAACGCCGATAATTGAGATACAAGCCCTCTCACAAGGGGTAATATTTGACGTTACAAGTTTAAATCAGGTGTTGGTTGGGTAGAGCGTAGTGAAACCCATAACCGTCAATTTAAGGATATTCCTATTGTTGGAGGGCTTTGTAAGCCCGATTTTGTCCGCCTCACCCTATAAAATCGGGCTTACAAAGCCCTCCAACATGAAAATTAGGCACTGAATTGACAGTTATAGGTTTTCCGCTGTTCTTCCAACCACTTTAGTAAAACTCATATTAAAACATATACCAATAAAGGAAAAACCGTGCAAATTAAAATACTTATGCTGGTTTGCGTCATCATGACGGGGATGTCTCTGAAAGTTGTGCTGGCAGCAGAGCATGAAGAGACTCCTCCCGCCGATACTGCTGACACAACAAAAACCAGAGATGAGCAGAACCGTCAAATCCTAATAGAGACCGCACGTTTAGAGATGGAATTGGCGGAAAACCTGATGAAAAAGAAGCAGATTGAACTTGAGAACTTACAATCGATGATGGAAGAGGAAA
Organism: Candidatus Poribacteria bacterium; assembly: GCA_028824685.1. Taxonomy (GTDB): domain Bacteria; phylum Poribacteria; class WGA-4E; order WGA-4E; family WGA-3G; genus MSPOR6. The sequence continues at coordinate 21,296 of JAPPCZ010000032.1, forward strand.
ACAACATTGTCACAGTCTCGGAGGTAAATAAAGCTGAGGAGGAATATGAGAGTGCTGCCTCAGAATATGAAAAATCGAAACTCAATCTGCAAAAAGTAGAACTTGATTCACTCAAAGATGCTTGGCACATCACGGTTGAAAGCACACGTTTATACGAATCACGTGACGGTCGTGAGATGTTTTCTATTACGTTGCAGAATAGTTCTTTACCTGTCAAATTGGTTGAGAGTTCCAAAGTAATGGGACGAGACATTACCATCAGCGCGCAGATTGATGACATCATCGTAACCATTAAGGAGAAGGAGAGTTTTGGTTCTGCGGGTGCGATTATTGCCGAACCCTATGAACGCCGAGTCAAAACACTCAAAGAAAATCAGTCTATCACTTTAGAATTTGAGTTAATAAAAGAGGATGTGCGCGATGTTGTCGTTCACTTGAACTATCTTGATACCCCAGATGAACGCCACATTCACCTGAAACAGGTAGATCCTTACATTTCTGTTGTATCCGCAAGGCGTTATAAGGAGGGTGATCGGAGACGTCTGGAACTTGTTATCAAGTATGGTGCAGTGGAAGAGGGAGAAGCGAAGAACACTAAAGTTAACACAGCACAAGAGATCAACAATGTCTATGTCTCCATCAAAGACGAAACCGATGCGATTATCGGGTCGCCTTATGAGTTCCGCATTCCAACTTTAAAGGATGGACAGGAGAAAACACTTGATTTTGAACTAAGACGGAATGTAGATAGTCTCACGGTTAATCTCCGATACCTGGACAAGGAATATCTATATAAAATCCATCTTGAAGAGGACACCCGCCATATCTCTATTTTGAGTGCGAAAAAATTTCGCGTTGACAACCAGATGATGGTGACAATTCAACTAAAGAACACGTCAACGACAGAAGCAATGCCGATCAATGCGACTCCTGAAGAAATCGCAGCGGCAAACGAAATTCGCGCTATTTATGTCTCTTTACTTGATGCCGTAGATAGCACAAATATTGTTAAACCGTATGAAGAAAAGATTGCTGTTCTCGGTTACAATGAAACCGTAGAATTGACATTTCAGCTTCAGAAAGACGTTGATAGCCTCAGGGTATCAATGAAATATCCCGAACTTCCTGAACCTGACATGCGCCTGATCTATCTCCAAAAAGAATCTGCATTGGATGTAGTAAATGTCAGTTCGCTACGTTTTTCACAGGAAGGTAATTTAGGGAGCAGTGTCACCTACGATATAACGTTGGATAGGTTGGCAGAGACCGAAAATACGTTCCAATTGCGTGTCATTAACCTGTTGAATCGCCTTTCCTTTGAATTCCAAGACCCAGACACACAGTCACGGCAGTCACAGGTCAAGTTTACGCAGGAACAGTCAAAGCGTAACCTGTCACTGATTGTTTATCTACCGGAAGAATTGGATGCATCCTATCTTGATAGCACGCTTGAGTTCTATGTTGCCGTACTTGATGAAACCGAAGCAAACGAACTCGGTGGAACAAACAATCGATTGGATTTACCCGCCGAGAGAATCGCCAGCATACAAGGTGGTGTAGAGCGGTTTGAACTGATTCCAAAGGGTGTACCGGAAATTGAAGTTTCTGTCCAAAATGCGTTCCAAACTATTAAGATTGACGAGCAAGTTAATATGACCGCAAAATTAAAAAATATCGGTACTCGTGATCTCGTTGATATCCGCATGCTGGTTGATGTTAACCCGGATTGGAAATATACGGTTTCACCAGAAGTCATCGCATCACTCGGACGAAACGAAGAAACGGAAATACAACTCACACTCAATCCGCCTGCTGACATTACGGTAGGAGAATATCAAGCGAAACTCAGCGCGGAAGTAACGGTTGACAACCGAAAATTTCCAGCACGCGACCGTTCTATCACAGTACTAGTTGAATCAAAATCACAAATGTCGGTAACAACGCTATTGTTTGGTGCGTTGATACTCCTTATGATCGGTATTGTTATCGTTACAATCCGCATTAGCCGACGGTAGAAAACAATTTTTGGAGATTGAAATGAATAAAAGTTTGATGCCGCTGGCAGCCTGCCTATGTTTTATTTTTTTGTTGTTTGTAAATCAAAGTTTGCTATTCAAAGATGTTGGTCTTGTATATGCCCAGGAACTTGTCTCACTTCGGTCAACTCGTGCAATAGAACTCGCTTTGCAGAACAACGAGGCGGTAAAAAAAGCGGAAAAAGTAGTAGAACGTGCAAAAGCAAACCTGCGCGTATCTAAAGCAGTATATCTGCCACAAGTTGGGGTTACGAGTCAATATCAACGCCAAAAAAATGGCGATTTTGATGAAAGAGACTATCTCACCCGTGCACAGATGAGTGTTATCCTCGCCCAATTCGGTGAAATTCCGAGAGGGCTTGACGCCGCACAGGAGGAGGTACGCAAGGCAGAGATTGAATACGAACGCGTGAAAAAAGAAACCGTTCATGCTGTTCGGAATCTTTGGCACGATATTACCCTCACACAAGAGGAAATTAAGCAACGCCGAGCGATTGAGGTAGAACTCCAGAAAAAACTGAAGAGTACACAGACCAAGCACGAAAAAAAACGTATTCCTTATCTCATCCGCCTCAATACGGAACTTGAATTGTCCGAACAGCAACTTGACCTTAACAAACTCCAACGACGACTTGATGTGGACACAGCAGAACTCATCCGTCTTACCGGACTTGATCCGCTGGCACAGGTCGTTCTCTCACAATCCCTCCCTGATGATGATGTAACGTTGGCAGCTGCTGTTGAACTTGCACTTGCTAATCGGCTGGACCTACGCGACTTACAAGGTGATATTGCACGTCAAGAACGTCTGGTCGTGGAAACAATATGGAATCGTTTTCCTGAAATCTCTGCTGAAGCACGTTACAAAGATCTGCATCTGCTATTGCAACAACATCAACAAAACAGAACTTGGGATGCAAAGGCACTTTATGATCCGGTAATACTTGACCGAGAACGGGATGCCGCCAACATTTTTGAAACAAATCCGCGTACACAAGACGGATGGGAGCTGCGTTTCAACCTCAATATTCCGTTATACGATGGGAAAAAGACAGCAAATCTCCGTTCCGCAGAACTCGCTGAACTGGACAGACTCCAATTAGAATACGTCGAAAAAACGAAACTCATCAAGGTGGCGGTGCGACGTGATTATCGGGAAGTGGCAAACGCGAAAGAACGGATGGAAATTGAGCAAAAACGTGTGGATATTTTTAGGGAACACCTTCGGGCAATAGAACGGGTCCTTGAAGAAGGCACTGTTGAAATTCAAGGCTATCGTGGGTTGACTCTCAACGATGCTTTTCAGGCGCAAGCACAATTCACGGGGGCACAGCGGGTTTTTTATCAGGCACGCCGAGATTACGCGAAAGCAAAGGAAAAACTACGGGAAACAATGGCATGGGTAGAGTAAAGATGGCTTTCAGCAGTAGTCTTTTAACTCTGTAGGAGCGATCTCCGAATCGCGACCCGTCTTTTACTTTGTAGGAGCGATCTCCGAATCGCGACCCGTTTGTAGTCGGGAATCGGAGTTCCTCCTACAGATCAGACCTACGTTTCGTTTTTCTTAACTTCGGTATTCTGTGGAGCGTACTTTAAAAATTCCAAATCCCGTAGATGTGGCTCAACGTCCGCTAACTGTGAACGGATCTCCTGCAAATCTACACCTATCTGCTTCAAATTCGATTCAACTTGCTCATAGGTTTGATTCGAAGATTGTCTTGAGAAATACGATGTTCCCTGCCATATACCTACAAGCACAGCAACTGCTATGCCACTAATAAGAACCGCCGTAATAGTGGACAGTACAGCGACGTATTTGAATATCAAAAAGAGCAGCACCCCAAGTAATGTCAGTATTAGAAACAGCATACAATTTCCTCCTTTTACTCACTACCTTTAGCAATCTGGATAAGCTGCCTAACCTCTTTTTTCAGTGAGATTATTTCTTCCTGAATGTGATTAACATGTTCTTGTAGTGCCTTTATCTCACTTTTAGTTGCTCCATTGCCTGCACCAGATACCTTTGTAATGAAAGACATAACCATCCAGACGACCCCAAGTATTGTAACTGCTATTCCAAACACAATAATCAATGTCAATGTAATTGCCATTTTAATTCCTCCTATTGTTGTTCTGTTGCAAGATAGAGACTGCAACAAACGAAAAGATAGTAAAAAACGGAAAATCGCACGAAATTAATTGAATTAATGTTCATCCTGGGCAAAAGGACAGAGGCATCCCTTCTAAAAATTGCCACCTATAAGTTTCACATGCCCTTTACCTAACATACAGACTCTTCTTGTAGGAGCGACCTCCTGGTCGCGACTTCTTCTACCAAAATGCACTCGACGGCACGCGGAGCGTGCCTACTACGTTGCATAAACCATTTTCAAACTTCAATGCGCACAAACGCAAGGAATGCCCCTGCAAGCAGCACAACCAGAAATAGCACTAACAAGAACAAATCCATCGCCGCAGCGTTGAAATCACGACTGAGACTGAGTGTGTCTTTAAACTTGGGAATTGCCTCTGGACTGACACGCTTTTGCGACATACCCTTAGGCACCCCAATAGCATGAAGACTCATCGGATCCGCCCTATCAGTGTCAATCACAAAATCTCGATATTCGCGAGCATACCGTTTCGCATTCTCAATAAATTGTAGATGCCGTTCTAACCCTGTCCCAGCAAAAGATTCAAAGAGGTGTTGGACAATCGCCGCAGGTGAGATACGGGTTATCGCACGCGCCCGTTTTCCCTGTGTAATCTGCTGGTTTAGATACTTTTCGGCAAAATATTCACTTTCTTCTGCATCTATAGTGAGATACTCAGCAATTACGTGAACTGGTGGTGTAGATTGTGAGTCTCCATATTTATCTTCGTATGCCTTACGCGTCTCACGATCAAGCCTATTGCCCTCGCTCCAAAATTCCATATATGCCATTGGCACCGACGTGCGACTACCGATAGAGGCTAATGTATTCGGCATAAAAACCACAAAGCTCACCCAGATTAGCAACAGAACAACAAGACTCACCCCACTCTCCCGGACTGCAGCGGAAACCAGAAGCCCCAGAGCAATGAAGATACAGGTATAAAGGATTGTAATCCCGTACAAAATACCTAAACGGCCCCACAACTCGGCATTGAGTTGCACGGAATCTGAGGTGGAAATCAGAAGTAGGTTCATTAAAACCGCAATCACAAAAGGAATGTTAATGCTGATGAATGCACCTAAAAACTTTCCAACCAGTACAGTGTGTCGCGGGATAGGATTTGCTAATATCAATCGCAATGTGCCTCGTTCCAGTTCACCAGAGACTGAATCAAAAGTAAAGAGAATTGCCACAAAACTCAGCACATAGCTGACAATAAACGCCCAATCCATTGTGGTAAAATCAGGACGGATATTGTAGATATTTGGAGTTTCTTGTGGGTGCGACAATCTCCAGAGAGGTCTTACGTTGGCAATATCGCTAAAGTAGTTTTCTCCACTGACGCGCGTTGGCAAAAACACTTCATCACCTTCCGCACAAAAACGGAGTGACGAGTGTGCTTTATACAGGTGCCCAGGTCCCTCTGTCGCGAGGCGATATAAACTTGTACTACGTTCTTCAAGTTTTTTTACCGCTTCAGCAGTGGCATCGTGATATGTTTGTGTCCGATCAGGATGTCCACGCAGATAGACAATAGCATTGATCAGCATCAACGCCAGCAGCAAAACTGCTGTTAATGCAAAACGTAGGCTATTGAGATTATCGTATATTTCGCGTTTTGTTATATGCCAAATCATTTTATAGTTGTCAGTTTTCAGGTACCAGTTATCAGAGCGTAGGTTGGGTAGAACTTGCGAAACTCAAATCAACGCAGCATGCACGTATGGCATGCTGCGAGTGTCAATTTAAGAAAAAACGCGTTTGTAGTCGCGCAATTCATTGCGCCTCTTACATTCTCTTACATTTGTAGGAGTGACCGAGAGGTCGCTCCTACAAGAAGAAAATCGGGCTTACAAAGCCCTCCCACAAGAAAAGATGGCAAATGCTATTCTAAATTTCACTTCTGGTGAAAATGAGAAGTATACCCATGAATAAGACGAGGTTGCAGATAATCAGAAGAAACAAATCTGGTAATGCTCTTGCTGCATTTACTGAGGCATCACTTCTCTCAAAAACAAACTCTGGAAATGTGCTCCAATCGACTGCCCCTTTGTCAGCGGCAAACCATTCCCGTGAGCCGAATGCTCTTTTCGCGTAAAAATAATCAATCACAATTTTGCGGTACCGTCGCGTCGCCTCAAAAAAATCTCTGAGTCCCAGTAGGTCTGTACCCGCCAACGTCTGCGTTGCAGCATCATACATACCCACCGGTGAGAGTCTCAATAGTATCCTATCCATTCTCGCCTGCCGAACAAAAATGTCATCAAGTGCCTGCTTACGGATGAACCAAACCCTCTCAGTGGTACGGATAGTGAGCGGCTCAACAAAGTCAAAATATCTTTTCGCAAGAGAAATGTATCTTTCAAAATCTGGAGGTGTCTCTGAAATGTCAGTCAAATTTTCAATGTAAGACATCATATTTGCTGAATCTACGGACGCTTGCGTATAGAGTCCTAACACCTCGTGAAACCGCGACCCCTCCGCGATGCCCTCATTTTTAAGGAACTTTTTCCGATCTCTTTCATATTCATCTACAATTCGTTGGATTTGATTATTCACGGTATTTACACGTTCTTGTATATTGCCACCTGGATTAATCGTTGCCCGAATCAGGTTTGGGTATACCAGTATTAGAAACCCCCAGACGAACATCGCGAGCATTAAGGCTGTGCCGGTTCTACGCGTCGCAACTGATATTAACATTCCAATGAGATAAAACAGCGATAGATACGCAAACGATGCGAAAACAATGCTGCCGATACGGAAGAAGTCAGCAGGTGACAACGGAATTGATCGGATTAACAACAGCAGCGTAAAAAGCAGACTTAAGAGCAGTGGCACTAATAGACACAGCATTGCACTGATATATTTGGCAAGCAAAATTTGTCCGCGTCGGACAGGTTGTGCTAAAACAAGCCGTAACGTACCACGCTCGCGTTCCCCTGCAATCGCATCGTATGCAAATATCAGTCCCATTAAACTTAAGACAACTTCAAAGATAAAGACGATATCAATGGAAGAGAAGAATGCGATAAATGGGTTATCCGTTCCGTGCATTTCGGTATCCCACAACGTAGGCACAAACCCGTGCCAGATACCGATAAGGTTCCCCAAGCGTTTATCTAATCCGACGTTGAAAATACTCAAAGGATTTGGCGCGCGATCCACAAACAGGTACATCGTAGAATACGTTTTTGCTTTCCGTAATCCTTCATAATGTATTTTGACAGCGTCATTATAACTTTCCACACGCTGTTCGTAATCCTGTATAAGCACAGCGGTGTTCGCCACAACAAGCAGCAACGTAATAAGCATCACAGCGGCAAAGCGAAAGGTCATGAGATTGTTCAGCAGTTCCCTGCGAATGAGTATTTTTAGCATTTTATAGTGAACTTTAAAATTGTTAGGACATTTTGATAAACTTGTTTTGGAAACATGACGGACAACAGAAGTGGTAGCACAATCTGTATGAAAATTAAATAAATATTTCGGTAATTTCTTAGTCCCGTAGGGACGATATGTTTATAGAAATGTGATAACCTATCTTTCTTGAGTTCCGTAGGAACGGCATATTTATTGTTAATGTGCTTCGGAACATATCGTCCCTACGGGACTGAAGGGCACCTAAAATGTTCCGAATATGCATAATGAAAATTACCGATTTAATTACTTAATCTTCATTTAAATTGTGCTTGTGAGTGCGCAAACAGACAGTTTACGCTACAGAAGTGTCCCATTAATTATAATTTTACTATAAATTAAACATCAATGCGGACAAACGCAAGATACGCACCTGAAAGCAGCACCACCAAAAACAGCACCAACAGGAACAAATCTATCGCCGCAGCGTTAAAATCATGACTGAGACTGAGTCTGTCTTCAAATATCGGAATAGACTCCGGGTTCACTGGCTTTTGCGACATACCCTCACGAACTCCAATAATATGCGGACTATCGGGATCAGATCTATCCATATCCATGACGAATTCTCGGTATTCACGCGCGTAACGCTGCACATTCTCCACAAAATGTCGATGCCGCTCAAACCCACTGCCAGCAAAAGATTCAAAGAGATGTTGGACAATCGCAACAGGTGAGATACGTGTGACAGAACGCATCAATTGAATTTGGGCATGCTGCTGACTTACGTATTCTTGACCTAAACTTATCCGCTGTGCAACGTCGTTCATTACAAACTCACCTGCTAACTCCATCTTTTTAGATGGAAACGCATCCATGTTTTGCACGCGCGCCTCGTATTCACTCTTGAGTTGCTCGTGAAGTTTAGAACGACGCTGTGTGTATTCATAGTGTCCCATCGGTTCAGAAAATCCGCTTGTAATGGGCGCGAGTGTGCTCGGCATAAAAACGACAAAAACAACCCACGTCAATAGCAGAATCACAAGGCTCGCCGCATTCCGCTGCACAAGTGATGAAACCAATAACCCTAACGCAAGAAATAGACACAGGTACAGAATTGCGATACAGAAAATAATCGCTAAACGGCTCCACGCGTCGGTGTTAAGTTGGACGTTGCTGGACGTGGAAATTATCAAAAGGTTTGCCAACACCGCAAGTGTAAACGGCACACTAATACTGACCAATGCGCCTAAAAATTTTCCAATCAACACAGTATGGCGCGGGATGGCGTTTGCCAAAGTTAAACGAAGCGTACCATGTTCTCGGTCGCCAGAAATTGAATCAAAGGTGAACAGAATCGCAATGAGACTTAAGACATACCCAATCACAAATCCCCAATCTACTTTAATAGTGTCTGGACGGATATTTTTTGAATCCGGATTCGGGTAGTGATAGAGTGTGCTCCAGAAGCCTGTTAAGTTGCCATCTGCCCAATGTAAAAATCCACCGTAAACTCTATCTGATAAAAAAACGTCACCTCCCTCAGCACAGAATTGGAGAACGGACGGCTTTTTGTAAAGACTACCGGGGCCATGAACCGCAATGTCATATAAATGTGTCCGAGTACTTAACTCATTTTGCGATGCTGTAACATCATCGTGATATTTCTGCATCCGCTCAGGGTGTTCGCGAAGATAGACAACAGCATTGGTCAGCATTAAACCAAACAGAAGGAATGTCGCCAGTGCAAATCGAAGGCTAATGAGATTATCGTAGAGTTCGCGTTTTGTGATATGCCATATCATTTTATGTTCCTTGTAGCTGCCAACTTTAAGCAGTCAACTGCCAATATTTTAAGCAATAAGTAGTTTTGGGACATAAGGTTTCTTGTTTTTCTGCTGTTATACCACATTTTTTCAAATTCACATCTTTAACTTGACAACTTACATTTTTTATGCTACAATATATTCGTTCAGTAAAAAAACAACCGCCAAACACCCTATGGAGGTGGCGGGAATTGAACCCGCGAATACCGGCTGTCAAGACCATATCCAGCACCTGCTCACCCCCATATTTAGCGTTTGGCGGTTGTTTAATTATACGATTAAACCCCGCCGAATTACAAATTAAACCCGAATACAGAAGAAAACAGTAGTTTCTAATCTTTGTCTTGACATTTCGTTTTTAAAGAGGAAACTACACTTCGCTTCTGATGAAAATCAGAAATATGAACATAAAGAGAAGGATGTTCATCATGAGCAGCAGGAGTAAATCTGGTAACGCTCGCGCAGCATTTGTTTGGGTACTGCTTCTCTGAAAAGAAAACTGAGGCAAACTCTCCCACTCTACCGCGCCTTTATCCGCGGCAAACCATTGACGAGAACCGAACGCTTTTTTATCATAGTAAAAATCAATTATAACCCGGCGATGCTTCCGTGCGGCAGTAAAGAAATCTTTGAGGCCGGACAGGTCTGTGCCTGACCATGCTTGCGTTGCAGCGTCATATATGCCGACAGGCGAGAACCGCAATAGAATGCGATCCAGCATTGCTGGTTGAACAAAGATGGTTTCGAGTGCAGGCTTTCGGATAAGCCACGTCCGTTCTGCGGCGTCAATGATTTGTGGTCCGAGGTAGCGATAATAGTTCTGTGCATGCGGCACCATCGGTTCAGATTCCGAATGTAGTTTCAGAATGTTGGCACCAGAGACGAGGGTATGTTTGAGGATTGAGGAATCTATGATAGGGTATTCATAATAGTTGAAACCGGATTCTATGTGAATGCCGAAACGCGGACTTTCCCCTGGCACAGCGTCATTCGCAAGGAACTTTTTTCGTTCTCTGTCTAATTCCTCCCATATCTGCTGAATCTGGTTTTTAGCGGATTCAGCACTCGCCTGAGAGGTATCGGGGGATGCAATCGTAGCAAGGATCACATTCGGATATACCAACACCCAAAATCCCCAGACAAACATCGCAAGCATCAGCGCGGTGCCGGTTCTGCGGGTTGCTGCTGAAATCAGCATGCCGACGAGGTAAAATACTGACAGATACGCAACTGAACTCAAAATAATGCCACCGATACGGAAAAAATCACCTGCGCTCAGTGATATACTGGTAGATGTCGTCAGCAAAATTACAGCGAGGATTAGGCTTATCAGCAGTGGCACCAGCAGACATATCATCGCACTGATGTATTTCGCCAGCAGGATTTGACCCCGACTGACCGGATGCGTTAGCACCAGACGCAATGTGCCGCGCTCGCGTTCGCCCGCAAGCGCATCATAGGCGAAAATTAATGCCATGAGACTCAGCACCACTTCAAAGATAAACACAATATCAATGGAAGCGAAAAGTTTGAGAAGCGGATTCGTTATACCATGCATCCGAGCATCCCATAGCGTCGGCACTAATCCGTGATATATCCAAATTTCGTTCCCCAACCGTTTGTCCAATCCCACATTGAAAATACTCAACGGATTTGGTGGACGGGCAACGTCCAACGGCATTGACGTATACGTTTTTCTTTCCTGTGTATTCTCATGATAATTTTTGAGTGCTGTATTGTAAGATTCTAAACGTCGCTCATGATCCTTAATAAGCACAGCGGTATTTGCAACCACAAGTAACAACATAATGAAGACTGCTGCCGCAAATCGGAATGTCATGAGATTGTCGAGCAGTTCTCTACGGATGAGTGTTTTGAGCATTTTCCACATCTCTACATGTATAATAGATTACTGAACATATAGTATATCATGTGCATTACAGGTAACTCAAACCTACTTTCGGCAGGGGTATGTAAAGTTTTTGGGAAAATAAACCCACTGTTATTGTGGGTATGCGTTACTTTTCCCACTTAAGTGTTGTCTTTATGCACTTTATTACTTGAAATATGCGATTCAGTCCCGTAGGGACGATATGTTTATAGATAAACGTTGACACGTCCCTCTTTAGTCCCGTAGGGACGCAATGTTTATAGACTTGTCTGAAGAGTGGACAATCCCAATAACAATGCATATTGAGAAGGGTTCATAATGATTCAGACGTTTTCTTAAGTTTCCACCGCAGCATGCCAAACGCGCATGCTGCGGTGATTTGGCTGAATGCCATAAAGGCATTCATAGTGTTGATTTATGGGTTTCGTAAACTCTGCCCGCTGAATCATGTAGAATGCCAAAAAGCGCATTCTACCAAAGGCATTCATAGCGTTGATTTGGACCTACGGGATAATGTCCTATCATCATATAGAAATGGTGTTATAAAAGATTTACCTCGGCGAGAGTATCACCGAGGTAAATCTTTGAGACTTGATTCGTCATCTTGATTTTGGGTTAGAACCGAATCCGTTATGGATTGTCGCAATGGAAAGAATATGCTTGGCTTGGCGTGTAAGCGACTACTGAACTATTCGGTTTTCGGTAATGGAATTTCAAAATTAATTTCTTCAGATTCCTCGTAAGGTAATTCTTCAAACCGAACCACGTCGAATTTCCCTGCCTCATATTTTCTGTGTGAACCGAGACCCAGCTCCATCCCGTACAGAAAACATTTCTTTATATCTTTTATTACAAGTTTTTTGCTGCGGTTATCCTCGCCTATTCGGTTTTTGAGCAACCACAATTGAAATTTGACTGTGGGTTCTAATACATATTCAAGGGTTTTAAGAATCGATCTACTGCCTTGCGGTGTTGAGACATTACCAGCATGTGATTCGATACCTGTAGGTTCCATTATGCGTGGAAGCAGATAAATCTTTTCACCGGTAAAGGTGTCATCTTCATCTTGTCCTTTGATTATAAGTCCCTCACGCATCGTCTGTTTACTGCCGCGCTTTGTAATTGTGAGTTCTAATAACGATGCTGCTTGTGCAAGCATTGCCTTAATTTGATAACTTCCGATGTATATTCCGCGATCGTCGCGTTTAAAACCGACGGTCCGTTTTTCAATCTCCTCGGTAAGGTCAAGATCATCGGCAGTTGGCGAGGTATCCTCACTGCTAAATTTATTCTTGACGTAATTTTTTAAAACATCTTTATCTTTTGGAAGGCCACCATATATTTTATCTCTAAACTTTAACTCTATTTCAAATTTTAAATACACTTTTCACCTTTGAAATGACGCTTATACCGATCAATGATGGATATCCAGCGTTTAGCTATGTTGTGATTCTTTTAGTTTTATCGCTTATACGTATTTTCGGATGCACCTTTGTCACATCCAACAATTATCTCACAAAGTATATTTCAAAACCGCGTTGCAACAAGCAAGCAGAAACGGTTTTAACAACGGGACATAGAACGCAAAAACTTCGTTCAAAAGAGGTACAATAAATTACATAATCAGGAACGTGAGTTCAATATAAGGATTTTGGTGTAGGTTGGATTTGCCATCTATAACAAATAGTCATTGGAAAACAGAAGTCTCCATGGAAATTTTGTAGTGTTGCCTGTTACCGCTTAACCTAACCTACGGCTTTTGCTGAACTCATGTTAATTATAAACTATTTCTGATATGCATTGCAAGGTATCTGGACAGATGTTCCACTGTGAACCCTCGCGCCTATTTTATATCACTTTTGAGAAACGAAACCTGCGCCATAATCAGAAATAACAGATTAAACAGCACGAGCAAACCGACTTGAGATAACACGCTACGGTAAGAGATGTACTCTGTAAAGACTGGCACGGTATCTGGATTCACCGTTTTCTGAGATAACCCTTCTTTTACAGGATAGATGTGTAGACTTTCTGGGTCGCTCTGATCTTCTGTTTTTACGAAGTCAACATACGTTTGCCGATAACGGCGTGCCTGTTTAACAAAATTCATATAACTGGTAATACCTGTATTTGCCAACCCTTCCATCGCATATTGGAAAGTCGCTATCGGAGAGATTTGGGTAAGGTCACGAGCGAGTTGGACTTGCCTAAACTGCTGATCAATATGTCCATCATTAAACCGTGTTTTCGTCTCCATTTCTTTCGTGAGGTAGGTTGCCCAAAGACGCGTTGCTTCGGGATTCTCGGCAGATGCTGCCTTGCTTAACTTAGTGGGTATATCTCCTGACCTACCAAAAGGATGGTATTCATTTCCCAGCTGCTTTAATTGTGCCTCTCTCTGCATAGAAACTTCATCAACAGAGGGAATCGGATTTATGTTGCCGACAAAAGTGCCAAGTAGACTCGGAAACACAAACGCTAAGCAGACCCATGTTAACAAGAGCCATACCAAACTCGTAATTGGGTTTGAAACACGACTTGAGAAAAACAGACCAAGAAAAATAAAAATAGAGATATGTAATGCAAACAAGCCTACCATTCCCAAAATACATAGCCAATTCTCCAACTCAAACGGAATATTTCCTGAAATGAGGATAACCAATAAATTCATCAGGATACCAATTAAAAGCGGTACCATGAGTGTCAAAAACGCGCCGATGTATTTCCCCAGCAACACCTGTCCGCGCGAGACTGTATTGGACATAATTAGACTCAGTGTCCCGCTCGCTCGTTCCCCAGCGATGGCATCAAAAGTGAACAGGATCGCAAAAAAACTCATCAGGATACCGATGAAAACCCAGTCGATTTTGATCTGTGACATCCCGGGACCGCTCGTATTTTGCAAAGGATACTCTAATGTCCACGGCGCTCTCCAAGCAAAATCTTCAAATTCCTCATAACCACTGCGGCTGGCTGTTCCGGTATTCTGCATTTTGACAGAACGCGGTATTAATGTATCTGTCCCATCGGCACAGAATGTCAACCGCGTAGGACGTCTTAGAATCTCACCAGGTCCTATGAGTGCTAATTCTGCCAAACCCTTACCCGCTTGTTCTTTGATATAATCTCTATTTTGTTCTACATGGCGATTGTAAGTATTGATTTGCGTTGTGTAACCATCGCCGCCAAGACTATATATTAGTGCATTCGCCAAAAACAGCACAGGTAGAAGGATTATCATCAAAGAGAATCGGAGCGTCGTGAGGTTGTGGTATATCTCTTTCTTTGCAATGTGCCAAACCATCTGTTTCGACTCCTCTTCTCAACTCAAATCATATCGTAGGAAAGATACATAAGCCGCCATGAATAGTACGATATTCCATGCTAATAAAATCAAAATATCCATGGACGCTCGTGACAAACTTTCAGAAAGGGATAGCCGCCGATGTTGGAAAGCAGGCAGATCGGTCAACGCCGCATTTCCCTTATCATTAGAAAACCACGCTCGCGAAGAGAATGCCTTTTTATCTTTCAAATACTCAACAATTTGACGTTTATAGTCTCTGGAACTCTTAATAAAATCGTTATAATGCTGCCGGTCTGTCCCTGCTATTGCGCCAACGGCGAAGTGATATGTATCTGCAAAGGAGATACGAGAGAGAGCATCTGCAAACTTGGAATTCTTCTCTCGTGCCTCAGCGGGTTCCTTGAGAATTTCTTCCGCCTTATCCGTATATTCCACCCGAAGCTGCTCCTGATAGTCTAAAATCTCTTGGAAGATAGAAGTATCTGCTTGGCCGACATTTGTGACGCTATAACTCTCTGTAAAAAAATAACCTCCTGACCAAGAACCATGACCAACTCCTCTTGAAGATGCCCCAGGTTCCCAAATAATTGACTTTTGCAAATCTTCGTAACCTCTCTGCCTGCGGTAGGCATCCCGCTCTTTTTTGAATTGCTCCCATACATCAGCAGCAGGTTGGATAAGCGTCATTTCAGATTTCACTGGATGCGGCGGAAATTTTTCTACTGCAAATGCCACGACATTTGAATGAACACTTGTGAGGATCACCCAAATAAACATGGAAAGGATTAGCGTTGTTGCGGCTTGTTTTGTCCAAACAGACAAGACAAGTCCTAAAAGATACCACGTTGACACATATAACAACGAAACACCGAACATCGCCACGATGTGCAATATGTCGTTTCCATCAAAGGCGATAACTGGCGAAGAAAACGCGATCAGCAATGCCACAATCAAACTCATCAAAACGATTGGAAACAGGGACAACATGCCACCCAGATATTTCCCGAACACTATTGTGTCTCTCGGTATTGCATTGGATAACACAAGCTTCAGTGTCCCATCCTCTCTTTCCCCCGAAATGGTGTTGTAAGCAAACAGAATCGCTAACGCGCTCAGCACAAATTTGAAGATGAAAACCACATCTACGGTCAGGAACATCGCCAAGAACGGATTATCCGAACCCCGTTTTTGCGTTGGTGCCGCCCAAATAGGAAAGTTAAATTCAAAAATAGGTTTTCCTAACTCAACGGTAACCGTGTTAGCACCAGAGTTCTCCGTTCCCACGTTAAAGATACTCAGTGGACTCGGCTTTCGGTGCGCCTTCGGTTTGATTTTGGAATAGAGTTCCCACGCCTCTGCTTCTGCCTTCGCTTCCCGGACTGCGGTATTATATCCCGTCAAACGTTTTTCGTAGTCGTCTACCTGAACAAATACGGCGACAGCAATTGAGAGCAGACACACAATAATCCCAATCATGAATCGGGATGTTAAGATATTTGAGACGAATTCTCGTTGGATGATGAGCCAAAGTGTGGACATTATTTCCTATTAATTTTAAAGACGTAATCTTGGTATTGAAACGTGCATAATCATTGTTTTCCGAAGATATTGGATTGCACGTTTTTATAGTAAAATTGCCTTATGTCATTAAGTCGCGTATTAAAGGAAAAAGGTTGCATAAAATGAAATTTTGGGAATGTTATGCTTGGAAGGCACAGAAGCGAATTATGGACTGTTCCCTAATATTCCTGACCAAATAGCACGTTGCGTCTCCATAATATCAGGTTTTTGAGTGATGGTAATATTAATACTCGCTGCCTCAAGGGGTGGTTTTCCGGACATGCCGCCTAATGTAATTGGTAAGGTAATTTCTTCATTTTTTCGCTCAAGGGTTAACGTTACGACATCACCCGATTTCCAGTCTTTTGCCATCCTCCTGATATCGTCAAACACCTTCACAGGTGTACCGTTGATCGCAACAAGTTTGTCACCATCTTGATACTTGGGTGATCTGAAAATAATTAGACTACCCACCTTCGTATTCCTGAGATAACGAATGAAAAGCATCTCATTGAGGATATATCTGAGGTTTGGTAGTTTTTCGTCAGATTCTATCTGAGCATCTATTCCTGCGGTTTTAAGGTATTTTTCTAAAGGCAATCGCTCTGTGCCAGTTACATATTTATTGAAGAACGGTTCAAAATCTTCACCAGCAATTTGACTGACAATCCTGATGACATCGTCCATCGCAAACGTCTTTTTAGTAAGCCCAAACTCCTTATACATCTGCTTCATCACATCGTCTAAGCTGCTGCGATTTTGCGTTCGCGTGCGAATCTGTAAGTCTAAAGCCATCGCAACGAGACTGCCACCTTCATAAACGAGTTCTCGGTTGGCAAATTTGTTTTTGCCCGCCTCTCGCATAGAACGTTTCCCTTGTTCTGATAGGTATGATTCCCATGAACGTTTAAGATTTATTAGAAAATCGTATTCAGAAATAAGTCCAAGTCGAGTACAAACAACATTTGCATAATACGAAGTGAACCCCTCGGTGAACCAATATTCCTGCTTACCAGTCTCAGTTAACCAATTTCCCTGTTTGGCGAAATAAATGGCTTTTCCATTCCACATATAGCAAACCACACCTGCCACCAAAGTTGCCCAAAAACTTCTATTGGTTTCATCTAATTCGCCTCCAATTAGGGCAGTAATGCTCCGTCCTGATGCGCCACCACTGCGATATCCTTCCGTCCCATAAGGATTAGCGACAAATAACATCCTGTCTTTCGGAGTACCCCCAAATACTTCTGTATACGCTTGCAGAATTGCCTCAATAGCACGCTGAATCTTATCCATAGACGCTTTAAAGCGTCCGCCAATCGCAAGCACGATCTCTGCATCTCCAGATTTTGCCAGCCGTTCACAGTGTTCACCGAGAACGAGATACGCATTCATCAAGTCGTCCTGATCTTTGCAAACGAAACGATGTTTTTCAGGATCAATTCGCTCCCAAGC
>JAPPCZ010000095.1 GCA_028824685.1 Candidatus Poribacteria bacterium
AGTATCTATCAAACACTAAGACCGGTCTTTTGACATTCGGTAAGGCAGTTTCAAATGCAATGTGTTTCAGTGGAATAATTTCTAACTCGGAAGGCACGACCGCCCGTAAACTTGTTTCAAATGCAATGTGTTTCAGTGGAATACCCTAAAATAGATTCTATAAAATAAGATTGGAAAACAGTTTATGAGAAAAAACACTTTGGCAAAACTATTATGATATAAGACATACAAATATGGGTTCTGAAAAACTGGGAGTAAATCAGTCAGATTAACTTGTTGACACCGTTCTGCTTTTCTGCTACAATAATCTTACTAAAAAATTAAGGAGGCACAGGTCATGCTTAGAAATTTATTTTTGTTGGGACTTTCAGCGATGTTAATTTTCGCTGTTAGTTTCACCTACGCTGTCGAAGAAGATGATATTGAGGATCATATTGAAGTTTACTACTCCTTTGATAAATTGAATGGGAAGACATTCAAAGACGACTCCGGCAACGGAAATGATGCCGAGTTAGCTGGAAATGGCAAACTGGTTGACGGTCAATTTGGCAAAGCGATTCATCTGGATGGAGGCATTGTCCAGATGACCCCTGCTAACGATTTCATCGTCCCGATCGGTGAAAACGGGCAAATTACGATGGAGGCGTGGTTTTACCTCAATCAACATGCGGCTTACGATGGGATTATCTCAATTGAGACTGAGAGTGGTGGATGTTGTGAATTTCGTACGATGGTGAATCCCAATTTCAATCCATTTTGGGATGCCGCTCACCACGCAGATAAAAGTTTGGGAAATTTCAAATTTGAACTGGAAGAATGGTACCACTATGTCTTAGTCGCTGACGGTGTCGATGGAAAAATATATGTCAACGGCGAATTCATCGGTTCACAACCAGAAAATTTTAAGTTTCCAAAGTTCAAAAAGGCAGCAATTTACATTGGTGCTGGTGAAAATCCGAATGTCCACAGGGTTGAAGATGCGATAATTGATGAAGTTGTCATCTATTCAAAAGCTTTGACTGAGGAACAAATTAAAGCTTCTATGGAGCTAAGTGTTCCGGGTGTTCTGGCGGTAGAAGCTAAAGACAAATTGGCAGTTACCTGGGGACAACTGAAAGAATCTTTTTAATTTGACACCCTTACACTAACGAGACATGTTTTTATGAAATTTGGGTTTTTATCAAAAATCTTTGAAGGTGCCTTGAGCATTGAAAAAAGTTACAACCAATGTGACAAGGCTTTGGGTGCTTTGCGCGCCTATAATGAGAAACAGAAACAAGAAAATGCCTCTTTTTCAGCTTCAGAAAAGGCAGAACTTGACAATGTTGTTGATACTGCCATTGAGAGTGCAACGCGGATTGTTGAAAAAGAGGGTGAACGGAATTGGCCCGGTGTTTTTCGTGAGATGCACAAGAACTTAGCGAACATCTATTTAGAACTTGAGGAATACGATAAAGTTCGTGAAGCTTGTGAACAGCTGCAAAACTACGGTGAGGTAGGCAAACAGGATGCGGAGGAGGTTATCAAGAATCTGAACGAAAGAGAGAATGGGGAATCTTCACCACCTCCAGCAGAATCACAGACGACACCGCCGAATCCTAACCCATAACAGTTTTCTATATACCGTAATACAAACATAAAATCTGAATTGCGGTATATAGAGATGCTGTGTTTGTAATCCATCCAAAGTAGCATAACTCTAAAAACATTATGAAAAGTTAATCTCATAGTGTTTCTTATCCTCTTTACCCGACATTGAAAAATGGCTTTTCTGAACCCTGCTGCGTTTTATCTGATTGGAGCTATACCTATCGTGATTGCGCTGCATTTTCTGAAGCTGCGCCGACAACGTTACGTCGTGCCGAGTATAATGCTCTGGCGTGCCAGTGCTGAGGATCAGAAAGCAAACGTCCCATTTCAACGTCTGCGGAATCTACTGCTACCAATTTTACAAAGCCTGCTTTTATTGGTCATAATCGTTAGCGTAGCGCGTCCAGCGTTACGAATTCCCGGCATAGTCCATGGCAAAATAATCTTTATCGTTGATAATTCGGCAAGTATGCTATCAAAGGAGATGGGAGAAACCCGATTGGCACTTGCAAAACAGGAAGTATTGAAACACATCAATCAGGTTTCTGCAAGTGGCGGCATCATGATTATGGCAACGGATTCTCCCAAGCCATATATTCAACAGGCATTTACCACAGATAAAGACAAACTGCAGCGTGCCGTACAAAATATCGTTCCAACACATGCAGCTGGTGAGTTAACATCGGTTTTTGATCAAGCAAAGCGTTATGTCGATTCATCGCAGGACCAAATCTTTTTTATTAGCGATTCGTTTGAAAATCTACCAGATACATCTGTGCCTAATAAAATCGCAATAGGAGAAGCAGCAGAAAACATCGGTATTGTGCAGTTCAATGTGGAAAGAATTGCTGACCAATACACAATTCTCGCGAGGATTCAAAATTGGACAGATACGGAGAGAGAAATAAATATTGCGTTAGAACTTGAAGGTGGAACGGCAATTGATGAAAAAACATTGACGCTTGCACCCAAAGAAGTGAAATCAGTTCTGTTTTCTATCAATGCGGAAGGATTAGAAGGTGTTGCAGTTAGTCTCCACCTTCTCAATGCTGATGACTTTGATTTGGATAACAGGGTTTGGGCAATTCTCAACCCCAAAAAACAATTCCGAATCCTTCTTGTCAGCGACAGAGATCAATCACTATTGATAGAACTTTTGAGGAGTTACGGAGACCGTGTAGAACTACAAACCGTATCTACGGATGAATTCCACGGCACAGGTGATGCGGATGTCATTATTTTTGATGGCGGAATCGCCTTGCAACAGAACTTTTTGAACGTTCCCGGCACAGAGAGCATCATCGTTATCAATTCGCGAAGGGAATTGCCATTTGTGGTAGAACCCTCTATTGAAATCGTTACAACCCTTGTATCCGTTATCAAAGAGGACAGAACCCATCCGATTATGCAAGATGTCTCTATTATAGGATTACAAGTAAAGGAATCTGTGCATAGGGAATTGCCACTCTGGGGAAATTCGCTTATTGAATCCGAAAAAGGTGCGTTGGTGTGGCTTGGCACTGAGGCAAACAAGCAATTTCTGGTTTTTGAATTTGATGCTTTCAATCCAGAAATTTCTGATTTTCTCTTTACTATCCCAGATGCTCCAATTTTTGTGTATCAATGTTTAGAATGGCTTGAGGCGGGAACTGTCCCGATAAAGTTGCTTACGCTTCAAAAAGACAAGGCAGGACAGATATTTCGGACAGGGGAACAACTAAAAATTGATATACCAACGCTGGAGAGATCTACTATTCAGGTAAAAAAACCTGACAGTTCCATGATTGAATTAGACAGCGAAGTATTCACAGAAACAGACCAAATCGGTGTTTACTCTGTATTTGCTGGTGATTCTCTGTTTGAACGGTTTGCAGTCAATCTACTTGACGCATCGGAATCTGCACTTTCATTTCCCACAACAGAATCAAGCATAGAAAAACAAGTAAACGAAAAAGACCTGATCCAACCGCTCACACGGGAGATATGGCAATGGACAGCGTTATTCGCCGTCTGTCTGCTCCTGTGTGAGTGGTGGTTCTATCACCGTAGCTAACCCCTCAAGAATCCGGTTTACCAATTTCTCCTTCGACATAGCACCGATGATTACTTTCACAATATTCCCTTCGTAGAATAAGATATATGTCGGTGTTCCGCGAATGTGATACGCTGCTGTTTTTTCTGGATTGTCGTTCACATCTAATTTTGCTACGACGAAAACGTCACGATACTCTAAGGCAATTTCAGACACCACCGGTCTCATTAATAGACAGTAAATTCAGTAATCGGACTCAAATTCAACTAAGATAGGCAGTTTTGCATTATGCACAACATTGTCAAATGTTTTATCGGTTAATTCAAGCGGAATACCAGAATATTTACTGAAGTGGCTTGCGACCAGTGTAAGATCAAGGATGTTGACAGTACCGTCCTTGTTTACATCTGGATTAGGGTGCTGGTTTTCTATAAGAGTTTCACCAAAGTGGGAGGCAACAAACACTAAATCAAGGATATTGACTATTCCATCTCTATTGACATCAGAAGCGAGCAAGGTATCAAAATCTGTTTCTTGGGCATAGCCAATTGTAAACAAAAAGAATAAGAGCAGTAAACATATCCATTTTTTCATAAACCTTTTCCTTATACAAGCATTAGATACGGATTCTGAATGTATTGAGACACCGTTTGAAGGAACTGTGCAGCAGGTGCGCCATCAACAACACGATGGTCAAACGTCAGGCTTAGTGATAACATAGTCCGAATAGCAATTTCATCTTTATGCACAACCGGTTTCTTAACAATACGTCCTACGCCAAGGATAGCACATTCAGGTGGATTGATAATAGGTGTAAACGCATCAACACCAAAATTACCGAGGTTCGTCAGAGTAAAGGTCCCGCCTTGAAGTTCACCGGGTGTAAGTTGATTGTTGCGTGCCTTTTCTGCCAAAGTTCTTACCTGTTCAGAAATAGCAGCTAAACCGATCTGATCAGCATTGCGAACAACTGGAACAACAAGCCCATCTTCTAATGCTACTGCTACCCCGATGTTAATATCTGCTAACATGTGAATTCCTTCGTCTGTGAGGGTAGCGTTAAGCAGTCGGTGCTCCCGCAAGGCAATTGCTACAATCTTCACAAGGAGGTCGGTGTAGGTAAGACTCATCTCTCTTTTTTCTAATTCTTCGTTGAACAATCCGCGTAATTCAACAAGAGTCGTCGCGTCAACTTCGGTGTGAAGTGTTACACTGGCGTTTGTTTGAACGCTCATTGTCATACGTTCAGCAATGATTTTGCGGATACCGCTAAGTTCAACAACTTCCGATGCAGCCGGTTCGGTCCGTAATACTTGATCTGGCATCCCATCTGCGACTTGCAATATATCATCACGGACAATTCTACCATCGGGACCTGAACCTGAAATTGAAGTAAGGTCAAGTCCAAATTCTTTTGCTAACCGTCGCGCAAGCGGAGAGGCTTTGAGACGTGTCGATTCGGTTGGAGTTGGTCCTCTCGTTTCAATATAGCGGTGAATATCACTTTCCAAGATTCGTCCACCAGGACCAGAGGCTTTTACTTGTGTTAAATCAATAGTGAGTTTTTCAGCAAGCTGTTTTGCTGCAGGGGATGCTTTAATGTATTCTGCTGTTGGCAATGTCTGTTGAGATTGTATTTTCGTTGGCGCAGTAGGTTTGGTGGTAGTCGGTTCTGGTTCATCAGGCTCCTGCGGTTCTGGTATAGTATCTGCTTCAACGCGTTCAACCTCTTCACCCGGCGCTGCGATAATCGCTAACAACGCATTAACGGGAACATCACTGCCTTCTTCTGGAAGAATCTGTGCAATAACACCGTCAGCAGGAGATTCCTGTTCGTGGACAACTTTATCTGTTTCAATTTCTAACAGAGGTTGCCCTTCTGTCACGGTATCACCTTCCTTAACAAGCCATTTTCCGATTTTTCCCTTCGTCATTGTCTGATCCATCTGAAGCATTCTTAGTTCAACAGCCATCAAGTTTCTCCTGTTTGCATTTCATGTATTATCCTTCGGATTTTCTATGAGTTGTATCAGTAATTCGACGTTTTCATCTTTTTCTAAGATAAGAGCAATTTTGTGGTACTGATCTCCTTTGAAAAACGCCTGCACAAAGGGACTAAAAGCAATCAACAATTGCGACCCCAAAAAGTTGAGCGGTTTGCCGGTCTCAAGAAACATGATAGCGGGTGCGGTTAGACTTCGGCGCACGATCCACTGTGCCAGCTTTTCGAGCAGCGCGTGTTGTTCGGATTCCGGAATGTCCTCAAGCACAACTGGTATTTCAGGATTTTGATTGTACATAGTCTTGTAGGTCGGGGAAAGCACAGCGAAACCTATAGGCATTAATTTAAGGACATATCCTATTGTTGGAGTAAATCAACGCTGTGAATGCCTTTTGGCATTCAGCGGGTCTAAAACCCCGATTTATTTCCTTGAACCTCACAAAATCGGGCTTACAAAGCCCTCCTACAATGTAAGAGGCGCAATAAATTGCGCGACTACAAAAGCGTCTTTCTTAAATTCACAATTATGTTAGAACACAGCGAAACTCAACATATATCAGAGATCTAAATCGCTTAGAAGATCTGCAATGTGCTTGGGTTGACCATCGACTGTCGTCTCCATTGCAGCAATGACGAGAACAAAACTCTTGATATTGTCTTCAATCCGTGTGTCTGAGGGTTTGCCACCTTCAAGCCAATTCAGAAACTCATCAAACAGATGTTGATGGGCATAATAAGGGATACCCGGAGCTTCATAAACTTCTTTCTCCCCGCCAACACGATGGATTGTCATTTGGTTTCCACCTGCAATTTCTACTGCCCCTTCCTCAAATTCTGCCCGGTAATGTTCACCATTCCAACAATTAATGATACCTGCTGCGGAACTGTTACCCTCATAAGATGTATGGACACCGTTATCCATACGCATCAAATAATACCCACTGGAGAAATGCTTAAAACTTGACCATTCAGGATTCCAACCAAATCCGACCAGTGTTTCACAATCGCCACCAGAGAGGAATCGGAGCATATCAAGGTGATGGACAGATGCCTCAAAAAGCAGACTAAAATCCATATCGTGCCGCCAATCCACACCCCATGAGAGATAGCGACGGTAATCACACGCGTATCTACCAACAATGTGTTGTAACCGTCCTAATGTGCCTTCCTCACGAATACGCACCAATTCCTGCTTATTATTCGCATAGCGATAGTTTTGGATAATAGCGCACGGTAACCCTGTTTTCTGTGATGTGCGTACCATCGCTTTTGCTGCGTCTAAAGTATCCGCAATCGGCTTTTCGCAGATGACAGGCATACCATTTTCCATCGCTGCAACTGCTGCTGGACTGTGAAATTTCGGTGGGGTCGCAACACCGCAAAAATCTGCCTTGACCGTTGCACACGCTTCATTAAAATCTGTGAAAAGTTGTGAAGAACTCAGTCCTAACGCCTCACCTTGATTCTTAAGGACATCTTCCTTTACATCTGCTATACCGACAATCTCAACACGGTCGCTGAAGTTATTTCTGAAGTTGTGAATCCAACCCCCAGCCATACCGCTTCCACCAATCATCAAACATGTGTGTTTTGCCATAACTTCTCCTTTGTAAATGTATCAACATCTTGGTAGGTGCGGTTAGGAAACCACACCATAGGTGTCAATTTAAGGGTTATTTTAATATGAGTTTCGTTCTTCAGTTCCGTGAATCAACGCTAAATACGCCAAATCAAGAAATCAACGGTATGAATGACGTTTAGTCATTCCCCGGGTATGAATGCCATTTAGTCATTCCCGTATGGTATTTGTCAAGGGCGATATGTTTGTCTTTCTATGCCGTTCCTACGGAACTCAAGAGGGGGCATACAACATTTTTCTATAAACATATCGTCCCTACCAAATCAACGCTATGAATGCCTTTATGGCATTCAGCGGGACTAAAGATACCACATAATACAAATCAAAATTCTTAAATTGACAGTTATGGTGCGGTTAGGAAACCGCACCTACCCTCCCCAAAAAGATAAATCCATTAAATTGGTATTACTACAACTATGTTTTTAAACTGTCTTTCATCAATCTACCACGTAAGACATAGTCATCTTTTCCTTCTCGGACGCGTTCGAATTCTGCTTCAATAGCTTCCCTCCTTACTTGTGCTGGCACTCCCATTGCAACTGTCCCAGGCGGAATTTCCTGCCCTTCCCGCACAAGTGTTCCCGCAGCAACGATTGCACGTTCACCAATTTTGCACCCTGTCAGGAGAATTGCCCCCATCCCGATCAGTGCTTCGTTGTCAATAGCGCAGCTGTGAAGAATAGCACCGTGTCCGATAGTGACATCATCACCGATAAGACATGGAATCTCTTTGTCCATGTGTATTACCGTGCCATCTTGAATATTAGTTCGGCACCCGATGCAGATCGATTCCAAGTCACCCCGTAGCACACAGTTGAACCATACACTTGATTCTTCACCGATTGAGACATCTCCAATTATCATCGCCCCTGGGGCAACGAAGACAGAGGAATGTACATTCGGTTTAATGCCTTCGTATTCTATTAACATATTTCCTTCTTTCATGCACACTTGCTGATAAGGTTAGAAACCGTGATAGCAAGTGCTATAGATTTTACACTTGTGCAACTAACAACTTACGGAGATTATTTATTCCGTACCTATAAGACATAACGAACACACCTGCGAGTAGAATCAGCATTACGAAAAACAGCACAATATGTTTTGCATGCCAAGCTATTATCGGGATAATTACAAAAACCACATCAATAATAAGTGTTACAGTGAAGGTTAAGACTCTTAAAATCGGTTTGGGTTGGTGTATAAGTTCTGCCATCCACGGCAATGTACCGATCATCGTATTCAATGCACATCCAATTGGCAGCGTTATAATCGGTGTGAGTAGCACCAACCCCCACTTGTCTATTGGAATTCGGAGCAGATAAACAGCAATCAGTGACCAAAATTCTGCATAAAGCAACGCACACAGCAGAGTAGTCAAAAATTTGCTGGTAAATATCAATCTCGGTGTGACCGGAGCAGATTTCAACATCCACCATGTTTTTGCTTCATCTCGAAGTCCGTTGCAGCTAATACCAAAGGTGATAAGCAAACTATAAAGTAGCACCTGAACGGTGAGTATCTCGGCTGCGTTTTCATTTCCACCGCTTCCATCCGTAAATAATACACCGATATGAACTATTAAAAAGAATGTGAGCATTACGATTGCAATCACCCGTCCACTATGCCTGATGAAGATCAGAAAATCTTTCAACATCATAGATTGTATTTTACCACGCCCGAGTGTAGCAAATACGCTGCTTAGGTTTGAGGCAGTAGAGTAACTATTGTTCCGTGCAGGTTTACGTTTAGTTTTTAATTGGCGAATTTTTTCCCATCCGCTTTGATATATTCCTTGTGCTGTGAGCATTGCTAATCCTACTGAAACAAGGCTTATTCCGAACCCACCAAGTATCCATCGCAGCCTAACCCATAGTGTAGATTCAGTTGCCCAACTTAATAGAAAATTTCCGACCCATACGTGCGGATACCACGCGGCAGATGCATTGGCAGTTCTTTCGGAAGCCCAATCCAGAAAAAAACGTCTTATTGGGACTGCATCAGACCCAGAAAAAAGCGAAAATGATAGTAGAAAACCGACTGCGACACCTATCGCTGTTCCGATAACCTTAAGTGTGGCAAGAAGACCCGTAGATGAAAAAAAACGGGTTATAACCATCACACTGATTGCAACATAACTCGCAATCATTACCAGAAGACACAAAGACACAGGAAATAGCGTAACATAAAATAGCAAAGGCAGTTCAAATATAATCCCAAATGCAACCCACGGTGGTCCTAAAAAACAGAGTATGCTCAAAAATCGGGTGGCAGTAATATGAATGAACTTATATCCGAAGATTGCTACCGGTTTAATTGGCGCAGCGTGTAACAAAGCACTGTCGGGCGCTTCATACAATATTTTTAACGAACTCTCCATTAATTCTTTTGCGACCACTATAATTCCGAATACCATGAAGCCGTTAATCACACTCAAAAGAAGCGGCGGCGTGGCATCGGTAGACCGCAAGTGCATGAAAAGGGAATAGCCCAAGACCGATAAGGCAACGATGAAAATGAGGTAGCCGATACCCTTTAAAACACTTTTACGCCACGCTTGTCTATCTTGTTTAAAACTGTTCAGCCATCCAAGGCAATCCGCTTTTAGCAGTATCTTTATATTTCTTAACATCTAAACTCCGACAGTATAATCATCTGTAGATCGGGTTCCCGCCAAGTGCTATTGCTTCTTGTAGGAGGGCTTTGTAAGCCCGATAGTAATCACCAATACCAAACGCGGACGAACTTGAATTGAACTCACCCTTTAAGCATCTGCGGTAAGGTCAAGAAAAATATCCTCCAACGTCTCTGTCCGATGTGGATCAATATCTGTAGGTTGTGCCCGCAATTCTCGTTTCTTTTCTTGTAATTCGGATAACGTGCCAACAGCAATAAGTTGCCCTTTACTGATAATGCCGACTCTGTCGCAAATACGTTCTGCAATTTCAAGAATGTGTGTCGACATAAAGACTGTACATCCCTGCTCACATCGTTCGCGCAAAATTTCTCTGACAGTGCGTGCACTTCTCGGATCTAATCCACTTGTAGGCTCGTCAAGGAAGAGGATCTGCGGATGGTGTATAAGCACAGAAATGAGCAGAATTTTCTTCTGCATGCCGTAGGAGTATCCTTTAATTTGGTCATCGGCAGCATCGGCAAGTTCAAGCTGTTCAAGCAGCGTCACCATTTCATTTTCAGCTTGTTGCGGTGGCACCTCATACAAATCGGCAATCATACGCACAAATTGCCTACCGCTTAGTGCTTCATAAAGTTGCGGCGTATCTGGCATAAGACCGAGAATCGACTTTGCCTGTAAACTCTGATTTTGTATATCGTACCCGCCAAGTGTTGCTGTGCCAGATGTAGGACGCAGTAAACCTGTGAGCATATTGATTGTAGTTGTTTTACCTGCCCCATTGGGTCCGAGAAAACCGAATATTTCGCCAGAGTCTACATGCAGCATGAGCGAATCTACAGCACACAATTTACCGAAATACTTTGTCAGATTTGATGTCTCAATCATTTTGATTACTGCCAAGAATATCACTTTTAAGTGCTGCGAGAGCTTGATCAAGGTCGGAATCCGCTTCAGGTGTTTCCGTTTGGCTTGTGGCGCGGCGGTTTCGTTCTTCCCACATTTTTGCTTCTGCTTCTGTCTCTTTCAACTTCTGTTCTGCTTGTTGAAATGTGCTATTATCATCTGGCAGATCAAATTCAGCCAATAATTTATAGAATTCTGCGCGCGTTTCCGCCTGTTTTTGACGTTGAGATAGTGTTTCCACCCGTTTCGCTGCGTCTCGGAATTGTTGATAAAATTCGTAGAGAGCAGTTTTTAAATCTGATACGACTGCTTCCTGGGCATGAATCTGTCGTTCTAAATCATGTGCGCGTTGCAAATGCTGTTGTGCATCCTTTACACTTTTCGTTTGCCCCTCCTGCAAAGTAGCGTCAACTTTTTCACGCCATACTTGTGCTGTTTTTGCGGCTTCATGGTATGCTTGTCTGAGCCTTTGTTCTTCGGCAATTGCTGTAGCCACAAGTTCTTTCGCCTCCGCGATTCGTTTTTTCATATCAACGATAGTTTTTTCAATTTCTTCCAGAGGAGATTTGTTGTTTTCCGCTGCCGCTATAAATTGGTCAATATTCTCTTTAATCTGTTCTGAAATTTGCTTTAGTCTTTTCATTGTTTATGCCTCCGACACCTCTTATTATTTCTAATTTACCGATAGTACTAATGTTGACTTTTTACTCTAATAGAGACATTTTTGCTTTAAAAAGATAGGAAAACACCTTGATTTTTGTATATGGTAGATTTTAGAACTACTTTGACACTCTGCATCAGCGAGGTTCGGAAACCTCGCCTACCACGGGTGAAAATGTTAACTTATTTATCTCTAAACTCAATTTGGACAAAATTTCTTTACAACGTTTCGTAATTAGCATTGACAAGTTCCACACCAAAAATTGCCAACCTGGTCATAATACTCCTGATAGCAGGAATATTGTTATCAATCAAAATTGAGGAACGGTGATGCAACGCAGCAGCTTCCCCGAATGAACCGCTACCAGCAAAAAAATCCAAAAGCAAATCTCCTTCAGATGAATGCACCTTAACGATACGATTGAGGATTCCAAGAGGCTTTTGTGTCGGGTAACCGGTTTTTTCACTTCCATTCGTGCTAACAATTGTATGCCACCAAACATCGGTTGGTGTTTTGCCTAACGCCGCCTTCTCTTTACCAACTAAACCGGGTGCCATATATGGAATCCGATCCATCTCCTCAAAATTGAAGGTATAACGTTTGGGAGTTTTAGCGTACCACAAGATGTTATCGTGTTTAGCGGGCCATCGTGACTTGGAACGTCCACCATAATCATAAGCCCAGATAATTTCATTTACAAAAGAATCCCGTCCAAATATCTCATCAAGTATCACTTTACAGTAATGCACCTCTCGGTAATCAATATGAAGAAAAAAACTACCATAAGGGTGCAATACGCGATATGCCTCTTCAAAACGAAGGCGCAAAAACGCGAGATAGGCATCTGCACTTTTGAACTTATCAGAGTAGTGTCTGGTTTTCCCCTTGTGAGTTTTGTATGTCTTGCCTTGGAATCCTACGCGATCACCTTGATCGTCTTGTTCAACCTGTATTTCAGTCCGTAGCTGATATTTTCCAGTATTGAAGGGTGGGTCAATGTATATTAAGTTGATACTCTCATCAGGAATATACTCCTGAAGGATTGTGAGGTTATCCCCATAATAGAGATGATGTTTAGACATGCGTTGCTTTTCTTAGTAGTGCTTTCAAACACGCTATTAGGTTAGATTACTTTTTTGTGGAAAAATTATATCAGAATATGTATAATTTATCAACTATGTTGTCCGAAAGTCATAGATATTTGTCTTGACGATATGCTTTTTTTTGTGTAAAATTGTAAAAGTCTGCAAATTAGAAAGTTGAATGGGTTTCCGCAGGAGGAGTTAACATGGCTGTTTTGCTTGGATTAGACGTCGGTGACGTAAGGATTGGTGTAGCCGTTAGCGATGCCCTCGGCAGTGGTGCACATCCATTATGCACCTTGACTCGGACAAATCGGCAGCGTGATATAACAGCGATAGGTGATCTTGCCTCTATCCACAAGGTAGAACGAATCATCATTGGATTGCCTATTTCACTTGACGGAACACTTGGCACACAAGCAGAGAAAGTGCAAAAATTTGGGACTCGGTTGTCCGAAGGACTTGAAATTCCTGTTGAGTTCTGGGATGAGAGGTTTACTACATCAGAAGCAGAAGAAATTTTGGATAGAGTCGACATGGATCCTAAAGACCGCAAAAAAGTTATTGATCAAGTTTCTGCTGTAATAATTTTAGATGAATATCTGCGTGGCAACACAGATGAAGAGTAGGGCAGGGTTTTCAGTATTTTCGTTAACTTACTGTTGCAGATTATATTATTAGGCAGCGTTGATTTGGAGGCATCTCATGTTCCTACGCAATATAGGATCAGTATTGGCTTCAAAACGATTTCAGAGGTTTGCGGTATACGCTCTTGGCTGTCTTGGAATTATCTGCTTCAGTGCAATTTTGGTTGGCGGATACTACTTATCCCCAATCGCTGCATCAGAGGAGATTGTGACCATTACAATTGCATCTGGCAGCAGCACAACAACAATTGCGAAACATCTTGCAACCAATAATTTGATTCGGAGTCCTCTTGTCTTCAAAATTGCGGTTCGGTATCGCGGCATAGGCACGCAACTCCGTGCTGGCACTTATCAACTCAGTCGTGACATGTCGCTCACGCGAATTCTTGATGAACTTAAGAAAGGGCAAATTGAATATCAGACGTTTACTGTGCCAGAAGGCATTACGGCAAAAGCAATTGCAGAACTATGGGAATCTTCTGGGTTTGGCACTGCGGAAGCCTTTGTAGAGGCGATGCAATCCACTGAATTACTCCAAAAATATGTACCAGAAGAGGTAACAGCGGAAGGTTACCTTTTTCCAAATACTTACAAATTCGCCAAAGGGAGCACAGCAGAAACAATTGTCCAGATGATGTTGGCGGAAGCTGCTAAGAGATGGGACGAAACATTAACTAAAGAAGCAGAAGCATTAGGATTAACACGTCATCAAGTCGTTACGCTGGCTTCTATTATTCAAAGGGAGGCTGGATCCGAGTCGGAAATACCAAGGATTGCAAGTGTTTTTCACAATCGGCTAAAACACAATTGGCGATTGCAAGCGGACCCAACGGTGCTTTACGCATTAGGTGATCCGAAACGTCTATTGACAAGAACTGACCTAAAAGTCGTATCACCTTACAATACTTACTTACATAAAGGTTTACCACCCGGTCCCATCGGTAATCCGGGAATGGCTTCTATTTTAGGAGCACTGAGACCTGAAGATACATCTTTTTATTATTTTGTTGCTATCGGTGAAGGACAGCATCATTTCTCAAAGACGCTTGCTGAACATAACCGAATGATTCGTGAAATTAAACGCAAAAAAGCTGCCTCAAACCGATAGTCTAATCAATATATGATACATAACATAAATACATAAAATAAACACACGCGTGAACGGAGTCATAAAATAATATATGGGAAATGTTGAATATCAACAAACACTTCAGTCTGAAGTTACAATATCTGGAAAAGGGTTGATGCTGGGAGAACCAGTTGAGCTAAAAATAAAGCCAGCTCCGCCAGATTCCGGTATTGTCTTTCAACGGATTGACTTGTCAGGATCATCGGAGGTGAAAGTTTGTCCGGAGAATTGGACAGAAGTATTACCACGTTGTACAAGTCTACAGCACGGTGGAACAACAATTAGTAGCATCGAACATCTTTTGTCTGCTCTTGCGGGGCTTAGAATTGACAATGCGAAAGTCGAACTCAATGCACAGGAAGCTCCCGGTCTTGATGGCAGTGCGTTGCCTTACGTTACTAAAATCCAAAAAGTTGGACTGAAGCAGTTAGATGCACCGCGCCGTTTCATTGAGGTTTCTGAACCGTTCGCTATTTGTGATGGGAACAAACAGCTTATTTTTCTTCCATCCGATACTTTTGAAGTTACGTTCGCGTATGATCACCCGAATACTGAGCCACAGTTTGCTACATGGGACATGACAGTGGATAATTATATTAGCGAAATTGCGCCTGCTCGCAGTTTCTGTTTTGAATCTGAAATTGAGGCATTGCAATCACTCGGGATCGGAAAAGGGGCAAGTTATGAGAATGTTGTGGTTGTCAAAGCAGATGGACAGACAAGTTCTGAATTAAGGTTTAAAGATGAATACGTTCGTCATAAAACGCTTGACCTTATCGGAGACCTCTATCTCGCAGGACACCTGCCGAAATCGCAAGTCATAGCAATGCGCACGGGACATACATTTCACGCCCAATTTGTACAGGCACTTGCAGAAAAAGGCATCCTTGATTTTGCAGACGCTGAAGATGATAAGAAAAATGAACCCGTTGAAGCGAAGGATATCTACCGAATTCTGCCACATCGGCACCCTATGTGTTTGATTGATAGGGTCATTGAATTTGAAAATGGGAAGCGAGCTGTCGGCATTAAAAATCTCACGTATAACGAACCTATATTTGAAGGACATTTTCCGGCACAACCTGTGATGCCAGGTGTTTTACAAGTGGAAGCACTTGCACAACTCGGTGCATGGTTGCTGCTTCAGGAAATTGGGAAAGAGGAGCAACTCGGTTATTTTAGGTCTATTAGTAAAGCAACTTTTCGAAAAACAGTCATACCGGGGGACCAACTCCGTTTAGAAATTGAGATTGTTCAGCGGCGCAGCAACTTGGCACGAATCGCAGGGAAAGCATACGTAGATGATGCTCTTGCAACAGAAGCTGAATTGTCTATTGCCCTTGCCGCTGCAGAAAACGAGTAGACCTAACATGACGATATTCTCATATTTTTTGATAGCACTAAAACAATTAGAAAGTAGGACAAACTTGTGACAGCGACAAACATCCATCCAACAGCGATTATTTCACCTAAGTCCGAATTGGGAGAAGGTGTCCGCATTGATCCCTATACTATTGTTGAAGACCATGTTCAGATTGGTGCCAACACTGTTATAGGTCCGCATGTTCAGATCGGAAAATGGACGACGATTGGTGAAGATTGCCAAGTCTTTTTCGGTGCTACTATTGGGAATCCCTCAAAGGATCTGAAATATAATGGCGAACGGAGTTATGTTCGCATTGGCAACCGAAATGTGCTGCGTGAGTATGTCTCTATCTCTCGATCAACTTTTGAAGATGGTGAAACTGTTATTGGTGATGATAACGTATTTATGAATTGGGTGAATATTGCGCATGATTCTATTATCGGCAGCAGAACGATAATGGCGAATTTTGCCACACTTGCCGGTCATGTAATAATTGAAGATGATGTCCGACTCGGTGCTTACGCTGCGCTTCATCAATTTGTCCGTGTCGGCAAAATGGCGATGGCGGGTGGCTGTTCAAAAATCGTTCAAGACATTCCCCCGTTTGCCCTATCGGCTGGCCAACCTGCCCGTGTTCGCGATCTAAACCGCATCGGTATTCGAACATCGCGCATCAATCCATTAGCAAAATTGTCTCCCGAAACATTTGCGCTTCTAAAGAAAGCTTTCCGCATCCTATTCCGTTCTGGTTTGCCTTTGAGACATGCTGTTACCAAAGCCAGAGAAGAATTACCAACAGACCCAGAAGTGGAATATCTACTCCAGTTTATAGAATCATCCAAACGTGGTATCGGTTTTAGCCAACCAAATCGTTCTGTGAAAGGGGACGGGTAATTTACAACAGGATTGGATTAGAAAATGGATAACATAAAACTCAAAAAACAAGCAATTAAAATAATTAAACAACTACCTACTGAAAAACTTGGAGATGTTATTGACTACCTTTCCTATCTGCAGAATAAAGAAATCTTAAATGCATCACATGAGTTAGACACAGATTTAGAGGGACGCAAAAGTTCACGTACTGGGACCAAAGTTGAAGGACACAAAAGCAAAAATAGTGAAGATCCGCTTCTTGCTTTACTTGGAACGCTGAAACTTGATGAAGAGAACATCAGTGATCGTCACGATGAATTGATTGGGGATGTCCTACTTGCAGAATTACGTGGAAATGGGTATGAGTGAGGTGTTTGCAGATACATCTGGATGGATTTCTTCTTTTATTAGTTCTGAACCGCATCATGTGAAAGCTGCTTCATTGTTGACACAGTGTCAACAACAAAATTTGCAAATCGTCACAACAAACTATGTATTGAGTAAGCTGGTTGTTTTATTTACCCGGTTCCGCGTGCAGCGCTCAAAGGCACTTACTTATATCCGGGCAATTAGAGACTCCACTTGGATTGAAGTAGTTCATATAGACGAAAAACTTGATGATCAAGCGTGGAAATTACTTGAAGCTCGATTGGATAAGACATGGAGTTTAGTTGACTGTGCCAGTTTTGTTGTGATGGAAGATCGTGGCTTGACTGACGCTCTAACAACTGATCGTCATTTTGAGCAAGCTGGGTTTGTAAAGCTTCTTTCGTGAGCAGATTTACTCTCCGAATCGTTCTGTGAAAAACGATAGATAATTATAGTTCCCAGAAACAAAATTTAATTGATAAGTGTGCATAATTAAACCACATCTTTCCAAATCATCATCATACATACCCTCCTGATAAATCCATTCACACTTTGAAGATACTTATTACCGTATACACAATGGAGAAAATCATGGATACCATAAAAGATTTTGCTATCAAACAGAGAAAGTATATGCCAGTCTTTCCAAAAGCTACCGGAAAACTAACCGTTTATATTGAAGGTTATCCGTGTGAGGACGATGAACCGATGGCTGAAACCGATTTTCACGCTGACCAGATTTTTACGTTATCCGACCAACTCAAGCGATACTTTGCAGTCAACGAGCTGGTTCACATCGCCGTTGACAGTTTTGTCTACTATAGCGAAGGGGACATCACAAAATGTGTTGCCCCTGATATCTACATCGTGTTCGGTGTTGATAAATACCCGCTACGCCGTAGTTTTTATACGTGGGCAGAGGGGGCAGCACCCGTTGCTGTTTTTGAGTTTCTCTCTGATTCAACAGCACATCAAGATCGGCATGAAAAAGTTGCGTTGTATCTAAATGATATTGGTGTTCAAGAATACTTTATACATCAGCCGGAACTGAAGAAGCCTGCAGAGTTTCGCGGGTGGCAGCGGAGTCCTTCTGGTAACATTATTGAGATGGTGCCGGATGCGGAAGACGGTTTGTTCAGCGAAGCGTTAAATCTCTGGTTTCGGTGGGTGGACAATCACACAACGCACGTAAGACTTTTGCGTCCGTACCTACCTGACGGCACCCCAATTACAACTTCTATGGAAGAAGAGCACCTTCGGCTGCAAGAAAAACATCTCCGAGAGGAAGCCGAAGCGATGGCTGCAGAGGAAGCAGAACGCAGACAAAAAGCGGAAGCGATGGTGGCAGAAGAAGCAGAACGCAGACGTGAACTAGAAACTGAGTTAGAACGACTTCGTACTCAACTCGCTAACCAACAAAACGAAACACCTTCTGATTGAAAGTTATCACATCCATCTATAGTGAGAAGAATATCAACCATTTAAAAAGGAGATAGATAATGTCAAATTATGATTTCGCAAGAACCTACTTCAATCAAGGTATGCGAAAAATTAAAGAGAATCAATATAAAGAGGCAATTGATTGTTTTCATCGAGCCTATGAACTCAATCCTGCTGATACCAATATCTATTTTTATCGGGGGTTAGCATTTGCACAACTCAGAGGATATGATGCTGCAATTCACGATTTTGATAGTGTGATTAGGTTTCAACCTGATAATTACGCTGCTTACAACAATCGGGGAAAGGCAAAGTCATATCTCAATCGTCACACTGAGGCAATTATGGACTATACTTGTGCGATTGAATTTAAGTCGGATTATGCTACTGCTTACTTCAATCGGGGAAAAGCATGGGCAAAACAAGGTCAAACATTGAAGGCTGAATCGGATTTACAAACCGCTTTAAAACTTGAAACTAAGACAGGCAATATGGCATTCGTGAGCGTGATTGAAAAAGAACTACGTCTACTCAAAGAAGATAACCTCACATGAAACACAATCACGATAAACATTAGTCTGAGTAACCGGGTAAGGGTATCCAACCGTTACAACTGGGCGATAGCAACAAACGCGTATAGGTAAGGATAGTTGAATATTCGTTCAACCTCGCACCACTTTCATCGGTTGCAGGAAAGATACCAATCAGAAGGAAAACACCCATGAAATATATTTTAGGTAGTACAGTTTTACTTGTATTTCTGACTGCGGGTTGTTTTTTTTGGTACAAATGGAATGTTACCAACGATCCTAAAGTTCACTATAACCGGGGGGTAGAGAAAGGGCGTCTCGGTCAATACGCTGATGCACTTGAGAATTTCGATATTGCCATACAACTTAAGCCTGACTTTGCTGATGCTTATCATGCGCGGGGAATAGGGAAGGCTCGTCTCGGTCAATACGCTGATGCACTTGAGAATTTCGATATTGCCATACAACTTAAGCCTGACTTTGCTGATGCTTATCATGCGCGGGGAATAGAGAAAGCTCGTCTCGGCCAGCACGAAGCTGCTATTTCAGACTATGATACCGCCATTCAACTTAAGCCTGACTTTGCTGATATCTACTACAATAGGGCAGTAGAAAAAGCTAAACTTAATCTACATAAAGCTGCTATTTCGGACTACGATAAAGTCATACATCTAAAACCTAATGACGCAGAAGCCCATCGCGGTAGAGGCTTAGAAAAAGCTAAACTTAATCTATCCAAAGAGGCTATTTCAGATTTTGACACCGCTATACGTCTCAAACCTGATTTTGTTGAAGCTTATCTTGATCGCGGAACGGAAAAGGCCCTTCGTGGTCAACTTGAAGCTGCGAATACTAACTTTCTTGCTGCTATCCGACTGAATGCAGAAAAAACTGTTACGTATTTTGATACTTTCATAGAGCGCAATCCTAAATTTAAATTTTTGAGTCCTTATCATTATCGGGGAATTGCGAGACTTGCCCTTGGTCACTACGCTGCTGCGTTACTTGACTTTGATACCGTCATACAATTAAAACCTCAGCCTCCATTTTTAGCTCAAGCTTATCTCAATAAGGGCACCGCAAATATGAAACTCGGTAAACATTTTGATGCCCTCTTGGATTATGATACTGCTATAAAACTCGCCCCCGATTTTTTTGAAGCTTACGACAATCGGGGGGCGGTGAAGGGTCTTCTTGGTCAATATGATGATGCACTTACAGATCATAATACTGCTATAAGGCTAAAACCTGATTTTGCTGATGCCTATTACAATCGGGGAGAGATAAAAATAAAACTTCGTCAATATGCTGCTGCGCTTGCAGACTTTGATACTGCCATACAGCATAATCCTGGTCATGCCAAAGCGTACCATGAACGTGGATTGGTGAAGGTGCTATTGAGGCGAACTTGGGAGGCAAAACAAGATTTTCAAACTGCTTTGAAACTTGCGATACAAGCAGGAGATGCGGAATTTAAAAACCATATTGAAAACACTTTGCGTCTGCTTCAAAAGAATGGGATAAAATAGAGATGGGTTGCATAATTATTATCATAATTGTAATTATTGCAGCAATAGTTGGAGCTTCTTGGGTTCCTGATTTATTTTCTGGACTTGCAGGATTGTTTGGAACACTTTTCTGGGTTTCTATAGTTGGTACTATCATCATCGGCGTTGTCTGTTTTGTATCGTATATAATAGGTCGGGATAAGTAACTCACATGACGCGACCTCAAGACCCTATTCAACCCAAAGTAGAAAATCAAGTGTGCCGGGGACTGTCTTGCCGTTTGTCCTTGCGGCGCGAGATTTTTATTGAGATACAAACGGAGTACTATTTATGAACGGAGAATGTCTTTCCCACTTATTGTCAGAAGAAGAGCGAAAACATTTTGAAGAACAGGGATACCTTTACGTACCGAACGCGCTATCATCAGAGATGGTGGCGCACCTAACGAATGCTGTTGATAAACTTCACAGCGATGCGCTTTCTACCGGTAGAGCAACACAAGGTAATCATTGGGGTTTCTCTAATTTCTTGGGTGAAGATGATGCTTTCTTGGAACTCATTGATTTACCGACAACGCTACCCAAAGTGTGGGGTATTTTGGGATGGAATATCTATCTTTACCATGCACACATGCACGTCAAACCGCCTGCTCCGCCAGACGCACAAGCTGGAGATGGTTGGTTGGAATGGCATCAAGACAGCGGTCGCGTCAATATTGAGATGGAGACACACCCACGCCCGCGCCTATCCTTGAAAGTTGCGTTTTTCCTTACAGATGTCTCCGAACCTGGTCGTGGTAATTTTTACATTCGTCCCGGTAGCCACTTCTCAGATGTGCCACTTCCCGAATCGGAAATTAGCCGTGACCCACGCGAAAAAACGGCTGCAGGGATTCCCGATGATGCAATACCGGTATGCGTGGAGCCTGGCACAGCAGTTCTTTTTGATAGAAGACTCTGGCATTCGCGCAGTCCTAACACCTCACAGATGACACGGAAGGCTCTGTTTTATGGCTATGGGTATCGGTGGATTCGTCAGAAAGACGATATGGTGGTTGAACATCTCTATGAACGGTGTGATCCGATTCGCCGTCAATTGCTTGGTGCTGCTGTTAGAAATAATGGTCGTTATGTCCCGACTGATGAGGATGTGCCGTTACGCGGATGGCTAATTGAGCAATTTGGTGAAGATGCTGTGTATTCGCTGGGACCGCTCGGTTCTTAAGCCGCACTTTAGGGAAGCAGACACACCTTTCCAAAGTTCTTACGCGACTCCAGCAGTTGGTGTGCTTCAGCCGCATGCTCCAAAGGTAGTGTCCGATCAATGATAGGGACTAACAGTCCCAGTTCTGTAAGGCGAACAAGTTTTCTAAGTTCTTTAGCTGTACCTAACGCTGACCCCATGATTGTAAGTTGTTTTTGATACATTTTGCGGATGTTAATTTGCCCTATGTTGCCCGTTGTTACACCGCAAGAAACGAGTCTGCCGTTTTTAGCGAGACTACCAATACTCTGTTCCCATGTTGCAGCACCGACATGTTCTAAGACAACATCAACACCACGACCATCTGTCTCCTCAAGTATAACCTCTGAGAAGTCAACATCGGTGTAGTTTATGGTAACATCTGCACCGAATTCTCGTGCGCGTGCCAATTTTTCATCAGTGCTTGCAGTAGCAAAGATACGTGCCCCGACAAATTTGGCAATTTGCAAACCCGCACTGCCGACACTTCCCCCCGCACCGAGTATCAAGACATCTTCACCTGCGCGGAGTTGCGCGCG
Source organism: Candidatus Poribacteria bacterium (assembly GCA_028824685.1). GTDB lineage: Bacteria > Poribacteria > WGA-4E > WGA-4E > WGA-3G > MSPOR6. The sequence goes on from JAPPCZ010000095.1 coordinate 22,194, forward strand.
CGTGACAAGCATGTGCCACGCGGTGAGATAAGCAATTGGCAGTGCTGCCGTCTCAACGAAAGGCGTCGAACTCGTCATCCAAATCGCATTTTCGGCTGGTGCTTTAACGAACTCGGCATAACCACCATTGGTCTGAAATCCGAGTAGTTGTTGTGTGTCACACAGATTTTCATAACCGTTGATGCAATCACTACACACACCGCACGGAATACACGGCGCGAGAAGTACGCGGTTGCCGATAGCGAGGTCGGGATGTTCGCCAGAAATTTCAGCTACTTCACCTGCAATGTCTGAACCTAAAATATGCGGCGCGCCTGTTTCTTCAAGTTTCTGCTTTATTTCAGGTCGGTCGCGCCGTGCGTGGATGTCAAGGTAGTTAACAGCACACGCTTTTACTTTAACGAGGATTTCATCAGGTCCAAGGGTAGGTTGTTCCACTTCCTGATACTCTAATACGTCAACTTCGCCCTGTTCAGTGAACGCAACTGCTTTCATGCTACATCCAATCCAGTATGTATAAAAACCCTAACCGTAAGCACCATGATTGAGAAAGCCTAACAATCGCCGTAGCCGTGGGTTTGCGTCCCGATAGACCGATTCTGGCATATTATAATTCATAAAAGGATAGAATTTATGCCCTACCAGTCGGCGCGCGTAGGTCACCTGCGTGATATATCGGATACGTTGAGTCTGGTTTGGACCGCCACGATGCCATACCTGATTGTTGAACATAATGACGCTTCCCGCTTTGCCGAGATTGTATTGAATCTTATCTTCCCACTCCGTACCCTCTATCGGATTAGGAGGTGATGCACCGAAAAGATGTGAACCGGGAACAACCTCTGTTCCACCATGCTCAATCTCGGTGACATCCGTGAGGTAGTAGTTAGCGGTAAAAAGCAGTACAGGGAGTTTTACGTTTTTTGGCGGTTCGCCCTCCGTGACCAGATAGTGTGGAGCATCGTCTTGGTGCCAAGACGTAATTCCGCCTCCTGGAAAGGTTTGAAACGAGTTGTTGTGTATGACATGACAGTTTGCCGCGACAAGTGCTTCAGCAAAGGAGACAATAGGCTCAAGATCGAATAATCGGAGATTTGCCTTGCTGTGTTCAAACATCCGATGGCTCAAGTGCATGTTCCCTGCCGGACTTCCACCGTTCAAACCGTTCGGATCGTTTTCAAGTGCCCATTGCAAATCCTGACGAAGTTCCGCACAGTGATCGGGAGTCAACACATCTTGAAGGAATAAGCAACCGTCACGGTGGAAAGTTTCTACCCATTCCTGAATTTGTTCTGGACTGACATCCTGCTCCGACCAATAAAGCGTCTCAGACATAAGATACCTCTACTAATCCGAATTAGGCGGAGTCAAAACTCCGCCTAAACATGATTGTTAACTCATAACCCAAATTATGAGTATATCTTTTATAACGTTAACGGATAGGCTATCCCATAGCAGCAGCAACAATAATACCGAGTGAGACTAACACCCCCGCAACTGCAATACCGGCAGCTGTGTTGTTCTCCTCAGCAATCTGTCGGTTGAGGTCATACGGTGTTGCCATATCAAAGACCTTATACCCAACCATTAAAATGATTAAACCAACAATACTAAAGATTGCCACTAAAATAATATCTCGTGCAATACCTTTCCATTCAAACAGTGCGGGTTCTTCTGCGGCAGCATCATCTTGCGCCCAAACAGTTGTTGAAAATATAGCAAAGACACACAGTGATACCATAACTAAGCAGAATGTTGCGGATACAATTTTTTGCGCTTTCATGGTTCCTCCTATTGGACAAAAATGTCCTATTTACAAATAATTGTAAAGTGTACAGAAACTTGCAAATCATTAAGAACAGTGCCTTTATTCCATTCTAAAATCTATACAACTTTAGACACTTTACAGAATTTAGGTAATTTATTCAACATCTTTAAGTAGTTGAAACTGCATTTCTGCAGTAATGTGGACCTGTTTTATCAGGACAGCGTCTCTTTCTTGAAGGTAACGCCATCCGGATGTGACATCTTCAAGGTTATCAACTTGAGGCACATCAAATGCAGAATCATCCGTTTCATCATCACTTTCTGCTCTCTGTGCACGGATGAGGGATGGGACTTGTTCGCAACCGGTAATCAGTGTATGGCTTATTTCGTTTTCCGCATAGTTAAGTGTCCACTTTATTTGAGCATTTCGGGAGACGGTAAAGGCTTCGGGAGTTGCACCAGAACTTAAATGGATTAAACCTGAGACTGCTGTCTTAACGCCCGGATCAAGTCCACGGAGTGTATAGACATTAACCATAATATCTTCAGGATTGAGGTGTGGTCCCTTGCCTTCAGTGCAGAACCCGTAAAACCCATCAGGATACGTGCCTTTCAGTTCACCATCTGTCCACTGCTGATACATGGCACTTATTGTTATGCCTTCAGCCACCTTACGCCATTTCTCATCTCGTGTATGTTGGTTTAAACGCTGCAAATAGTAGGCGTAAACCAAGCCATTCCACTGCACCGGCACACCAAGCCAAGAATGCGTATAAAAGGTCGTTCCAAAAACTGGTATGGAAGCAAACTGCATGCCGGGTCGGTCAGGGAGGTGCCAATGGTAGAGGAACGGTAGTCCTGTTGTTGCCCAATATTCTGCACGTTTCAAATACGATTTATTGCCAGTGATTTCATGTGCTTCCACATAAGCACCGATAGCATGTGCTGCAGCGAGAATATCCGGTTCATATAGTGGACATTCCCACGCTTGTGCACCGCGTGGCACCGAAAAACGATCCATAAATGAAAGCGCTTTTTTACCTGCTTCAAGTGAGGTTTTGTTGCCGGTAATACGTGCATGTTTCAAGAGTTTCAACGCGTTTGATGCACACGTACCAAGAACGACATCACCAGTTTTCCCAAGGTTCTCCGTTTTTTCAGATGTCGGTTGAAAACCCCAACTGCCATCCTCTGCTTGAGACTCAAGTATAGGCTGCACTTCAGCTTCATAGTATCCCAACGCAGCATCTAAATGTCCGTAATGGAATGGAAACTCTCCGCTTAGTATGTGGCATGATCCTCGTGCCGCCAAACCACCCGCATCAGTATCCGCTATCGTTTTTTCTGCGATCTCTTTGACTCGTTCCTTAACATCTTCAGATTTTGTAACAAGGTAATCATACCAAAGTAAGGTTGCAAAACCAGGTTCATTATGGGAAGCCCAATCGACACAGTGTCTGGATTGCCTTGCCTCTTCATCCCAAACAGAGTGCATAAATCCGTGTCGTGAAAGTAACACCTGTTCTTCATCATCTCGAGGCGGTTCAAGCGGTTCGGGCGTGCCATACGCGGATGTCCAATGCGAAATCGCATCTAAGATAGAGGCATTTCCATCTGCTATAATCTGACAATCAATTGTGATAGGTTGTGCCGGCGTTAGTCGGTAAACTGTTTGAGCAACAAGTGTATTTTCCTCTACCCATTCTGGCATACTCGGAACAAAAAGTCCCATAAGATGGTTTCGTTCTTGGTGATACCAATTAGGTGAAGCGAATACAGCAGAAACATGCTGTGCGTTTCCATCCCAACTATGCAACGGATTCCAAGCAATACCGACAACCGATTTCTGTATCTCAACTGCCATCACTGGAACGGTGATCTTATATGGATGTGGAACCAGTCGGTTGTTGAGCGGTGGCGCAGCATCACGTGTATTTGAAGAGGGTTCATCACCTTCAAGGAACTCAAGACCGGGAAACAGGGCTGCAGTTTTCTTTTCGCGAGTACTCTTGTGTCCAGCGTAAATTTCAGCACTTCGGAAAGCAAGAAGTTCACGTGCCCCATCAACTGTTAAATGGCATATTGTTTTGATGTGTTTTGCATCTTCAGCAAGGATCATCTGTAACTGAAGCGTCCATGTAACACCGTCAGCATCCTTATGTTCACCTGTGATGTGAACAATGGATTCTCCCAGACTGTTGCCAGCAAGTTGAACATCGTTCGGAATAAATTTGATGTTTTGAACCTTATCACCAGAAAGATAGGTAGCCTCAGCAATCATTTTGGAGGTCGCTACTTGTTGATAGGCACTTCCTTTTGCCACGAAAATTGCATAATATTCAAAACCTCTCTCGAATTTTTCTTGTGAATTTTTTCTGGATTTTCGTTTCTTCGATTGAGATTGTTCCCCACTATGGACGAGAACCACACGAAGGTTCTTATTTCCCAGTACCACATGTTCTTCGTGCATATAGGTATGGAGTTCTGGAACAACCTGTGTTTCAAGCTTCGGCAGCGCGGGGCGGACATGAACGACACCCTCCATCTTTGATGTGCCTTCAATATGACGAGATTTGAGCGAGACGCTAAAATTAATCGTATTCGGACGTGGGAAACTACGCGCGTACCATACATAAGTAGATGTTTCACCATGCGCAAGTGTTTTCACATTATGTGTGGATCGTCCACGTCGTAACTTAATATCGCTGATGCTAAGTCGCGTCCTGCTGTCCTTTCCGAGCGGTCCGGCACCAACATTTCTGATCGTGCATTGAATCTCAAACGCTTCTCCAGCACCAATGATCGCTGCTGTGGCACCCACGCTTACGATTTCTAATTTCGGTTGTGCAGCGTAAAGCGTTAAATCAATCGGTTCGTTTTCTAATTGATTGTGAATTTCAGACGCAATTTCATGTGCAGATGTCCAATCGTCACGATTGAATTCAAACAGAGCTGTGTGATCTTCTTGCAATTTTGCAATCGCAAGTCCACACTGTATTTCTGGAGGTGCTACTTCTTTATCTTCAGTGCTATCCTTGGTTGAGGCGACCTCACTACGAGTGAGTTTGAGAAGTTTCGGCTGTCCCCATAATGCCCATGCGAAGCTGCTATTCCCCTCAACATTACATTGCGTGACAAAGACAAGTTCCACCTTTTCGCCTGCGTAGCGAGTCAAATCTAACCCATTTTCAACCCAATGGCATTCTGTTGAAACAGATTCGAAACATTGTTCACCAGAAACCTCAATAGAAAATCTAACACCTCCGGGTTGCGTTTGTGGATCATCAAATACAACGCCATCTCTTAACCCAATGCTGAAATATAGGTAAAGGTTTTCGTTCTCTTCAACTGAAGGAAGGGTTAATTCATAAACAATGCGTGCAGAATCGGTCGGCGATGGATGTTCAAAAAGGGCAGGTTTAGTAACACCGCCCGCGGAATCTGCCATACTTGCTGATATGTGTTCGGCACCGGAATGCTGGCTTTCCTCAAACATCGCAACGAAGTCGTACAATTCCTCGCTCTCGCCAAGAGAATAAGGAACAGGTGGTTCGCTTGGAGCAGGTGTTTCATCTTCTTCAGGCATCGCTTCTGCCTGCAGTGCTTCTTCAGTTGCAGGTGTCTCGTCTGTTTCGGTTGCTTCTTCAACTGTAGATGTTTCATCAACGTCAGATTCTTCTTCGGTCTCAGACATTACCTCAACTTCAGGTGGTGTATCTTCAGACTCGGATGTATTATCTGCCTCAGACATATCTTCGGTTTCAGACATCACCTCAACTTCTGGTGTTTTTTCAATTTCAGGTGTTTCTTCTACCTCAGATTCTACATCCACATCTTGCGCTTCATCAGTTTCTGGCGTTTCATCGGGGTGAGGTGTTTCTGTATCTTCTGACGGAACGTCCGTATCAGATTCCGGCTGTACATCATTGGAGGTTTCCGATTCACCACTCTCATCAACAAGTTCAAGCAAATTAATAATAGGAGTTTCGTTGGGATATTCAGACTCCGGTTGTTCTTGATCAACTCCCTCCTCGTCATTTTGTGTCTCTTCTTCCATTTTTCCGATGAGAAAATGTTGGAAAAACGTCAGCATTTTATATCTCCTCTGGTCTATTAGGGCAGAAATTTATATCTATTGTTTTTCTTGCCATTGTTGTTTTTTCTGTTTCATTTCATCGTTGAGAACAAGGTCAGATGATGGCGTTTGGTTTGCCTCGTCAATGATCCAATTCCCATCTTCGTCTCTTAGCACAGGTTTTCGCTGTTCAACGGGTAGCACACTAAACGGTTTATGCGGCTCCATCTGATACCAGTAGGCAACAGAGGATGTCTCGTTGCTGAGATGGTTGCCGTGTCCGTGTTCAATTGTCACCCGAATCTCTTTCTCAAAACGGATAGGATTTTCTAAATGAAAAACGTAGGATGTCTGATAACCGTCGGTATTGTTTTCGTGAATTGATGAACCGTTATGTGCGAATGCGTTCTGTTGCATACCCCATGCTTGGTTGAGATAATCCTCTGACCCTGTGCCGTGCAAGTCAGGCGGCCATTTGTAGCCATCAATCCATATCATATCATCACCTTCACCCCACCACGTGCCTTGGAAGTTACTCACAGAAAGGTTACAACCGATATAGTGTCCCTTGCCTTCTGCGGATAGAATCAAATAGTTGTTGTCCCACGCGAGACGTTCAGCATTGATGATATTTGCTTCCGCTGTGTTAACCTTAATTTCATGTCCCCACCCATCACAAGGATTTTCACGATGGAATTGCGCGTGAAAATAGGCAGTATCCTCACCGTGCGGCGATGGATATAACTCATAATCAATATAAAAATATTGGCGATGCGAGGTGTCGCCTTCATTGACAAGTTCAATACGGGCAGAACGGTTAAAAGGCATCTGTAAGTAGCAGTTGAGCGCACACCCTGAATTAAATTGATTGTTGCTGTGTGTAGAGGCTGAAAACGGAATAGAATCGTAAGAGTTCACGATTTCGTTTCCAAGACCAAAAAAATCGCCTAACGGACATAAAACACTCGGATGCTCCTCATCGTCCCAGAACATCCGAATTAGTACGTTCCGATATCCGTTTGGCTGTGTCATCCAGATGTGATTGATACATCCTGGGCCTTTTATATCTGCAAGGACGCGCGTTTCACCGGGTGCAATATTCCATGCATCATCGTTGCGTCCTGTGGTATCCCACGAGGAGGCGCGTAGGGTCCGCGCATCTTTCACACGTGTCAACGACGACAATATTCCATCAACATAGTTCATTTAGTTTTCCTTTATTATGATTCCGTTTTACGAACAATTACAGTTTTTTGAAACTTTATGCAACTATCACTGGACCAACAGATTTTAGAACCCATTTACCGTTTTTTCTCTCCCATAGATAGGGAGCCCAAGAAGCACTAAGATTCCCCACATAATATCCGCCACGAATTTCAACACTATTCCTACCAATCTGTTTATATTTATCAATTCTGAATAGAATACCTTTCCCCACTACAAATTTCGAACCCATCTTTACCGGAGGGGAGTGTTTCTTAAACCTTGTGAGAAATTCTGATGACGGGTCTTTCTTTTTAATTTGCAAGAAATACGCATCTGCATTTTGTTTCACTCCAGAGTGATTGTTTTCAAATTTATAACGAAAAAATGCCTCAAATAGGTCAAGTGTATCATCTTTGTAAAGTGATTCACTTTGTGGTTCACCTTCCAATTTACCGCAGGAAGATAGGACAACGATAGTCATAAGGCAAACGATCAAAACACACATTTTATGTTTTCTGCCATATAATTTCATAGGTATGAACCTCCTATTATATCCAAACCCACTGTTAGCGTATTAATTTATAAGAACAAAGGGCAGCGATACTTTTTACGATTCCACAATAGCACGCATCTTTTCCAACCCAATCCGAGCAACCTCCGCTGGGTCTTCCTCCCAATAACTCGGATTGAACAACTCTAACGAGATAACACCCGAATAATCAGCGTCTTTCAAAATAGAGATCATCCTTTTCAGATCGAGAATGCCGTCACCTGGATAAACCCTATCGGCATCAGTCTGTTCTGCACGTGCAGGTTCGGCAGGTGCATCGTTGAAATGGAAGACTGCAATTTTTTCGCCAGGAATGCCTTCCATATCCGATATTTCGCCGCCACCGCGATAGATATGGAATGGGTCAAGCACAATTGTGCTGTCTGGATGGTCTGCTACCTCCATTACTTCCCATGCATGTTTCACCTGATTCACACCATCAACAAAACCGAGGAATTCCATAGCAGGTTTAACGCCAAACTCACGTCCGAGTTCAAGCAGTTTACGATAATTCTCACCGCCTAATTGCAGGTCTGCCACTTCACGCGGTGGACTTGAGATGACGTAAGTTGAGCCAACAGCGGCGGCTTGTGCCATCCGTTTTTTCGCATCCTCCAATGCATTTTGAAGTTCAACCCCAGTTGCATTGAGCCATCCATGTAAGGCAATGACGGTTGGTACAGAAAGTCCATGGTCATCAAGTGCCTTTTTCACATCAGCAAGCGAACCGCCCTGCTCCTCGTAATCCGATAAATCGTTATTCCACAACTCAATTGCCGTATAACCGGTTTCCCCTGCAATCCGAATTTTATCCATCAAATCGGCAGGACGAATTGTGCTTGTATTTAACCCTAACTGAAATTGTCCCATTCTATCTCCTTATTTGTCCATCAAAGCCCGAATGAATCGCACATCTACGCGAGCCAAGTCAATCACACTGTTCACAGGTTCACCGCCGTATTCACTATGAAAACTAACGGGTCCTGAAAATTCTATTGTTTTCAACGTATCAAGTGCTGTTTCCCAATCAACAAAACCTTTTCCCATGCGGACAACCTTACCGCCTTTCATACCGGGTGAACGCGCAAGGTCTTTAAAGGCGATAACAGCGAGGTGTGATCTGACAATATCAAGTGCCATGTTAATCGGTTCGCCAACAATAGACAGGTGTCCCGTATCAGCAAAAACGCCGACGTGCTGTGGGTTAAATCCTTGGACAAGGTTCATCACCGCACATGAGTTTAGTCCCATAGATGTTCCCGAATGGTTATGAATGCAGGTGCGCGGCCCATATTTCTCAGAGAGTTTGGCAAATCCATCAAGTTGACTGCAAATAAAATCAACCTGTGCCCAGTACCCGCCATCGCCTGCGTGCCAATGCCAATATCCCAACTTGATATTTTCAACACCCGCCTCACCTGCAGCAGCAAAAACGCTGACTGTCTCTTCTTTAGAGGGGTCTAAAAAATCTCCAGGAGTTGTGACAAGTGGAATGGATAAACCTGCTTCTGCAAACCGTTTCGCTGCAGCGGGTAATTCTTTCTTCGCATTTTCGGGGTTAACAGGATAACCGGGACGAACACAAAGGTCAGCCCCTTCAACGCCAACTGCTTGTAACGCAGTGATAATCTCTGGAATTTCTAAACCTTCCAGATGTTTTGTAAACATTATAAATTTCATAGTTTTATTAGTTGTCGGTCTTCAGTTTGTAGGTCGGGTAGAGCGGAGCGAAACCCGACAATATCAAGGTTTCAAGGCAAACTTGGTGGGTTTCACAAGGAATCGCAGGAACAACTCAAGTCAATTTGAAAACAGTGTTTCAGTCCCAACATGAAGGGTTTCGCTCCGCTCTACCCGACCTATAACTTGTGAGATGGATTTGTCCGTCCGATATATTTACCAATCTACAACAGAACCGTCATCAGGATGATAGGATTCAGGATTTCGCCAATCATGATCAATTTTATCTTCAAGTGCATCTTCATCCAGTTCAATACCTAAACCTGGACCTGTCGGCAGTTCAACAAACCCATCTTTAAAAACAAACGGATTCTTGAGATACCCTTCACCAAGAGTTGTATGTTCTTGCATCACGAAGTTCGGAATGGAAGCATCTAACTGAATACAAGCCGCTAACGAAATAGGACCGAGCGGATTGTGTGGCGCGATACCACCATAATACGCCTCTGCCATTCCAGCGATGATGCGCACTTCATTGATACCTCCTGCATGACATAAATCTGGTTGCAGAATGGATGCCGCCTGTTTCTCTAAAATCTCACGGAATCCCCATTTGGTAAAGATTCGTTCGCCGGTTGCAATCGGTAAATGCGTACTGCGCGCGATTTCTGCGAGTGTATCCACATTTTGGCACTGTATCGGTTCTTCAACAAACATCGGTTGATAAGGTTCCAACGCCTTAATCAACACCTTTGCTGTCTGTGGACTTACGGCACCGTGGAAATCAATTGCCAAGTCAACCTCTGTACCTGCAGCTTCACGCAGTGCAGCAAAGTGGTCAACGGCTCTATCTATGAATGCCTTGTTTTCAATGATACGGGCAGGTCTGCCACCTGCAACACCTGTTTTAAATGCTGTGAACCCTTTGTCAATCCATTCTTTAATTCCTTCTGGATCGCCGCCACCTTTGTACAGCCGAATACGATCACGAGTCGGCCCGCCAAAAAGTTGGTAAACAGGAACACCGAGCGATTTTCCCGCTAAATCCCATAGTGCTTGTTCAACACCACTCAGGGCACTCGTAAGAATGGGACCGCCACGGTAAAATGCGTGACGATACATCGCTTGCCAATGGTGTACAACCCGTCTTGGATCTTCACCGATCAGATAAGGTGCAAGTTCATCGACTGCTTGCGCGCACGTCTTCGCACGTCCTTCTAATATCGGTTCGCCAAGACCAACTAATCCTTCATCAGTGTGTATTTTTAGAAAGAGCCAGCGTGGCTGCACGAGAAACGTTTCTAATTTTGTCATTTTCATAGGGACACCTTGAATTTATTACGACACATAAAATGTGTTTATTATAAATAATTCCATGCTACCATTTCACCTTATATTTGTCAATCCATTTTCTTGTAAGTCTAAAAAATGATTACCAATAATGTCGTAATGTGTTATAATGTGCTTATGTAGTCACAGCTTAAGACAAAGAAAGTCAGAACACCTAAATTCAAAAGGAATTAAATAATGACAATCTCAAATTTTAGAAAATATATTCTTATCATTTTCATTGGAATGCTCATTTCAACTCTTGTAATCTCTTGTGGTAGCATTAGTAATAACATTGTCATTAATGATAAGAAGCAAACACAAACAACAATTTCTGGTCGTGTTATGGATGTGCGGGGAAAATCAGTTGCAGGCGTTGAAATCGGTATTCGTCCTGTTGAATTTACCGAAAGAGACAGTTTTCCGAGACCGATCGCCACTCTGTCTGGTGCAGTGACTAATGCCAATGGGCATTTTTCTATTACCAACATACCGTCTGGTACAACAGAATTGTTACTTTTACCTGAGCGTAGTTCAGATTTTAAAATTAAAAACGCTCAAGTTGAAGGCTTAACTATCTATGCTACTCAATATAACGCACTTCGTCAGATACCTTTTGTTATTGAACTTGGTGAACACCTTAAAAATGTAGAGATAACTGTCCAGCCTCGGACTAAAATTCGGACTAAAATCATATTTGATGATGGGACACCGCTTGTCAATGCGCTCGTTAAACTAAATATCCAACCACGTAAGTTCTGGGATAGTAGTGCCCGATTTGATGGTAGTGTTAAGACTGATTCAGATGGTTATTTGACAGAATATGTACGTGAGGCTGCGACTTACACCGTGTCGGTCGAATATTACAACTACTCAGCTATATCCGAACCGATCCCCTTAAAAGATGGGGAGCAATCCGATACATTGATTTTGAAACTTATTGAAAAAACTCCATCCGACAAGTCCAATATTTCAGAAACCAACTCACGTTTGTCATCCCACGAAAGATGGGAAGCCCAGCAGGCTATCTGGGCAGTAAATCCCACAAATGGGCACGCGTATAAAACAATTTCCTGTAAAAGTTGGTATGAAGCGGTAGGCATAGCCAAAGCAGAAAACGCCTATCTTGTTACCATCAACGACGAGACTGAACAAAAATGGATAGAAAGTCTTTTTTCACAAAAAGATTATTATTGGATTGGACTACGTCTTTCTGAAAAAGGGGAACAGTGGCATAACCAAGAACCAGTCACGTACACTAATTGGAATACTCTAAAATCAAAAGACTTGTCCACTGAAAAAAGAGAAATTTATGTTGCTATGGATGCTGCTACAAAGAAATGGATAGGCATTGATGCAAAAAGTCCATTCCGATACCTTATCAAAAAGGCTGTAATCGAAAAAGACATGATACCAAAAAAATCTCAATAATATATTATGTCTCAATGCCCGGGCACTCTACGGAAACGATATATTCTGCAGCAAATTAACGTTACACAAAATAGTATTGCAATACTTTACATTCCAGAAGGAGATAATTGAGATGGTTTTTTCTTTTTTCACCAAACAATCTTTTGCGTTCCTTGTTGCCCTTTTAGTATTAGGACTTGTATTTACAGTAAATATGAATCTTGAAGCGGACTCAGCGACGTTCACTGGTCGTGTCGTAAATGTAAAAGGCAAACCGGTTGATGGGATATCAATAGTACTTTTACCCGTAGCGTTCAGGGACGGTAATGTGGTCCCATTACGTCACACTGTACCTTACTACCCTTCTTTTGAACAAACTCCGCCCAATGAAGCGGTTAACAGGAAAGATGGTTTTGGTGATTCCCAAGAACGCCTCGTTCCTCCAGAAGCGAAGAGCGGCTCAAATGGGCAATTCAAGTTCCTTGAAATTAAGCCAGGTATGTATCAATTGGTAGCAGGAAAAGATAAGTTACCAACACATACGTCCGTAGATTTTGAAACTGACCTGGAAATTCAAACGATACGGATCGGAAAAATCACATTTCATCCGCAACCGTCTTCTTCATATTTTGAGGTGGTTCCATTCGGTATCAAAGAGGGTGCTAAAATAGAAGGTGTGGAAGTTACTGTGAAATTTCGGACGAAAATACACGGTAAGATCCTTTACAAAGATAGGCTGCCGCTTGTCAACGCGCGCGTCTATATTGCATTACACCGATGCCGCATAGATGGAACAGAAAGTCTACCTCTACTGGGAAAGTCCCTACATACCGATACCGATGGAAACTTTGTTCATTACATAGATGAACCTGGGATTTATTCTGCATTCGCCACGTATCAAGAACTTGTCACTGGGTCCGAATTTTTTATCCTTAAAGAGGATAGTCTCCTCGAGGCATTGGTCTTGACGCTTGACAGCAACACGCCGGATCCAGCACAGCAAAGTGTAATGACACGTCCACTTCGCTCTACATTTCTTCACGAAGCTATAGACGTGTGGGTAGCCAATCCTGAAAATCAACATATTTACAAGAAAATCATTTGCACGAGTTGGGAAGATGCCCAGGCTCAGGCTATCCTTGAAGACGCACATCTCGTTTCTATTAATAGCGAGGTAGAGCAGATATGGCTTGAGACCATCTTTAGGTACGGTCCTACTTGGATAGGATTGACCGATGTCGCAAAGGAAGGAGAATGGCAATGGGATAGCGGTGAACCTGTCACTTACACTAACTGGGCAGATGGCGATATTTTTTCAAACGATCTTGATGATGAAGAAAAAGATTACGTCATCATGTCCTTTGGAGAAAGTCAATGGGTAGCGATTGGTAGGGGACATCCTGCTTGGCATACGACACAGACCGCCATCATTGAAAAAGATGGTTTACAAGCTAAAACACCAACGAAAGATAGGTAGTACCATTTCTAATTGAACGGCTATCATTAAACGAGAAACACGTTTGTAGTCGCTCAATTCATTGTCAAATCAACACCGAATGCCCGAAATGCCCCATACTGTGCAGCATGAGTAAACCTTGCACGTTTTTGTGCAGGGTTTACTCTTTTGGGTCAAAATTTCTATGTATTTAGAGGTTCGGATTGGCACATAAATTGCGTTTATGTAGTAGATTGTCTGTACGCCACTTTTGTAAGCGCAGCTACTCTTGTTTTTATGACCACATATTTATAAAAAGGAGATGTCGACTATGAACCGTTCTTACTTTATCTTTTCTGTTGTTTTCCTTGCAAATCTCGTGTTTCTACTTGCTATATCCCCACTGAGTCTCGCTGGTACATTTTCTGGTCGTATTGTTGATGAGGCGGGAAATCCTGTCGCCGGTGTTACAGTGGCACTCCGTGAGTTACATACTGGAGCAACGGATATATCAGAAACTGATGAAACAGGACTCTTCTCTATATCTACAACCACTTCTGCGGTAAAATTAATGTTGTTACCTGAAAATAAGTCTGCGTATACGATTCGGTCAGTCAATATTGCCGGTGTAATACTCTACCCAATTCGACAGGAATACGATTTTGGAGGTCTCATATTTAGAACTACTCAAAAGGCAGCTATCAAAGATGTAGAAATCATAGTGCATAAGGGAATACAAATCAGGGGACAAGTACTTAATCTTGATGGTACACCTTTAAAAAACACAAAAGTTTTCCTAAAATTAAGCGGGCGTAGGTTGGATGGACGGGGCATTGGTCTAAAAGGGTCCTTAACTGAACTTGATGCTAATGGTTACTTTGTAAAATATGTAGATGACCCAGGCTCCTACACTGTATCAGTGGAATATCAAAAGATATTAGCTACAACCGAGGAAATTCTGATTTCAGAAGAACAACCCCATCAAAAACTCGTGTTGATGCTTGGTGGCAAAACGCTCGCAAATCCTACCGAAGACATTGAGGTTCAAGTGCCACCTTTGACACAAGTCCAAAAAGATGTTCCTCATTCTCTTCCTGAGACCGATCCATCTACACCGGAAACATCCACGTTTTCTGGACATGTAGTGGATACAGAAGGCAACGCTGTTTCGGGGTTCACGTTTGGTGCACAACCTGTCCAATTCATCGACGGTTGGGTTATGTCAGAGATATTCAGATCTTCTCAGTCTATGGATAAACCGCGCACTTTATCGATATCGCGAACGAATACAAAAGGTAAATTTTCTTTTACAGATATTGAATCTGGTCCACTTCGACTTCACAATTTGTCTGAAGATATACCGCATGACACAACAAGACTTACCTCCCAAATGCGGTATTTGTCACGCTTAGAGTCTGAATTTGAAATTATATCGATTAAAATTGGACATATCATCATTGATAACAAGACAGGTCCTCTGCCGCTTACTTCTGATCGATTCATATTTGGGATTAAACCTGGAGATGCCGTTGAGAACGTGGAAATTACCGTCAAACAACGCACTCATATACTCGGCAGAGTTGTTTACGCTAACGGATTGCCTCTTAAAAATGCAAGCGTGAAAATTGAAATGAAGGAACCACGGAAAGAATCCCCAGATGCAAGGATTCGCAGAAGGAATGATGATGACTATTCTTCAAAAGCAAACATTCGGACAAATGACGATGGACACTTTTCAGTATACGTGGAAAAACCTGGCGACTATTTCTTCCGCGTCAAATACATTGTCCTCACAGCAGAAGCCGGTCCAGTTGAAATAGAAGGCGATGCACAGCAGAATGAACTAATCTTGAAACTTAACGGCACTCTAATTTTTATTGACACACCCCGTCATGTTATTGAGGCTCAAGATCCAACGCCTCCGAATGATCCACAAATACCAGATGTGTGGGTAGTTAATCCCGCAAATGGTCACGCGTACAAATTGATTGCGTGTGAAGATTTCTACGATGCACATCTTCAAGCAACAAATAACGGTGCACATCTCGTCTCAATCAATGATGAAGCAGAACATAAATGGATTACTGAAATTTTTGGCAGCGGCTTCTTCTGGATTGGACTCAATGATTTAGAAGAAGAAGGAAAATGGCAATGGGATGGTGGTGAACCTGCTACCTACATTCCTTGGGAACCCAATGAAATTTATCCTGAGCAAACACTATCAGATGCTGAGAAAGACTACGTTGTCATGAACTTTAAAGGTGCTTGGCAAGCAACCGGTCCAGAAAGTACTGTTTGGATTATGACACGACAAGCTATCCTTGAAAATGACGGTTTACTTTCTACTATACAACCTAAGCAAAATACTGAGGATAAGTAAGATATTTTACATTTACGAATAGGCGCGCTTTGTATGCGCGACTACAAACGCGTTTTTTATTATAATGAACTTTGAAATTAAAGAGACACGTTTTTTGTAGGATCGATCTCCGAATCGCTCCTACAAGAAAAGACTTATGATAAAATGTGAAATTACTGGAGAATTGAATGCCTCTGGGCCTGGACTAATAACGTGAGTTTGATAAATCCGGTAGGGAATCAACGCAGCATGCGCTTTTGGCATTCGGCGGGGTTGAACCGAAGGTGAAACCCAACATTTTCAGTCTGTAAAATCGTTTTATGTTCAAATCAACGCTATGAATGCCTTTTGGCATTCAGCGGGTTTCGTGCCTCAACCCAACATACATCTATATTTATAGTGGAAACCATAATTACTTGCACACGATTGTAGCGTAACCTGTTAGGTTGCGTACACTCTGCACAAACTGGAAAGTTTGTGCTACGGCACAGTCCAATAGGTCGGTTTAAGTCCTACAGACCAAAAGTGTGCATATATTTTTGTATTTCACTATAATCTAATTATCAAGCTCACGTTACTAATACCCAGGATTATTTAGTTTTAGGCATTTTATCTGTTTTAACCTAAGTTGCTACCTATAAAATACTTTTAAATCCATGGGATTTGCTCTATAATG
>JAPPCZ010000058.1 GCA_028824685.1 Candidatus Poribacteria bacterium
GAGCAGGCTTCAAAGGAATACAACTTTCTCTTAAGTTTACACCCGGGGAATGCCTGATGGCATTCATACCGTTGATTTATGGGTTTCGCTGACGCTCTACCCGCAGCATGCCATACGCGTATGCTGCGTTGATTTGGACCTACAGTTTATTTATGACAATTTGTCATTTAGAAATGGTATAAATTCCAAAAAGTGAACATCCTTAATATGCAACGGTTTAAAACCACATTACCAAATCCAGTGTGAATACTCATGCTGTTCACAATAAGGAGAAATTAAAATGATAAAAAGATGTTTTTCAATAACCATCACGTTAACATTCCTGAGTACGATTTTATTCACCTGTTTAATGTCAGATACTGTAGCTGAAGTTGAACGGGTACCCACAGATGTATCAGTCCAAAAATCTGATGCAATACCAGTTGCAATTCCTGAGGATAGCGTTCTCAGTCTAATTCCACAAACATCCTTAGGACTCATTTATTGTCCCAGCTTAACTGAATTAAATCACAGTATCAACGTCATGGCATCAGATATGCTGCCGCAATTGGGACAAGCAGAGTTGCTTGCGATGATTTTGGCGAATGCCTTCGGAGCAGGATTTCAGAGTTTTGGGGATTTGCAAGAGATCGGACTCGATTTAGAAAAAGACTTTGCCGTATTTTTCACGAGTTTGAAGCCGATGCATGTTTCAGCGGCTGTGCATCTAACAGACCCGGAAGCAATAAAACAAGTAATTGCAGCAGAAGCAGAAGGAAATGCCGCTATGGAATATAAAGGTGTAACTTACTGGAGTTCTGCTGAAGGTGGCGGCAACTTTGCTATTTTGGAGAATACCCTTGTCTATTCACAACAAACAGAAGTCTGCAAAAACGTGATTGATACCCATAACGGTACTATGCAAGCGATCACAAATAATCCAGATTGCGGCATGTTTTTAACCGATATTTTGAATGGTACAGATCAGTTAGGAGCCTTCTTTGACATTGAAACTATCACAACCAAACTTGATGGTTCACTGGAAGAGGAATTGGAGTCTATAAAAGAAAACCTTGAAGGTGAAGATGATCCGTTATCTATGGGAACATCGGTACTTTTTAGAAGAATGTTTGGTAGTTGGACAAGAATAATTGAACAGTTAGAGTTTGGAAGTGTCTTCCTACAGTTACAGGATATGGATGTGCAACTCAAGCCTTTCTTGAAATTCAAAAGTGATAGCAAATTCTTAAATGGGTTCAAAACGCCTTCTACTGACTTAGCTAACCTTGACAAAATGCCAAATAGTTACATACTGAACTGCGGTTTTCAAGGTATCCCAGACATGTTGGTTGAGATTAGCACTTTTTGGTTTGATACTTTTAAAAAAGAAACACCGGAAGAACAGAAACATCTACACCCTCTTTTCCAAGAGGTAAAAGGCTTTTATGAATCATTAGCCGACCAGTGGAGTGTCTCTGTAAGTTTTGAGAACTCTATTGTGCCTGATTATCTGTTTGTCTATGAACTAAAAGATGAACAAAACGCGAAAAACTATATGGATGAGGTGTTGGTAAAAAAACTCCACGACTTCAAACAAGCTTATGCTGGTGAGCCATTAATGCACAACGGTGTTGAGATTAAAAGATACATTTTTCCAAATTTCAAAGAAGTTCATACGGAGCAGTCGTCTGAAGCCTCAGAGTTGATTCCCACTGAATGGCACTGGCATTATGCGTTTTCAGATGGGCAACTCTTTTGGACAACAGGCACCAGTGCAGAATCAATTAAAATGGCACTGGATAGGCAAACAGGGATGGAAGAGAAGTTTTCTGGCAATCCGAGTTATCAGAAACTTGTTGAAAGTTTGGGAACAGATAACAACATCTTCTTGGCAGTTTCACCAATTATCGCCGTTAAAAACTTCATACCGTTGTTAGCAAAAACAGAACCTGGCGAGGCCGCATCAATACAGATGTTTTCAGTCATGTTCATGAACCTACCAGATAATTATAGTTTCGGTTTTTCGGCTAAAGCAGAAGATAATGGAATTGATGCGAAACTTATCCTTACACTTAGTGATTTCAAGCCGCTTTTTCAAATGCTTGGAATGCTTTTTGGGACAGGACAGATGTAATACTATTTCTAATATATAATGTGCCATTTGCCGGAATATCTTGTAGGAGCGACCTCCCGGTCGCGACCGGGAGGTCGCTCCTACAGAAGAAAGGTCCGTTCAGCAGACAATAACTGTTGAATCTCTTAATGAGAGAGCATTTATTAGAATTGGTATAATATTTGAAAGGTTTACACAAACAGTAGCCCGTCTTTTAGTTCAGAATTCAACATCAGCGTCACGATCAATAAGCGTGACGCTGATTCATTTTGGAATTAACGTAGGAATTCAATGTTTCCAAGAGTCTACAATAAAGATTGCAATCTGTATTGAAAGATGCTACGATAGGATAAAATAAAAACGGAGTGTCAAATGAAAAAAACTACTTGTCTAATTCTTGTTGGTATAGGCGTTTTACTTCTGGTAGGTATTTTAGTTTTTGTAGTGCCTATATTTATTGAAATGTTTCAAGAAATTCAGCAGATGGGCGAACAACATGCAGAGCATAAGCGTGCGTTAAGGCAATATGCAAATGAACCATTAACTGTAGAACAAGAAAAACTACTTGCTCAACTACTTGAAATAGCTGGAGAGACTTCCGATCCTCAAAGTCCAGAGAATTTAGAGACTCTTCTGTCCACTGAACCCTATCTAACTTACATTAAAACGCAAGATGGTGACGTCTATGCGGATTTTCAGACTTATGTCGCCGCAATGCCTACATTGACGCATAGAAACGTTGTGCTGGCAAGGCTTCAGGAATTTTGGGGAACAGAGGCAGAACTCACAGAGCAGGAAATTTGGGTAGACTATTATTATATTATGCGTGATTGGAGCAAAACAGGGAAAGATGCCCATAATAATGGGAAGGAGTTTAAAGAAGTTCTGCAAAGACATTTAGCCGATCCCTTAATGAAGCAGGATTCTGGGACTACGGAATTGGCCTCTAAAATAGTAAAGATGGGGGTAATTTCTAATTTTATAATAGAGGAAAATGAAGTGTTTCACCACGCATGGCATAGACGTTTGCAGAATTATGGAACACAAGAAGGTTATTTGCGGTCTGCAATTGCAACACCAGCTGAATTTGCTTTGATGCGTTCGTTTTTTGAGGATGCTGCTACTTTCGAAAAGTGGATGACAGAACCGTTTAGGGTAGAGGAAGATACTGAAGCACAAGAGAATAAGTAGAGCGATACCTTCTATTTACCAACTATTTTTTATCTGTTCCGCCAAGACTGTAATCAATTGTGTCAAGGTCGGGAACTGGTCTCGTGCTTCTGGCGATAGGTCTGCAAGGTGTGTTTCACTAACAAGACGATACATATCCGCTGCTCCCGTTAGGATATTTGGTGTCAATCCGACATGAGCAAAGGTGTCTGAAATTTCCTCCATTTCACCAATCCAACGTTTTGCTTTCGGAGGCATGCCGGGTAATCCTCTTTCCATCCGTTCATAAAGCACCGCCTGACTCAATTTAAATTCTTCTGTCAACGCATCTGAAACGCCTAACACTTCAGCTGCGGTTAGCAATTCGGTGCAAAGTGCAGTTAAACCCTTTGTCAAGGAAGCGTAGCACATCTTAATCGCAGAGGCGAGTCCTATCTCATCGCCAAGTGTGCGTACATCTAACCCATAATCATTCAGTTCTGTGAAAGCATCAAGTTGTGGTCCGGATGCATAGAAGCGTGTTGACCCCTGTCTTCGTGGTGGCGGCCCAATGATAGACGCATCAACAAAAACCCCACCTGCCGATGTAATAACATCTCCTAATTTGCGAACTGTCTGCGGTGCGATGGCATTGCAATCTGCGTAAGTTATAGTTGTATCGGTCTGCTGTATTGCTTCGGCGACTAATTCAGAGGCGTTTACCGCTTGTGCTGGCACCATAATTGATAGAATAAGGTCTGCTTCGGTGATGAGTTGCGGATAGGTCTGCACATCCACAATCCCTGCTTTCTGTGCCAGGTCACGGGTGCGTTGACTTCTACCTTCAAGACATGTGATCACGCGTAATCCGTTTTGACGGAGCACATCCGCAACAGTATGACCCATATCGCCAGGACTTAAAATCCCGATAGTATTAGGCATAAGTTCCCTTAAATTCTGTGTTGACTTTCCGAGGATAGGATTGTTTTTAAATCTGAATACCTACATCGTTGAGTGCTTTGAATACTAACACCGCGCCAAGCACAATCACGACGGTAGCACTAATAATCGGTAGACGTTGCAGCCACACACCTCTGCCTGTAAAACGTTCAATTACTGGTTTTGCCAATACCATTAGGATACCTATGGTAACTAACACAGCAGCCAATCCGAGTGAGAAAGCACACAGGATAATTATGCCCCATGTAAGTTTGTTTAGCGTAATAGCAAACAAAAGTCCAATGAGTGCATCTACACACGGCACGATACCGCCAGAAATGCCAAGCGATAGCAATGCCCAGAAACCGGTACGTTTTGAAGGAACGTGGCTATGGGTATGCCCACCGTGGCTGTGTGAATGTTCATGCGGATGGTCATGTTCATGTGAATGATGGTGGTCATGTCCATGGTTATGAGTCTTACCGTTATAATACTGCTTCATATTTTTCGCGAGCAGCCATCCTCCGATTCCGACAATCAATAGACCAGAGATTAAACTTAGCCACATGACAACATCTTCTTGTGCAAAACGATCTTTTGCGAATAGCAGGACAACACCGAGCGTGATGACACTGAAGGTATGCGTAAACGTGACAACGAGACCGAGGAAAATCGCGTCAATTATCCTACCTCTTGTGCCGACGAGATACGCTGCCACAACTGCTTTACCGTGCCCCGGTGTCAGTGCATGTAAACCGCCGAACACAAAAGAAACAACTAAGGCGATAATTACAAACGAAAATGTGATAGGTTGCGTAATCAGTTTTTTTATCTGATCGCCTGTGTGTTCATGCCCCTCGCCAGCAAAAGCAAAGGTGCATGCGACAAGAGCGAAAAAAACGAGACTGAATATATATGGATAATGCTTTTTCAAAACTAATAAACCCTCGCGAATTTTTGGAAACGCCTTTCAGCGATAACTTCGCTGACATAGATGTCTCCTTTTGAATCGATCCAAATGCCGTGTGGGGAATCGCTAAATTGACCCGGTGCGGTGCCTTTCTCACCCCAGCGTCCGATTATATCACCATCAAGTGTCATGATGCAGATGCTTTGGCGTGCTTCGGCAATATGGATAATATTATCTGAGTCAATGAATAGGTCGTTAGGCGAACCGAGATCAGTCCACTCTGTCAGAAATTCGCCATTATTGTTAAAAATCTGGCATCGCAAGTTGCCTCTGTCAAGGATGTAGACCCTATCGTTGTGATCTACAGTAACATCATGTGGAAGGTTAAATTCTCCGGGGCCTGTGCCAGGTGCGCCCCACGAAACGATAACTTCACCATCGGCAGTCATTCTGTGAACACGCGATTGTCCGTACCCATCAGAAACATACATCTCACCGGACGCAGAAAGGACAGCACGTGTGGGTTGATTAAAGGGCATTCCCGGCACCCCCGGTTGATTGACGGTGCCGAATGTCTGTAACAAATCACCATCAAGTGAGAACTTTCGCACCGTGTGGTCGATAGTGTCTGTTGTGTAGATTTCATCTTCAGGACTAATCCAGATGCCGTGCGGTTTTTGGAAAATATCTTTACCCCATTCTGCAACGAAAGTTCCATCTGCTTCAAAAACGAGCATGGCAGGTTGTGGACTGCGGTTATAGACATAGACACGGTCATTTGAATCGCATGCTACGCCAGAAACGAGTCCAAGTTGTGGAATCATACCCCAACCTTCTACTACCTCATATTGATAGTCGCCGATTCCAATAGTTGCCATAGTGTGTTTCCTGTTAGATGTTGATTTGCTTGTAAAGATAGATTTCAAAATCTAAACGACGCGTTTAACACCAAAATACCGATTTTAAATGGGTATAATTTCGTTTATATTCTGATTAAACCCCATAATTGCCTATGTGTAACGTATAATCATACGTTATTTTCAGTAAAATTGCAAACTTTTTTCTTTTAAAATTCAATGTACATATAGTTTTTTATGCTTAATGGAGAAATATCCATCACTTCCAAAGCAAATTTAGTGTTAAATTGAAGCAATATAGATAAATATAAAAGTTTGAATTTGACCCTATATATTCAAAATAGTTGTTCAATTTTCCTTGCACAAAATTTGTCTTTTCTGTATTATACCGCTAATAGAGAGGTGTCTGTTTGATAGCACCTTTCACTGTTTTCTCTACCAAAATCAGATCTCAACCCTTCACACTGGAGATTGAAACAGACTCAATCAGCAATAAAAGGAGTAAAAAGTGAAGTATAGAGTAAGTGTTATTACGGTTTTAGTATTTACCATTAGCCTTTGGTCCGTAGGAGCGTTTGCAGCGGGGCTAAGTGATGGACTCGTTGGATACTGGCCGCTGGATGGTAAAGGAAAAGATGAATCTGGCAATGGACATGATGCCGCCTTGGAACAAGGTGCGAAATGGACAAACGATGGTTGGATGGGCGGTGCGCTTGCAGTTGATGGTGCTGGTGCTCATGCGGTTGTTGATAGTAATTTTAAGTTGGTTACGACTGCAATCACGGTGGTTGCGCGGATCAACGGTTGGAAAACGATAGATTGGTCCGGTATTGTTGTAGGAAGAAGTCCAACAACGTTCTGGATGGGTGTCGCAGCAAATAACACTTTAACGTATGTGT
Source organism: Candidatus Poribacteria bacterium (assembly GCA_028824685.1). Lineage (GTDB taxonomy): Bacteria > Poribacteria > WGA-4E > WGA-4E > WGA-3G > MSPOR6. Next base: position 6,847 of record JAPPCZ010000058.1, read on the forward strand.
GGAATAATAACCACGCAACGACATGGAATTGGCAAGGCGCACCTAAAATTCCACAAGACAAATGGGCACTTGTAGCGATAGCAATTGAAGCTGATAAAGCAACGAGTTATATCTATCACAGAGAAGATGGAAAACTTGATTCTGCTGAGAATAAGATTCCCCACATTGAGCAAACAGTGATGAACTTAAAGTTCGGATGGGACGAATGCTGTGGTGCAAGATATTTCAAGGGAATAATTGACGAGGTTATGATTTATGATCGGACGCTAAGTGCTGATGAAATCAAAATGTTGGCAGCCACTGGATTACCTGTTGAGAGTCAAGGGAAACTCGCAGTCACTTGGGGAACGCTCAAGAGGGATTAAACGCTTAGTCTGCCTTTGGACGGATTGGTAAAAAATCTGCTTAATCGCAAATACACCGTTTCTCGGCGCGCTTACAAAGCGCGCCTCTTTTTATTATAAATGCTGTTTATATCTGGATTAAAAGAAGCCATTGATGAACAAAACAGCACGTATCGTGTCCGCTTGCTGAAATCCTGTAGCATAGAGGTCGTTTGTTTCATCAATATACTCGTATCTATTTTTACCAAAGAAGTGTGTTATTTCAAAGTTCAGGCGGAATGTTCGGCTTAAGTCATAATAGATGCCACCGCCCCAGTCTGAAAGTTTTGCGTAAAAATCGAAAAATCTGAAGTTACTCCGATCAAGTGCGTCATTGATGAAATCCAGACGGATTGTACTGAGGTATGCGTAAACCCGCGCCTCACGATAATTGTAGATGCTGTGGTCGCGTATCCAAGTGAAATCTAACTGAACTCGGTTATCCCAAGATGATTCCGTGGTTCTATCATCTGGATTGAAAGTGCCACGGAAATCCTCAAAATCCTGTGCTCGGTAATAACTCGTATCCGTCATCCGAATAAACCTGAGTCGGTTAGACAGCGCAAGTCGATAGTCCTCATTGAAATCATAAGAGAAAGTTAAATTCGCGCCTGCCGAATCCTGAATTATCTGTTCATCAAAATCAGATTTTGTGTATAGATCCGCATCCAGATCATCTTGATTATCAATTTCAATATCGTGTAGATCACGCGTATAACTGAGTTTCAACTCGGTTTGAAACATTGAAGAAAACAGGGATTTAGTTGGGGCATACTTTCTAAACCGTAACGTTGTTGGATTGAGATAATATAAGTTCCCGTTTGTATCAATTCCTTTGAGTCGAAGTGCGACATCTGTTTCAACCTCGCGTTGAAATGGAACGAGCAACTTTTGGATATATGCACCATCAGTTGTAAATCTTTGGATTCTGCGTAGCCGATACCTAAACGATTTTACATAACCATCATAACGTGGAGTGGGATCGTCAAGCCGCTTTGGAAGTGTAGAGAGAAAATCTTTTAAATACTTTGCCTTGTCAGCGACAAGAAGCGATCCATCTGTTAGGGCTGTGATGCGAAATGGTGCGATAAATTGTCCGCCTGCATCTCCATATTCACCGAAGGCAAATAGAAATTTTCCTTCCGAACTGTATTTCACTACCCGATGTCCTTTTTCACCAGCAATATAGAGGTTTCCCGCTTTGTCCACAGTCATATCAGCCGGATGAATCGCTTGTCCAGCGCCCGGTTGAGCAATAGCATAGTGAGCAATCGGATTTCCGTTTGCATCAAGTTTGTAAATTAAACCATCATCATAAACGTAGAGGTTATTCTGAAAATCTACAGTAAGTAAAAATTCACGCTTTGTGTCACCATGCGGAATAATGAGTGCATATTTACCTTCACTATCAAGACCGGGTGCAGCAGCTTCAAGGTTATCGAGCCTTTTACTGAAATCCTGTATCGGAAAACTTACGACGAATTGTCCATTTGCATCGAATTTATGGACACAAGGACCGTAGTTGAAGATTTTCGGATTGTCTGTTCCTGAAATGTGTTGCAGTATCCAATCCATCACATAGATGGAGTTATCAGTTCCGATGGTTATAGCAGTAGGTTTTATGAATCGAAACGCCGAAGAATCTGTCACCTCAATGTCAAAAGCAAACTCTCCTGTTTGAGTGAACTTATGAATTTTGAAGTTATCCGTATCTGTGATGTAAACTGCTCCATCGGGCCCGAACGCCATGAACAAGTTTTTTGCGAATTGTGCTTCTCCTTCCCCTTTTCCACCGAATTCATCGACAAATTTGAACTTTTCTGCAGCATTAAGACTCAATGGGATTAGCAATAGAATAGAGAACGTTAGAATTTTTAGTTTTAACATTATTATTTTAAGATGTGATTTAGATATACCCGGACTACTGAAGATAAACTTCAAATCTGGATGGATTAGGTCTATTGCATCTCTTCATGTTTTTTTCGGATGTTATCAAGAACGCCATTGATAAACTTCGGGGAATTGGGGGTACTGTAAGATTTGGCAATTTCTACCGCTTCATTGATAGAAGTTGCAGCGTCAATTTCGTCAATATACAGGATTTCATACGTTGCGATCCGCAAAATAGATAAGTCTACAATGGGCATTCGGTGGAGTCGCCAATTTTTGGCGGTTGCTTGGAGCTCCGCGTCAATCGTTTCAAGATTTGAAGTGGTGCCTTCAACGAGTTGCAGTGCAAACGGTCTAAGTTCTGTTGATATATCTTGGCTCTGCCAGAACTTTTCCATAACGAGTTGTATCGGCTCTGCGGTGAGGTGAATCTGATATAGCATTTGCATCGCGACGATGCGCGACTGTCTACGAGAGGGCATCGGAGTTCCACATTTTCAATGGTGTTTGTGATGTGTAATATTATACGGATTTTTAGGCGGGGTGTCAAGGGAAATGCAGAGCCATTCAATTCTCCAATAATCGCACATGCTACATCTGTTCTTCTTGTAGGAGCGATCTCCGAATCGCGACGAAACGCCTTGATAGTCGGGAATCGGAGTTCCCTCCCGCTGAATCATGTGGAATGCCAAACGCGCATTCCGCCAAGCGCATTCAGCGTTGATTCACAGCTTAAAAGTGTTCAAGTAATTCTAAAACCTACTATAAGAAACCACACATAAGCATTTGCAAAGCGCGCCTAAAAGCAGGTGGTTTCTTCATTTTATTCATCTTTTTCTAGAAATAGTTCCTGAAATTTGGAGACAACCCCGTTTGTCATTTTTTCCAATTCGTTTTTAGAAAATAGATATAGACCTGTTCGAGAATGTTCAATCAGGTTTTCCGTAAGGTTGTTAACACGCTCCCAATTTGAAACAGCGACATCTTGTTTGAGAATACTATTGTCAAAATAATCAAGATACTGAATACAAGCGGCAATATTATCGGTTTTTTGCATCTTTTCTCCGGCGCGTGCTTCTACAACAACAACGGATATTACATAAGATACGCCTTCTTCAATATCCAAAACGACACTTATATTTTCTATTTTTCTAAATGCTTTAAGCAAATATTCTGTAACCAATGGTTTAAGATCATTTTCACCTGCGATATCAAGCAATATTTTAATTTTCTGCGGCTGTTCGGACGTTTCTTGAACAGGTATACTTTCTAATGAGATTGCTATGCAACTTAGAATTATACCGACGACAAGTAAAAGTATCAAAAATCGTTTCATTTTATTTTCCTTCTGGTATTTTTTAGTATGTGAGAAAACCTTTTTGTGAGATTTAATGTTTGGTCATCTATCCCACAAAAATCCTGGGTTACATTTAATGAGTTTCTTTTATAACGTAGGTTTGCTATAAGAATTCAAGTACTGACAAATTGCCTTATGGCATTAAGACGCGTTTTAAGGTAAGAAAAGTTGCATAAATGAATCTTAACGTGAGTTTGATATTGGATAGCGCAATGCTGCGTGTAGACACCGCACCCGTTTTCTATAGTAAGTCTATAATTATTGAGACACTTTATACCCGAAAAGATTGCAAAATTCATTTAATGTATGCGGGTATAGATTTTCCGCATACATTTAGCGTTTTCCTTGACAGATTCGGTCACTTACTCTCAGCTTTCTTCTTGAGTGCTTCCACGACGAGACCTTCCAACTTTTCACCTCTGGCTTTATGCGTAATTAGTTTGCCATCTCTATCAATAAGCCACTGTTCCGGAACACCGGTAATTGTAAACTGCTGTGCGATTGGATCGTTCTCCCACCTTTCACCGCTGTAAATCTGCCGCCACTGGATGTCATTTTCCTTAATGTAGTCCCGCAGTGCCGATTCCTTATCATCGAGACTGACCCCGATGATGTCAAATCCCTGATCCTTATAGGTAGCGTAAACCCTTTTAAGGTTGGGCATTTCATCAATGCAGAAGCCACACCAGACTCCCCAAAAGTCAAGCAAGACAACTTTTCCACGATAGTCCTGAAGCGAAATTGGCTTACCATCAAGGTCGGTTACTGAAAAATCTGTCACAGGTTTTCCCCACAATTCATATTTGGGATCAGACTTCCGATAGTAGACTTCGGCGAGTTCAGTATTGCCCAATTTCTCATAAATGTCGGCAAGTCTCACGAGAATAACCCCCTCGTCGGGCTGCCGCTGCTCAGCTGCCTTAAAAATCTCAAGCAGCTCCTCATAGAGCCTTACGCCCTTAAGTTTCCTGTGCACTGAGCGGTACCCATTATTGTCTGGTATCATGCCTGGTGACTTGAAACGTTCAATAAGGGCATCTGCTGATTTTTCGTTTCCGACCTTGGTGTAGAGTACGACAAGCCGTGGGTAGAGATCAAAGAACCGCCGATCATCTGGGTGTTGTGAAAGTGCGTTTTCAAAAGCAGTAATCGCGGCTTTGTGGCTACCATACATATCTTCCGGCACGTATTTCCAATTAGCAACTAACCTGTAAATATTCAAGGAAAAACTCAAGTTTAGACGGTCCTCAAAGTCTTCATTTAGGTGATGGAAACATCGGACAAGCGGTGTAACATCGCCATACACCAAACGTTCTTCATTTTTCCCCTCTCGATTCTCAGGGTGGAATTGGTAGTCATAACTTACAGACATTTTCGGGTCTGCATTGCTGGAAAGAAGTGGTTTGCCACACTCTTCATCTGCTGGACACAGCAAGAGGTTTGCCTCCGGCAAATACTTCGGATGGAGTTCCGATAGCCATTCTGGAAAATCACCGTGTTCTTTCTTATAGGCTTCAACAGCCTTGCCAATCGCAACCAAATTTTGCGTGCAGATTTCAATATTTTTCTCATGCTGTTCCGTCATCAGATCTTCGCTCTGCTTTTCCGCAGGTGTATCTGCGTTTGCAGAAGTAATCAACAAACCCAGCACGATTGCCACAGTCAAAATTGCTCTCATTTCAGTATTCTCCTTTTTTAGATTTCTTACGAATAATATTGGACATTTCCCATATCTATGGGAACTTACTTGGGTTTAAGTTACCCTTGATTATAAGACACAAATTAGGCTATTCATTCTCGGTTTTGTCCTTGAGTGCTTCCACGACGAGACGTTCTAACGCAATTCCTCTGGCTTCGCGTGAAATTAAGGTGCCATCTCTGGCAATAAGCCACGGTGCTGGGATTGCGTTAATATGATACTGCTCTGCAAGAGAACTATTCCATCTTTGACCACTGAAAATCTGCCGCCAAGAAATGTCATTCTCCTTGAGGTAGTTGCGCAATCTTGTCTCATCAGTATCAAGACTGACACCGATGACATCAAATCCTTGGTCCTTATAGGAGTTATACACCCTTTTTACATTCGGCATTTCAATGATGCAGGGTGGACACCAAACCGCCCAGAAGTCGAGTAGAACAACTTTTCCGCGATATTGTTCAAGCGAAATCGGTTTACCGTCAAGGTCCGTTGCAGTAAAATCTGGGACAACCTTTCCTACCAGCGCTGCCATAGGATCAGCTTTTTTCTGGTATTCCGCTGCGAGTTCGGAATTGCCGAGTTTCTCATGAATTCGCGCAAGTTCATTAAGAACGAAGAACTTATTCGGATACTGTTTTTCAAGTGTCTCATAAACAGTAAGCATTTCTTCATACCGATTCGCGTTTTCAAGAATCGCACCGAGCATAGTTTGTGTCTGAAGATCACCCGGTTTTACGGATGATCTGAAACGCTTAATGAGACTATCAACATCTTTTTTCTCACCAACTTCAATGTAGAGATGGACAAGCGAAGAATAGAGTTTGAAGGAACGCACAATATCCGGTTGTCGTTGAAGTCCCGCTTCCAAAGCGATGATGGTTTTTTCGATAGTTTCATACATCACTTCCGGCGTATCTTGCCAGACACCGGGTGATTTATACACCTTAAAAGAGAAACCCAAGTTTAAACATTCAAATTCTTGATTTTTATGATGACGACACCTTGCAAGCGGTATCACATCACCATATACGGCTCGGTTTTCCTGTGTGCTTTTTCGGTATGCGGGGTGAAATTGGTAGCCGTAACTCACTGGCATTTCTGGGTCTGCATTCTTAGTAAAAACTGGCTTACCATCTCTGGTATCTGCTGGACAAAGCAAGATATTTGCGTCTGGCAGATATTTCGGAAAAAGATCAGATAGCCATTCTGGAAAATCACCATGTTCCTTCTGATAAGCTTGGATTGCCTTGCCAATTGCAAGCAAATTTTGTGTGCAAAGTTTTATGTTTTTTTCGTGCTGTTCCGTAATCAAACCTTCGTTAGACTTTTCTGCAGGTGGATGTGCATTCACAGAAGTTATCAGGAAACTCAGCACCATTGCCACAGTCAAAATTGCTTTCATTTTAGTATTCTCCTTTTTTAGATTTCTTACGAAATAAGATTGAACATTTCCTTTATCTATGGGAACTTACTTGGGTTTAAGAGTACTCTCGCAATTATTTGACACAAATTAAACTTGCGAAAATCCTGTACAAGTTCGGCTATTCTTTTTTTATCTTGTCCTTGAGTGCTTCCACTACAAGACGTTCTAAATCTGGCTCTCTGCCTTCGCGAGAGATCAACTTGTGGTTGGCTTCATAGGCGATCAATTTGCCATTTTTACCGATAAGCCACCGGACTGGAATAGTGCGAACATCATACTGTTGGGCAAGCGGGCTCTGCCGTTCTTGTCCGCTAAAAACCTGGCGCCAAGGAATATTATTTTTTTTCAGGTAGTTGTGCAGTTTCGTTTCATCGGTGTCAAGGTTAACCCCGATAACGTCAAATCCCTGATCTTTGTAGGTATCGTAAATCTTTTTGACATTCAGTACATCACTGATGCAGAAACTATTCCAGACCGCCCAAAAATCGATCAAAACGACTTTCCCGCGATATTGCTGGAGCGAAATCGGCTTGCCATCAAGATCAATTGCGGAAAAATCGGGAACAGGTTTTCCAATCAACACCAAGGTGGGCTTAATTTTGCTGAGATATTCCATTGCGAGTTCAGTGTTTCCTAATTCTTCATGAATCTCGGCAATTCGCCGGGATAGGATGCGCTTTTCCGGGTACTGCGCTTCAAGTTTTTTGAAAAGTTGAAGCACATCCTCACCCCGATTTGCCCTCTTAAGCAAATAACCGAGGGTTAAATGCTCCTTAAGGTTTTCAGTGTTCATGACTGATTTGAAGCGGTCAATAAGCTGATCTACATCTTTTTCCCGTCCACTTTCAATATAGAGACGGGAGAGCATCGGGTAGATATCCAAAAGACTTTCATGATCCGGCTGTCGTTGAAGTTTCTCTTCTAAATCGGCGATAGATTTTTTGATGGTTGTCTCGTTGATATCTTCGATCGATTCTTGTGCGGCAACTTCCACTCCTATAGATGATTTTAAGAATTCTAAATATCGAGGTATTCGCTCTGTACGAGGCGCATAATCGCTACGAAGTAAGCTCTCGCCAGGCAGATGTTCAATTACTTCCAATTCGGGAGTAAGTGTCAGAGTATCCACAGAATCGGTGTAATGTTGTCGGAGTTTCGTTGCCAAGGCAGCTGCATTTACGCCTTTGGCACCTGTCTGCAGCTCGGGCAAATCCCTGAGCAATACCCAGATATTCACAAAGTGCCTATTGAGCAATTTGATAATTTTCGGTGAGGAGAGCGGACCCGCTCTCAAAACTTTGCCCGACCCTCAGCATGATTCATCGTCAAGTACACCAAATAAAAGTACTGCATGAATTGGACGATTCAGTGCTTTCGCGCGTTCAACCGCATCTTCAATCGGGGTCCACTCAATTTCGGTGAACTTGTAGAGCGAATTCTCAAACTTCTTTCCAACTTCTTCCGCAGTGATAGCAGTTTCCCAATCAATTGATTTTCGTTGTGGTTCTGATAAACTGCAGAGTTCCATGCGCGGTACAAACCCCAAGTCGCGTGAGGTGAAAGCACCCATATCGACGTTGCTATTGCGTCTCGGAAGCGATAGTCTAAATTGACAAATCGTTCCGTCGTTGAGATTAATGATCAGATGTCCAGCAAATTGTGCGGGTCTCAAGTAGGCACCAATGGATGCGTCCAATATGAAGCGCGCATGGATTCGGAAGACAATATCAGCATATTCAGGCGAAAGTGCTCGTAAGCACGCCTTTGCACCGTTCCGACCGTGTTTGATATTCATTGTTGCGCCTGGATGAAACTGTTGGAGAAAGGGGAGAATCGCCTCCGACTTCAAGTCCCAAACATCCCCGACGTTAGCGGTTGATGGTGGAAGAAAGACTTGGAAATCCGTTGTGCTGTAATTCTTCATCGGATGTGCAGGTCCGGGATTGAACAACTCCAACCACTGTTCCCACGCCATATACACCGGTTCTTGCCACTTTGCTTTGGCTCGATTAAACTTTTCTTCTGTTGACCAATGCAGGTTATTCGCTGTATTTTCAATCGGATCCCAATATGCATGCATCGGGACGTTCACTGAAGTTTTTAGCACGTTATTGAGGTCTATCACTGCTTCCACTCCTATTGTATAGTAGATTTTAGAATTACTTTGACACTCTGTATCAGCGAGGTTAGGAAACCTCGCCTACCGAGAGGTGAAAATGTCAACTAATTTTTAATTTACGATAAGGATAATTTGGTAACGTCTTATTGGTTCGTAGATGTGTTTTTAAGGGCTTCCACAACAAGTTGTTCTAACTTCACCCCTCTTGCTTCGCGCGAGATTAATGTGCCATCCCTTGCAATAAGCCACGGTGCGGGAATGCTGCGAATATGATAATATTTTGCCAGCGGACTATTCCATTTTTGCCCACTGAAAATTTGGCGCCAAGAAATATCATTCGCCTTGAGGTAGTTGCGCAATCTTACTTCATCAGTATCAAGACTGACACCAATAATATCGAATCCTTGGTTTTTATAGGTATTATAAACCCTTTTCACGTTTGGCATTTCGCTGATGCAGGGACCGCACCACACTGCCCAGAAATCAAGTAGGACAACTTTCCCACGATATTGTTCAAGCGAAATCGGTTTGCCATCAAGGTCAGTCTCAGAGAAGTCGGGGACAACTTTCCCGACCAGTTCTGACATAGGATCAGCTTTGTCCCGATATTCTTCCGCGAGTTCGGAATTACCGAGTCTCTCATGAATTCGCACAAGTTCATCAAGAACTAAATCACTGTCCGGATACCGCTTCTCAAGTTTTTCAAAGACCTTAAGCGTTTCTTTGGGTTGGTTCGATATCTCAAGTATTGAGCCGAGTCGAAAATTATCTTCTATACTGTCAGGGTTCATGACTGATTTGAAACGGTTCACGATACCCTCTACATCTTTTTCGCGCCCGACTTCAATGTAGAGACGCGCAAGCGTAGGATAGAGACGAAAGAACTGTTTATTATCAGATTGTCGCTGAAGCCCTTTTTCCAATACTTCAATGGTTTCTTCAACGGTTTCATACATCTCATCCGGTTTGTATACACCAGACGACCAATATACCTTAAAAGCGAAACTCAAGTTATGACACTCAAACGGTTGATTCTCATGATGTCGGCAACGGACAAGCGGTAAAACATCACCATACATGAGACGTTCCTCAGTTTTATCCTTTCGGTACTGAGGATGAAATTGATAATCGTAACTCACGGACATCTTCGGATCCGTATTGACAAGATAATAAGGCTTGCCACCGTCTTCATCTGCTGGACAAAGCAGGGCATCTGCGTCTGGTAGATATTTCGGGTAAAGGTCAGATAGCCATTCGGGAAAATCGCCATGTTCCTGCTGGTATGCTCGAATCGCCTTGCCAATTTCGTGTAGGTGGTGCTCACATATCTCAATGTTACGTTGTGCCTTCATGGGATCGTCTTTTGCCAACTGGAACTTGGATGTCTCTTCTGGATCAACTGCTTGCGCCAAATGCACCGCGCTCATCGGAATGACGAGGCAAGTGAGAACAAGCAAACCAATTCCTACTGCAACCTTTGTTACTGGATGTCTATTTAGGTTTTCAGTGAGAACAGTTCGGAGTCTTCCTTCTATTTTTGAGGAACGCGCCATCGCTACAGCCGTACGTGAAATTGTATTAGCCAACTTCACGTCACGTGCAATATTAAGTAAATGTCGGGCATAATCGGTTGATTGACAACCGGCATTTAGCACTTGGTCATCACACGCTTGTTCAGCCTCTGTCCGTATCCGATGCGCGGTAAACCACACGAATGGATTAAACCAGTAAGCCGCACACGTTATCTGTGTGATTGTCTGTGTCAACCAATCCCATCTTTTAATATGTGCAGTTTCGTGAAGCAAAACGGCACGGAGGCGATCCGTTTGCCAATTCGCCGCATCAGTTGGTAACAAAATAACAGGACGAAAAATACCCCACATCATTGGCACTTTGATTCTGTCGCTGAGACGTACGCTAAACTGACGACTCCAATTAAGACGCACCTGATCAATTGTGCTGCTAATATCATTAGCACGGACAGAGACATGCCAAACAGCACAGATTCCAACAATCAAACGAGCAAGGAAGAAAATACTCACACATGCCCAAACTATTCCTATCCAATTTGTCCAAGAGATTGTGGGAAGAATACTGTTCCTTTTGGCTACCACTTTCGGTTGGGGCGGTGTCGGTGAGACTTGTGTAGATGACACCTTCCTTGTTGTTAACTGGCTCGGGGCAATCAAAACAGGGGCGGCAGCTGATCGAGAAATTTCTGCTAACTGAGGCGTCTCATATCTAATGATCGGCGTTTCAGGTAAGACATTGACCTCCCACTTCGGCAGTATAAAAGAAAACAGCGGGACGATGAGGAATCCAACAATTGCCATAACCCAGACAAAACCGCGCACCGCCGCCGATTTGTGACGGAAGTAGAATGCAAGTAGACCCGCAACTGCGAAAATTACAATACTTTTCATCGTAGTGTCAACAAGAAATTTCAGCAATGGATTCGCATAGAACGTTTCAATAAATAGCATCATGATGAGGTGTCTCCTTTTTTAGCATTCTCAATGAGTTGGCTTAAACGGTCAAGTTCCTCATCCGATAGGTCTGCATCGGAAATCAAAGTCATAACCGTTTTTTCGATGGATTTATCAAAAAACGTGTGAAAAATCTGTTTGAGCGCGGAACGTCCTGCCTGTTGGCGTGGTTGCGTAGGACGATAGATGTAACGCTTGCCGTCTTTTTCGTGTGTGAGATGTTCTTTCTCTTCTAAAATCCGCAGTAAGGCACGGACTGTAGAATAACTCGGTTCATCGGGAAGCTCTTCAAGCACATCTGCCACAGAAACACGACCGCGTTGATAAACAATGTCCATCAGCTGCCGTTCTCGACGACTCAGTTTGGCAATGGGGTTATCTTCCATGTTGTCACTCCTTTCTTCAAGATATGCTAATATTTTAGCACTTAAAACAGGAAATGTCAAGAAAAAATGCTAAAAATTTAGCACAAATAAAAAAATATTAATTTCAGCATAAAAAATTCATTGAAGCAAGATAAAATAACGTGAGTTTGGTATAAGCAACTTTCGGAATCGACAGAATATGTCTCCTAAAAACTATTGTAATTTTATATACTAAAATAATACCGAATTTTTAGAGTCAAATATGATTGTTTTAGTCATAATAAACCTACCGATCCAGTCATAACAAAGGATCGTAGCACATTACAAAATCCTATCATTTTCCGATTGACTCTAAAAACTCTAAAATCTTTATATAACGTAAATACGGAGAAAAGATATGGAATTCTTCAGGTCTTTATACCGAGCTCACGTTTAAATAAATATAAAAACTTGACAATTCTGTAAAAAGTCTTTAAAATTCTAACTATTACCCATCAACAAAAGGAAAACACCGTGAATTCAGAGAAAAAAGAGTACGGTACTGTCGTTGGTCCACACCCGCGTACTGCACAAGCAGGATTTGATATGCTTCTTGCAGGTGGAAATGCTGTGGATGCCGCTGTCGCTGCCGCGTTTGCAGAGGGTGTCGTTGAACCTTCGCACAACGGCATTGCTGGTTACGGTGGCTGCATGCTGATCTATCGCAAAAAGACTCAAGATGTTATAGCGATAGATTACAATTCTGCTGCACCTGCAGCTGCTTCCGAAGATATGTTTACAATTGAGGACGCACCCGATGCACCTGCAGGCTATCGTGTTCCCGGACGCGTTAATGTCCACGGACCGCTCTCTATTGGCGTACCGGGTGTTGTCGCTGGATTATGTTTAGCCTCAAAAGAGTATGGCAGTCTTCCGCTCTCGGATGCGTTACGTCCCGCTATCAACTCGGCGCGCTACGGATACGCACCAAACGGCGCAAATCGTGGGGGAATTGCAGGAAATGCTGAACGATGGAAACGGGAGTTTCCAGAAACGGCACGGGTTTTCTTGAAAAATGGACAACCCCCGAAAAAAGGGGAAGTACTTACCAACCCTGACCTCGCACGAACTCTGGAGGCTGTAGCAGAAGGTGGACATGCAGCATTCTACGAAGGGGAAATAGCGAAAACAATCGCTAACCACATTCAGGAATTAGGCGGCTGTTTAACCGTTGACGACCTAAAAAATTATCGCGCTTTCATTACCCAACCCTATGAAATTCAGTATCGTGGCTATTCGGTTTATACGTCGCCCCTCGGTGCAGGCGGGCTAACTACCTTACAAATGCTCCGTTTAGTCGAAGACTATGATGTGGCTGATATGTCTCTCACAGAAAGGTTTCATCTATTTGCTGAAGCGATGAAGATTTGCTGGGTAGAAAGACTCCAACGATTTGGTGATCCCGATTTTGTTGATATAGACATTGATGAAGAACTCTCGGATAGTTTTACCGCAACACTCAGCGAAAAGTTAGAGGCAGGACTTGAATCACCGCAACCAGGGGAGGTCGTTTATCACGAACCGATGAGTTGTACGAGTCATATTTCCACTGCGGATGCGGAGGGAAACATGGTATCGTTAACGCAAACGCACGGTGGCGGATTTGGTTCCATGGTAACGGTGCCAGGAACAGGATTACTTTTTGGACACGGTGTGGGTCGTTTTGATCCGAGACCGGGGTTGGCAAACTCTGTCGGTCCGAGGAAACGTCCGCTTCACAATATGGGACCGTGCCTTGCTACAAGAGATGATATGCCTTTTGCGACTTATGGCATACCTGGTGGTCGCACAATTCCAAACAATCAACTAAACTTTAGTGTTAGCCTGATAGATTTACAAGTGTCAGCACAAGCAGCTTTAGACGCGCCGCGATTTCACAGCGATGGTGCTGAGCCGATACAAATAGAATCACGAGCAGGGGAAGAAACACTTGAAGGATTGCGGGAACTTGGACATGAAATCGCACCGAGTGGCGGTATCGGTGGTCCGGGACATGCAATTCGCGTATCAGATGACGGAACCTGTCACGACGGCGGTACAGACCCGCGCGGGGAGGGCAAAGTTATATCACGTTAATATTCATTTGATGGGTATATACCACAAAATTGGTCGAAAGGATCGGAAATCTCGATTCATAATCTATTTTCTTGGAGTATTTTCAGATATGTCACAATTTGTAAAAGCCGCGACAACCGAACAGATACAACCGGGTACCTGCATCGGTGTCAAGGTTGAAGGTGTTTTTATCGGTATCTATAATGTTGAGGGTGAATTTTTCGCAATGAACAATATCTGTCCACACCTCGGTGGGATTTTGACTTACGGTTTTCTTGACAAAAACTGCGTTACCTGCCCGATGCACATGTGGGAATTTGATGTGAAGACAGGCGAATGTGTTTGGCCAGGTGAAGAGAGTATTCCTATCTATCCCATCAAAGTTGAGGGTGAAGATATTCTTGTAAATGTAGATGAACCGATGAATATGGATAAACCGCAGTAGGAACGGAAAACACGTTAGCATCACCCAATGCTAACTCAAAGGAGAAAACAGTATGGCATATCTGCTCACCGGTGGCATGGGTTGCATCGGCACTTACGTTATTCGTGATCTATTAGCCGCTGGTGAAAAAGTCATCGTTTACGATTTCGCTTACGACCTAACTATTCCAGAGATGGTGCTCACAGAGGAGCAAATTGAAGGTTTTACATTCGTGCAGGGCGATATTACTGACCTGCCGCACGTCTTACGCACTGTTCAAGAACATGAAATTGATAGAATAATACACCTTGCCTCATGGCAAGTGCCAGCATGCAATGCAAATCCACCGCAAGCATTGAAGATCGTGTGTGAAGGCACAATTAATATATTAGAAGCGGCGCGTATTTTCAATCTAAAACGTGTTGTGTGGGCGAGCAGTGTAGCGGTTTTCGGTTCACCAGAGGATTATAATCATCAACAAATTCTAAACGATGCACCACACTATCCTAAATTTATCTACGGTGCCTGCAAATCCCTCAATGAAAGATATGCGATGCACTATTTTGATGCTTACGGTGTCGATTCAATCGGACTTCGGTTTACGGCAGTTTACGGGGTTGGTCGAACGCGAGGAATGAGTTCGTTTACAACTAAAATGATTGAAGCAGTCGCTATGGGTGAACCGCATGTGTGTCCGTTCGGTGACGATTCGGTGGATTGGCAATATGTGGAGGATGTCTCAAGTTCAATCGTGATGGCGTGTACCTGCCCGACAACGAAGACGCGTGTCTTTAATGTCAAGGGTGGTATCCGACCCGTGAAAGAGGGTGTGGCATATCTAAAAACTTTGATGCCAGATGCACAAATTACACTGGAACCGGGTGTGTTCGGTATCTCGTGGGATTATGACGCAACGGCTATCACTGAGGAGATGGGATTTACACCTGCCTATACGATGGAGCAGGGAATTCTAAAAACATATAATAAGTTTCGTGAACGCGCTGGATTGGAACAAGTTTAAGTATAAGAGTGAAGTTATACCTCACCCTTATACTTAAAAGAACTATTATGTTCAATGTTTTTACAGGATTAGTAGTACTTTTTCATTTGTGCCCAACTGACAGCTAACTTCCCGCGGGCATCAACGACGAGTACCTGATCCCACGGTATATTCTTTCCACTGGCATCAGCCTGATGCACATCATCAAAGTTCGGATGTCCCCAACCTCCACTGCTTTTATCAATTACTCTAAGTTGAGCAGTTTTGCCTTTCAAATCGGAAACATCCCACTCTTTCCGTTTCATGGTTTCATGACTTTCACCAGTTATAGTTCGTTCAACCTTGTCATTAATGATAAGGTTAACACAACACGGTTCAGCAGTCCCCCAAGCACGGTTGCCACCGCCGATGAGAAAATTCATTGTTTCACCAACAATTGTGAACTCAATTGAGGTCAGAGTGCCTTGAGGGAAATCGGGGGCAACACCCCCATTCGCATTCTGTTGCATATCACCAGGTTTCTGTCCCAGCTTTGCCCCTTTGTCTGGTCCTTGATACCTTTCGGCAAGTCCAAGCCACCAATCGCCCTGATGATTAGAGGGTTGGCCTCGGTTCCGCGCTGTAGGGTTATCTCCCCAAGTCGGTTGGAAATCAAATGCTGTTCCTGTTTTTTCCTCCCAATCAGTAAGGTCCCCTGTTTCAAAATCATTGTTAAATGCGCGTGCGTAAGCCGTATTATCTGATAGAAGAAAAAGGAGCGCGATCATGGAAAGAAGCGCGAATAATAAAAACAACCTTTTCATCTGATTTGTCTCCTTATTTATTAGATAGTTGTGATATTCCCAATTTCTCTCTCATATAAGCAAATTGAGAATATCACAACAAGTTCAATCTTTCAAACCAATTAGGTCAATTAGTAATACTTTTTCATCTGTGCCCAACTGACAGCTAACTTCCCACGGGCATCAACAGCAAGCACTAGATCCCATGGAATGTTCCTGCCATCGGCAGCTTCTTGATGCACATCGTCAAAGTTTGGATGTCCCCATCCGCCGCTGTTTTTGTCAACAACGACAAGTCTCGCGACCTTTCCCTTGAGGTCAGAAACATCCCATTCTGCCCGGTGCATGGTTTCAGTGGCAGCACCGGTTGCCGTTCGTTCAACCTTTCCATTAATCTCAAGGTTAACACAACACGGAGCAGGAGTGCCCCAGGCGTGGTTGCCCCCACCGATAAGAAAGTTCATCTTTGCTCCGATAATCTTAAACTCAATTGAGGTCAGAGTCCCTTGAGGGGCATCATGTTGGACACCTCCTGGGTTTTGACCAAGTGCTTTGCCTTTATCTGGACCCTGGTACTTTTCAAATAGTCCGAGCCACCAATCACCTTGATGTTTAGAAGGCTGGCCTCGGTTGCGTGCTGTTGGATTATCTCCCCAAGTCGGTTGAAAATCAAATGCCGTTCCTTCTTTCTCCCAATCGGTGAGGTCGCCTGTCTCAAAATCGTTGTTGAATGCGCGTGCGAAGGCTAAATTGACAGGTAAAACGAACAGGATTACAAGAGTGGAAAGCATCATAAGCGAGAAAAATGTACTTTTCATCTGATAAATCTCCTTTTGTTAGGTAATACGTAAATTCCGAACGTTCAACCTTTCATAGATTCACAATTAAAAGCAAACTTACTTTTAACCGTGCTTACAAACACATTATAAGAATGATACACCTTGAACAAATTTGTTTCAAGCAAATTTTGAAATAAAAAGATGTGTTACTATAAGGACTTTAAAGCATCTGCCTTGCAAAAATTAATCCAACGACACAAACAATTGCGGTAAAAGTACGTTTTTCACTTTTGATCGCACGTTCCCAAGAAAAATCGTGTGCTGATGGAGAGCGATAGGGACGAAAATAGGGAAGGAAGCGCGGCACTTGTTCCTGATATGACTGATAAACGGATCCACATGATTCCAATAGATACGTTTCTTCTACTGTGATGATGGGAAGATATTGAATAAAATATCCGATAATCAGGACAGGTATCAACCAAAGGACATTAGCAATCATACAGATCCCGAAACTAAGCAGAAAATTGCCAAGATAGAGTGGGTTACGGACATAACTATAGGGGCCTGTTGTGACAAGGTCGCGGGCAGCACCAAGGGAGGTCGCTCTTGTAGAACCGCCAGCATATCCGACAGCCCATATACGGAGAAATTCACCTATAGAGATAAACACAATACCAATTACTGTGGTATGCCATGCTGGTTTTGCGAAAAAAAGCAATGCGAGAATAAATGGAATCGGGGTAAAACTACGGATTTTGAAGAAGAAGTTGCCGAGTTTGGAGGAAATCATTATAGGCGTTGATAACTGTGGAAACAGACTTAAAAATCGGAGAAGGCTAAGTTGACAGTCGCGATTCGGAGATCGCTCCTACTAATACAACCGCTTCTCTGTAAGAAGGAACTCTGGTTTCCGATTATTGTAATACCATTTCTAAATAATGATATTACATTATTTCATAAATCGGTTGTCCGAATGCAACACCCTCTTCTGTAGGAGCGACCTCCTGGTCGCGACCCGCCAAATGCCAAAAAGCGCATTTGGCGTTGATTCGAGGTCGCTCCTACAAAGAAACTCAAAGATCGGAATGATACTTTGTCAATTAGAATGGTATAATGATCCACAATTGACAATTTTTTTATCTTGGCGTGCGCCATATTAGGATACTACCGACAATACCATACAAAATATTTGCCCCCCAACAGGCTAAAAACGGATGGAGTTTGCCGTTCTCACTTAGCCCTTCAAGCGTCGCAAAAGAGAGTGCCCAATAGATGAAGACAAGAAAAAAAGCGATGACTAATCCAGCGAAAAAACCTGCTTTTCCGAAACGAAGCGCTATGGGTGCTCCTAACATTACAACAACTACTGCCGCAAATGGGTACGCTCTTTTGTGATGTAATTTTACCTGTTCAATCCGTGAAATTTGCCCCGCTTCCTTTTTATAGGCAATCTGTTCTTTAAGTTCTTTGATCGTCATCCCCCTTGGGTCTTTATCACTACCGATGAAGCGGGTCGGGTCTTCGTAGCGTTCTATAGATTTCTCTTCAAAAGTTTCGTAAGCAACTTCTATTTCGTTTTCAAAGTGACGTATATGTCCATCGGTTAGCACCCAATGCGTTGGTGTCCACGTGGCTTCCTTGGCATAGATTGACCGCTCAAGTTGTCTGTCTTCATCGGATTCCCAAATGGTCAATTTTCTAATTTCTTTGTCTTTTAAATTGATTCGATGAGAAAAAAAGATACGATTGCCTTTGCCCTTAAAAACGAGAGATCTTCCATATTGAAGGCGGACTTTTTTCTGCAGGACATTTGCTTCATGGTAGGCACGAGATGCGAAGCGGTCATAAAAAATAGCAAAGCACGCACAAATAATCAGTGTTACAATGATGACAGGGGTAAGGATTCGGTAGACACTTATTCCGCCAGCTTTCATCGCAACAAATTCGTTATTACGAACCATCCGTCCAAGAACAAAGAAGATGGCAACAAAGCCGGATACCGGTACGATTTCCATTATCCGACGTGGCGCTTGGTATAGAATAATTTTTACCGCTGTGAGATAAGTAATACCATCCTCAAAATGTTTAATGTCCTTATCTAACAAACGAACGATAACAACAAGCGCACTAAAAAAGAAAAAGCCGATAAAAAAGGCTTTGAGGTATTCTTTGATCAGATAACGGTCTAAAATGTTCAAGCGATTTTCCTATTTTTACACATTAAGATTCGGCATTTCTATTAACAACTATCCGGAATTTGCTCCCTTTATTACGCCATGTTCTTAATTTTTCTTCGCTATACATTCTTGTAATAAGTGCTATTCCGAACGCCGCGACGACAAGATTTGGAAACCACATTGCCAAAGCTGGATGGAATTTACCAGTCAAACCAGTGTTCTGTCCAAACTGAAGTAGAAGGTAGTATAATAGTATTACCGCTAATCCGATACCAAATCCGATCATTCTTCCATTCTTTTTCACCATGAATCCGAGCGGGATACCGACTATGCCAAATGCTAAGCATGCAAACGGAAGCGCAAACTTTTTGTAGTATTCCACTTTAGCATAGCGGAGTCTATTAATGGTATATTCAGATGGTTCATTTCGTTGCTGAGAAACTTCCAGTTTTCCGATATGTGTCTTAAGCTCTCCAATACGCATTGTTTGCGGATGTTGTGCTTTATATTCGCGCCGTTGTAAGTCTTTTTTCAAGTCAAGAGCGATCTGTTGTTCCTGAAATTGAGTGACTCGGAAACCTTCGGAACCGTCAGTTAATGGTTCATAGGTGTGCCCATCGTAAAGAGTCAACTTTGCATTGCCATCTTCATAGCCAAGACTGGCGGATTGTGCAAGGGTGAAGCGGGGCTGTCCTTGCCAAAATTCGTCCCAGATTTTCACATTCTGTAAACGTTCCGTTTTTGGATCGGTCGATTCGTACATCCAAAGCTTACCTTCAGTCTGAAGCTCCTTCATGATGGTATCTTCTTCCAGAATTAGAGCAGGATTGTGTTTTTGGATGTCGCGTTTGAGTGAGACAGACGCACGTGTGGCTTGTGGTAACACATATTCCATCAATGCTAAGTCAATAACACTTAAGATCACAGTGGCAATCAGGAGGGGTATCATTAGTTGATGGAATCCAATGCCGTGTGCCCGCATTGCCATTATCTCAGAATCTGTGGAGAGGCGACCCAATGATAGCAGGATTGCAACTAACGCCGCCATCGGAATTGACAGAACTACCGTTGCTGGCATCACATACAACAGTGATTCAATCAGGTATAATGGACTTACACCTTTCTTAACAAAAAGTTTGACAAGTCGAAAAAGTTCATCAAAAAGTATAATACAGGTAAAACAGATTAGGGAAATTAAAAAAGGTGGAATGAACTCTTTAAGACAATAACGCGAAATAATTTTCATAATCTCTATTCAATTCTACACACACTTTGGTAGAACCGACGTATTTGAACCGAAAGCAGATATTTATATTCTTCGTTTTTCCCCGAATTGATTTGACGCAAATTTAACAGAAAACGTAAGACACTATTTATTAGTTGCATTTTAAGTAGAAAATATTTACTAAATTTGCGTTTTTTATTAGAAATTGTGTTGTGGACATGTTATCATGTTTATTATGAACATTACACTGGAATCAATTCAGTTGACTACAGCGGACTTGTCAGAGTATTCTGCACGCTTAAGTTCAACACAAGAACTATATTCTCCAACTGCGCCAGCAAAACCTATTGCCCAATTCGGTTGGCGCGATCGGTGGTGGTTGAATAATTCCCCTGCCAAGCAAATTGCCCTGAACTATTGGTTTTTCCAATCAGCTGATGAGGCAAACACTGCTGCGGATGAAGGTCGCTTGAGGTTGTCTGCACAATCTGTGTCAAAATTCGGTGGGCGAGAATCTGCTTATCAACCAGTATCTCAAGATCAGGTTAAACTTGGAGATTCAGTGTGGCAGGCAGGAGCAAATTGGCTTTTTGTTCGGGACACCGTCGTTGTCCTCGTCGCCGAAATTGGCGGAAAAATCCCAGCTGAAACAACCCTCCAAATAGCACACAAGATTCTTGAGAAGATTGAAAACGAACTTTAGTAGAAACGGATTGATAGCGGCACGATTGATATAGCAGGTAAGCGGTAACGATGACACCACACTCTACCATCTACGGTCGGATCAACCCGTTGTCTGTACACTACTGATAGTCTTGATGCCAATTCTCAGATTGTTTGGCAAGGTGAATGTTTTCAGCACCTCCAAAGTGACGATGTTCAAACCACGGTAACGCGTTTTCTGCGGCTGCATTTGCATTATGGAAATTGGTTGTTGCCTCATTTTCGAGAAACTGCGTAACTGCCCCAGTATCAGGATAAAAATCAACCGCATCTTTCCAAATTGCACGCCCACACAAGAACCCGCTTGCACCTGCTGCAGTGGCGAGTTGAACGTTTTCTATGAATTCCTCAATATCTACCCCAGCACTCAAAATCACCCACGGTAGTGTTGACGCTTCATCTAATCTCTGACAGACCTGTTTAACTTCACTCAAATCGTAAGCAGATTCACCAGCATAAAACGCTCGGTCTTGATATTCAGCCGTGTATTTTAAATCCGCTGGGAATTCTAATTTAAGAATATCAACTTTATAGGATGGGTCGGTAAATTCTTCAACGCTGCGAATGACCAAGTCCGGTTTCTGTTTCGCAAACCCAACGTTTTTCGTCGTTCCCTCAAGGGCATAACTTACAAGTTCTAAAAGAAATGGTAAGTCGTGTTTCTCACATTCATCGCCGACGTGACGGACGAATGCTTGCTGATGTTGCAAGGTTGTCTCAGATGCATCGGGATGGTAATAAGCCAGTAATTTGATAGCGTCTGCACCTGCACGCTGCGCTTTTTCTATTGTCCAATTTTCAATAGGATTGGAGAGGCGTTCATTTTCACTGACACCTTCGCTCACATAGCCAGATTCTTCATAAGCCAAAAGTAGCGCGACATCACGCGGAATCTCTGTAATTGAATACGGGTGTCCATAAATGGGGTCCGTCAGAACCGCAGTAGAATTTGGCGCAAGAATTCGTGTTATCAAGGTTTTGAGCGATGCGACATCAGAATATTTTACATTTGTCTTGTCTATGTCAAGGACTTCTGCAAGCTTGGTCACCATAGAACCTCGCTGGTCAATCGCCATCATTTTAAACTTACCGCTTGCGTCGGCAAGTTTCATAAGTCCTCTCAATTTTCCAGATGAAATACCAGTCGTAGCCATTAAAATAAGTTCTCCTTACTAATATTCGCGTTCAATGAAAAAGTGAATTAGGGATAAAAACAGTTGCTTTGCCCTATTATTCGGAAGATGGGCAAAATTCTGATTAAACTTTTCAGTTGCTTGTTGAAGTAGTGTTTTCGAACACTTTTGTGCGTATTGAATAGAGTTGTATTTCTGCATCAATTGTAAAACAATTTGCACGTCTGCTTCTGTTTTTTCAGCGCGTGGTCGTGCCATAATGTCAATAACGTTTTGCGCTTCTGATGGCGTGCATGAATTAAAGAGATGAATAAGAACAAGCGTCCGTTTGCCTTCACTAATGTCCCCTGCAATCTCTTTGCCATATCTACCAACATCGCCAATCAGATTGAGTACATCGTCCTGGATTTGGAATGCAACCCCCAGAGACTTCCCGAATTCAATAAAGACATCCGCTTCTTCGTCACTGGCACCCCCGATAATTGCTCCCACACGACAAGGCGTGATACAAGTATACCAAGCAGTTTTCTGTATACACATGGTCAAATAATCGTTTTCGTTAAGATTCCATTGATTATTGCGCACCCAACTTAGTTCAATGTGTTGCCCTTCAACGACTTGGTTGCAAAGTCGCACGAATTCGGATAATATCTGAAAAGCGAGTTGAGACCCGAGGATATCAGCGTTTCTGTGAAGCATCTCCCACGTTTTACAGTGCAATGCATCTCCAACGTTGATCGCCATTGGGATGCCGTGTTTTTGATGTAGGCAAGGTTCACCACGTCGCAGTTCAGAACCATCTTCAATATCATCGTGAATCAGAAGCCAATTTTGAAGCATCTCAAGCGCTGCAGCAGTGTTGACAGCACGTTCAGGGTTTCCACCAAATGCCTCACATATAAGCAGACAGAGTGCGGGTCTTAATCCTTTTCCCGCACGTCGCGGATAATCTAACATCATTTGGTATAATTGATGGACATCCTGATGCTCATGAGTGGTGGGAAGAAAGTCAAAGATACATGCATCTACTTTTGTTTTGACTTCCTTGAGATATGCGGTGACGAGGTCTTTTGTTGGTGCTGGTTCACGCCCAGATTTCGGCATTAGTCTCCCTATTTCTACTTCCAGTCAGTTCTCCCTTTTCTGCATGTATCAGTTATAAAGTATACCATATTGTGTAATGAAAATCAAGTTTTTTGTAAGGACGTTCCTCATGAAACAGTTCTGAAAAAGTCTATAAGTTTCAATGTTTTAGAAGATTATTTTTATCAAATCATAGATGAAATTTGCTAAAACTCCACAGATTAAACTGCCCAAGATTATTCTATGTTTACCCACAGCAGATTGCGTTCCAGTATACTCAACAATTGGAAAAACCCATCTAGTATAATCAAACAAGGCTTTAAATAAATGTAGGGACAGGAAGAAAACATAGACATACGCGGCAGTTTCCAATATTCTTGATATTTCCCCAAAAGTGTTGCCGCTCCATACTGATAACTTATATGCTATTGAAAACGCAAATGGGATCCCTCCACATAGAACAAGTATGTCATAAACACTATGTCTGTGAAGAAATCGACGGTGTGTTCTTTTTTCTTTGATGAAATCTGTAACTTTACGAAATACTCCGCTAACCCAATCGGAATTTAGACCTGAAACAAAAATATTACTTGCGTTTGGTGTGGATATGGAAGGTGATAGTGATAGATTAAAAAGTTCAGATCTGGTGAAATCCAACAAAATTTCAAAATGATTTCTGGGATACCAACCATATAAATTTCTTAAATCCATCTCGCTGTTTATGTATAGACTCTTAATCTTACTTGGAAAACGTGGAGAGCCAAACACAGCTGGAATTGTACCAAAAATCCTTTCATCATCAGTTCCACGAACGGTTACCTTTAATTCAAACCCAGACCTTAACAATTCTTTATCAGAATCAATTTGTTCTACAGGTCGGTCAAGCGGAGCATAATAAGATATTTCTTCCTCCGCCGCTGCACGACTTGACTCTTGCAATATTTCACAGAGTGTTTTCAAATCCTCTTTGGTAAAAGCACATGCTGTAATTTGTTCCGATAACTCCGTTGTCAAGATTGCTCGGTTTTGTTGTTCCATTTCAATCCTTTACACATTATCAGCCTTGGTTATTCTTCAATGAGGTAAGTGTAGATATTTGAAAGAGTATATTCTACCAACTGCAAATTCCCAACTGGCCATTACTTCGCAAACTTACTCTAAACATTCAATCAGACAATCATCGTTATCCACATGACAATGCCATTGATGTTAGAGAGAACACTTTAAAATTGATAACGGTGGGAGAATTTGTTTATCCGGAGGGACTATTAGAATGGTGTTCACGTTCTAACTTGACCTGATGAAAATCAAATTCAACAAGCCTAATTATGCCGGGTTCATTATCATACACTACACCGATGGATGCAATTGTTTCTCCGGTTCCCGACGGGTTTTTGAATTCAATAATATCACGAATTTTCCCAGGATTTCCATCTACAACAACCCTATCACCAACTTTCCAATCTTTTACGCGTTGGAAGGGAATATAATTAACGGCATCAGTCATAGCTTAGACTCCTTATTATTAAGAATTGGGTTTGTCATATAAAGAAAATACTTAACTTAAAAGTTTGGACAATAGTTAGATACCAATGCTATATCCTCATTATATAATATTGCGTTTCAAATATCAAATTAAATTCCCAACTTGTGTGGCATAGTAACTCTGTCAAAATGTGGATAGAATTGGTATGCAATCTACGATTCTGAATTGCCGTCAAGATCGAGGGCGATGAAACGAAATCCGGTGGGTTTAAGCTTTTCAACGAGTTCGGTTCGCAGCTCAAGTACACGCGCAAACTCAGATTCGGGCACCAATATTCTTAAAACAGGTTTATGGTCAAATAACGTAGCACTTTCAATATTGAATTCTTCAATAAGTTGTTCGGCCTGCTTTAAAGCCGAAAGTGGTGGTTGGGTTTCCATTTACTTGCGTTTTCTCCAATCGCTACCCGCCATAAATCCGCCATCAACGAACACCATTTGTCCGGTAACAAAATCGGAGGCGTTAGATGCAAAAAAGATCGTCAAACCTGCCAAATCTTCTGGTTCACCCCAACGGTATGCGGGTGTGCGGTTGAGAATCCATTCGTTTCGGCTATCTTCCCGCGCAGGAGCGGTCATTTCTGTTCGGATAAAGCCCGGTGCAATCCCGTTGACCTGTATATTATACTCTGCCCATTCTACCGCAAGCAGTTTTGTTAGCTGTAAGAGAC
This sequence comes from Candidatus Poribacteria bacterium, assembly GCA_028824685.1. Classification (GTDB taxonomy): domain Bacteria; phylum Poribacteria; class WGA-4E; order WGA-4E; family WGA-3G; genus MSPOR6. Next base: position 32,208 of record JAPPCZ010000058.1, read on the forward strand.
CGCCTTTTGCTGCAGTATATGCTACGCTTGTCGGAAGTCCTATTGCTGATGTGAGGGATAGCGTATTGATGACCTTACCGCCACCCTGTTTTTCCATGACTTTGCCGCAGGCTTTCGCGAGGAAGAACGCTCCCTTCAAATTAACATCCGTGACGAAGTCCCAATCTTCTTCGCTGAATTCCAATGCAGGATTTCGGATATTCACACCCGCATTGTTCACCAAGACATCAAGTCTGCCAAAGGTTTTGACGGTTTGTGCAACGAGCGAGTCAATTTCCTGCAGATTACCGATGTCCGCCTGAATTGGTAGGACAGTGCTACCGGTTTCATCAGCAATTTGTTCAGCAACGGGAGTAAGTGTTGCAGTCTCCCTCCCGGCGATGACGAGTTCTGAACCGGCACCTGCAAGCCCTTCAGCCATTGCTCTGCCGATTCCTCGACTTGCGCCACTCACAAGGCTCACTTTGCCATCTAACCGAAAATGTTGGATAGTATCTGCAGCAGATTTTTGATCCATACCTTATTCCATTACAATGGGTTATTTCTTTTTGTTTAACTCCATCAATTCATCCGCACCAACAGCTCTAATTTCTCCGTTATGTTCATTAGAAAGGGATTCAAGTAAATATGCCCCAGGGGAAAGTCTGAGATCAATCTCAAGCGCAACGACATAGATTCTTGCGTTTTTTACGTTCTTCTCACGTATCGTGTCAAGAATCTTTTGCGTGTCCGTTTCAATGTTAGGGCCTTTAGTCGGAAGCCCATCGGTTACCAAAACTACGACAGAGGCATCAAGCTTTAAAGCTTTTTCAAGCGCGGCAAGGATATTTGTGTGCAAATTATTCTGAATGCTTTGAGGTGTGAAGGTGTCAAGGTACCACAAAGCACGTTTTATGTTCATTTCGTCAGCCGGTAGCAGTTTCTCACTCATCAGTCTTGCAGTAAGGGAGAAAGGCACAATATTGAAAGTATCCTCACTTCCAAGCATTAAAACCGAATCTTTGACAGCATTGAGAGCTAATTCCAATTTGTTAAGACCAGCAGCTTTCATACTGGCAGAGATATCAAGACAGTAAACAACATCTTGCGGTCCATCAAGATCATTGAGAAATTTGATAATACCGAGCGGGTCTTTACTACCGGAACGTCCGCCGCCTTCAAGGAGTCCACCTCCGCCACCTCCTTGAGAAACACCACGGTATTTACCAAATCCATCTCCACGTGCGCGAACCCGGCCCGTAACAAGCCCTTTGCCGTCGGTACGTCCGGGTTGTGAAACAAGACGACTCAGATTTGAAGCTTCTGCCTCCCTTAACTTTGCATCTGTCATCAAGTCTGGCACTAATTCGTTTACAGGTGCTTGGTTAACTTCAACATCATGAATAACAATTCTCTCGCTCAGTTTAACAACTTCATCGCGCTCATTCTTAGCGGTATCAATTTTCTTTTTCTCCGCGTCTTTTGCGAGTTTTTGGTTTGGATCAAGACGTTTTTTACTCAGAGGTGGTTTTGGCCTAATTCTACGTTCTAACAAAGGGTCCGCCTCTTTAAAAAAGTCAAAAGCGAGCGCGTCTGTTTGGTCTTTCGCAACCGGTCCCAATGGTAAAAAAAGATAAGCGATAGCGACAGCCATGTGAAAAATAAGCGATAGCAAAATTATTGAACGCATCCGAGCCTTACGATGTTCTTTTTTGACATATCGATCTCTCATTTCTTCTAACATTTTGGTTTCCTCCTAATGGTATTCGTAAATTTTTAATTTTTATTTAACGAAAGTCTTTCAAAGGCTTCAATCCACTGGTTGCCTTCGGGTGTCAGTTCATAGTATGTATGGTTTCGATGTTTTATCCATTTTCCTTTGACGATATTTTTTCTGTAATGTATGATACGTCCTTCTACGCGCTTCAAGCCACCAAGTTCTCTTAATTTCCGATGCCGTTGCTGCATCTCTTCAAGTGGAATTCTTAAAGTTTCCGAAACGACTTTTGAATAGTCCATTCCTAATTCTTGATGATGCTTCAGTATAAAGTAATCCGTTTCATCTAATTCCGAGACCTCAGCTGGAATATCTTGTGACGTATCAGGGACTTGGGATTTATGTATCTCATCCCACGACACATCAAGTAGTCTCTCTGTTCTCAAACTTGGAACTGCTGAACATGATGAATCGTGGACAGTAATAGTGCCATCCTCCTTGAAATAGCCGATAATCTGGTTATCTTCTTTGGGTGCACAACACTTAGCGATTTTATATGTGAGTTCATCTACCATGTGCCTGACATCCAAAAAACTTAACCGAATTAGTTGGAAATCTCAGATTCGCGATAATGCCCGATAGCCTATGTCAGTTCGCCAGTGTGCATCATCAAAATGTATAGCATCAACACCACGATATGCCTGCTCTATAGCCGATTTTAAGTCATCTGCCAATGCTGTTACACCTAACACACGCCCACCTGCTGTAATTACGTTCTCCTCATCCCGATCTGTTCCTGCATGAAAGACGGTAACACCATCAATTGATGATGCGTCTGTCAAACCTGTAATAGTTTTCCCTGTTTGATACGGGTTTGGGTATCCTCCAGAAGCCATGACAACGCATGCTGCTGCTTCAGCGTGCCATTCCACATCGGCATGTTGGTCAAGCGTTCCATCAATGCATGCCATCATTAACGGTACAAGATCGCTTTTGAGGCGTGGCAACAGCACTTGCGTCTCAGGGTCTCCGAAACGACAGTTGAACTCCAATACCTTCGGACCTGCATCTGTAATCATTAGCCCAACATATAACACGCCCTTGAATGGACATCCAATGTTTGCCATACCGTTGACAGTCGGATAAACCACGTGCTCCATTACATAATCATGAAGTTCGGGTGTCATAACAGGTGCGGGGGAGTATGCTCCCATTCCACCAGTATTCTGTCCGGTATCTCCATCGTGCGACATCTTGTGGTCCTGCGAACTGACGAACGGTAAGCAGAAAGAACCGTCAGTTAGCACAGTAAACGAGGCTTCTTCACCGATTAACTCTTCTTCAATAACAACACTATCTCCTGCGTCTCCAAATGCCCTATCAACTAAAATCGTCTTGACTGCCTGCGTTGCTTCACCAATTGTCCGACCTGGGATGACACCCTTTCCTGCCGCTAATCCATCTGCTTTGACGAAAACTGATTTATTGTTCGTTTTGATGTAGTCGATTGCTTCATCTGCATCTACAAACGTGCGATATGACGCAGTGGGGATGTCGTTTTCTACCATTAACTGTTTGGCAAAATCCTTGCTACCTTCAAGTTGTGCAGCTTGTTTATCGGGTCCAAACGCTTTCAAGCCGCGTTCATGAAACACATCCACGATACCTGCTGCTAAAGGGTTTTCAGGACCGACAATTGTTAAGTCAATATTAGTGGATTCTGCCCAATCCGCGAGTTCAGCAAAATTATCGGGCATTGGAATTGGCTCTGCAATTTGAGCGATGCCTGCGTTCCCGGGTGCACAATAGATTTTCTCAACGAGTGGGCTTTGCGCAATTTTCCAAACAAGAGTATGTTCACGCCCTCCCTGCCCGATCACCAGAATCTTCAATGTGATGTCCTTTTAGTATATAACACGAGTTCGATATAAACAATTTTGAAAATCGGTGCGGTGAAAGTGAATTTCAAGCATTGATTACTTCATATCTCGGACACCGAACTCACATTTTCTGAGTAAATTTTAATGATCTCTATTCAAAAAGTTCCGTCACCGGACAAGAAAATCCTTTGACAACTTTCTCACCGCTGAGCATGTCATTTCGTGTAAGAACTGTGATGTCTACTTCAGAACGGTAGACAGATACGGTTTTGGAACTTGGTTTAATTACCCATACCAATTGTGTGCCTGCTTCAAGGTAAGCAAAAGCCTTTTCTTCAACGCGATGTAATGTGTCAGATGGAGAAATGACTTCAACAGCAAGGTCTGGTGGAATTAGAAATGCTTTGCTCCGGTCATCTGGGAGTCGATCAGTTGAAACAAATGCTATATCGGGCATCAGGACCCTTTCGCCAATTCGAAAACCTGTATCTGGCACATAAACACGTCCTAACTGATTTTCACGAACATACAAGTTTAACAGTGAAATTAAATTCATACTAATATCACCGTGTTCTGCAGATGTAGGCGACATCGGCACTAATTCTCCTTTGATGTATTCATATCCCTCTAAACCGCTCTCAAGAAATTCCTCTAACGTCATCTTTTTAGATTCAGGGGGTAGACTTTCATGTGGGATTGTGTGAATTTCTTGTGCTTCCATTCACCTATTCTCCTATGATACGTGATCAAATATGCTTTCGACGGTTTTAGTCAAACGATATAGCAAATCTCAATACGTGCGGTTTTCCCAGAATTGATTATTCCTAATCCCTGTAATGTATATTTATTTTCAAATAGAATTTAAAGTTGGTCTCTCTTCTGCCTAAAACCATATTCTAACATGGTTTTGTCAACTATTCAACCAAAAAGTTCGTTAGAAGGGTCAAATTTTGAGCCGGTATTCTTTGAACTGAGCGCACTACATCGCCCAAAGATATTCAGTTTTCAGGTTTCCTGAACACTTTGGACAGGGTCGCGAGCTGGAGCTCGCTCTTGCAGAAAGAGGTTTAAGATAAAAGACAGAAATTATTGGAGAATTGAATGGATCTGCTACATTACTTCGGGTGTGTAAAGTTTTTGTTAAAATCTGAGTGTTGCTCATTTCCCTGCTTTGTAGTCTAACGTCTCTGTGTCTCACAATCCTGACTTTATCAGAAACGCATAAAAGTATACACAGATACTCTTATCTGATCAAAAAATACAATAACACTAATCTTAAAATACGCGTCAACCGAAATACAGAAAAAAATACGCACATAATTGAAACTCCAATAAAATCACAATAGAATCCCAATAAGAAACACAATCTAAATCTTGAACCACACAAAAAAGAAGCGTATAATTATAGCGTGTTATAG
>JAPPCZ010000099.1 GCA_028824685.1 Candidatus Poribacteria bacterium
GCACAGTCCAATAGGTCGGTTTAAGTCCTACAGACCAAAAGTGTGCATATATTTTTGTATTTCACTATAAACTCAGGTTAGCATGCATATCACAGTTCAACAAATTCAGCGTCCACGTGATGAGAGATTATGCCTGCTTCATGACCACGGTTGAGCAATTCCTGCACTGCTGTTCTACCGCTTTCTCCATAATCCAAAGTATAATCATTAACATACATTCCAACGAACTTATCCGCGAGGTCGGTTTCCATGTCTCGTGCGTAGGTCATTGCATATTCAAGTCCGCGCTCCCTATGTTCAAGTGAATATTGAATACTCTGTTTCAGTAGCGCCGTGATTGACCGAATTTTTTCGGTGCCGAGGTTGCGGCGGATAACGTTTGCCCCGAGCGGTAACGGCAAGCCAGTTTCATCGTACCACCACTCCCCTAAATCAACTATTTTGTGTAGCCCTTCACGCGCGTAAGTTAGTTGTCCTTCATGAATGATGAGTCCTGCGTCAACTTCGCCTTGTTGGACAGCCTCAATGATCTGATCGAATCGGTACGTTTCTGTTTCAACATCGGGCTGGAAAAGTTTCATTGTCAGGTATGCAGTAGTCATCTCGCCAGGGATTGCAATACGTTTACCTGTGAGGGTCTGCATTGGTGCTTTTGAAACAATCAGAGGACCATACTTATCCCCGATGCTTGCACCACACGGCATAAATGCGTAATTGTCTGCAACATAGGCATAAGCATGAACCGAAATTGCTGTGACTTCAAGTTCTGCTGCGAGTGCGCGTTGATTCAATGTTTCAATATCTTCTATAACGTGAACAATTTCAAACGGTTCAGTTGGAATAATCCCTTTTGCAAGGGCATAGAACATGAAGGCATCATCAGAATCTGGACTATGTCCAATCCGAATTTTCTCAGTCTCTGGCATTAAGTGTTCCTCTCTAACATTGTTATTTCCACATGTATGTGCTATCATGCTATCATGATAGCACAAAAGTATCTCTACCTTTTAGCGATTCCGTCTCAACTTACAGAACTGGCATCAGCGGAATCGGCTGCGCTGACGGGTGCTACTCCCGATGAATACGGTATCACGGTTTCTGACAGGTGTGTAGATGTGCACCGAGGTGCTTACCTCAAAAGTTGTACCGAAATCCTCTTTGAAACAGGAAACGTCGCGGAACTCCTCTCAAACATCCGGTCTGCAGATTTACATGCAGACGGGTTTCGTGTATCAGTTGTTAAAAAGCCCCGCAGCCTAAACATCGATTCAATGGAATTAGCACATCAGATAGGTAGTATCATCGGTGGAAAACCCAATTTGTCATCTCCGCGTGTTATCTTTTTATCTGTGATTACCCCCGAGAAAATCTGGTTTGGTCAACTTCTTTCTGAATCTGATGGCACGTGGGTTGCATACGATCAACGCCCGCACGTAACCTCCAGTTCACTACCTGCAAGACTCGCTCAAGCCCTTGTTAATCTTGTTGCTTCGCCTGGTGACCGTCTACTTGATCCGTGTTGTGGTACTGGGACAATTGTAATGTCAGCAGCACATTGCGGCGTGAAAGCAACTGGTTATGATATCAATCCGCGCATGGTCGGTGCAACAACCAAGAACCTTGATCATTACAGACTCACAGCTGAAGTGAAGTTAGGCGATGCGCGGACGATAAAACAAAGGTTTGACGTGGTTGCTACAGATTTGCCTTACGGTATAAGTCTCGTTAAAGATACCGCCGCAGCAAAAGAAATTCTAACAAATTTACGGGGCTGTGCGCCGAAATTTGGATTTATTGACATCCGTGATCTCAGTCAACCGCTTACTGATTTGGGGTACCAAGTAGAGACTATTATCCCTGTTCCGAAGCTGCGTCTTGTTCGACGTATTTTTATTACTTCCAACAGTAATCAATAGTCATCAATATTTTCATAGAAATCGGTTTCCGGTAAGTACTCACCCTCATCAAGTTCATCTTCTTCGTAGTCTTCGTAGTCTTCCAAACTCAAAAGTGAATCAAGTTCACTGAGATTGTCAATATAAATTTTGCAAATCCAGCCATCACCTTCCGGCAAGCTATTGATAAGTTGAATGTCTTCTTCAAGTGCAGTATTGACTTCATAAATTTCTCCAGCAACGGGGGCATAGAGATAAAAATTCCCTCCTGTTTCTGTTTCAATCCTGCCAATAATTTCACCTTGCTCACATTCCTGCGAAGAGGAGATATCAACAAAGACGATTTCACCATAAATAAGTTGCGCGCGTTCTGTGATGCCGATAGTTCCCTCTGTGTCAACAACTTCAATCCATTCATGTGTAGTTGTATATTTCACTGTGCTCAACGTGCATTCCTCCAACAATCTAAAACCTCAATTTAGTTCTGTCTTTGTAATTCCAATACTTTGAAGTTGTGCTTGGAAAGTTTTTAACTCATTTTGCTGAATCTCAATTGTAATATTTGGGGTCTCGCCATATGCTATGTTTGTCACTTGACCTCCCAAGCGTTTACATAGTTTGACAACTGTACCTATATGACAATAGGGGACATTTACGTGTAAGTTGTGATAGAAGACTTGAGTTGCTAAAGTAGCATTTTCAAGGCATGTGCGTGCACATGCACCGTAAGCTCTCATCAATCCGCCAATTCCAAGATTAATTCCTCCATAATACCGTGCGACAACGATCATTGTGTTAGATAATCCGGCGGCGCGAATCGCAGCAAGAATAGGGGGACCTGCCGAGTGTGCCGGTTCTCCCGCATCTGTTGCATATTCCTGTTTTTCATCGCTATTACCGAGGCTATAAGCATAGCAGTAGTGCGTGGCTTGACGAAGCCTCGCTTTGACATCAACAACAAACTTTTTGACCGCATCTTGGCTATTTATTGCCGATGCTTCACCAAAAAACCTTGATTTTTTCACGACATGTTTAGCGGTAGCGATTCCGACAATTGTTTGATACTCACTTGACATAATTCATACTTCCGTAACATCAGAAACTGTGTGCATATACAAATCTAAAAATTTCTCATGAAGGATGTACTTAAGATTACGTGCCTAAAACCGTCTAAATACGTCAAAAATCTTGCCCAATCGAAAAGGTGTAGACAGCAGCACCTTGGGCAATACGAATACGTTCATCTTCAGTCACAATTGGCTTAAATTGCGGGTTATAAGCGGCATTTAGTGTTATGTTTCCGAGCCGCACACCAAATCCTAAACAAAGACCTTCCGCTTTCCAATTTCGTTCTTCCATCTCAAGCGCTGCATCTTCTAAAAGAAAAACAGAGGCGTAACGCTTTTCAATATCCCTGAGATATCCGATTCTACCGCCAATGCGATTATGGAACCAAACCTCAATTCCAAGGTTTGTTCGGACACCATCGCTAAAGGGTGGATGTAAATCAACTCCGAGGCGGAGGGCTATGTTTGAAATCTCGCGTTGATAAGTTAGACCGACAATAAAATCGCGGCGAATTTTATCTGGAATAGTCGGTTCGACAAATGATAATCCATTACTTAAATTGCGGATGACAATGCCTGCCTGAAGTGCATTGCTAAATTGTTGGATAATACCAACATTATAGGCGTAACCACGTCCAAAATGCTCAACACCTAACGTATCGGTAACCTTAGACCGTAACCACTTTGCATCAAATCCTAAGACGGTGCCTCCGAAACAATTTACACCGTAACCGAGTCCAATAGCAAGGTTATTTTCTGGAAAACTGTTAAGTGCTTTTCCTTCATGACTAACGCGGCGAAATGACCCTATATGCGCCGTGGATAGAGCAACGCCTATAGTGCCGAACTTGCCTATTGGGAAAGCCCAATTCAATGTTTCAATACCAGAGGCGCGCTGTTCATACCGACTGTAATCCTCATAGTTCGCATTGAAATTCGGTTTGGAAAGTAGGACAACGGTACGCGGAAAACGACTCATGTGAATTACAAATCGATCTCCTTCAACAATACTAATACCAGCAGGGTTGTTCCCAAGAGCGTTTGCACCGCCAGTTGCCCCAACGAAACTACCACCCATTCCACGATGTTCAGCCCCAAGCAACTGTTTGAGAAATCTGTCTGCTTCTGCGGTTGTGTTTGCTTCTAAAGCAATCCCATTTGAAGTGGAAAAACAAGAAACGAGATAGAATACGCAAATCAACGAGATTTTTAAATATTGTAGCGGCAAAATTCGATTGTACAAGAATTGTAATTTTCTTTTCACTTTACTTGCTCCAAAGATATGTGTTGGTATATTGTGTAGTGAGAATTCGATAAACTTCTCACACGCAGACGTAAGCACGAAATTTAGTTGATAAAACGGGTCTTTTTCTTCAATGGAACGGAGTTTTTTAACTAAGCAGAACAGAGCGTCACTTGTGCGACAGCGTAATCCACAGCATGCGACAAACTAACAAAGGTTGTAACGACACCGAGTTCTGAAGCATATTGCTTGACTTTTCCGTGCAAAACAAGCGATGGTTTCCCAACAGCGTCAGCGCAAATTTCTACATCCTGCCATTTCATCCCGACGGTTAAGCCAGTACCGAGTGCTTTTAGAGTTGCCTCTTTCGCAGCAAACCGAGCGGCAAGCCTTCCATAACGAGTCTGTGTTTTTCCGCAATAGGCAAGTTCCTGAGGCGTATAGACACGATGCTCAAATCTACTTCCCCATCGAAGTGATAGACGTCTAATCCGTTCAACCTCAATAATATCTATACCAATCCCTTGAATTTTTTGTTGGAGCATTAATTTGTGAGTTGTTCCATTTACCGATAAAGAGCATCAGTCATCCGTGCTACGCGAGCAGTAGCCTTTACATCATGAACGCGTACAATATCTGCCCCATGTGCAATTGCCCAACACACTGTAGCAAGAGTGCCTTCAACTCTTTCAGTTACTGGAAGTTCTAATAAATTGCCGATAAAAGATTTTCGTGATGTGCCGATTAATATCGGTTTGTTGAGTTGTTTGAATAATTCAAGCCGCTTTAGAATTTGTAGGTTTTGTTCGGTTGTTTTACCGAATCCTATGCCGGGATCCACGATGATACGGTCAGGGGCAATACCGTTTTGTGATGCATCATTTATCCAATTTTCTAACGCCTTGCAAACCTCTTTGACAACATCTTTGTAATGTGGTGAGCGTTGCATAGTGCGCGGTGTTCCCTTCATGTGCATGAGGATAACACCCGCTTCCATTTCTGCTGCAACCTGTGCCATCGCAGTATCCCCACGAAGGGCAGTAATATCGTTGATGAAGTGTGCCCCAGCTTCAAGCGCGTGTTTCGCCACCACTGCTTTTGTGGTATCAATAGAGATTGGAACGTCCAATTGTTCAGAAACAAGTGCCTGAATAACCGGTAACACTCTTTCTAATTCTACGTTTGCAGGTACTGGCTCCGCCCCTGGACGCGATGATTCTCCTCCGATGTCAATAATAGTTGCTCCCTCTGCTACCATGGTTTTGGCATGTGTAATCGCAGTATTGATATTAAGGTAAGCCCCGCCATCTGAGAAAGAATCAGGGGTGACGTTCAGGACACCCATGATATGGGTGCTATCGCCAAAAGTGAGCGATTTACCACGGAAGTTCATGTAAGGGGTTTAGCCGGCAACTGTGGTCGGGGACCGAGGATCTCTTCTATCTCTTCTGTAATAAGTGTTTCTCGTTCTAATAAGGCATCAGCGAGCAATTTCAAACCGTCAAGATTTGTATCAATAATTTCTTTTGCCTTTTTGTAACACTCCATTATGATGTCAAAAACGGCTTTATCAATAGAGATTGCTGTTTCTTCACTATAATCTTGGTGTACTGCCAATTCTTTGCCGAGGAAGACCTGTTCGTCTCTTCTGCCAAAAGCCAATGGACCCAACGGACTCATACCCCATTGCGTGACCATTCGACGGGCAAGATGGGTTGCCTGTTCAAAATCATTCTGTGCGCCAGTTGTCTGTTCACCAAAGATAATTTCTTCAGCAACCCGTCCACCAAGTGCAAAGATTATATGTGCAAGTAACCTTTTCCTACTGAGGTTATGCCTTTCTTCAAGTGGAAGCATAGCGGTTACACCGAGTGCTCTACCGCGTGGCACAATTGTACATTTATAGTTAGGATCGCTTTCTGGCACAAAATGCAACATGAGTGCATGTCCCGCTTCATGATAGGCGGTGATGCGCCGTTCCTCTTCACTAATAACTAAGCTGCGTCGTTCAGGTCCCATCAGGACGCGATCTTTGGCTTCATCAAAGCAGCTCATATCGATCGTTTCTTTGTCTTGTCTTGCGGCAAGCAGCGCGGCTTCATTCGCCATATTTTTCAGATCAGCGCCTGAGAATCCTGGTGTTGCTTTTGCTAATATCTCCAAGTCAACGTCCTCAGAGATTTTATAAGGTTCTTTTGTGTGAACACCGAGAATGGCTTCTCTGCCTCGAACATCCGGTAAATCAACGATAATCTGACGGTCAAACCTGCCAGGACGTAATAGGGCAGGGTCAAGAACATCGGGACGGTTTGTAGCTGCAATCACGATGACACCTTCAGATGCCTCAAAACCTTGCATACCAACAAGTAGCTGATTTAAAGTTTGCTCGCGTTCATCATGTCCACCGCCGATACCAGCACCGCGATGACGACCAACAGCATCAAGCTCATCAATGAAAATGATACAAGGTGCGTTTTTCTTCCCTGTTTCAAATAGGTCACGGACTCTGGATGCACCAACCCCGACAAACATTTCAACAAAATCGGATCCGCTTATGTCAAAAAATGGGACATCTGCTTCACCCGCAACGGCTTGCGCCAGCATTGTTTTACCAGTACCCGGAGGACCAACTAACAACACACCTGTAGGAATTGTTCCGCCAAGTCTCTCAAATTTCTTCGGTGCTTTGAGGAATTCAATAATCTCTTCAAGTGCTTCTTTCGCCTCGTCTACTCCTGCAACATCTTCAAAAGTAACCTTCTTATCACTTTCAGTATAGAGTGTAGCACGACTTTTGCCAAAAGAGAGTGCTCGGTTTCCGCTCCCCTGCATTTGCCGCGACAGGAAAATCATCAAACCCAAGAATATCAATAACGGCACTACCGTCGTACCGAAAACAAGTAACCATTCCGGAAAATTAGAAGCAGGTTTATTCCTAAAGTCTATGTTTTCATAGTCTCGGAGTTCTTTTGCTAATCCATCATCGTGGACAGGGTCGCGACTTACTCTAAACTTGCCTGCCCATTTTGGAGGCACCACCATTCCTTTCCTTTCTAACTGGGCTTGAATTTCTGGGACTTGATGCTCGTAAAACTTGCCTTCAAGGGATTCCGTATCAAGTATCAAGTATCCATCAAAGGTCGTTTTTGTTTTTAGGAAATCATTAAAATCGGAGATTGCCAATTCGCAAACTTGGTCGCTACGGTTGATAAGTTGGTAGATAGCCACAACAACAACCAACCCCAAAATAAACCACACGAACATGTTTTTTGTGTTCTTGTTCACAACCTATCGCCTCATTTTATTATTAAAAATTATCACACTTGGAGCGATGCTGTAGACTAATAGCACACATTCAGGATAGATACTCAAATTAGGCACGCTCAAGCAATTTTAGTAGTAATCTGCTTATTCTATGTTTGTTTTGGAAAAGATGTTTGAACTTAACGTATAAATTATAACATACTTTTTACTTAATATCAACTGAATTTCAAAAAATTCCTTTTCTCACACCAGTAATAATAAGTTATAACCGATTCGGACTTTGTTCTTGTTGCCAATTACAATACTGTTAACGTTAAGGAGCAAATTCTAAATTTGTGTTAAATTTGTTGACAAAAGTAAATTTACTATGATATACTAATTGAAATCAAGTCTAAAGGAGGAATAATGGAGTGCAAAAACAGATTCTTTTAGTTGGTGTAATGTTTTTGACAGTGATGTCTTATGCTTTAGGACATCTTACCGACGAAAACCTTCAAAATTTCCAATATAACGCGGAACTGGTTCCTGTTGCCCCTATTGTTGACGGATACCTTGATGACCCTGTATGGGAAGACGCGCATCTTGGCAAACTTAATCAAGAAATTATTGCTGGGCATCAATGGACGGAAATCAATGATTTCTCCGGATCCTTCAAAGCGGTTTGGCGTAGTGGTTTCCTTTATATCGCTATTAAAATACAAGATGATCAGTTTGAAAAATATCAATCTAAACTTTTTAGAGAAGATAGACTCATCCTCCATATTGACGAATTTCACTATCAACGTAAGGACGAGCTCCATCGCTATGAAATTCCTATTGGAGTAGAGACAGGTATCCTGAAACCCCCTTTAGCATCAGTGGCTTGGGGAAATGACGGTCAAACGTGTGAATTAAGTTTTCGTCTTGGAGACATTGCAAGTAAAGATAGTGTTATCGGTTTTAGTATAGCCTATGATGATGTTGATAACGGTCAACTACAAAATACAATTGCTTGGGCACCAGAAGGCTATACGGAACAGGATGAGATGCTTCCCGATCTCGTTTTCACAGCTAAGATAAATCCTAATGCGCAACAAAAATTGATCCGATGGGGTCAAATCAAGAGACTCTATTAATAACATATATCAGGGCAAATTCCAATGTTTAGTGATGTACTCAATGTTGGAATTTGCCCTAATTTTGAGGAACTTGTGTATTATATTGGTAAAACTTTAGAACTTATGGGTATAGTATGTTTAGGTGCTGCACTCTATTTAGGCCTTTTCAACCCTTTTGGGTATAGTGAAGCCCAAGCCATGGGTGCTGAGATGGGTTTCTTGGTCCTGGGTATTATCGTCTTTTTCGTTGGAAGACTTATTGAAAAACAACATTAGAAATTATCGCTTATTCTCCTCTAACTTAGCAGACACTGAACAAATCTTGTCTGTTTTGATATTCCATAACATAAAAATCGCAACTATAATTTTCAACAACATTTGTACTCCCGCTTACTCTACCTGTGGAGATGATGGGTTAGTAAGTCGGTTAGCATTGGCATATCCGTAAACAGGAATCCGAATCGGCGTAGAAGTTGCTGAGGTGGTAATGTAAATTTCTTCGCGTAACAGAGATGGCGATTTGGAAACATCCCAAGATACTTTGAGCCATCTTTGGTAATGTGATGGATGCATTTTGGTTTTTACCGTTTTAGATATATCAACAACTTTTAAATAATTGGGTACCTGAATACCTAATATTTTAAATTCAGTTTTCGCAGAGAGTGTGAATTCCAAAGATGGTGTGGTTTTAGCATTTACTGCACCATAGGAGAGACTTTCTGGTTTAACTTTCACAGGTCCTACAATTCTTGCTACAATAGGTAACGTTAGAGTTCGCTCATTTGGAAAAGTTACTGAGAGTAAAGCGGAAAAGGGTTCGCCAACATTATAGTGATGAGTTGTCCGATTAACCACACCATCTTTTTTTGAAACTTGCAATTGAATCGTGATAATAAAACACTCTGAACTCGGATCGGGTGCCATCTCCCATGTTAACATCGGAGTTTCAGACGGTAGGAGACGGATCTCTTGTTGATTGAGTGGCGCATTGACACACAGCTTAACCCGTTTCTCATAAAGTGTCTCAGGTAAAATTTCTCCGAAATCACATACCTCTGCACTTAACGTAGCAAACCGTTTTGCTGTTGCGACAATTGTCAAATAGACTTGTGGTGTTTTTGGACTATCTGTAAAAAGAATCGCAGTTGCTGAAGCCGTATCATCAGGTAGCATTTGTGGATCAAGAAGCACCTTGAACGTTTCTTCAATATTTGGCGAAATCACCTTTGGTCCTTGAATCTCAGCGTAACTGCACCCCGTTTGGATTTTGCTAATATGAAGCGGACTTTTTCCTATGTTTCGTGCCGAGACTGTTTTTGTTACTTGTCCTTCCCATTCAGGAACTGTCCCAAAGTCAAGTCGTTCTTGAGAGAAAACTAACTTCCCCGGAAATTCTCTTTGATTATTGACTAAAATGATTATTAACCCTGAAATTAGCAGTGCGGGAATGATAATTGTTGTGAGAATTTTGCGTCTTGACATAGCCTTATCTATGGTGTTGTCCCGGTCTCCCATCGTTTCTGAACATAACAATGTAATTAGCGTAGATTTGTAGTATACCTTACTGCCTTGTCTCTGTCTACTACAACCTTCTAAATACTTGACTCCTAAAATGTAAAAAGATATTATATAAACAGATTAGGAATTTATATGCAAACGCAACGAATTTGTCTTTGGTCGGGACCACGGAACATTTCAACGGCATTAATGTATGCTTTCGGGCAACGAAGCGATACCGAAATCATTGATGAACCGTTGTATGCACACTATCTTCACGTTACGGGTGCAGCGCATCCCAGTCGGGAAGAGGTTATGGCATCCATGCAAACTGATGGCGCTGCAGTCATTCGTGACGTTATTCTTGGACCTTGTACTAAGCCTGTCCTGTTTATGAAGCAGATGGCGCACCATCTCGTTGATATTGACAGATCTTTTATGCGGGAAACAGTAAATATATTGCTCATTCGTGATCCGAAGGAGATGCTTCCGTCTTTAGCGAAAGTAATTGGTATTCCGACGTTGAAGGATACCGGTTTAAAGATACAATCGGAATTGTTGATGAAATTGCGAGAGATGGGACAATCGCCTCCCATTTTGGACGCGCGGGAATTATTACTTGCTCCGAGAGATGTATTGTCAATATTATGTGATCGATTGAGGTTCCCATTTGAGGAATCGATGTTGTCGTGGCCTCGCGGTGGAAATCTGGCGGATGGTGTTTGGGCACCACATTGGTACCATAATGTGCATCAAAGTGTGAGTTTTGTGCCTTATCAACCGAAGAAGGAACCGTTTCCTGAGACGTTGGAAGGTGTGTTATCGGAGTGTTTGCCGTATTATGATGTCCTACGTGCCGATGCGATTTGTGGTGATTCGTGAAGACCTCCCATCAAAACATTAAGTTTCATAGCGTTGCATCTGATGGATTAACGATTCCAGACCATATCCTCGTTGTGATGAACGCGCCGTCCTAAAACTCACTACCGCTAATACGACATTTGAGAAAACCAACATCCAATTAGGTGTTGAGACCGTAAGCCTTAAGTTTTCTAATAAACTAAAAAGAAAATTGGTGCAGCCACAATCCGTTATAGGCAGTTTTTGCAACAACACGTTTGTCAATGCAGCCGCAAATATTAGAAAAAGGAGCGATGCAAGGATACCCGCACCTCTGGAAAAATAACCGATGCTTAATGCTATACCCAACGTTATCTCTGCCGAGACTAATAGGTAACTAATTGGTTTTACCAGTGCTGTCGGCAACATCTGATAACTAACTACAGCGGTAACAAAAGCACTAAAATCAGCAAGTTTAGCAATACCCGCGAAAAAGAGGATTGTCCCAAGAATTATTCTTAGCACTGTCACCAACAGTAGTATTATCATTTAGTTTCCAATGGGTATCCTAATGCCTGCCAACCTCTTAGTCCACGTGGAAAAAACTTCACATTTCGGTAGCCGCTCGCTAATAGAACATTCATCAATTGATAAGCATTTGGACATTCAATACCTCCACAATACGTAATCAGAAGCACTTCTTTGTCTGTTGGCAAGACAGGTAGAGTCTGTTTCACGCGGTTGACGGGGACGTTCACGGCACTTGGAATGTGTCCTCGTCTGAAGTTGGCTGCAGAACGTGTGTCCACAAAAACTGCTTTTCCCTGCTTCCAAATTTGGTGTACTTCGGGAAAATCAACTTGCAGAGAGGTGGCACTTGGAACATGGGAAGTAGAGGAAAAGAGTCCAAATCCATCTACCCCCCAGAGCGTTAAGGCTCCAAAACCGATCCAAACGCAGACAATGAGAGATTCCTTAAAAATTTGCTGCAATGTCCTACGTTCAACTCTGTTATGTGTGTTGCTATGAGATTGTTTTAGAAAACTGTGCATCATCTTCGCTTAAGTTGTGCCCAAGTTGATGTTACTTTTACCTCTGGAGAAACATTTAATCCTGAAATTGTGAACGAGTCGACCCATCCCTCACCAACCCATTCATTTGCGATATTGATTCCTTCTACGACAAATCCGAGGATTTCAATTCTATTGAAGTTTCGATCTTGAAATTTTGCTCGAAATTCACCATCCGCGAACAGTAGAAAATCACCTGAATTAAAATGTAATTCCATCTCTGTCAAAATATCGGTGTCCCATCTTACACGAGGTTCCCGAGATAATCGATACTGAAATGGGTGGCTACTCCCTTTACCATCAAAACGTCTTGCTCTAATTTCGTCTGGAAAGAATATATAAAAAAATGGATCTTCTTCAAGCGTATCGGGAAAATGTCGTCCTACACAAAAACCGAACCGTATCTTGTCACCACCGAAATTCTTAATTTTAACTGTAAAGTCTCGATAAGGGGCAGGGAATGCAATGAGTTGGTAGAGATCATATTGCGCCTCCCAATCTCGGTTAACTTCTACGCGTAAAAAACCATCGTCCACCTTCCATACTCTATTGTCACCTACGGAGTGCCACGCGTCTGGATTCTCGGTATCAAAATCGTCGTGCCAGGTTGCTGCAAAGATAGGGCAGTTGATTGTGACATAAACCACTACCAATATCTTTAAGAGGATTCGAGTCGGTTTGTTGTTTAGCATAAATAGGTTTTGAAAATAGCGCGAATACATGAGGCCTTGCGTAATAATATCATGGCAATTATAGTAAAATCTAATTAACTAAACCTTCGGTGACTATCTTTGTGTAGAAGCATCTCTGATTTTTATGCAGTCGTACCATCGGTGTGTCCGCTTTCCTCTTCGACTGATCACACCGGGTTTTCGCTCAACGGGAGAACTGAAGTCTCTATCTTTTTGTGTCAAAACATTCCAGTCGGGTGGAAACCATGTTCGGAGGGTTTTACAGTGCACTTCAAGGTCTTCACCTTCCCAGCCACCAGTTTTGTAATACATCGGACAAATCCATCTTTCTCTTCCCCGAGCGTACTGCCGCCATCCCATCACAGAGGCTTGTGATCGGATAATATTCCCATCGCGCCAGTGCCGCTCAATCCCACTCCACGGGTAGCCTGTAGTCCCAGTTCCTCGATTAATTTCACTCCACCCAAGATCGTCGTGGAGCGTAATATAGGAGACATTCGTCCCCCAAGGTGTCTTGTCGTCGGCAAAGCCCCACTTCTGTCGGCGGTACCAATGTAACGCACCTGGAATTTTTGACTTGGATACAACAGCGTTCTCAATGGTTTCTATAATGTCAAAAAATCCTCTATTGTTGTACGGATTATGCACATTGCAGAGTGTTAAGGAGTTCACTTCGGGACCGAACCACTTTCCGTTTTTACCGGGTGTTCTATAATATGCCCCAGATGCCGCAGGTTCAGCCCGTTCGCTCGGATTCAATTTTGCCTTCGCAAATGTGCTCCAGAACACCACGCCTAAAACTGCTAATAGCAAAAAGACATTAAAAAATATATCCAAATTCTTCCGTAACATTATTTCTCTTATTTTTTAGGACTATTCCCGTTTTAGGTGTCCCCATGTCGTTGTTAATTTTTGTTTTGGTGAGACTGGAAGTCCGGAAATAGTAATCTTATCAACCCATGCTGTGCCTGTGTTAACCATATCCGTAACATATCCAACGAGGACAAGACCGATAATATCAATTTTCGGTAAGTTCGCGTCTCTAAAATCCATGCGCGCTTCGTCATTTCCAAATAGCTGGAATCTGCCGCCATCAAAGTGGAGCACCATCTCGTTGAGTACATCTGTGCCCCAGCGTTTGCCAGGACCGAGAAACACTTTGCCATCCCTTGACGCCTGCATATCATTTGTAAAAAAAAGGTAATAACCTATTTCCTCTATCTCCCCATCATCATTTAAGAAATGTTTCCCAAGTGCTATGCCGAATTTAATATCTCCCGCTGCGCCGATATTATCAATCTTAATTGTTATGTTATCGTAAGGTCCAGAGAATTCTGTAAATTGGTAAAGTTCAAATATTGTATACCACTGTTTTTGTGTCTCTATTTTTGCTCTTAAAAATCCTGCCTCAATCCGCCATACAGAATCGCTTCCCTGCAATTGCCAGTTGTCTTCTGTTGCTTGATCAAAGTCATCTTGCCACGTAACAGCAGCTGCACTTCCTTGAAAAATAGTGAAAGCATAAATCGTGATAAGTATTTTAAAGACGTTTGTCATGTTTTCATTGGTTGGGATAGAAAATTTGATTAGGTATGTGAGGGACAGAAACCTTTGCCTGATCACTTCAGCAATTTTCTTAGACTCTCTGCCAAGCAATTTTTAACATCTCGTTAGCGTAATCCTGACCAGATGTTGGTAAAGGTAGGGTTTTTCCCTCGTGCTGGTATTGCTCAATTATCTCCTCAACGATGTTGCACAGTTCTGAAAACACCTCTTGTTCATTATTACCATGACATCCACCATAAAAGAGACCTGGACAACTACCAACATAGCACTGATCTTCATCAGACCATTCAACAATTTTTACGTAACGGGTACTTGGTTTCATTTTTTTGATTCCTCAATAGCTGCTTTAACAGCCTTTTCTTGATAGTGTTTTGCGTCCGATCTGAGTTGACCGGAAAGTACGACAAACTTAGAAACTTCGGGATGCACAAATTTTCTGTGACTTCCCCTTCCTCCACGGTTTACAAATCCAGCGGCTTCAAGATCTTTTATGAGTTCTCTAATTTTACGAGGCATGTTTCAAATTTAGATTATGTCCATCCATTTTATTTTTTTAAATTCGTGGATGAGACAACAAACGGTGTGCCATCTGCCTTTCCAAGATGGATGCGATGTGTATTATCACTACAAACTGGAATTGTAACCTCTTTCTGAATATGTACACGCTGATAAATTCCTGTGTCTCTTTCGAACACCGATTTAACAGCACGAATATGTAACTGATAACGTTCCTGAGTCAAATTTGAAAACGAAAATTTGCCCTGCGCGTCTGTTTCTGTTTCAAAGCGATCTAAGGTTAATGACATATCATATTTGTTCAATTCCCACGGATACCATGAGCGCGATACCAAAGCGTGCTGCACAGGTTCACCCGTGTCTGCCCAAAGCACTTGTCCCTTTAATTCCACCGTTGGTTTATCCGCAACGATGAAAACTTCTCTGCCATTTGCAGATGCTTTCGCGTCCATTTCAGTCGCAGCAATACCTTCTCCCGTAATATAGAGTTTATACTTTTCCTCAAAGAGACCATCCAACACAAAAGTCGTTTCCGTTACAGGAAATTGTTTGGACATGAGTGGTCTGTTCAGCATTAGAGGATTTAACGTTGGCACCATGCTGGTATTTTCGGAAAAAACCTTCACTTCATAATATCCATCTGA
The DNA here is from genome assembly GCA_028824685.1 of Candidatus Poribacteria bacterium. Taxonomy (GTDB): domain Bacteria; phylum Poribacteria; class WGA-4E; order WGA-4E; family WGA-3G; genus MSPOR6. Next base: position 15,392 of record JAPPCZ010000099.1, read on the forward strand.
TGGAATATCAACGGGAAAGATAATGCGTCCTTTAATAGCATACCCTTTTTGGAGCGGAACAATCAACGGGTCTTTTCCGATTTTTACATTTGGATATACCCTTGAAAGGTAACTTTTTTTTGAAACTTCAACGGAAAGAAGGTGCGGTTCTGTGTGTAGCAGCTGCATTCGAAAAGCACCGTTTACATCCGTTTGTGTCATGGTAAGGATCGCACCGTGTCCTTTTGGGTTTTCGCTTTGGCGAACTGCATAGAGATTCGCTTCTGCAATAGGACTTTGCTGTATATCAACAACTTTGCCGTGCAACGTATTCATTTGTGGCAAGCGGATTTTTAGATGTTTTTTGCTTTGTGGATTGACCGACTCTAAAAATGCTATAATAACATCATCTCGGGAAATTGTCAAACTGTATTCAATCGGATGGAGTTCAGAAAAGAGAAAATTGCCATCACCGTCAGTTTGCACAGTGTGTTCAGGTTGTGCTGCAGCGCGAAAAAAGTCGGCAGACCTGTTGTGCATTTTCAACCGCACCGTGAGTCCATCAGCTGTGTAAGGCATTTTTTTTCCCGTGGAGATCTTGCCATGCAGAGAAAGGAAAGGTTTAAGTGAAAGTTCACCTAAATCATATACATTTTTATTAGGGGACAACTCCCATCGCCAACGGTGCGTTTGATACCGTGGATGTGAGGCTATTACTGTGAAGGCATAGTAGATATCGGAATCATTTGGTATTGTGAGGCGAAATTCACCGTTTGTGTTTGTTTCTGTAGAGTGTGCAAACGAACTTTCAGGATAGACGGTATCCTTCACTTCGGAAGCAACACTAATAACTACATTAGAGATAGGTTGCTTATTTTTAGCAGCAACGAAACGCCCTTGAAGGGATGCTCCCGGTTTTAAAAGCATCTCTACACCGCCGACATGACCTCCTGGATAAACGGGCACTACGGGAGAATCGGATATAGCGAATACATAACCGTCAAAAGCATCAACGATAACGTAGCGTCCCGACAACAGATTTTTGACCTCAAAATATCCATTAGATACCTCTCCGCGATATTTCTTTTCTATCCATTCATCGTCATGTGTGAGGAGGCCAATCTGGACCTCACCTGTAATCGGTAGCGGAAGTTTGTTATCAGAATCAAGCAGAAAGCCCGAAATAATCCCTGTGCCTTCAATGGTAAAATCGGCATTAACAACAGATTCTTCAGTGATTGTTACTTCGCGTTGTGCAAGTAATGTGCTGAGGTGTCGGACTTTTATATCCCAAGTGCCAGCAAGGAGGTTTGTTAGTGAAAACTGCCCACCAGAATCAGTTTTGGCAGCGTAAGTTATGTTGTCTGTTTGGGCAACTGCTGAGATGGTATACCCAGTGAGCGGGTTATTCTGGTTGTCTGTTACCTGTCCCTGAATTGTGCCAAACTGGACATTGGAATTCTCTTGGGATTTACAGATTTCAATAAAAGGCACGAAGCATAACCAGAGCAGGACAGAACATATAAGAATAGTGTTTCGCATAGGGTTATGACCGCTTAACAATTGGTGATCTATGGTTGTTGTCTAAATCTGAGTCACTAAAACAATAATAGTGTGAATTAACGAACAATATGCGCTTGGTATCGGCTAAGGTAAGGTTGGACAATCTTGAATTGCATATCTGCAATCAGTCTGCTTAAAGCATAGTCTATCTACGAAAAAGAATCAAGGTATCTCATGGTTATCCATGAGATACCTTGTGATATTAATGTAGTTGTGATATTAATGTAGTTTGGAATTTATCTTGGTTGTTTTAATGTTGTCCAAACTATAGGAAGCAATTGATTATTTTCAATGTGAATTTCTTCCTCGCTGAAAGCTTCATCATGCCATTCAGTGATGCGCCAATCACCATCTCTTTTTTCAAAGATAAACAGATTATCGCCTTCCGCATACCAACCCGTGAATTCACCTTCAAATGATTCACCATCAGGGACAAACCCTTGAATTCGGTAGTGATTTCGGACTTCGACTCGCTTATTTTCGGCTATTACAGTTATTTCTGGTGGGACAGTAAGTGCGATATTAATATTCTGAAATTGGCTAAAGACACGAATCGCGGCATCCCTTTCTTCTCGGATGTCATCAAATAATAGGTCATCAGTTTTATCACCATCTGTTCCCAAGTCTCCTACGTATCGGAAACCTTGAGACCAGTAGGCACTTATATAGGTTTCAATATCCTCAATTTCATAACCTTCCCGCCACCTTTTTAAAACCTCGTTAATTGCCAAATAATCCTCTGGCGGCACTTGGATAACTTTTTCAGACATTTGATTCCTGTCATCATCGTCGTTTACTTTTTCAAGATCGGCACTGCAGGAAATAAAAAATGTCAATAATGCAAGCACGCCGCTTATCTTTGTTAATTTCTGGCCCATGATGATAATATTCCAAATAATGGTTTATAGGTTTCAGAAACATATTATCCACTTCGTCAAGATGGATGACTTTCTATCCCATGGGTGTTTATCATAGCATAGGGTTACCAATATTTCAATAGGATAGGACTTACGCGGAAGTTCGGACACGGAAACCAAATTGCTAAAACGCACTATAAACTAAACTATATACGCTGCAATGCCTTAAAAAACTATATACGCTGCAATGCCTTAAAACAAACAGGCTGCGTAAATCTTAGATAGTTTGAAAATCCATTTTGAATGCTTGTTGGTGAAACTACAGGAAGCTAAAGATTATTAGCAATGCGAATTTCTTCATCATTAAAAGACTCGTCATGCCATTCGGTGATGCGCCATTCATCATCTCTTTTTTCAAAGACAAACAGGTTGTCGCCCTCCGCGAACCATCCGATGAAGCCACCTTCAAGTGATTCGCCATCTGCTACAAAACCTTGAATCCGATAATGATTTCGGACTTCGGCTTGCGTGCCATCTTTATTCATAGATATTTCTGGTGGAATAGAGAGTTCGATTTCAATATCCTGAAATCGGCTAAAGACATGAATTGCAGAATCCCGTTCGTCTCGAATATCATCAAATATAAGGTCATCAGTTTTATCGCCATCTGTTCCCCAGTCTGAGACGTATCGGAAGCCTTGCGACCAGTATGCACTCATATAAGTCTCTATATCTTCAGTTTCATAACCTTCTCGCCACCGTTTTAAAACGCTGTTAATTGCCAAATAGTCCTCGGAGGACACCGGAATCTTATCAACGTCTCCGCATCCAATAAAAAATGCTATTAATGTAAGTACTCCGCTTATCTTTACTAATTTCTCAAACATTATGATTACCTCAAAATAAAATGTTTTATCTATTTTCTTTTAACTTTTCGCGACGTGTTACTTCCTCAATGATCTGATCTAAGTGTTCCTGGTTTTTGGGTGGCCACGGCACATCAGCGGGTAATCTCAAATCTTCACGACTGATAGGATCAGGTCTTTCGGGAAGCACATTATTCGCTTCATCAACGTATATTATTTTCCAACCCCATGGATGTTTGCCTCTAAATAAAAGGTCAAATCTCTGTTTTTCAGAGAGTTTTCCTCCCCCTGCCATGCCAACCCCCATACCTTTGTGTTTCGTAATCTTAACAGTCTCATATTTGCTTGAATTTGTGATTGGAATAACAGTTTTGCCATCTGCCCCTAAAAAGTCAACCCGCACTACGTTACGGTTCTTCCGCTTTGCTGCTTTCAATTGTTGGTATTCCCAAATCCTCCTATCAATGAAAGCATCTTCATAAGTTTCCCTGTCATTATATTGGACTCCATATAAACGCCATCTTTCCGGCTTAGATTTCCAAAAATTCAAAGAATGCCGTAAAGAATTACGTATTGACATATATCCGCTAAAATCATCAGAATCTTCAATAACGATACCTTTGTCAAGTAGTATCTCAAGCCATTCGGTAGGATACCTCTCATTTAATTTCTGCTGTTGTTCAGGATTTGGATTGTTTATGAGACGTTTGTCTACAAATGCTTCAAGAATTGCTTCAGGCGTTTGTGGGTGCGGCCCCTCATATTTGACAGGAGGTTCCTCTGTTATCATAAAACAAGATACAACCATACATAAGCATAAGGTCACCCCAATTGTCAATAGGATATTCATATTTCTCTGCATCAGTTTCATCTCCTTTGTAGGAATTTATAGATATAGTAGATTTTAGAATTACTTTGACACTCCGAACCAGCGAGGTTAGGAAACCTCGCCCACCAATGAATGTAAGAGGCGCCAAATGCCAAACGCGCATTTGGCGTTAATTTGGCAATAAATTGCGCGACTACAAACGCCGCAAACCTATAAGAACTGTAAGGTAATTTTAGATTTCACTATATACATAAGTTATTCTCTTTTTTAGTTATCAACTGAATCGCTTTTCTTCAAAAAATCTTGAAAATGCCCTTGAAATTTCACATAATAAGCATGACGAAAATTTTCATTCCAAACCGAGCATGTCTTTTTATGTAACCTTTTTCTTTCATTTACATTCTTACCTATTAAACCAAGTTCAATAGAGCAAATTAAACCGAAATCAAGTATTTTGCAAATAAGAAAATAGGAGACAATATCATGAAAGGAAATAGTGCAGACTTATGGGAAGACTTTCTCCTCAAAAGTCAACGAGATGCAGACGGGAAGCGGAAAGTTGCAAAAGACATCCAGGAAAAGGTAATTACCTACATCAAAGCGAAAATTGATGCAGGTGTTTCTAACGGTAAAACGTCGCTTCCATCCGATTTGATGGAATACATCTACCGTTTTTCTAAAGAGATGCGTCAGGAACTGCGCGAATACGCTGAAAACGTTCTGGAAAAAAACCCCGATAACGGTGCAGCAGCAAAGTTTCTGGCGATAGAAACTTTACAAAAACTTGACGGAGAACCGATTCCGATAGAACCGAAGTATCCATATTTAGAAAAAGCGATGGTGTTAGTGCCAAAAGATGTTGAAATCTGTTTCTTCGCATTTGAAGAATATGGATGTGATCAGTTTCTTCATGAGATGGAAGATTACGAAGATGACACACTTGTTTCTATTGAGAGATTGTTTGACCGTATCCATGAAAGGGACACACAGACACAGTCCAGATGGGTGCGTATGCTTTATGACTATTCAGAGGTATGGACAAGTCCTACTGATATTTATAAAACACTCAACGAAAATGACCCTTATATTAAACGGTGGACAGCAGTACTATGCAAAATTCAGAATGTCTTTGAACAAGAATTAGAACGAACACCCAATGATTGGGAGATTGTCCTTATACTGACTGAAATTCATGCGGTTTTAGGAAATACTGATGCAGCCGAAAAAGTTTTGAGGAAAGCACAAACGGTTTTTGAAAAACGTCTGGAACAAACTGAAAATGACCAAACTGCTTTGGATGGATTAGCAAATATCCATGAGAAATTAGGAAATGCCGAACTTGCCCAAGAATACAAGCTCAAAGCGGACCCCAGTTTAGGATGGGTAGATCAAATATTACCCAATTTTCCAGCATCTACAGTTGACCTTGATGACAACTCAATTTCGCTTGCAGATTACCGTGGAAAAGTTGTGCTACTTGATTTCTGGGCAGTGTGGTGCGGTCCCTGTGTCGGAGAAATTCCGAATATTAAGGAAGTATATGAGAAATATCACGACAAAGGATTTGATGTCATTGGCGTAAGTTTTGACAAAGACGAGGCAGTAGTGCGCGAGTTCATCAAGGAAAAAGAAATACCGTGGCGGCAGATTTTGGATAGTGGCGGTTTCAAAGGCATATTTGCAGAGCAATATGGTGTCCGTGGTATTCCTGCACCGTTTCTGATTGACCGAAACGGAAAAGTTATCTCTGTTAAGGCAAGAGGTAGTCTTCTGGGTGAACTCGTTGCAGCAGAAATTGAGGATAAATAAGTTTAGAAAAAAACATTTTGCAAAAACAAAACATGGAGGAAAATCATGAAAGAAAATAGTGTGGATGTATGGAATGACTATCTCAATACACTTGAAAATCGCGGGTATGCAAGCGTTGATTGGGAAGTGGCATCAGATGTTCAAGAAAAGTTAATAGAGTACTTCAAAGCGAAAATTGATGAAGGTGTTTCTGATGGGAAAACGTCGCTTCCACCCGATTTGATAGAGTACATCTATCGCTTTCCTAAAGAGATGCGGTGGGCACTGCGCGTTCATGCTGAGGGTGCTTTAGAAAGTGATCCGGACAATGGCGCGGCAGCAAAATTCTTGGCAATAGAGACATTACAGGTATTCGATGTGACAGTGCCTCTCAGTCGAAAACGTCCGCTTGTGGAAAAAGCCATGATGCTGCTGTCAAAAGATGTTGAAATTTGTTTCTTTGCGTTCACAAAATACGGATTCTGTGAAGACGAGGGAGTACTCAAAGCTCTGGAGAGAATGTTTGAGAGGCTACAAGAGACTTCTACTTCTCAAGAGACACAATATAGGTGGGTAAACCGGATACTCTACGACTATAGTGAAGTTTGGCTCAGACCAACTGACCTTTATGAAGGTCTAAAAACTGACGATCCGCTCATTGAACGGTGGAATGTGGTGTTTAGCAAAATTCAAACTGTCTTGGAAAAACAGCTTGCGCAAAAGCCAGAAGATTGGGATGCTTCACGGATGTTAACTGAGATTCACGAAACATTAGGAGATACTGATGCGGTGCGAGCAGTTCTTAAGGAAGCACAACCGGTTTTTGAGAAGATATTGGAGCAAGAACCAGACGATTGGACAGCTCTACACGCACTTGCTAATATCCATGAGAAGTTAGGAAATACCGAACTTTCCCGCCAATATCGGATAAAGCGAGATCCGACTTTAGCATGGGAGGAACAAATCTTGCCCGATTTTCCAGCGTCTACAGTTGATCTTGATGGCACCCCGATTTCACTTGCAGACTATCGTGGAAAAGTTGTTCTACTCGATTTTTGGGCAGTATCGTGCGGTCCTTGCATCGGGGAAATACCAAATATCAAGAAAGTCTACGAAAAATATCACGACAAGGGTTTTGAAGTAATCGGTATAAGTTTTGACGAAAACGAATCGGTGGTGAGCGAGTTCATCAAGGAAAAAGAGATACCTTGGCGGCAGATTTTGGATAGTGGCGGTTTCAAAGGCGTATTTGCAGAACAGTATGGTGTGCGCGGTATTCCTGCCCCTTTTCTGATTGATCGAAACGGAAAAGTTATCTCTGTTAAGGCAAGAGGTAACCTCTTAGATGAGCTCGTTGAAGCAGAGATTGAAAGTAAAAAAGGATAAAATATAGGTTTTTCTGTAGGCGCGCTTTGCAAGTGCACCTGCTGCGGGTGTCTCAATAATTATGCGTTTTGCAATGAAAGTAGTGATGGAAATAGAGGGCTGGTGGTATGGATGAGTTTCGCGATGATGAATTAGTACATCAAAATTTAGACGTTGCGGATGATGGAGCATTTGAAATCCTCTATCACCGTTACGAAGGGCCACTCCTCAGTTTTTTCTACAGGCGTGTTGGCAATTGGGAAACCGCGCAAGATCTCGTACAAGAGACGCTTATTAAGGTGCATCAGAACCTTAGAACACTTCGGAATCCCCAAAGTTTTTCCAGTTGGTTGTTTAGCATCGCGCATCAACTCATTGCAGCACACTTCCGTGATGAGCAGAGAAAACTCGAAATCGGTTCACTTGAGGGGAATCCTGAAGCATATTTAGTAGACCTTGAGCACCGTTCTCCAATTTATCGTATCATAGCTAAAGAACAGATGGAGATTGTATATGCTCTGGCTCAACGATTACCTATTTCCGAACAGGAAGTATTTGAAATGAAACTGGCAAATCCCAAAATGATGTTGGAAGAAATTGCTGAAACTTTAAGAATTTCGCTGTCAGCGACTAAGGTTCGCTTGTATCGAGCTAAGAAAAAAGTTGTCGCTTGGATGAAGGCGGAATATCCTGGTGAATTTGACCACATATTTAGAAAACAAGAGGGAACAAAAACGGGTTGAATAATAAAGCAGACGAATTTTATGTAACCTTTTGAGCCGATTTGCATTCTTACACTAATAAGGAGGACAAAAATGACCCCGAATGATGTCAAGGAATTACTCAAAACTATAATTGCAGCAGAATGTCTCCCGATTGAGATTATTGATATTGCCCCTACTCAGAATCTACTCACATCAGATTCTACGACAGAGAATCGCATAAAAGATGTAATCCATCAATGGAACAAAGACGGTAAAATCTACACACGTCATCCTGGTCGATCAGATATTATGGAATTCTATTCCAAAACCGATTCTGAATCTGCTGCTAAAGAATTGCTTGAATCGTTAGCAGTAGAAGCACTCCTTGAAGTGATCATAGCGGAACAGGAATTGTCCATCTGTTTCACCGATCACGGTTTTCGATTGGTTACATTGGCAGAAGATGATACAACGCGTTACCCAGTAAAAATCCTTCACGGTGGATTTCAGTTAGAAAAAAAACAGGAGGCTAAGGTTCTCCCAACGCAACTTGAGGGGGTGGCGAATCGCTTTGAAATGCTCCTAAAGGAAAAACGTATCAAGGCGAAATTGTTCCACCGAGGTTTCAGATTAGAGAAAACTTCTGAAGCGAACATACCTCTTTCAAAAGTTGATGAGATTGCAAAACGGATAGATGATATCCTCGGCATCAACTATGTGTTGGATTCATACAACACACCACCTTCCGAGGAAGTCTTTAAATCCACGAGTTGCACAAGTGCCAATATCCGAATTTCTTTGTGGCGTTTTCCACGGCGCGAATGGAAAAGTTGAAAACTTAACTTTACTGCAACCTGATTCTACTATAGGAGGTTGAATTATGAATCCTAATGATGTTAATAAATTATTGGCATCTTTTATTGAAGAGTTTGCCCTACCCGTTACCTTGTTCAATAGTGGACCTCTGATGATCAGCGAAGACGATGCTAAAGTTTCAAGGGAACGGCTTAAAGATATTGCAAAACAGTGGATGGATCTTGAGAGAGATGGCTGCGACAAAATTCCCAAAGAGATGCAAGAATGCTTCGCGCGTTTAAAAGAAGAGGTTGGTTTGTATAGAAACCATAGTATTTCTGTGAGAAAAAGCGAATCTGAACTTTGTGTAGAGATAGAACGTCTTGCTCTTGAAACATCTCATGTGCCGGAGGTTAGAAAAGTATTGAAATCCTTGATCGCAGAACAAGAATTGCCATTTGAGATTTTCCATCAAGGTTTTGATGTCATTATTCTGCCAAAAGACACGCAGAAATATCGGGACGAAGAGATGAAAGAACTCGAAACATTACTTGAAAAAGAGAACTTAAGCGTGCAGGTACGCCACAGCGGTTTTGATTTAACGCGAATGGAACCAAGAGAATATGGCGAACCAGATATCCATTTTCTACATGTTCAGGAACTATCGCAGCGTCTGCAGTCGGCACTGGAAACACACAAACTCAAGGTGTGTCTGCTTCATAAAGGTTTCGTGTTAGAGAAGCAACGGGAAGTCGAAATACATGTTTGTGAGACTGCAGAGTTAGCATCACGGCTAAGCTTTATGACAGGTATTGATTATCGTGGAGCAGGTGCGTATGGTATGGGACTCCCAGAAAACGATATTCCACATGGATGGACACATAAAATTAATTGGAAGCATTCAAGGATAAGTGCATCCCGTCCTTACTAATTCAGTTTGGTAACGCCCCTACCAAAGGAGGAAAATGATGAATCCGAATAAAGTTAAGGAATTACTCAATACTTTGATAGACGAACTCAAATTACCAATCCATGTTTCTGTTTCTCATAGTGGACCTATATTGGTTTTCGGACCGGGAAGTTATTCGACACGATCACGAGCAAAAAATGTGTTAGAACACTGGTCTGATGAAGGCAAGCGTAGTTGGGTCATTTCTGTAGGACTGCCTGTGAAAGAGAGGGATGAAGCAACAACGCGTCTTGCTTTGGATACACATCGCACGACAGAGATAAGAGATATATTGGAATCATTAATCGCTGAACAAACACTCCCTTTGACCGTTGTTGATAGTGGTTTTCAATTGGAAATTTTAACTGATGAAGGGATAGACTATCGCAGTGAAGATATGATGCAGCTGGAAGCACTTTTAGAAAAAGAGGGTTTAGATGTTCCAGTACGTCATAGCGGTTTTAGTTTACGACACAAGGAAGATGGCGTTGAACTTCTGTTTTCGCAAGCCAACACATTGGCAAATCATCTCTCGTCTTTATTGGTAAGACACGGGTTACATGTGCGATTGCTCCATAATGGTTTTAGACTACTTAAAAACCAAGACGACGCAATAGATATTGCGGAAGTGAAGGAACTCGCCTATCGATTAAAGATTATGGTAGGTATCCGCTATAATCAAGACGGTTATAGTTATTCGCATGACGTGCCAAACCCCGAAATTCATTGGAAATCTGCTGACGTGAATACTGCCTTTCCATAATTTTAAAATAAACACATCAGATCAGCATGTGTGTTAATCCTTGCTGGCACTCATAATAAACAATCGTTCAGTTAAAAACACACGAAAAGGAGGAATTCTGCAATGACCTATGTAATTTGCGAACCCTGCATTGATATAAAAGACCACGCTTGTGCTGAGATATGTCCGGTTGAATGTATTCACCCAATGCGTGATGAAAACCCAGATGAATTTGAAAAAGTAGATCAACTCTACATTGATCCCGAAGAATGTATTGATTGTGCTATATGCGAACCTGCATGTCCAGTTGAGGCTATCTTCATAGAAGAGGATGTTCCAGAAGAATGGGAACATTACATACAAATAAATGCAGATTATTTCCAATAATAAAAAAATAATTGACAATATGTCGGAAAATACACATAATAGGAGTAGAAAAAATGACTTACGTAATTTGTGAGCCGTGCGTTGATGTAAAAGACAGTGTCTGTGTTGATATATGTCCCTGTGATTCCATCCGCCCACATCCAACGGAGGAAGCCAAGGACTATGAAGGGGTAAATCAACTCTTCATTGACCCAGAAACATGCATCGAATGTGGTGTGTGTGAACCGGAATGTCCCGTTGAAGCAATCTTTTTTGATGAGGATGTTCCCGAACAATGGAAACATTTCATAGAAATAAACGCTGATTATTTCAATAAACAACAACTTAATGTCTAAAGCGAGAAAACAAACGAAAGGAGAACTACAAAATGACGTATGTAATTTGCGAACCTTGCATAGACGAGAAAGACAGCTCCTGTGTTGATGTCTGTCCAGTAGATTGCATTCACCCACACCCAACAGATGCAGTTGATGATTTTGAAGAAGTAGATATGCTCTACATCGATCCGGAAGAATGCATCGATTGTGGTGTGTGTGAACCGGAATGTCCCGTCGAAGCAATTTTCATGGAAGAAGATGTTCCCGAAGAATGGGAACATTTCATTGAAATCAACGCTGCATATTTTGAGTAAGTAGCACTAAATTGACTTTCTGTCAAACAAACTAAGGGTGTTGTCAAAACAAATTGATATAGGTGTTAGTTCCAATCATAAGAACTATGCCATATCATTCGTTAGGCAACACTCTTGTTTTTTCATCAAAAGATATAGTATTCACTGGACAAATCAAGGTAAAAACGTTATCTTAAAGATTGAATTGTAACCTTTTTAATACGAATCCCTCCAATTTTCAAAAATTTATGCACCCCATTCTGCACTCAGGCGCGTCACAGGATATAAAGAGGTAATGAAATTATCTGTTCCAGGAGGTGATAAATGAAACACAACGATACCGAACTTATCCGACGTACCCTCACAGGCGATGATGACGCATTTTCAACGCTGGTGGAAAAATACCAGAAGCAGGTACACGCGCTTGCATGGCGGATTGTCGGCGATTTTCATATTGCTGAGGAAATTACACAAGATTCATTCCTGAAAGCATATACGGGATTGAAGACTCTGAAGGAACCACAGCGTTTTGCTGGTTGGATGTCCGTAATTACAAGACGTCGATGCTTGGCGTGGCTGCGCAAAAAGCGTATGTGGACAGAGTCCTATGAACATCTGGAAGAATCAGACAGTGAACAGATAGAAGAAACCGTGTATTCAGCGTATGTCGTTGAGGAAAGGGAACGAACATCAGCAGAAACACAGCGTTATGTTGTAAAAAAATTACTCGCAAAGCTACAGGAGAGTGAACGCACTGTCATGACATTGCATTACTTCGGGGAAATGACCTGTGCAGAGATCGGTGAGTTTTTAGGCGTATCGGCAAATACGATTAAGAGTCGGCTGCACCGCGCTCAACAGCGTTTACGAAAGGAAGAACCCATCATAAGAGAGGCGTTAGATAATTTCAAAATTACACCGAATCTCACAGAAAATATCATGCGCGAGATTTCACAAACAAAACCTGCTGCACCTTCTGCAAGTAAACCTTTCGTCCCCTGGTTATTCGCTGCTTCAACAGTTGTAGTCGTGTTGCTCATGTTAGGTTTTGGAAACAGCAAATACTTAACACATTTTCAGCAGCCCTATAGTTTTGATGCTAACTCGAAGATCAAGATTGATATTATTGAGGCACCTGTTATGGCAAACCTTGCGTTGAAATCGGATGAGCGGAGGCAATTGGGAAGTGCAAACGCGCAAAGCGAAAATCTTGTTCATAAACAGAAACCTAACGATACACAGACATCTGCACAAGCAGGTGAGGAGAATAAAATGGAAAACTATCCACAGTGGAATCTGCCAAAAGAAGCAAAGGTCCGTTATGGTAAAGGTGGAATGAGAAAAATTCAGTTTTCACCAGATGGCAAACAATTAGTGGTGGGTAGTAGTATCGGTGTCTGGGTTTACGATGTGGAAACTGGTAAGGAGATTTCATTCTTATCAGGTATGAGTGGCGCAATGGCATATTCCTCTGATGGTCGTTTCATTGCAACTGGTGGAGGAGATCCAATCACCAGTTTTGGTGGCAGTCCACTTGAAAAAGGAGTTAAGGTGTGGAACATAGACGCTGGGCATGAAGTTTCACTACAAAATGCATTACCTGCTGCAGTGCTGTTGCGATTCTCAAATGATAGTAAGACCCTTGTTTGTTTGAGTAAGTCAAGAGAAACAATTTATCGGGTGGATGTAGAGACTGGAGAGACGACATCGACAAATATGGGTAAAAGACCGGGACGCATGCATCAGGAAAGTTACGCACTTACAGAAAAAAAAATTGCTATTGCAAGCGGGGACGGAAAGATAGAGCTTTGGGACACAACAACAAGTAAGAAATTATCCACGCTCCGGGAATTTGGGAAAGAATTCCGTTTGCCGCATTACATAACCAGAACTAACCATGCACTGATGTTGAAATTCTCACCAGACGGCACACGACTCGCAACTGGAAACTTGGATACGACGGTGGAGCTCTGGGACACATCCACAGGAGAAGAATTGATTGTCCTACAAAAGCCTATAGAAAAAAGTAATACGTGGATAGTGTCCATGCAAGATAATAAAGAAATAGTAATGAACCCGACGAAAAACGAAAGGAATGGTAGACCAAGTACACTGGCATTCTCACCAGACGGAAAATTACTTGCATGTGGTAGTAACGATAGCACTATAAAATTGTGGAATTCTGATACAGGTGAATTGCTTGCTACTTTTACAGGGCATCTCAGTAACGTAGGTTCTTTATCATTTTCACCAGATAGTAACATGCTTGCAAGCGGAAGCGCGGATGGCACTGTCCGACTCTGGGATATCAAGTCACGAAAAGCATTAAATACCCAAATTGCAGGACACATGTGGATGAGAACCGCATCATTTTTAAAGGATAGTTCCAAATTAGTGAGTGTGTCAGACACTGGTATAATTTCAGTTTGGGATTTGGAGAAATCAGAAAAAACAACTTCCATAACTAAAGCGATGCTTGAGGAACCATTATATTGGAGAACTTACAGAACTTTCGTATTATCGCCTGATGGAACAAAACTTGGTAATCACGGGACACAAAGCGATCCGTCTAAACCAAACTATAATCGCACGGTGCTACGTTTGACTGATGTTAACACAGGTAAGGATTTGGAGACTATTCACTATCCATATCTCGAAATATTTTCGCCAGATGGAAAAACCATAGCAAGTGGTGGTGGTAATAAAATCCGCTTGTTGGATATAGAAACGGGTGAAAAACGTGAGATTATTACTTCAGAACACGATGAAGATTCCGATGAGCATAAACCTCATATCAGAACTGTCGCATTTTCGCCAGATGGAGAAACAATTATCAGTGGAACATCGGGTGGGCATGTTCAACTCTGGGATGTGAACACTGGCATGGAGTTAAGTTCATTTTTTGAGGAAATACCTCCAAAAGACAATAGGTACAGAGAACCTATTCAGCAATTTGCGTTCGCTTCAGACAGTTCTCTAATTGCTGTGGGAAGTACGAAACGGATCCGTATGATAGGTAGAGCGAAGATTCCCCACTTTAAAGAAATCGCAAAAGGTGATAAAAGTTTTTCTCATACATCTATATTTTCTCCGGATAATACTATTCTTATTGTTGGTTTCTGGGGTGGTAATATTGAATTATGGGATGTAAGTACTGGAGAAATACTCACTACGCTTGATGGACACTCAGTATCAGTGCAAAATCTTTCATTCTCACCTGATAATAAAACTCTGATTAGCGTGGGTGGTGGTACCATTCTATTTTGGGATTGGGAAGAAGTGTTAAGTAGTGCACGCGGAAAGGATCAAGAACGTGGATCTAAAGTGGGTCTTTCCACTGAAGAACAAACCACAGAGAATGTGATGCAATTTTTTGAGCACTCAACACAAAAACCAAAAATCTCGAATCATATCTTGACGAAAGGTGAGGTATATCTGGCAAACGAATGGTATGATGATGCGTTTGTAGAATTGACGAAATACTTGTCAGCTGCAGATTATTATCGAGAGGATCAGAATGTCACGACACACCCAGGTTTTCATCGTCAGTTGTTTGCAAAAATTGGCAAAGATGTTCAAGACAAAGAAGGTTTCGCTGATATGGTGAATAAATTAATTGACTTTTTCCCCGATAGCCAGAGTATCCAGTTAAATGCCCACTTGGTATTAGCAAAATTCTATCACGATAACGATATGCTTGAGAAGACAGATGAACACATTCATAAAATTAACGCTCTCACTGAAAACCTTTCCACAGAAAGTGTAAGTTTTCAGTTAAATGCCTGTCTCAGTCTGGTTGAGTATTATCGTAATAAAGGAATGCTTGACAGAGCAGATGCGTATATTCAAAAAATTGACGATATAACTGCTGAACTTGATACGAATAGTCCAGAAAGTCTGGCGCTTCAGTTAGATACCCACTTTGCCTTGGCTGAGTTTTATCATGATCATGATATGCTTGAGAAGGCAGATGCACATATTCAAAAAACAGGTTTTGTTACTGAAGACGCATGGATGGTGCTTGGTCCATTTGACAATGCTGGTGGTATCGGTTACGATACTGCATACATCCCTGAAGATATAACACAGATCAACTTGAATGCAAAATACGACGGATTAAATGGTACGGTGAGTTGGCAGAAATGCCCAGATGACACACAGGATGGTAATATCAGGTTTGGGAAAGATTTAGATTGGTGTGTCGCTTATGCCTTTGCTACCATTACCTCACCTGATCAACGAGAAGTCCAATTCCGATTCGATAGTGATGATCAGGGCAAAGTCTGGCTAAACGGTGTAGAGGTATATGCACATACAAAATCACATAGTGCAGAAATTGACCGATACGTTATTCCTGTAACGCTCAAGCAAGGCAAAAACAGTATCCTTGTCAAAGTGTGTGAGGAAGAAGAGGGATGGGGATTTTACCTCCGTATCACAGACCAAAACGGACAAGTTTTTGATGATTTGAAAATCAATCGAAATGTGCAAAATTAAGGATAAGATATTTATGTTATATCATATAAACAGATCCATCCAGCGAGTAGGTGAGGTTTCCTAACCTCACTGATTCAGAATGTTCAAGTAATTCTAAATCCACTATAAGTCTCAATGATTAGAGGAGGAGAAAAACCATGAAATATGCCGGTCCCCAAAATGTTGAATCTCTCATGCAAGCGTTTGATTCCGAATACACTTCTCAAAGAGCAAATGCCAAACCAGCTTCCTCTGTTGAGGTTAAAGTAATAGATGAAAACACTAAAGACCCACGTATTGAACGTATTAAACGGATTCAACAAATGTTTTTTGACGGAACCATTACAACTGAGGAGTATCTCGATAGTTTTGATATGTCAGAGGCAGAACATTTTGCTTTCAGGACAATCACAGATGGATCTGGTCGTCAAACTCTTTGTATAGAGTACACGCAAGGAGATGTTGATGCTAAATACCCGCGTGATCAATGGATTCAAATGCTCCTTGAAAAAGGTGTAAGGATAGATGATTACAAAGATTATAAGGAATATCTTGACATACGCACGAGTTTGTTTCCGGAAGAGTACTTTGCAGACGATGATGTAGATGCCTCCGAACAATCAGCATACATTGATAAAGAGATTAAAAAATATCAACGAATCCAAGAAGCGAGACGCACTAATCCTGATGTGAAAGATTGGACAGTGATAGGTGAAAATGCGCTACCCTCTATTCCAGGGAGAATGTACGTTTGCAAAACTGAATCCGGTTTCAAGATCGAGTCTAAAACGACTTCTAACGCTGAACCGAAACTTTCTGAGGAACAGAGAACTGACCTACAGAATAAAGGAATAGAACCTGAGGGATGGGAAGTTGTCTACATTGATGAAAAAGGGAACATTCTTTAGCTTTAACTGAAAAATCCATAACATGGAGGTTCATTATGATCGATAAATACGATTCAACAGATTTCTGGTATACGTTCCTCAACTCACATTACAACTTCGGGCTTTCATCAAGTAGTGGTATATCAGAAATTGACGAGGAGATGCAGGAAAAACTCATCGCTTACTTTAAGACCAAAATTGAGGAAGGCATTACAGATGGTGAATCTGCACTCCCTCCTACTCTTTCCGACTATTTTTGGCGTTTCCCGAAAGAGATGCTTCCAAAGTTGCGGTTATTAGCTGAAAGTTTTCTTGACACGAATCCTGACAATGGACCAGCATCCGTGCTATTGGCAACTGTTGTCTACACGGAGATAGGAAGTATTGAATCATTGCCGTTTGTAGGAAGAGCATTAAAACTTGTACCAAAAGATCCATGTCTGAATTTACTTATAATTTACAAGTACAGGAGGAACAGCGGAGCCGCGGAACAAATAATTCTCACTGTACTTGAAAACATATTTGAGTGGGCAAAACGACAAGATAATTCAGCACGTTACCATGAAGTGAGAAATTTCTATCGGCGACATAGCGTAACACCTTATTCAGTATATACAAGACTAAAATCATTCGATAAACGATATCGGGAAAAGCGGGAAAGGGATAGGATTAGCCGAATAGGTGCAGGGACAATTGAGAAATGTAGAGATTTGATATCCGCAGAACAAGCGGCATTTAACAAAGTAATGGTAGAAGAATCAGAAGCCCCAAACATCTTCGGGAATGAAACATCTGAGAATAGGGATTTTTGGGATGCTTATCTTGACACATTGGAGGACCGTGGACTTTCAGTGTCCAGATGGAAACTGACACCCAGGGTGCAGGAAAAACTTTTAGATTACTTCAAAACAAAAATAAGAGCAGGGGTTATTGACGGTCTGACGACACTACCATCGCAACTTCCAGAGTACGTTCCACTGTTCCCTGATGCGATGCTTCTGGAGTTGAGAGAATTCGCTGAAGAGGTATATGAAAAACAACCTGAAAACGGTGCTGCAGCAAAAATTTTAGCGGTAATTGAGCAGAACGGTTATAATAAATTTAATGAACAAGCAATAATGTTGGTGCCTAACGACGCAGAAATCTGTTTTTATGTAATTAGTTATAATACTTCGCTTACGTTACTTGAAAAATTGTTTGAAAGGGCACAACGACAAGACATATCAGAATTGTACCATTGGTTGGTAAGACTGTACAATGAGGTAGGTACAACACCTTGTGTGAGCTATCGTAAGTTGATGAAAAATCCAGATGAAAATGCCGAATTGATTACACGGTATAAAGCATTGATTGTGCAAGCGCTACAGGCTTTTAAGCATCGTCTGGAACATGAACCTAATGATTGGTATGCATTACGCGGACTCGGTGATATTTATGAAACGTTGGGTGAAACAGAATTAGCAAAAGAATATCCGTGGGAACCTCATCCAGAGTTTAGATGGAATCAGGAGGCATGGGTTGGTTTACAACTCCCCAATTTTTCCGTGACCGCGCTTGATGGCACACCTATATCTGTCTCAGATTACCATGGCAAAATGTTAGTGCTAAATTTCTGTGCGAAATGGTGTGGTTTCTGTGCACCCGAAATTCCGTATATCAAAGAGGTATACAAAGAACATCGCAACAAAGGATTAGAGGTTATCGGTGTCAGTCTGGATGAAGACGAAACAGAACTACGCGAATATATTGAGGAACATGAAATTCCTTGGCAGCAGCTTTTTGATGAAGAAGGTGGGAAAAACGATCTGGCTCACTATTTTGGTGTAACCAAGGTGCCTTCCCAGTGGTTTATTGACAGGAATAGAAAAATAATCTCTGTGGATACAAGGAAAGTACAACTTAGCCAACTCGTGAAATGGATGGAGATGACACGAATCGGAAACGTTGTGCCTGATTTCTCAGCAGTTGATTTAGATGGCAAGCACGTTTCACCTTCAGCTTACCAAGGAAAGGTTGTTTTACTCTATTTTGGCTACTCTGAACAAGAAATAACCTGTGTGGATACGATTTACCAAAAATATCACACGAAAGGGTTTGAGGTCATTTGTGTGAACTTTGGAATGAGAGATGAAGAGACTCTACGCAGCAAAATCAGTGAGAGAAACTATCAAGGTCACCACATCTATGGCGGTAGTAGGTTGAAAAGTTCTCTGGCTCAGCAATTCGGTCTCGGGCAGGATGCGGGATCTGCTATAGTCGAATTTCCAGCATATATACTTATCAATAACGGTGGGAGGGTTTTTGATGCGCGTTCTGGAAAAGTACATTCATCTGAAGTTTGGGCTGCAAAATTGGAAAAACTTGTAGCAGCGCATCTATAGAGAATACATAGGCATTTCATAACACAGTATAGGTGAACAATTATGAGAGAAAAATACGATTCTACAGATTTCTGGTATACGTTCCTCAATTCACTTTATAACTTCGGACTCGCTTCAGGTAGGGGTGAATTGGAGATGGATGAGGAGATGCAGGAAAAATACCTTGTTTATCTCAAGGAAAAGATTGAAGAAGGTGTCACGAATGGACAAACAGCACTTCCACCCGGTCTCCACGATTACTTTTGGCGGTTTCCAAAGGAGATGCTGCCAAAACTACGAAAATTAGCTGAAGGTTTTCTTGACACAGACCCAGAAAATCCTCCCGCAACTATAATTTTAACAATCGTGGCTGGTGAAGAGAGGGACTCTGAATACCAGACGCACTTAGAAACCTTGATGAGATTAATACCGAAAGACCCTGGTGCGAATTTAATTATCATTAACGAATTCCACCGCAGTTCAGGTTCTTTGAGAGGAAAATTTGACGGGGAGGATACATTCCTCACTGTACTTGAAAACCTATATGAATGGGCAAAACAAGAAGGTGCCACTGATCGTTATCAAGATGTAAAATCAGCTTATTATGACATTGGTAGAAGCCCAGGTACACCATACGGAAGGGCAAAGAAAAAGCTTAAGGAACTCAAGGAAGAACCTGAAAATTCAGAAAACCAAAAGGAACGCAGAGACCAATTTGAAAAGTGCAAGGCGCAGATTAAAAGGTGTATAAGTTTGTTCTACGAGGAACATGCAGCGTTTCAGAAAGAATTATTACATGATGCGGATGACAAACAGGATTTAGGAGATCCTACTTCCGAACAGATTGATTTTTGGGAGACTTATCTCAATTCGCTTGATGACCAAGAACTGTCAAGCAGCAACTGGAAACTAACACCCACGATTCAGACACAACTTCTGACTTATTTCAAAACACGGATTGAATACGGTGTTGTTGATGGTAAAACTGCATTGCCAACGGACTTACAAGAGTTCATTCCTAAGTTACCAAAAGTACTGCGTATTGAACTTCGAGAATTCGCTGAAAAGGCATTTGAAAAACTACCGAACAACGGTGCTGCAGCAAAGCTATTAGCAATTATTGAAAATGATGAAGAATTCCCCTACCTTGAACAAGCAATAGAGTTGTTAACTAATGATGCTGAAATTTGCTTTTTCGCAATTAAACGTTACAGTGAGAGTTTTGGAAATCGTCGTGACCCGTCTTTTGAATTGACGTTACCAACACTTGAAAAGTTGTTTGCAATAGCACAGCAGCAAGATGAATCTGAATTGTATCATTGGATTACAAAACTCTACAACGAAATAGGTAGAACTCCCTGCCATATCTATCGGAAACTGATGCGACAGCCAGAGGGGAATGCCGAATTGATCGAACTGTGCCAACTTCTGATTAAACAGACTGAACAATCTTTTAAACACCGACTTGAAAAGGACCCTGACGACTGGTACGCTTTACGCGGACTCGGGGATATTTATCAAACATTAGGTAAAACCGAATTAGCGCAAGAATATCCCTGGGAATCCCATCCAGAATACAGATGGACCCAAAAAGCATGGGAAGGGTTACAACTTCCAGATTTCACCGCAACCACTCTTAATGGCACGGAAATTTCTTTTTCTGACTACAAAGGTAAATTAGTATTACTCAATTATTGTGGATGGTGGTGTGGTCCATGTAAAGGCGAAATACCATATATCAAACAGGTCTACGAAGAACATCACAAGAACGGATTTGAAGTCATCCGCATTAGTATAGATGAAAGTGAAGAGGATCTTCGTAAGCATATTGAGGAGTATGAAATTCCCGGGGTACAGGTTTTTGGAGACTATAGCATGACTAACGGACCTGCTAAGTATTATGGTATTTACTGGGTTCCATCCCATTGGTTAATTGATCGAGATGGGAAGATCATTTCCGTCGATTCCAGGCAAGATCCTTTGGTGAGAATAGTCAATTGGACAGAATCGACACGGGTTAGTGAAATAGTTCCCGATTTCTCAGCGGTTGATATAGATGGAAATCCAGTTTCACCCTCTGCATTTCGAGGGAAAGTTGTTTTACTCTATTTTGGTTACCCTGAACAAGTGCTAACGTGTGTAGACACAATTTATCAGAAATACCATGTTAAGGGATTTGACGTTATTGGCGTCAGCGTTATAGGGTGGTCAAACGAAGAAGCATTGCGTAAGAGAGTGCATGAAAAAAACTTTCTGGGACAACACATCTATGATGGTGGCGGTATGGATGGTCCATTGGCACGCCTATTTGGTATGGACCTATGGCGGGAACTTCCAGCAATTGTGTTAATTGATAAAGACGGCAAGGTAATTACGTCACGATACGGAAAAGTACATTCAACTGAAGAATGGACTGCGAAATTGGAAAGGCAGGTTGCTACACATCTTGGACTATGATAAAATAGAA
>JAPPCZ010000014.1 GCA_028824685.1 Candidatus Poribacteria bacterium
CTACAAAGAGAATCAACTGATAATGAACCAACAAATCCTATTTATGAGATACGCTTTATAATTCTGAAGATCTCAAGTTGCTCTGAATTCGACCAATTGGATTCGTCTGGAGAGTTTTCAGTTCTACCTAATCTACGCAAATTGTATGTCAAGGAGTAAATTTTATGATGACCCCTGAACAACGTTATCTATTTGATGTTACTGGATATCTCCACCTGAAGAATGTTATGAGTGACGAAGAGTTGAAAGCAGCGCAAGAAGCAGCAAATGAATATATCAATACTCCCGTCGAAGAACTCCCACCCGGATTTGACTCCAGTGCCAAAAACCTTCCAAACGGCTTTGCTTTTGCAAAATCCTTAGAGGCACTTACACTACATCGATCCACATGGACTATCATCAAGGAGTTGACGAATAACAGACCGCAACTGTTTCGCGGCACAATGATTGCTGATCGGACGGGCGTGTCGGAGTCGGAGGAAGGACTCCGCTTGCATTGCGCACGAGAGGATTTTGGATGGCACGCCAATCGTTATGAGGTGCGAAACGGTCGCATCTTTTGCGATGATTTTGTCGTCTTTCCCTACCTATACGATGTGCATCCTGGTGATGGTGGATTGTTGGTTGTTCCCGGTACACACAAAACCGTTTTTGATCGCCCCGAACATCTTTATAACAATGGAAAGATCAAAGATGCCGATGACATTCCAGAAGGGGTGGTTAACATTACGCCGAAGGCAGGAGATATGGTGATTATCTCTGAACTCTTAACGCACGGTGCGCTGCCTTGGAAACCGAAAGACCGGTATCGTTGCGTCCTGACATTACGTTACAGGCCACAGCATCGCGGTGAGAGTCGCGTTTCTGAGGAGGTGAGAGGCAGGTTATCGCCGGAAACGTTGGAACTGATTTCTCGTGCAGACCATAACCATACGAAAGAGATTGTTAAGAAGGATGTTGTCTCATTGTCTTAACTAACTTATATCGGTGACACATTAAAAGTCTTAACATCTAATCTTGTGTATCAGAATCAACAGGTTTTACACATCGAAAGCCGAGATCGTTAAACCCCTTTGTTGGTAAACTTGAGTTGCGTTGAAAAACTCGGACTTGGTTAGCATTGGATGCGTAGGAACCCCCTCGATATACACGGTGAGTAATTATGTTACTTGAATTTTCAACGGTATCAACAATACTTTCTCCTGAAATAGGATTATCGCTGGGAGAACTCGCGTAGAAATTCGAGTCGTATTCATCAAGACACCACTCCCACGCGTTTCCTGCCATGTCATGCAAACCATAAACATTGGCAGGAAAACTCCCCACGGATGCGTTGTGAACGTACCCATCATCAACATCTTCATCTGCCCAAGCAACGAGTTTTTCCTCTCCATCAAAATTCCATACTAAACCGACAGTATTTTTATCGGCATAATTACACTGTGTTCCATCCGGCGGATCGTTGCCCCAAGGGTACTTCTCTCCACTCAACCCTCCTCGCGCAGCCTTTTCCCATTCGGCTTCTGTGGGCAAACGTTTACCTATCCATTTTGCATAAGCCATTGCATCGTACCAACTTACGCCTACAACAGGAAACTGATCCGTTGGAGAACTATTATAAACCCAAGAAGGCAATGCGCTATGTCCTGTTTCCCGAACAAAACGTTTATACTCACCGACAGTCACTTCGTGAATGTCCATATAGAATGCATCGATATAGACCGTATGCGACGGTTTTTCATCGGATGAGGCATCTGGATCATCGCTTCCCATGAGGAATTCACCTTCAGGTATCAACACCATCCCTTTGGGGGTAGCAAGTCTCGCTAACTCAGTCGGATCAAGAGGGACTGACTCAACTTTGAAAGGATCACCCAACTCATATCGAATCAATTCATCATACGAAGATAGCCCAACACCCGTTAACGGGTAATCTGTGTTACTTTTCTCCCAGAAAGGTAAAATTGAAACTTCCCAAGATACAGAACTATCAAGTCGAACAGTAAATGTCAGTGAAGCAGGACCTTTCGGAATCACTTTCCAACTGTGAAATGACTCCTTCCCTTCAGCAATAAATTCAATTAAAACAGCCAAATCATCAGGACGCGGTTTCGCTTTTAGGACAAATTGTGCCACGTCTAAATCTTTGTAACCCACAAATTCAATAGTGACTACCGGTATCACCGGATCTTCGGTTTCACCACACCCTATCAGAAAACAAACCATTAACAGATAGAATACTCGTTGACATATCAAAAACATCAATTCTTCTCTCCAAGTATACAATCCATAGGACGTTTCTCACTCATTTTAGTATAAACATTTACAAGGAATTAATAGATATAGTGCTTGGCAATTCATAGCATCTCCACAAACGCTTCAACCTCAGTTGTAGGCGCTTGGCAAACATAATTTTCACAGACATAAGCAGTTGTCCCATTATCAATCTGCGGTTTGTTCGCAAGAAGTGGTAATGTGGTTTCCTCAGCAGGTTCACTCAAGGCAACGATTTTATTAGGTAGATACATCCCGTGTAACGCAGCCAGCATTGCATCTGTTTGCGTATCACCTTTTTCACCAATTATTGCAATCTCTTTCGGTGTTGACAGCAAAAATGCTAACTCACAGAGCAATTGACCCGAACCTGAAGGCATTACATCCATCTGATGGAAATAGAGTTTTAACGTCTCCACTGCTTTATCGTGAAATTCCGGTTTGTCCAGATGTTTGGCAAGACGCAACAGACTATGGATCGCCATAGATGCCCCAGCGGGTGTAGCACCGTCATAAGCAGATTTAGATTGCACGATGAGCGACTCATGTGCTTTGCCTGTAAAGAAAAATCCATCCCCTGACTCATCTCCGAACTGGTCAATCATGATATGTGCAAGGCGTTCTGCTTCAGATAGCCATTTCGGTTCAAAACTCGCTTCGTAGAGAGCGATTAAGCCAGCGATGAAATAGGAATAGTCTTCAAGGTAGGCATTGAGATGACTTTTGCCAGCACGGTAGGTGCGCAATAGAAGTCCATCATCTTGGGAAAGCGTTGTCAAAACAAATTCGGCAGATTTTTCGCACGCAGTAAGGTATTCAGGTTTTCCTGTCAATTGGTATCCCATCGCCATACCACGTATCATAATGCCGTTCCAACTGGTTAGGATTTTGTCATCTAAACCCGGTTTAATCCGTTTTTCCCTCTCCACAAATAACTTTTGTCTGCCATTTGCAAGAAGTGACTCCAATGCCTCTTGGTCCATTCCCAATTTTCGGGCAAAAACGTGCGACGGTGTTTGGACGTGGAGGATGTTTTCACCTTCAAAATTACCGTGTGGTGTAATGTCATAATACTCACAGAAAATTTCAGCGTTCTCTTCCCCGATTATATCTTCCACTTCGGGAGGTTCCCAGACAAAAAATTTGCCTTCTACACCTTCACTATCCGCATCTTGTGTGGAATAGAAACCGCCATTTTCAGTGTCGTACATTTCGCGCAGCACGTAATCTAATGTCTCTGTGGCTATGTCACGATAAAAAGTGTTTTGTGTGACTTGGTATGCTTCAAAATAGGCGACAACAAGTTGTGCGTTGTCATAAAGCATTTTCTCAAAATGTGGAACGAGCCATCGTTCATCAGTAGAGTATCGGTGAAAGCCCCCACCAAGTTGGTCGTACATGCCGCCGCGCGCCATCTTCTGCAAAGTAAGTTCTACCATCTCTAAGGCATTCGCATTACCACTGTGATGCCAATATCGCAGGAGAAAAGGTAATCCCATGCTTGGTGGGAATTTCGGAGCA
>JAPPCZ010000038.1 GCA_028824685.1 Candidatus Poribacteria bacterium
CGAGCACCAGCTATACGTTTCCAACTGGCACTACGGGGGAGTACCTGTTTAGAGCAATCGTTTACACAGCGGGAGACTGGACTCGTTATGAGCATACCTATACGGTGTCTGTGTATTAGTTGATTTTATTTCAAACCTTTACAGGCAGGTATCCGAAAGGGTATCTGCCTTTTCTATTATCAAAACCCACTACGTTGATATAAATTATAAGCACTGCTGAAGAATTAAATGGCTCTGGATTGAGAAACGAAAACAATTAATTGAGGGTGTTTCATAAATAATGGTTGCCAAAAGTCAGGATAAAGGGTATTCTTTGAAATAAATTTTTTAGGAATAAGAAATTAGTTTCGCGGTTATGACACTCAAGGGGATTACCGCTATGCGCGCACAACAAGATTACTTATTTCACCATCCGCTCTGGCTCAAAAGATGCCGACTGCCGAGGTGTCCGTCTCATGTGACGCTCGGGCGTAGATACAAAGCGTTGACACCGACCCTTGAAGCCTTCACTGAATATGTCGCAGCTTGGCATCTAACTCATGGTGGATGCTTCCGTCAAGAAACCGTTTATGAAGATAAGAGCCTGTTCAAAGCCGCGGGGCCTGTCTGGCATCAGAAGGATCGCCGCAATAATGAGATACCCAAAGGCCTACGAGGTGTTGATACAACTGCCACTTGGTCGAAAAGCGGGTATCACGGATGGGTTTATGGCTACGGGCTCCATCTCATCGCAACCCATAGTGGGTTTCCCGTGATGTTTCATGTTGAACCTGCCAACGCCAATGAACGCAATGTATTGGACACCAAGAAAGAGAAACTCATTGACCGAGGCACGCGGTGTGTCGTGGCTGATAATGGGTATGTTGATAAAAACGCGCTACGACCTTTGCTGAATCCGGCGTGCTTTTGTTGACACCCAAGATAACCTTAGATGAAGCTAATGCACTCTTAGGAGCAGCCCCTCTATACAGCGACACAAATCGAGACATACCAAAAGGCACGAAAAACTGCGATTGAACCCGTCTTTGATTTGTTGAGCAAACTCTTGTCAATCACAGGGAAGCATAAACCTTTACCCGTGCGAAACT
This sequence comes from Candidatus Poribacteria bacterium, assembly GCA_028824685.1. GTDB lineage: Bacteria > Poribacteria > WGA-4E > WGA-4E > WGA-3G > MSPOR6. The sequence continues at coordinate 1,089 of JAPPCZ010000038.1, forward strand.
TGGCATATGTTTCTACCTTTTTGGGCTTGGTATCCTACTTTTGCAGGTATCAATGTTAATGAATGTCCAATATGGGATACCTACCCGAAATGTTTCTTACATTAAAACCTGTTTTCGATAAAAAACAAACATTATGAAACACCCTCAATTAATTGGGAAAAACTCGACAATTGAATGTCTCTGCTATACCAAACCACCACGTTTACGCAAAAACCATTCAAGACCGAGTAGCATAAGGATCATGCCGAAAATCAATGGCAGATCCCAAATATCAATATCGGTTATCTGTGATGTTGCACTTTCAACAAGCGAAATTTGATTAACCAATTGATTTGCTTCTGCAACAGGATAATATTTACCGCCGCTCATATCAGCAAGGTTTGTAAGAAGTGGGATATTAAGCGCTGCATCACTAAACTCCGCATAAGAAGATTTTACTTCAAAGAGTCCCTGTTGTTTGCCGAGGTTTTCACCATTGAGTGTCCCTGTTGCAGTGACGGTATATTCACCATATCGGTTTGGAATGAATCGTGCTGTATATAGCCCATCTTTGCCTAACACTTGCTCAAGCTGCAGTTCCTTCCGTGTGCCAGTTTCGTCAACAAGGATTGCGCGTAACTTTGCATCATTCGTTAATGTAAAGGTTTTATCCATCGCGGTAACCTCAATCACGACAGGTTCCTTTAATGTATATTCAGTCTTCGCAATGTCAAGTTTGAGAGAAGATTTCGGTGCAGTTGTCAACCATTTTGCCACCTGCCGCCAGAAACGTTCATTACTGTCATCTTCGGATGGCATACCTAACTGCCATGGCGCTGAATTGTTTGGGGTAAACACCATCACCCGTCCTGCATTAAAATTATGAGTTGCGATGAGGACGCGCTTCCCAAACTCATTTTGATCACTCGGATGTTCAGCGAGAACCGTTGCCCCCGCTTTTGCCCGTTTGACCTTACTATAGCCGAAAAGTTCTGACAACTTGTTCCAACGTTGTAGACTTTCAGAGGAGTTATCTGCCAATTCCATCAGCGGTTCTGTTTTGCCTTCTGTTGTCAGTTGTAACTTGAATCCTTCTGCTCTTGGCATCTGTGATGGTGGAAGGGACGGCACTGATGGTGGAAGGGCACCTAATTCCAATTCAACAGGGAGCAATTCGGCGATCGGTGTGTTGAGGTATGAACCAGTTACTTCAGAGTTCCCTAATGAACGTGTCCCACCTAACATTAAAAAGCCTCCACCACGCGTCCGGACAAATTCAACCGTGTTCTCAAGTTGTGCGCGCGTGAATTCGGAAGCAGGAACATTACCGAAAATGATTGCGTCAAAATTGAAGAGAGTATCTTTTGAATCCGGATAGAATTTGAAGTCTTCATCTGCAGCACCTTGTGTGCCGCCAAAACTATCTTCACCTGTCTTATACCGGTCAGATAATACAATATTTGGATCATCTTGTAAGGCACGTTTGATAAATTTAAAACCAGAATACGGTCTGGAAACGAATAGTATTTTTACACGCTTGGTAGGGGCAACTTTCAGAATGAAGGTTTTGGTGTTATTTTGCGGAATTGCCTCATCTGCTTCAGGCAGAACCTGCACCTGATATTTTTGGGTGCCTGGTTGGCGCGGTGTAAATTTGAGTGGAACCCGAACTGTATCGTTTTTCAGGGACATTGGAAGCGTTTGAAGAATTCTACCGTTCTCAATCAGTTGAATTGTGGCTTTCTTTTGGGAATTATCTGTTCGCCTTACTGTAGCAGATATTTCAACCGGAAAATCTTCTTCCGCAGTACGAGGGGTATCCACCTTGACCAATTCAATGTCAGGCACACCTTTTTCTGAACCGATACCGACGGTATGGATAGGTGCTTTCCTTTCTCGAACTTGCATCACAAACTTTGTTATGTCCGTACCACTTCGGTCAACGCCATCGGTGCAAAGCACAATACCGGAAAGCGGGATGCCTTGTAAATCTTCAAGTGCCTCATTTAGGGCTTTTGGGATATTTGTGTTTTCGCCAGCCGCGTTGGATAATGTCTTAGGTTCAATTCGTTTTGCCTCGGTGTCAAATCCAAAGAGTCTGACCTTGAATTTGTTGGCATTCAGTTTGTCAATAAGCCCGCCGCCATCTTCAGGATTTTCACCAAAGAGCAGTTGGTTCACCTGAGTTAACCTTGACTCACCATCATCTGAATCAGTAATCTGCATGCTTTTGGAACGGTCAACCATCACTAAAAGATAGGAATCATCAGGATTGTTTTGATATATTGTTAGAAAAGGCTTGAGTAAACAGAAGGCGAGGATACATAGGACAATGGTGCGAAGAACAATGAGAAATCCACGGAACACGCGTCCAGTCTGACTTCTTGCGCTCCGATATGCCCAAATGGTTGCTGCAACAAGTCCGACCATTAGGACAAAGATAAGAAGTCCCGGTATTGGCACACCGAACGAAAAATCCCCTTCACGAAAAACGTCAATCGGGTACTTCATAAGTTGTTCAAACATAACGGCAGGTTACCCCTATAAACAGAATGCTCAGCGAATTAGGGAGGCGTATTTAATAGCGACAACTTGGCTTCGCTGTTTTGTGTAGTACTATTATACACGGGAGTAGTAGATGAGTTCAACCTATTTTGAATTTTATCCTGATGACGTGCATCTGGACAAGGATTTTCAGGATTATTGTTATCCTGTGTTAACTTGACATTGTAGGACGGTACAGAGAGACGCGTCCTACAAGTGATTTATGAGATAAAAGGTTAATTAGGTACGCTAATTCGCTGGCCGGTGTGTGCAGATTCATGCAAGGCATCAATGACGCGCATATTTCCGAGCGCGTCTGAAATTGGCAAGCGGAGTGGTGTGCCGTTTTCTACTGCTTCACACAGATTCAAAATTTCAGCAGCATAAGGATTTACACCGGTAACACTGAATGTTTCTCCATTGACGGTGAAGTGTGCTTCCCCTTCACTGTTTCCCCATGCCGACTGGACGAAGAGTGTTCCTTTTGTGCCAGCAACTTCATAACATTCACGCCATGTCCATCCGAAACTACAATCAAATTGCCCTGTGACACCATCACCAAAATCCATTGTCCCGATTAAAGTTTCCCAAACGTTGTTAATCGGTTCAAACTTCCCTGTAGCCCACACAGATTGCGGTTCTTGTCCCAGGACATAGCGGATAATATTGATGCAGTAGCACCCTAAGTCCATCACGGCACCGCCACCGAGATCACCTCTTAACCGCCAATTTGTTCTATCCGTGAGTCCAGTGGAAAAAGATGAGCGTGCATATCGGACATCCCCGATTGCTCCTTCCTCAACCTTTTCTTTTACCGCCAACGTTAAGGGATGATGCCTGTACATAAACGCTTCCATCAAGATGATGTTGGCATTTTCCGTAACCTGAATCATCTGTTCAAGTTGTGATGTATTGACAGCAATCGGCTTTTCAACGAGGATTCCCTTCACACCACACCGTACTGCTTCTAACACATTTTTGAGATGGCTTGAGGGCCACGTTGCAACGACAAGGATATCGGGGTTCTGTTTCTCCAGCATCTGTCGGAGGTCGTTGTAAGTATTCTCAACGTTATATTCTGTGGCAAAGCGCGAGAGTGACTCAAACTTCTCATCACATGCACCGACAATCTCAATTTCTGGGACGTTTCGCCAAGCGTTTCCATGTGCGTTCGAGATGCCTCCGCACCCAACGATTGCCGCGCGATATTTTTTTGCCATATTCTCACCTTATAGTGAAGAAATTTCTACCAGCCTATTCTCTTGTGCGGAGAGATTTGCTGCGAGAGATATTTCAAGTGTTTTAACAGCATCGGTATACGGACTCAAAATTTGGGACGCATCACTGCTACGGACTGCATTCACAAATACTTCGTCAATGGTGGGACCAGGTTCTGTTTTATCCACCCATTCACCATCTTCCTGTACGGAGACTCTTGCTGGATTCCAATTCAACAGTTCACCTTCATATAGGATATCTAAAACATTTGCATTGTTCCAACCACCTGCATAAGCCCATGCGGCTGTCATTGAACCGACAACGCCATCGCTAAATTGGAGCGTCACGCTATTGCTATCTGGACAATCAATTTCTTTGAGGAAGCGATTTGCCTGCATTGCATAGACCGATTCCACTTCACCAATGAGGTTACGCATCATATCAATCGTGTGTGTGGCTTGTTCAACTAATTGACCGCCAGATTTGTTCCATTGGCGTAGCCAACCTTCGGGATTACCGCGTCCACTTCCGCACCAGTACTTGCCGACAACCATATTAATTGTCTTTTCTGCAAGGATTTTCTGCGTTATCCGCGTTGAACCGAGATAACGGAGTTGATAGCCGACACAGGTTATCAATCCTGCTTTTGTGACAGCAGCTTCAACTTCACGGGCAATGTCCATGTTAATCGCCACGGGCTTCTCAACGAAAAATGGTAAGCCACGTTCAATCACATCCAATTCAGGTTGACCGTGTGCGAAAACGGGGAGACTTAGATAGATAGCATCAAGATCATCCCGTTCCAACATTGCGCGATGTTCTGTATACGGATCCGCGTTGTGTTTTTCGGCAGCGTTTTGTGCTTTTTGTGGTACAATATCACATATCGCAACAACGTTCGCGCCTTCCATTTCTGATAACCGATTCATGTGACCATTTGCATTGCCACCCGAACCAATAAAACCAATTTTAATTTCCTTCATATTTTTCCTTTCTATTATTTGAAGTCTATAGACAAATTCAAAGCTGCAGATTATCATACCTCGGATACCGCAGCTTGTTGTTATAATATTTTTGAAAAACTTTCATTATAAATAAGAATTTGAGCCATAATAAACTGTAGGTCGGGTAGAGCGCAGCGAAACCCGACATGGAAAACATTCATCAATCATACGTGTCCAAATCAACGCTAAATGCGCTTTTTAGCATTTGTCGGGTTTCGTAAACTCTACCCGACCTACGAAATAATGCTACATAATCATTTAGAAATGGTATTATGCGCTTCAGTTAACGCGCTTTAAAATTAACTTGTAACGCCTTTTCAATATCTTCACGAGGATGAATCCCAAATTGTTCCTCAAAATTCTGGTCAAATACAGCTTCTTCTTCCGGATCAGGTTCAAGCGGGAGATGAATCGGTTGCCGATTTGATTGGACAGAACGGTGTGCGGCAATAACCATCTCCTGATCTGCCCTACCCATTTCGCCTGTCCAAAGTGGTTGTGTATTTTCTTGGACAGCGCGCCCGATACCATCAAGCATTGTGGCAAGCGAGATGCCACCCTCGGAAATTTGGGTATACCGATAGGGATTAAGCCATTCAACCGTGCCACCAAGGGATTCGGGGAGTTCCACAAAGATACGCTGCAGAACCTTATCCTCTCCGTATTCTCTCTGAAAATCGTAAGTTTGTGCTCTTCCTGCGTTTTGACTAATATCTTCATCTGTGCAAACGTTGACAGTTTCACCGCCGGAAGCACCTTGGTTGCCGTTTGTGATAATTGTGCCGCGTTCACCGCACGTTTCAAATCCGACAAGTTTGTTCCGTCCGAGGCATCCATTCTTATTGCCTACCATAGCGATACCGAGTCCGCCATTGTCAAAATCAACAGCGTAAAATTCAAGACCTTCCCGATTGAAATCGCGTTTTGCTCTATCAACATAAGGCACAACAGGCATCGAATGTCCTATACTGCTTACCGTAGTCGGCGCTGCGTTCATCCGACACCGTATTGCCGCAAGTCCGTGGTAACCAGTTGTGGAAAACAACCGATAGCATTTATGAACCTTGCCAATTACGTCTTCCTGAATAAGTTTGCAGACAAACTGTTCCACGGGAACAAAGGGAAAGTTCTCGGATGTTTGCAATTTTACACCATTTTCAGCTGCGTCTGCTATCATCATGTCCATCAAACCGAGTGTTGGGGCAAGCCCTGTTTCAACGTTATGTGAGATGCCGCGACGGGACAGATAACAGGAAACGATATGATGTAGCGGTGCAGGCACAACAACATCACAGACATCGGGAGACATTTCGTCAACGAGTTTGCGGACATCGGTGTATGCTTTGACACCAACTCTTGCTGCGCCCACTTCTGCTGATTCTTGATGTGCATCGCATACCGCAACGACTTCAAAGATATCCTTTAGCGCAGCAGCGGTTGATAGATGTGCTGAACCTCGGCGTCCGTGACCGATTAATGCATATTTTAAACGTGACATTTTTCTTTCAACTTGTTTACGGCACGCGGAGCGTGCCTACTACCTTTAATCTTGCATCTAATTAACACACTGATAACCAACTGTCTCAAGTTCATTTCGGATTTTGTCTATTTCAGCGGTAGACAATTGACGCAATGGTCTGCGCATGGTCATTGATGGGAATCGACCCATTAACCACCTGGCACATTTCATGCGTTGGTGTGCATCACTGCTCGGTTCACCGAAATTGTAAACAATCCGAGCCAACGTGTCTACCTGATTACGTGCTTTACGCGCGCCTATCAAATCGTTATTGAGCGCGGCGTGTACAACAGCAACCATCAATTCAGGAACAAATCCCGCAAATCCGATAAGGGCACCGTCGCTACCTTCCAAAAGCGAAGCGAGCAGATATTCGTCATGGCAGGTCAAGATTGGCACATGCGGCGCAGCTTCTCTCAATTGTTCGTAATCCCAACGCCAGCGTGCCATGTCGCGGGTACCCATTTTTATGCAGACAACTTGTGGGATTTTCACCATCTCTAACATCTCTTCAAGGCTATATCCCGCCTTTGTCCACGCAGGGTATTGATGTACAATAATAGGTATGTCCGCACCTTCAGCGACATCTTGAAAATAACCGACTGCGGTTTCCGGTGTTCTACCGAAACGCAACCAGTGATGTGCAGGCATTAGTAGAATCGCATCCGCCCCCGCTTCCTTTGCTGCAAGCGCGTCATCAATTGCGGGTAGACTCCCTTCCGCACTAACACCTGAAACAACTTTAACCTTGTTGCCAACAGCCTCAGCGGTAATTTGGGTGACGCGCTGCCGTTCATGTAGACGGAGGGACATGATTTCACCAGTGTGTCCATTGCAGACGACACCTTTTATGCCATCTACGCTGGCGAGTTCCTGCATATACTGACGTAAACCGTCTTCATCAATTGATTCATCTGAATGGAAAGGACAGAGTGTTGCAGGAAATACGCCTGCCCATGGATGATGCTGCCAATTAAGATTCATGGGTTATCAATACCTCACACGCATTTGAGTTGATTGGGTGATATTTAAAAAAGGATAGACACGGAATTCCGTAGTATGTTTCAATTTGATACTATTTTAACTTGATTTAAAATCTAAAGTCAAGTATTATTTTTATAATAATGAAGGATTTATCATATCTATTTTAGGATATTTTAATAACATCGTTGACGCGCGATTTTGTATCTCATCAGCGTGTTTTAGGGAAATTTGGTGCTGTTACGGAGGATGTTAACATGAAACAGAGAAGATTGAAAATTATTGCTGCCAGTGCTATTTTGCTTTGTGGTTTTGGGTTTTTGGTGTTGTCTACGACTAAAAAAGAAAGCATGCCAGAACTTTCCCCTGCTAAACTTGTCGCTGATGCAGACAAAACGGATAATCAAAATGTGAAACTTGTTGGAGTCATTTCAGAGGAGAGTTCTTCTTGGGATGCTGCCAATACTAAGTTGACGTTTGCAATACGCGAACCTGAAGGCAGTGAGACAGTGAATGTGGTTTACAACAATCTCAAACCGGATAACTTCATTGATGGCGGTAACGTTTTTGTTGAAGGCATGTATGATGCGGAGAAAAACCTTGTTGTCGCTACGAAATTAACAACAAAATGCGCGTCTAAATACGAAGGTGCTGAGAGTGCGACAACGCAAAAGAGTTCCTACTAAACTCTAAACGTTAGGGATTTTTTTTTTTTTTTTTGATATATTTCGCAACAGTCAGATGACAGAGGATTACTATGTTCATAGAGGGACTCGTAGCAAGCATACAAGCGGTGACAGCCGAACTTGGACAAGCTGTAATATGGCTTTCCGTATTTTCTGCGATATGGACAATTGTTTTACTATGCATTGGGTTACGTGAGAAAAATCCAAACGCTGTACAGAGTGGTCGAAACGCTGTAATCGCAACCTTTATCCTCATTACTATTGCCACAGGTGCGCTAATCTTTGGTTTTGTAACAGACGATTTCTCAATGCGGTATGTCGTTGAAGTGTCCAGTGCAGCGCAACCGCTCCTCTATAAGATCACGGCACTCTGGGGGGCAATGTCTGGTTCGCTCCTACTCTGGCTTTGGATACTTACCATTGCTGGTGCTATCGTTGTCTGGCAAAACAAAAAAGCGAGTGACACGCTTGCGGATTACGCATTAATTCCCATTGCCATTGTCCAACTCTTTTTTATTATTGTCGTCACAGGGGTAATTGAAGGTGTTTACAACCCACTTGCCCGATTTCCGGATGGTTTAACACGAGTTGATGGAGATGGGATGAACACGCTCCTTCAGACACCCAGCATGGCGATTCATCCACCCTCCTTGTACATCGGATGGATTGGTCTCACAGTTCCTTTTGCTTTTGCTGTGGGAGCACTTGCATCCGGCAGAATCGGTAGTGATTGGATACTCCGTTCTCGAAGATGGATGCTGTTTTCATGGATCGTTTTAACTATTGGGATCACACTCGGTGGTAATTGGGCATATCAAGAACTCGGTTGGGGTGGATATTGGGCATGGGATCCGGTTGAAAACGCTTCCTTTATGCCGTGGCTACTCGGCACCGCATATCTGCATTCTGTGATGATACAAGAAAAGCGAAATATGCTTAAATTGTGGAATATCCTCCTGATTACCCTAGCCTTCCAATTCACCTTGTTAGGAACATTTATTACACGAAGTGGGATTATTTCATCGGTGCATTCCTTTGCACAATCCGATATTGGCTGGTATTTTTTGGGCTTTATTCTCGCTTCAACCGGGGGCGTCATCGCACTTTTGGTATACCGTTGGCAACGACTCAAAAGTGCTAACCGTCTTGAATCCCTCCTCTCCCGCGAGAGTGCTTTTGTTATGAACAATTGGCTTCTCGTTGGATTGACCTTGATTATTCTTTGGGGAACGTTGTGGCCTATTATTTCTGAAGCGATTAACGGTGAAAAATCGGCTGTTCCCGAAGCCTTTTTCAACAAAGTGGTTATTATTCCCGGACTCCTACTCCTCTTCTTGACGGGTGCCGGTCCTATTATTTCTTGGAAAAAGATTACGCCAAACAATTTCCGCCGCATGTTTGTATCACCGATTTTAATCGGTTTGATAGCGGCAGCAGTGGCATGGATATTCCTTGCTTTCAGAGCATCCGCTGCTCCTATAGCTGCTTCAGAAGTTACTGCTGAAGTTTCTACACCGAATTTGTTCATGCGGGTATGGGAATTCCTAACTTTCAGTGGAAACCCGATTCCAATTTATTCAGTGCTTTGTGTTTTTGCAAGTGTGTTTGTTGTGGTTGCAATCTTTAGCGAATTTAATCGCGGGGCTAAGCTCCGTGCTAAACGGCAAGAGAGTTCCTTTCTCAACGGCTTATGGCTTCTTATTCAGCGTAACAAACGACGATACGGTGGTTATATTATCCATATCGGTATTGTTATTGTCTACATAGGTATTATGGGTTCAAAAGGGTATTTTTTGCTTGAAGAAGGCAGCCTTAAACTTGGCGACTCAATGGAAGTAGGTGCTTATCAATTGACAATGAAAGATACGTTTGAAGAGGAACACGAAAATTACTTACGGAGAGGAGTCGTTTTTGATGTAGAAAAGAATGGTCAACAGGTAACAACGATGAAACCTGCGCGCCACTATTACCATCAAGCAAAACAAGAAGAAGATGGTGAGCAAGGTACAATTGAGTCTGCGATACATGCGATCGGCCTAAACGATCTCTATACCGCTCTCGGTCCTTTGCCAGCAAAGATAGACACAGACACCGATATCAACGTTGCAATCTACCACAATCCTCTGATTAAGGTTGTCTGGATAGGTGTTGCTGTGATGGTGTTGGGTGGCATTATAGCAATTGCGCAGAAATCCGATCCTAATCAGCGTTCTCAGACAGCATAGGTGGACACAATGAAAACCTTTAATCCACGATCTGTTGAAAAGATTTGTTTTTTTCTTCTGATGATAGTTATCTCATTTATTTTTGTCAGTGTTGTTACAGCACAAGTGCAGACAACAGATAGCGACACATCAAAGGATTTTGAGTTCGAATCACAATTACAAGAACTGCTGACAACATTATACTGTCCATGCGGATGTGTCCGAGAAACGAATAAGGCATGTGTATGTGCTACTGCTCAGGCGATTGAGACCCATTTTATAGACGCGTTGACCGAAGGCCAAACCGTTGAGGAAATTCGCACTCTTTACCTTAAAACTTATGGATCTCAGTTTTCCGCAGTTATGAAGGCAGAAGGTATTAATTGGCTTGCTTATATAATGCCTGCAGTTATACTAATAGTTATCGGTGGTGTGATTTGGGTAGTTCGGCACCAATCACGAAGCAACGATATATCTTCAACACAACCTGACCAGCAGATTTCTGATGAATTACAACAACAGGTTGAATCAGAACTGGAAAAATACAAGGAACAAAATTAGGGTACTGTTATGGCTTTTCTTGTAATTTTGTGGATAATTCTCTTTGGCACTGGACTTTTGGCATATCTCATATTCCCACTTTTTGGCAGAGCGGCTATTCTCCCAGAGGTTGACGCAACAGAAGCGCGCATGCAAACGCTCTCTCTGGAACGTGAACAGAGTTATTCTGCGTTGGCTGACCTTGATGAAGATTATGAAACTGGAAAACTTTCAGAAAAAGATTACAAGGAACTACGAACTGAGTTGTTGCAAGAAACAGTTAACATTGTTAGCCAACTGGAAACTGCTGCGAAGACAGATGTAGAAGCTGAAATTGAAAGATTTAAACAACAGAAACGCAAATAATGAAGATACACAGAGATTTGTTTTTAATTAAAAGAGGTTACAGCGTCTTAAAACGTGCGGAAGTTGTTCGATATTTCCGTAATCTGTTGGTAATAACAGTTATATTTCTGCTGTGTGTTTCCACGATCTATTCCCAAAACGATGTCGGCAACATTCACGGCAAATTAACAGATAAAAAGTCGGATAAACCTATTGCTAACCATCCTGTTACCCTTAATGCTCATAAAGCGGGAGACGTTACACCACAGCAAACAACAACTGATAAAGACGGCAACTATCGCTTTGAAAATCTGCCATTAGATATTGAAACACATTATTCGGTCTCTACAAACTATGATGGCAGAGAACATATAGAAAAGGATTTAGTCCTATCTTCATTTGTGCCAAACATTGTTATTGACATTGAGATCGGTGGTGTAACAGAGGACCCATCGCAGATTCAGATAAAATCGTTTACTATTTTGATCGGCAGAACGCCTGAAACGCTTGCAAAGGAAGGCGTTGTTGTAGTCAATGAGTTCCTGAATGTTGAAAACTTGAATACCTCTCCATTCCAAATTGTTCGCGACGGAGAAACAGTTGGGTTCAATTTTGATCTACCGAAAACACATAAAGGATTTCATCCTCACCCTCGTACCCCTAAATCCCTAAAACTTAGTTCTACTGGTAGTCACATTGTCCTAACTGACCCGTTACCCCACGGTTCAACGCTAATAGTGTACGAGTACCTCTATCCTGTTAATAGCGCTGAATTTGATTTATCCCGTCGGATGCCTTTTCACACAGACCAAATTGCCATACTTATTCAAGATGGTATCAATCTGGTTCCACATTCAAAGCATTTTAACACACCTGAATATGAGGCGATTAATGGTGTGGTTTATAAGGCTTATTCAGCTCGAAAGGGAGGGTTCTCATCAGGTAAAATAGTTGACTTAAATTTGGGAATACCTAAACCCAAATCTAATATCGGTCAAATGGCATTTATTGCGATTGCTGCGGCTTTGGCAGGCGGATTTCTTGTCGCCGCGATTTTCATGCTCCGCCGTGCGCAACGTGCTTCTGAAGAATCTGATGATGCGCAGCCTACGGCGACGGACACGGGTTGGCTCCGTAAACTTAGTGATGCTGACCTTGAACACGCTCGAACAGCAAGACTTGAATTTATAACACTGCTTGATCAGGCGCAGGAAAAACAGGATATTTCGGAACGGGTCTACAACCGATTACGTAAGGAACAAACCGAACGGCTTACTGAGATTCTTGACCAGCGCAAAGAACGTGGATTGGACAACTAACATTTACTATTGAAACTTATTGAAAAAACAAACCATTTTTAGGAAACAGCAAAAGGAATTAATGGATGAGTGATGAAGGGCGTATCGCAGACTTGATAGAAGATTTGGAGGAATTGGATGATGATGTACGTGATACTGCAAAATCAGAATTAATTGCAATCGGTGAACCCGCAATACCGCAACTCATTGAGGCCCTGGCACATAACCTCTCGGATGTAGCTGATAAAGCCGCAGATATATTAGCAGCAATCGGTGAACCCGCAATACCTGATCTAATTGATGAGATGGAGATTGCTGAAAGACATCATGCGCTTGCTATCATCAGTGCCCTTACCCGTATAGGTGAACCCGCAATACCGTTTTTGCTGGAAGTATTAACCCAAAAACCGAGCGAAGAGCTTCGAGAATACGCAGTTCGCGCATTCAGCGGGATGGGTGTAGCGGCAACAAGTGCAATCCCCGCACTTATTCAAGCCTTGACTGACCCCGACGACGAGGTGCGAACTTATGCTGCTTATGCACTCGCCAGAATGGAAGCAGCAGCAGCAGATGCGGTGCCCGCACTCATCAAGGCACTTGAAGATGATTCTGAGCGTGTTCAACATCATGTCGCATTTGCATTAGATAAAATTGGAACTCCAGAGGCACAAGAAGCACTAAGAGCATTATAGTTAGTGTAACGCGAATTCAATTTTCCGTAATAAATCAAGCCTCATGCACTTATGACTTTCGTCAAATATACCATTTCTAAAATACAATGTCCCATTTATGGTAGAGATTAGCATTAACGCTACATTCTTGAACTGTAGGAGGGAACTCTGATTCCCGACTGCTCCTAAGTTTCTGTCGCGATTCGGAGATCGCTCCTACAGCGGAAATGTAGAATTATTTCTATAATCCACTATAGTATAAGGTAATTTCATGGAATATCAACAGAAGAAAGAATGTAAGAGGCACAATGAATTGCGCGACTACAAACAGATAATTTGAAATGAGAAGTTATTTTTCAGAAATGGTATAATTTATCGTGCGTAATACGCTGCAAAGCACAGAAATCACCGTCCTACCATAAAAAAATATCGGACTTACAAGCCCTCCTACAAGAAAGGGAGTGGCTAATGACAAAACTTCATACGCCCAGAATAAATAAAAACTTGAAAAGTAATGTGTAAATATGGTATAATTAGAAAAAGAAGAATATTAGGATTGTTTACAAAGAAGATTCTATGAAAAAACTGCGAATTAATAAAAATAGTTAATAAAGTGAATATATTTATCTACAAAATAGAAAGGAGCTAAGATGGCTAAATACGATTTTGTAGTCGCTGTAGGAGGGGCACCCGGACAAGGTATAGAAACGCTTGGAAAAAGTTTGGGTCAGTTTTGTGCTCGGTACGGACTGCACGTTTTCACTTATAGTGCCTATCAATCCCTCATCCGCGGCGGTCATACCTTCCTTACCATCCGAATTAGTTCAGAGCCAGTTGCCAACCACGGCGACGAGATTGACCTTATCATTGCTCTTGATAGAAACAGTTTAGAAAAGCATATACCACACGTCAGACCCGGTGGTGCCCTCATCTATAACAGCGATGATGTAAAAAAACAGGCACCAGAACGAGACGACATCCAGTTGTGTCCTATTCCTTACAAAGAATTCTCCAGCGGGATTGAAGAAAGAAAGTTACAAAGAGCATGTCTGAATACGTGTCTGCTTGGTACAGCTTTGAACCTCGTGGGTGCGGACTTAAAGGTGCTTGAGGAGATGATCATCAGTGCGTTTCTCAAGCGCAAAGGACAGGAAACTGTAGATGCCAACATAACGGTAGCGACTGCAGGATATGAACATGCTGCGGAAAACTTTACTCCCTTTGATACACAATTTGTAAAACAGGAACCTGCCCTTGCATTCGGTGAAGGAAATGGAATAATGGCAATGGGAGGTGCGGCGGCAGGTGTTAAGTTCTATTGTGCCTATCCAATGAGTCCTTCAACTGGTGTCCTCCACTGGATGGCAGCGAATGCGCGAAATTTGAACATCATGGTGCGTCAATGTGAAGATGAAATCAGTGTTATCAACATGGTTATCGGTGCTGCACACGCTGGCTGCCGAGCAATGTGTGCGACTTCAGGTGGCGGATTTGCACTGATGTCAGAAGCGATCGGCAGTGCTGCCATGATGGAAATCCCTATTGTCGTCATTAACGTTCAACGCGGCGGTCCTTCTACAGGTTTGCCCACAAAAACGGAACAAGGTGATCTTTGGCAACTCATGGGTGCAAGTCAAGGTGATTTTCCAAAAATCATCGTTGCTCCTATCAGTATCATGGACGGTTTTGACACTATTCCTGAACTTTTCAATCTCACTGATAAGTTCCAATGCCCCGGTATGGTTCTGTCCGATCTTACGCTCTCAATGGGCTATACAACATTTGATCCTGATTCTATCAATTGGCAGCCGAAGATTGATCGTGGTGAGTTGATAACTGAACTTGGACAAACAGAAGGTGAATACCTGCGTTATCAAATTACTGACAGTGGAATTTCACCGCGCGCTATTCCTGGCACGCCAGGGCACGTGCACGTTGTTGCTACCGATGATCATGATGAAGATGGTGGACTCATCAGTGATGAATTTACCAACCCACATAAGCGACGCGACATCATGGAAAAACGGCAACGAAAGATGGAAGGTATCGTCAAACTCCTTCCACCGCCAACGCTTGAAGGGCCTGAAGATGCTGAAGTCACACTCATTGGATGGGGTTCTACACACAGCGTAATTTCGGAAGCTGCACAAGCCTTAACTGAAGAAGGTATTGTAACGAACCATATTCAATTCAAATGGCTCTATCCGATGGACGAAGACGCTATAAACGAAGTGTTGGCAAAATCAGGGCACACAATTATTGTTGAATGCAACTACACAGGTCAGTTTGCCCGATTCTTACGAGGCGAAACAGGCTTTAAGGCAAACGGACACATCCGTAAGTATGATGGTGAACCATTTATGCCTCACCACATTGTTGACGGGGCCCGTGAACTTTTAATCGGTAAAACCGACCTCTACGTACCATACCAAGAAATTGTTGTCTAACAAAGGAGGATAAACCAAATGGCGAAAAAAGAAAGACCGATTCAAGGTGCTCCTACAGCGAGAGATTTTAAAGGTGATGTTAATCCCGATTGGTGTCCAGGTTGTGGTGATTTCGGTGTACTGAATGCGTTACAAAATGCTTACGCAAAATGTGGTCGTGGCAATCATGATCACCTCACTGTCAGCGGAATTGGGTGTTCTTCTAATCTTCCCGGATTTATCAATACTTACGGAATGCACACGCTACATGGACGTTCACTTGCCGTAGCAACGGGTGCTAAACTCGCTAATCACGAGATGAATGTCGTCGTTACTGGCGGCGATGGTGACGGATACGGCATCGGCGGGAACCATTTCATCCATACGATGCGGAAAAATGTTGATCTCCTCTACATTGTGATGAACAACGAAACTTACGGGTTGACCATCGGTCAAGCCTCACCTACTACCGTTGTAGGTGAAAGCACTAAAAGTACTCCGTTCGGCAATATAGAAACACCTCTCAACCCTGTTGCGATGGCAATTGTCTCAGGTGCTACTTATGTTGCAAGAGCATTTAGTTCAGAACGTGATCAACTCGTAGAATTAATGTACAACGGGATGCAACACAAAGGATTCGCTTTCATTGATGTTATCAGTCCTTGTATTACGTGGAAAGATGATGAAATTTTCGATTTTTGGAAGGAGCGAGTTAATTTTCTTGAAAATCATGACACAAGTGACAAAGCCACGGCGCTTGAGCAAGCGGTTAAGGATGGTCATGATACTCAGATTGGGCTATTCTATCATGACACTAGTCGCCCCTCCTTGGATCAGATGGAACCCGTTTTGGAAGACGGTCCGATGGCGCATCAACCCCTCGGTGTTACGCCTGAGCAAGGGGCTGCAATTATCCAGCGCATGATGTAAAACGAAACGGTAAGGGCAGGTAAAACACCTGCCCTTTTCTTTTTGTTCCTACAACAGAATTACAATATATCCTACACTATGCGTCTCAACGCTTCCCAGATCACAAAAATTTTTGGACACCGTACGATTGTCAAAAACGTTAATCTCACGATCAACCCTGGAGAAGTGGTAGCAATTTTCGGTCCTAACGGTGCTGGCAAAACGACGTTCATCAAAATACTTGCGACTCTTCTCCATCCAACATCCGGGGAACTTGATATTGGAGGCATGGATGCAGTCGCTGACTACGCAGAAGTGCGGAACACTTTAGGAGTAATTGTCCATGAGCATTTGGCTTATCCGACATTGACTCCGTTTGAGAATCTCAGGTTTTTCGGACAGATGTACGGGGTCAATGATTTGGAAACACGCTGCAAAACACTTCTGGACGATGTCGGTTTAAGCCGCTTTATCCATGAACCACTTCACATTTTTTCTCGCGGTATGACGCAGCGTTTTATGATCGCCAGAGCACTTCTCCACTCTCCCTCAATTTTATTACTTGATGAGCCATTCTCTGGACTTGACGCTTCTGCCAAGCAGTTTGTCGTAGATCGTATCACACAAGAACGGCAAAATGGCAAGGGTGTTCTCATTACAACACACAACATCGAATTGGGTTATCTTGTAGGCACAAGGTTTCTTTTTATGATAAATGGGGAATTGGATGAGATCGCAAAAAAAGACGAAATTGAAGTAGAGACTTTACTACGGATGTACGAAGAGAGGTTGATAAACACTACTTCAAATTGAGACAAACATGAAGGCACTCCGTCAGATTGCTGCGTTGATTCGTAAAGACCTTGGACTACAATTCCGTTCAAAGGAGACGCTGGCATTAATCTTTGTTTTTAGCGTACTTGTTGTCCTCATTTTTGCTTTTGCTTTTGGACCGGAATTTCCTACCGAAAAGACAGAACGTGGAAAATTAGCTGCGAGTGTTCTTTGGGCAGCGTTTGTTTTTGCCGGAATTATTACCTTGAATCGTTCATTCGCAATAGAACGATCACACGGTGCTTTGCACGGCATTCGACTTACCGGTGTTGATGCGAGCCATGTTTACCTTTCCAAAGTTATTAGCAACGTCGTTTTCCTATTTCTATTGGAAATTGTTATTACACCCATCGCACTCCAATTCTTTGAGTTATTCGATGATGTGACGGTGGTTACATTATTAAAATTGCTTGGCGTGCTAAGTATCGGCACGCTCGGTTTTTGTGCTGTCGGTGTGCTGTTAGCGGGCATGTCTACAAGTACAAATGGTGGTGAAAGCCTACTCTCCGTCATCCTTCTTCCGCTTGTCATTCCAATTATTATGGGTGGCACAAAATGCACCGTCTCTATTTTAGTAACTGGCGGATTGGAAGATAGATTCTGGTTGATGATGTTGGTAGGTTCAAGCCTTGTCTTTTTGGCATCAGCATATCTGCTTGCCGATGCTGTTATTGAAGAATAGTGGTGGTTTAAAAACCTGAATATGATACAATTTATTAGACAACAAATCTTAGAATTATAAGCTTCGGAAGGAGAAGCAATTTGTCAGAAATAATCTATCTTCATGCACGAGAAATACTGGATTCACGAGGTAACCCCACGGTTGAAGTAGACGTTAATTTAGCATCAGGGGCGTTTGGACGTGCGGCGGTCCCCTCAGGTGCATCTACAGGTGAACACGAAGCGGTTGAACTTCGTGATAAAGATACAGAACGTTACTTAGGCAAGGGCGTTCAGAAGGCGGTTGAGAATGTTAACACTGTCATTGCAGATGCACTTGCGGGAGAAGATGTATTCGCGCAAAACGAGATTGATGCTGCTATGCGCGAACTTGATGGGACTGATAACAAAAGTAATCTTGGTGCAAATGCAATCTTAGGTGTCTCACTCGCTGTGGCTAAAGCTGCTGCTGCTGAACTTGGACAACCTCTGTTTCGCTATATCGGTGGAACGAATGCCAAAGAACTGCCATTGCCGATGATGAATATCCTAAATGGTGGTTCACATGCCGATAATAACGTTGACATACAAGAATTTATGGTGATGCCAGCGGGGGCAAGTAGTTTCACTGAAGCACTACGTATGGGAGCAGAAATTTTTCACAGCCTCAAAGCGGTCTTGCAAGCACGAAATTGTAACACTGCAGTTGGGGATGAAGGAGGCTTTGCTCCCGATTTAGACTCCAATGAAGAAGCCATATCGGTAATCATTGAAGCAATTGAACGTGCTAAATATACCCCTGGTGAAGATATCCTATTAGCGTTAGATGCGGCTTCAAGTGAATTCTACAATCACGATACCGGCACCTATGAATTAAAGGCAGAGGCACAACCGACTAAGTCACCTGAAGAAATGGTTGGTTTTTACACCGAACTCTGTGAAAAATATCCAATCGTTTCGATTGAAGATGGCATGGACGAAAACGACTGGGAAGGTTGGAAACATTTAACCGATGCAATTGGCGATAAAGTCCAACTCGTTGGTGATGATCTTTTTGTTACCAATACCACTCGATTGCAGCAAGGAATTGATGGACAAATCGGTAATTCTATCCTCATTAAAGTGAATCAGATCGGAACTTTAACAGAGACGCTTGATGCCATTGAACTTGCGCGGCGTTTCAACTATACTGCTGTTGTCTCACATCGGTCAGGTGAAACCGAAGATACCACTATTTCTGACCTTGTCGTGGCAACCAACGCGGGACAAATAAAAACCGGTTCGCTTTCCCGTACTGACCGTGTTTGTAAATATAACCAACTCCTACGTATAGAAGAAGAACTTGGCGATAGTGCAATTTTCGCTGGCAGGAAAGTTTTCTATAATTTGGCTGATTCCCGTTAAACTCCATTTTAGAATTGGGACAGTGTTTTGCTGTCCCAAATATGCTTTTAAAGGCTCACTTTATGCGTATCTTTCGCGTAATCTTATTCATTATAGCATTAGCTTTACTTATAGTCAGCGTCAGACAATTCCAGAACGGTTATAGAGACTGGCAACAGGCGCAACTGGTGGAAAAAGGCTACCAAGCAGAGATACAAGAGTTGGAAAACGAACGTGATCGACTCAAGCAGCGTGTGGAAATGCTGAAAAACGATACTCTCACCAAGGAACGACTTGTCAGAAAAAGGTTCGGTTATGTCAAACCGGGTGAAGTTAAGTTCAAAGTCGTTAAACCCGCACGACCCGAATGATTCACAATCAAGCATAACATTCATTCGTGCGTAAATGTCCTCCCAGCACAATTTTTACACTAAATTGAAACAGTGAAGATAGTAAATCGCCTCTACCCCCGCGACTTATCCTATAAACCCTTTGCAATATGGAAAAATTTCAGTTATAATTGAGAATAACACAAATAAGCGAGCCAGCTATAACGCTCCTTATGGAAAACTTGCTACTACCATCACGAAATGTAGGAAAATCTTATGTACACAGAAAATAATCATCGGAGTCCTTTGCCTAAACTAATTGCTATATGTGGACTCCTCCTGCTTTTCATTTTAGTCATTAATGCTGTGCGTTTTCTTGAGAAAGAGCCGTTTCAACCTCCCACCGATAAGGTTGAAGTGAAAGAAACGCGTCCAAAATCTTTTAAAGTTGAAGCGAAGGAGATACATCCGAAATCTGTTAGACGCAGAGATGCTCTTGATACGAAGCGATGGCCAGATGGGTTCCAACTTCACCGCTATTATTGGATTGGTGGAGCGGCTGTTTACGTGGCAGAAATGGACCGTGATGAGAAAAACCTAAGATTTGATGTGGAACTTGCCAACTCCCAAATTCTCAGGCGTGAAACCGTTAGCGGTGCTACAAGACGACTCAAGAGAAAAGGGATAAAACCTGTAGCGGGTGTTAATGGTAGTTTCGGGATTCGTGAAGATAGTTACGGGCGTGGTGGGATGATTTTCAACCTCCACATCCAAGATGGTGAACTCGTTAGTATTCCTAAATTGATTGATAGATGGGGGTATTCGCCACCTTCACCGTGGGGCGAAACAAGTTTTGGAGTTACCCCTGATGGCGAATTTCTCTTAGAGGCAGTTCACTTAAACGGGAAACTTCGCATTGGTGAAGAAACCCTCGCGATAGACGCAATTAACCAAATCTGCGATTCATTGTGTCAGGTAGTGCTTTATACACCTCGCTTTGGAAGGTCAACTTTAACGCGCCGATGTTATGAATTTACCCTCCAAAAACTTACACTTCCGCTCACAGGAAAATACACGAGTCGTTTTGTTGTGACTGCAGTCAACCCGCGTGGTAACAGTATTATTCCATCTAACGGTGTAATTCTCGCTATAGAACCGCGCTTGGCAAGTCGCTGGTATAAGAAGATTCCCAAATCTTCGACTGGCGTATTGGATATTGCACTTACACCTGAAAAATGGCAGACAGTTCAGACGGGCATCGGTGGAAATCTGCGACTATTACGAAATGGAGAAATTGAACCGGAGTTAATTGAGTTTGCACGGGGCAGTAATAGGAGTGCTTACAGACATAGCAACGCTGCGCATCGGCATCCGCGGAGTGCTCTGGGATTCAACGATGAGAAGCTTTTTCTTATTGTAGTTGATGGTAGAAAATCCGGTTACAGCATGGGGATGACTCTTTATCAAATGGCAGATTTTTTCAATGATATTGGGGTTAAACACGCTATTAATTTTGATGGTGGTAGTTCCTCCGCCTTGTGGGCATTGGGCAAAATTGTAAATAGTCCTGCTCACCCTTATGAGCGACCTATTTTCAACGTAGCGGTGATCCGCACTAAAGAAAAATAACCACATGAAACTACGATATGCTGTTCTGTGTCTCCTGCTGTTAATCGCATGTTCAAATAGAAATACCCCACAAGCAGTCACCGAAGATTTTATCTATAACTACTACAAACTTGCTAACCAAGAGGCAGCACTCCTGTTAAGTTCTGGACTGGCCACAGAAAAATTGGAAGCAGAAATCGGACGGTTGCAAGAGGTGCGTGTACCGGGCGACCCTGCTCCTGAAATGCCGAAAATCGAATATAAACAACTCGGAAAAGAAACCGCAAACGAAGTTGAAAATGTAACACACGTCCTATTTAACTATCAATTGATAATCAAGAATCGCGGCGGCACAACAACACATACCCGAAATGTTGTGATTACCACCGAAGACATTGACGGACAATGGAAGGTTGTTAATTTTGATGAATATTAAATGGTATTGTTGTTTGAGGTAGCGCGGGGATCCTAATCTAATCCAATAGAGATTTTCATGAAAACCGGTAAGGTTGCAATCTTTACACAACCACAAACGCCATTGGAATTTCGGGAATATCCGATTCCATCTGTGACACCTGATGATATGCTTGTCCGAATCCGGATGGCGAATATTTGTGGTTCTGATCTACATTTTTGGCGAGGACACGGTCCTAAAATCGCAAGTGGTGTTCCACAGGTGCTTGGTCATGAAATGATCGGCACAATTGAAGCGATGGGACGCAACGTGCAAAATGACAGCATAGGGAAGCCGCTAATCGAAGGAGACCGAATCGTTTACTCCTATTTCAAGCCGTGTCAACGTTGTTGGATGTGCCTCAACGGGAAACCTGGATGTCCGAATCGCTACAGAGATTGGCTCGGTGTTTCAAGTGAACAACCGCCACACTTCCACGGCGCGTACGGTGAATATTACTATATGAAAGCGGGGCATTGGGTTTTTAAAGTTCCTGATGAACTGCCGGATACGCTTGTTTCCCCTATAAACTGTGCTTTATCAGAAGTGATCTACGGACTTAATCAGATTAGTATTACACTTGGAGATACGGTTGTTATCCAAGGTGCTGGCGGACTTGGACTTTATGCAACTGCGGTGGCAAGGGAAATGGGTGCGGGGAAAATCATTGTTCTTGATCGGCTTCCTGCACGTCTCGCGCTCGCGCATGAATTTGGTGCGGATTATACCCTCAACGTTGATGAACTTGATATGGCAGAACGAGTGGATTATGTTCTTGACCAGACCAGCGGTATCGGTGCCGACCTTGTCGCAGAATTTGTTGGTTCGCCCCGCGTTCTCGCTGAAGGTATAGAAATGTTACAGTGGGGTGGACGTTATCTCTGGATCGGTAACATCAATCTCGGTTTTCCTACTGAAATTGACCCCGGCAATATTGTTCGGTGTAGCAAAGCGATTCGAGGCGTAATCGTTTATGAACCGTGGGTCATTCCGCGTGCACTTGACTTCCTGAGCCGGACACGAGACAAATATCCGTTTCATAAAATCATCTCCGATACTTTCCCGTTTGACCACATTAACGACGCTTTCTCCTATGCTGACGAGGGTTCTGCCATCCGAGTCGGATTGGAATTTGACAACAACTAATATTGAAATGCCATCTTCCCTCTACATCCACATTCCGTTTTGCGCGACGAAGTGTTACTATTGCGCTTTCAATACCTATTCTTTCCACAAGGAACAAGCGAAGACTTACTTAGACGCGCTCCGAACGGAGATGCAACTTTACGCTCCGCAAACTGCTCCTTTACAAACAATTTTTATCGGGGGCGGCACTCCATCTATTCTTTCTGCCAAATCTTTGGAACGTTTGTTTGCCGATATAAAGAAATATTTTCAGATATTTCCCAATACTGAAATCACTGTAGAATGCAATCCGGGCACCGTTGATGGCGAAAAACTCAGTGTGATGCGGGATGCTGGGGTAAATAGACTCAGTTTCGGTTTGCAAGCGATGCAGAATGAAATATTACGCCAGTTAGGCAGAATCCATACTGTCAAGGAATTCCTGCACAGTTATCAACTTGCTCGCGAATTTGGGTTTGACAACATCAATATTGATTTAATTTTTGCTCTCCCTGAGCAAACGATGGAAGCATGGCAGCACACCTTAAGAGAAACAATCTCACTTGAACCCGAACATATCTCTGCCTATGATCTCGTCATGGAAGAGTCAACACCGTTTTATGAGTGGTGGAAATCCGGTGAACTTGTTCTTCCCTCTGAAAACACTGAAGCAGATATGTTCCAATGGACCATTGAAACACTTACCTCACATGGATATACGCACTATGAAATCTGTAACTTCGCCCGACCAAACCGAGAGGTGAAACACAATCTTGTTTATTGGAATAATCAGGAATATGTGGGATTAGGCGTTGGCGCATGTGGATATGTTAATGGTATCCGTTATACCAATATCCGAGGCATCCTACCTTATATTGAAGCACTCCGTCAGCACAAAAAACCGATTTCAGAGACTGAAAGTTTAACAAGGCATGCTGAAAAAGCAGAAACCTTCATGCTTGCACTCCGTAAACGAGAGGGTATCTGTTTAGCGGATTATGAGCAACGTTTCGGTGAGAAAGTTGACGTAGCGTTTGGGAACGCCATCAAAAAGTGGACGGATTTAGAACTATTAGAGGAGAACGGGACACATTTACGTCTTACCCAGCGCGGACTTTTCTTGGCGAATGAGGTTTTTGTGGAATTGCTGTGAGGGTATTATAGCCTTGATTTTTCCAACAAACGCGTTTAATGTGAATGTCATTCGCACATTCACCAAGCGCAATTCATTGCGTCTCTTGTCTGAACCAGGATTTTCAAGATTATAGGATTTTCAGGATTGTGGTTTGGGTGGAATTGTCTGAGCGAATCAACGCTGAAACATAAGCGTGCAAGCGGGTCTCGCTTCCCTCTACCCATAAGTGTCAATTTAAGGATTTTCTGAATATCAGAAATGCACTTTAGTCCTGTAAGGACGCAATGTTTATAGAAAAATGTTGTCCCTCCTCTCTTGAGTTCCGTAGGAACGGCATAGAAAGATAACATATCGTCCCTACCAAATCAACTCCGAATGCGCGTATGGCATTTGGCGGGACTAAATATAGCACATTCTCAATCATCATGCCTATTGAGAATGGTTTATAAAAATACAACATTTTTCTTAAGTTGACGCCTATAGGTCTCGCTTACCTCTACCTAACCTACGAAATAAATAAAATAGGCCTTTCCAAGTAGCTAAATTTATCACTTTCCCCACTTTAGCTAATTTTATGCACCCTTTCAGTTCCAAAATAGTATCTTATAATAGTTAAAAGCATGGCGTGTATTTATTCACAACAGATAATTGGTTCGTTAGTGGAACATTTTTCGCTAATGAAGTGTGAATATAGTATGCACCGATCTTATCAAACGATTTTGGAGTGTTTAGATGGTAGATGACGATGTTCTACTCATACGCAAAATATTATTAGGGGACGATGCCCCAGATATGACAATCTATCTCGCTTACAGAAATGGTGTTTTCCGAACAGACGATGTTGGTAAAACATGGACACCGTTGCTCGAAGGCTTGGAAGACACGAAAATCCGAACAATTGCTGCTATTCAAGACACAGTTTTCGCTGGCACGAATAAAGGATTATACCGTCTCAATAACAATGTATGGGAACAGGTGTTGATTGATCAGGAAAATGTGCAAGACAAAACACTTTACATATCAGCGTTAGTAGTCGCGGAACACAA
Source organism: Candidatus Poribacteria bacterium (assembly GCA_028824685.1). GTDB lineage: Bacteria > Poribacteria > WGA-4E > WGA-4E > WGA-3G > MSPOR6. Next base: position 25,987 of record JAPPCZ010000038.1, read on the forward strand.
CCTATATGTAGCGGCACAGCATGTTGAAGAAAATCGCTCTACTGGGATAGATATAGCATTAGATACGTTGAAAATAAATTTAGAATCAGCCCCATTTAAATTAAAACAGACCGCATGGTCCCTTTATCACTCAAACGACATCGGAAATTCATGGAATGTTATAACCCCGAAACTGGATGCCGCAGACAATAAAGACAATTTGATACGTGATCATTTGTCGCCATCATATAGGACAGTTTTCATTGAGAGTCCATTGTCGCCATCATATAGGACAGTTTTCATTGAGAGTCCATCTATCCGATTAGCAGCATCTGGAGAAAAGGTCATGGCGGTTGTTGGGAAGTATCATTTCTACTCAATTAATGGCGGTAAGACATGGACACTTTTAGATGATATAAGTAATGCGGATGCTGTTTCAGGGATTGTCCTATTGAATGATAACACCATCTATAGAAGTGGATTATCCGGGATTCATCGCACAACCGATGGCGGTGCATCGTGGTATAAATCGGATACAGGGATCATCAATACATTTATCAACCAGTTGATTTTCATGAATAACACACTCTACGCGAACATAGGTCAACTCACGGTATTAAGTTCCACTGACAGTGGAGATTCGTGGGCACCAGTTGCTGGAGACGCACATAAATACACATCTATATTCGAATATGATGGCACGCTATATGCCACGAACGAAAAAGATTCTATTCTTAGAATTTTCAGATTTTCACACGATGAGAATAGGTTCATTGAAATCCCTGATGTGCCAGTAATTGAAGAAAAGAAGCCGCCGGACCCGAATAAAGTTGTGGTGGAAACATATACGTTTGATGAAGAGAAAAAACGCCTCATTGACATACCTTTAAATCCAGACAATTCAGTTGACATTAACCCCATAAACAAAGGTCTGACTTTAACGGATCACGTCGTTGACACTAATTTTTTCATGGTATCACCTTACGGAAGTTTTGCGGTGAGTGGGGCAGCCTACTATGTAGAATACGAGCAGAAACTCTTGAGATGGAAACCCGGCACCACAGAATGGTATGACACCGGACTGGTAGATACAGGCCAAATTGATACTAATTTTGAAAACCTAGGAAACAATACTTTTGTTAATAATTTCAAACTTGCTGTTTCGAAAAACACTGTTTACGTGGGAATGCGGGATGGACGGCTCATGCAATCCTTTGATGAAGGGGACACTTGGAAACATGCCACCGCAGATCTTCCATTTCATGTTGAAAGTTACAAGCAAATCATTATTGTAGGACAAACCGTCTATGTCGCGACCGACAAAGGCGTTGTCCGATCAACCAATGGCACTGATTGGCAAGCCATAACGGATAAGCAAGGCGAACTCCTTGTCGTGGATAGATTTGCAGTGGATAAATCAATTGTCTACGGACTATCTAGACAAAAAGTGTATCGATTAGATGATACTGCTGGGACATGGCGGCAAGTGACACCTGAAATCACACACTCTGTTTCTACTTTTGAGGTGGATGGGGACACGGTCTACATCGGAACACAAGGGAAAGGTGTGTTCCACTTTACACTTGATGATTCGGAAAACAGTAAAAAATAAATTTTCAACTTATATCATAATATCCTGTAGGTTAGGTTGAACCACAGGTGAAACCCAACATCTTTGCGAAGAATACCTTGTTAAAATGTTGGGTTTCGTCCCTTAACCCAACCTACAAGAACTATGGGTAGAGCAACCCGAAACCCTAACTACAAACTACAACCTATCTCATAAATAGTTGGAGGGCTTTCAAAGCCCGATTTCAAAATCCTGTAGGAGCGATCTCCGAATCGCGACGAAACCACTAATAGTCGGGAATCGGAGTTCCCTCCTACAAAGAGAATCAATTGATAATGAACCAACAAATCTTATTTATGAGATACGCTCTACTATATGCAAATTAACATTGAGAATAAAGGAGAAAACATGTTCAAACAACTTGATCTCAAAATAATTGGCGGTATAGTATTTATTGCTATACTTCTCTTATCAGGTGTCTACATATACTCACAGTGGAGTTATAAACGTTTTGCATCGGAGCTTGATGTGCCGCTCCAATCCACGACATCATCTGAACCTGCCACACCTTCCGAACAATCTCAGTCAACATTATCACCAGAGTCGGTTAACAAAAACCTTGAGGTTAAATCAAAACCGACAAGCGAGTCAGAGCCAACGAATGACACAGAAGGTAAAGAAGTGTCCGCAGAAAAAACAACGGAATCGGAGTTCGATGCGACACACTTATTTCCCGCTTTAGGGTTACCAGAAGAGGTTACCTCACTCTTGGATGGTGAAGCAGAGGCGGAAGACATTGAAAAAGCACAGAAATATCTGCAAGAGAAATATGGGCAATCCCCAGAAGTTGAATCGATACTGGATAGACTGAAACAGATGTCCGGGGGACCCGTCAACCTTGAGGATGTTACTGCACTTTTTGAGGATTGGATTGCGGTTTTACCTGAGGATCAGCAGGAAAATCGCCAGAATTTGATGCGTGTTCTAACGATACTACAACAGAGCAAAGGTCAGGACGCAAAAGTTTATGTTTCCACTGATGGTACTGGTCCCGATATAGATCCATCTCTGTTAGAAGGGGATAATGTAGAACAAGTAATCATCACAAACACAGAGACAATAAAAGTTGATGAGTAAAATCGGATGGAAACCGTGTTGTAAGGCGGGCAAAGTCTCAGCGAAACCCATAAATCAACGCTATGAATGCCTTTTTTACAAGAAATTGAAGCGGTTCAAACAATAGTTCATGCTGCTAATGAAATCAAGTCAAACAGTGAGAGAGTCAAAAGTATCATAACAAAATTTAATGGTGCGAACCCAGTTACAGAGGGGACTGAAGCAAACAAAAAAAATCATTTACCTTGATTTTTTGGGAACATTTTGCCGATTGGCGTGTGTTAGAGTTACAACGGACGACTCACCATACGGTGATTTTTTCTTGACATTTTATGAATTTATAACTATCATTTATAAATGAAGTTGCAGGGTTATCCCGCAAAAGAAAACCCTGCAATGACTTAAAATAACAAGGAGTAGTTTTGCTATCCCTTGCTAATTTAAATTGTAGCATAATTAGGACTGTTTGTCAAAAAAATAATTGTGTAGCCTGAACCTAACAAAATTCTGTTTAGGATCAAGTAACTGAAATTGATAAACATTTAGTTCTACAGAAACATGCTGATTTTTCATTGGCAAGGGATAGCAAGCTATTCCTTATCCCACTAATAGGAGAAATCAGCATGTTTGTTTTTAAAGAAATAAGCATAAAGAGAAAATTGTTGTCAATAATACTGATCTTTATATTCGACTGTGGGACAGATGTCAAAGAAGACGAGCCTGAATCTTCAGTATATCTCCGTTTTTTAGGCCGTTTTCCTTCAAGAGTATGTGTTTGAACATACTCTAAAAAACATTCAGAAAAGCAAGAGGACAGTTTAGAAAACTCTTCTGGCGTATATCCTGTCAGTGCCAGAAACCTTTTTGGTTTGTCCTTTAATGTTTGATAACTGGTCATCTGTTAGCCTCAAAATGTAGATTGATACAAGTCTAACAGAGATTAACTAAAATTAACACTTAATTCGTCATAATGTCTATGATTCAAGAACTACAAAAAAGATGCAACTTGTTTGCAACTTGTTTGTAGTAGTGTTAACCCGAGCGCGCGGAGTTGCGACATGACAGAAGATGAATTCCTTGAACTGGTCCGCAAACATCAAGATCAGGTTTCTCGGCACGCCTTCTATCTACTCAAAAACAGTAGACATTACAATGATTTACTATAGTTTGGACAATTTTAAAAGTTTCTGTCCGATAGATTAGGTTAGATGAAACGCTGGACAGATCAGAAAGATTCTGGACACATTTCGTCCGCCGGGGCCGCTCTTATAGCATCCAATATCTGTTTTTCTGTGAGGCTTACAAAAAACGTAACGCGTAGCAAATGATTCTTACTGCTCAACTAACCAGTAGCCCCAGCGGGCGAAATGTGTATAGAAACGATATTCTAACCCTATAAGCCCAGCGGGCGACAGGTGTGGGCATCTAAATAAGACTTTGGACTGAACTCTCGTCAAATTCACTTGAACAACGTGTAAACTATCCAAACTATAGTAATATTAACAATTAATTCGTTATGATGTCTATTCAGAAATTGTATAAGATAAAGAATGTAAGGAGAGCATTGAATTGCAGTTAAACACGTTTTTTGTTAATCAAAATCGATCAATTAAAAATGGTATTATGGTTTTAGTGGGAGTCCTTGCATTCGAGTGTCTCCTATTTTATGCCCAAGGAATTGATATTCAAGACAGCACGACTAAAAAAGGCGCAACACAACCCGATATTGTACAAATCGGCAAAGACGCTACGGTTAATTTAGTTGTTAAAACAACCGACGGTGTGCTTGATAGCGGTAGCGGCTTCTTTATTCGACAAGACCTAATTGTCACTAACATTCACGTCGTTTCTGGTATTCACGGAAAATCAATCAGTTGTATTGCAAAACAGGTTAACCAACCTATAGAATATGACATCAAAGGGGTGATGGCGAGTGATCCAGAACACGATTTGGTTATCTTAAAGGTTGATGGTGTAAGCAAGAATGTTCTGTCTCTTGGTGAAAGTGAGGCAGCAATCCTTGACGAAGAAGTTTTCGCTATAGGCACACATGGGAACAATGCCACCGGTGAAATGGTAAAAGGCACGATAAGCCGAATCACTCCCGATTTTTTTCGTATGCAAGCGACACTCCCTCCGGGATATAGTGGCGGTCCGCTCCTAAATGACGCAGGTAAAGTAGTCGGGATTTGCGTAACGGGTGGCATCACAAAAAACTATGGATACGTTATTCCATCAAACCATCTTAGGAAACTGCTGCAGGACATGCCAGCACAAGAAAAACCGTTGGATAAATGGCGAGAGGAACGTTTCATTCAAGCCTATGCTATCGTAAAACAGGGTGATAAAAGCTCAGCATTAGGAGATGTTAAGCAAGCAATCACGGCTTACAACGCTGCTATAGGTCTAAAGCCGGATTTTGCAGCTGCCTTTTCACGGCGAGGATCGGCGAAGTATCGCTTGGGAAACTACAAAGGGTCTATAAAAGACTATGACGCAGCTATTGCTCTCGGTATGGATTATGCAGCTATCTATGTAAACCGAGGGGTCGTTAAAAGAACATTAAAAAACTATAAGGGCACCATCAAGGACTATAATAAGGCAATTTCTCTTGACCCAGAGAGTGTTGAGGCTTACTTGAACCGTGGAAACCTTAAGTCAGATTTGGGGGATTACAAAACTGCAATTGAAGATTACAATACTGCGATTCAACTCAAACCGAAAGGTATGCTACTTGCCGCTTCTTACCTAAAACGAGCCAACACGAAATCGGATATGAATGATTATGTAGGGGCGATTGAAGATTACAATCGAGCGATCCACCAAAAATCTAACAATACTGTTCTGACCACTGCATATCTCAATCGTGTTCTGCCCGTTGCGTATCTCAATCGTGGGCTTGCCAAGTCTAAATTTGGCGACACCGAAAGTGCTATTGAAGATTACGGTGAAGTTATCCGCCTAAAACCCTCAAATGCCATGCTTGCCGAAACTTATGCGCATCGTGCCACTGCAAAGTCTAAGTTAGGTGACAATGTAGGAGCAATCCAAGATTATGACAACGCTATCCGCCTTGCTACTGACAATACCGACTTTTCTGCTTATGCCTATAGTAGACGTGCTGCTGCAAAGTTGTCCATTAACGACGACAAAGGTGCAATTGACGACTGTAATAGTGCGATTCGTCTTGACCCAGAACTCGCTGAAGCGTATAAGACAAGAGGCGATGCAAACGCCAATCTACGCAACTATAGAAGCGCCATTAAAGATTACGATTTAGCTATCTATTTGAAACCTGACTATATCAAGGCATACTATCAACGCGGAAATGCAAAGGTTGAAATAGATAACGTATTCGAAGCAAAAATAGATTTCCGAACCGCCTTAAAGTTTGCCAAATCTGAAAGTCCTCAATCTCTGATAGACGAAATTGAGAAAGCACTCAACCCCATAAAATAACTCTCTGACAGTCGATAGCTAATTGATGCAGACAAAATCTTCACTCATTCCTTGACACAACCCCTCTTTTTTGCGAAAATAACCCCATGCCACGCAAAAACAAAATCCTCAACATAGGCGATGCTGCGCCCTTATTTTCACTGCCGTCCCATCGGCGACAGACTGTTTCACTTGCATCCTATCGCGACGAACAACACGTGGTTTTAACTTTTTTTAGAGGCACATGGTGACCAAATAGCCGCCGCCAGTTGGCTGCAGTGCAACAACATTCTGACGATTACGCAAATCATAACGCGACATCTATTGCTATTGCGGGACAGTGGCCCCGGGAGCTACGTGGTTTTGCCGAGCGGAACGGAATTACCTATCCACTATTAGTTGACAAAGATCGGAGCGTTATTAAGAGTTATGGTGTATACCACTGGCTCAGTTTTGAGGCTTACAACATTGCCAGACCAGCGACCTTCCTCATTGACAAACTCGGGGCAATTCGGTATATGTATATCGGGTCGCATCAGTTCGATTTGGTGGATCATGCTGAGGTGCTTGAACACCTGAAGTCAATAGATAGCGATAAAATGATTTTGAATTGCAATGAAGATGTGGTATAATATTATATGTACAGCATTGTAGGTGATACATTGCGATGAACGAGACGCACAGAGCGTTTATGAACCGCGCACTGGCTTTGGCACAACAAGGGAAAGGACGCACAAGTCCGAATCCGCTTGTCGGCGCGGTGATTGTTAACGCTGGAAAAATTGTCGGTGAAGGGTATCATCAAAAAGCAGGCGAACCACACGCAGAAATTCACGCATTGCGCGCAGCTGGAGAGAAAGCAAAGGGTGGGACACTCTATGTAAACCTTGAACCTTGTTGTCATTGGGGACGGACACCACCTTGTACTGATGCGCTCATTCAAGCAGGAATCAAACATGTTTTCGCTGCACATTTAGACCCAAATCCGAAAGTCGCAGGAAAAGGAATTCAGCAGTTAGAGGAAGCAGGTATAAAAGTCAACGTAGGATTGTGTGCAGAAGCAGCGGAACAACTAAATGAGTTCTACATAAAACATGTGAAAACGGGTTACCCGTTTGTGATACTGAAAATGGCGATGAGTCTTGACGGAAAAATCGCAACGTCCACAGGTGAATCCCAATGGATTACATCTGCGGCATCACGGCAAAAGGCGCATGAGATACGCGATGAAGTAGACGCAATTCTGGTCGGTATCGGGACTATTACAAGCGATAATCCTGCTCTAACGACAAGACTGCCGAACAAACAGGGAAAAGACGCTACGCGGATCGTTTTAGACTCACACGGACAAACACCTACATCGGCAAAGATATTCAATTCGGAGAGTGAGGCGGGCGTTATTATTGCTGTTACGCCGCAAGCACCTGCCCAAAACATCGCTACTTTGGAAAAGGCAGGAGCAGAAGTCATAATCACACCTGCGAAAGATGGACGGGTCTGTTTTAAAACATTGATGGAGAAATTAGGAAAACGCGGCATAACAAGTGTTTTGGTAGAGGGTGGTGGTAAAGTCAACGCAAGCGCATTAGCATCAAATGTTGTGGATAAAGCGATCTGTTTTGTCGCTCCCAAATTCATTGGGGGAAACAAAGCGCCGAGCGTATTTGACGGCGAAGGAATTAAACGTTTGACTGATGCACCGAAATTAGAACGACGGATAATCACTGAACTTGACTGCGACCTATTAATTGAAGGATATTTCGTAAAATAATGTTTACCGGTATCGTTGAAGAAATTGGCACAATTACCGAAGTACATCCACAATCCAGTGGTGTAACTGTCAAAATCAAGGCAGAAACGGTGCTGGAAGATGCCAAAGTAGGTGATAGCATCGCGGTTGATGGCCCGTGCCTAACAGTACGCGATCTTGAACAGAGGGTATTCGTCGTTGATATAAGTGAGGAGACCCGCCGCAGAACCACCTTACGTTCATGTAAAGTCGGCACACGTGTTAATCTGGAACGTTCGCTTCGGTTAGGTGATCGTATTGGTGGGCATCTCGTATTAGGTCATGTGGATGAAATTGCTACCATCAGCGGCTGGAAAAACGAAGGCACTTCTTCAATTATGCAGGTAACAGTAAGTCCAAAAATAAAACCCTATATCGCCTATAAAGGTTCTATCGCTGTTGATGGTGTGAGTTTAACTATTGCGGACGTATCTGATAATAAATTTGAGGTAGCACTCATTCCTCATACATTACAGGTCACGACACTTGGAGACAAACGAAACGGTGATAGCGTGAACATTGAAGTTGATGTGATGGCACGTTACATTGAAACGCTCATGCAAAACCAGATACCGCCATCGCAGACAATAGACTTAGAATTTTTACAAAAACATGGGTACGGTTAAGGAATCTAATGCTGTGTCTATTCAAATTTATAGGTATTGGTCGCGATTCGGAGATCGCTCCTACCAATACCGTCTGCTCTTTGTAGGAGGGAACTCCGATTCCCGACTATTGCTGCTACATACAATTTAAGAATTGCACAGTCCACTAAGGTAAGAAAGTGTTATGAAATTTAGTACTATCCCTGAAGCATTATCCGCTATTAAGACTGGTGAGATGATTCTTGTTGTTGACGAACCTGACCGCGAAAATGAAGGTGACCTCATTATGGCGGCGGAAAAGGTGACACCAGAAGCCATCAACTTTATGGCAAAATACGGGCGTGGGTTAATATGCCTTCCTACCTGTTCAGAACGTCTCGCTGAACTTCAACTAAACCCAATGGTCACAGACAACACCGCACAGATGCAAACTGCGTTTACTGTAACCATTGACGCAAAAGAAGTCACCACAGGAATTTCTGCCCAAGAAAGATCCTATACCATTCAAAAATTTGTTGATAAAAATGCCGTTCCATCAGATTTTGTGAGACCAGGGCATATCTTTCCATTAGAGGCGAAACCGGGTGGTGTGCTACGACGCGCTGGTCATACAGAAGCAACGGTCGATTTAGCACGACTCGCAGGATTATACCCAGCAGGCGTTTTGTGTGAAGTCCTCAATGATGATGGCACGATGGCGCGTGTCCCTGAACTACTTGAATTCGCACAGCACCACGACCTCAAAATTATCACTATCTCTGACCTTATCGCATATCGCCGCCGCACCGAAACCTTAATTAAACAGGTTTCAACAGCAGAAATTCCGACTGCACACGGAGAATTCAAACTACACGCTTATGAGAGCAACGTTGACGGAGGACCAACACCGGGAGAGCCAAGTGATACACACGTTGCATTGACCAAAGGTGAAATTGCCGATGGAGGCCCCATATTGGTAAGAGTGCATTCACAATGTTTGACAGGTGATGTCTTCGGTTCACTCCGTTGTGATTGCGGCGAACAACTCCAAATCGCACTCCAAAACATAGAAAAAGAGGGCAGGGGCGTATTACTGTATATGCGCCAAGAAGGTAGAGGTATGGGACTGAAAAACAAGATTCGCGCTTACCATCTCCAAGACAATGAAGGTTTGGACACTGTTGAAGCGAACGAACGCCTCGGATTTCCACCAGATTTACGCGACTACGGTATAGGCGCGCAAATTCTGGTTGATTTGGGCGTTAGGAAGATGCGGCTTATGACCAATAATCCGCACAAAGTCAAAGGGTTATCAGGTTATGGGTTGGAAATCGTTGAACAAGTTCCCTTGCAGACAACACCGAATCCTTTTAACCAACGTTATCTACAGACAAAGCGCACAAAACTCGGACATCTCCTCTAAATTATAGAAGCAATCTTTTGTAGTTCGTAGGTCGGGTAGAGCTTGCGAAACCCGACAATATCAAGGTTTCAAAACAAACTTGGCCAAATCAACGCCAAGTGCGCGTATGGCACTTGACGGGTTTCACAGGGAAATCTTAGCAAGCATTAAAAATAACGTTTCAGTTCCAACATGGCCAAATCAACGCAGAATACACGTATGGTATTCAGCGGGTTTCGCAAGTTCTACCCGACCTATAAGTCACTATCAGGTGACAACTTTAGTTAGAGCGTATCTCATAAATAGGATTTGTTGGTTCATTATCAGTTGATTCTCTTTGTAGGAGGGAACTCCGATTCCCGACTATTAGTGGTTTCGTCGC
>JAPPCZ010000077.1 GCA_028824685.1 Candidatus Poribacteria bacterium
TGTGTTACACCTGGGCACGCTAACCCCCGAGTGGGGGCGCGCCGAGAGTGCTGATCTTCACAAAAGCACAATCAGCGCGTAGCCATGCCATAACTGAGGTATGACAGGGCTGGTTTTCATTTTAACACAAGTATTACGCTTGTTGCTATGGAAATATGGAAACCAGCGAGCCCGAAAGGGAACAGTTGACAGCAACTTTTCTTTCCTGCCAACATCTCCTTGAGGGTCTGTCAGAATTAGAAAAACTAATTACGATCCCGCTGAAATCAGCGGACAGACTATTTTTATACAAGGAGATTTTCACTCATGATCAATCGTAAACATCGGGTCATCGCAGCTTTTTTATTATGTGTCATGTTATTTTCAGTCTTGGCAGTGCCAATCGGTCATTCTAAAGACAAACCACCGACAAGTAAAAGTGCTGTCCTTTGGGCAGCTCTTACAGTTTTATTAGATATTTTGGATGTCTATGATATCCTTATAGGGGTCATCATAAAAGACCTTAAGGCGATGGAGGACAGGCTTGCCGAGATCAATGATGAATTGAATGACAAATGGTATCCAAAAAAGGATAAAAAGGAGAAAGAGCTTGAAACAGAACAGGGAAAACTTGACGATTTAAATGCGGAGCGTGAGGCAGCGTTGGAGAAGAGACGTGGTGCCCAAGCGCGTATTAAAACGTTAGAGAGCGATATTTCTAAAACGGAAACCTTGCTTAAGTTATACTCGGATTGGACTCCAGAGCATGCGGCATATCAGGCACAACTTGAGATGCAAAAATCCTCGCTTGCCAGTGCCGAGCAAGAAGTGAAAGAAGCCAATAAGATTATCAGAAGTGATTGGCGTGCTATTAAACGTACTTATTATGAATGGATTATTGGCGATGCGTTTTCTGGTTTAACAGGCGAACTTTGTGATATAAAAGGACGTATCAATACTTTAGAGAGGCAAGCAGACATCTTACGTCGCGAGATTTCAAAGAAGACTACCGAGGAAGAGAATGAAACCACGCGTCGCGCAGGAGTCCAAAGAGATGTTGATAAGAAACGCGAAGAGCATGCTAAGCAGGTAAAGAAAGAGAAACAAGAAGCTCAGAACGAGAGATAAGGAGGTCTTATTCTCATGAAAAAGCGTATGTTCACCATAGGCATCATCGCAGCTGTGCCGATAGTTGCTTTTCTATACCTATTTTCACAAGGTTTCTTTTTCACACCCAATAAGAACATAGAAACCTTCAACACCTATGAAAAGCAGCTGAGCAAGTTGTTTGTCCAGTATAGTAAACAGAGTGACACCATGACCGATGAAGAGTTTGAGGCGTGGGAAAGCGAAGTTGACAAGGTAAGTTTAAAAACAGCAAAAGCGCTGATAAAGATTCAGAAAGACCCAGAAGATTGGAAAACTTACCTGTCATCAACAGGACAGTCTTACCGACCGTCCCCCCTTGCCGAGATGGAATATACAGGGTTTGCAGCCAAAAGTCCAGGAGATGTTACATCAGACGAGTTTTATGCATGGTTGGCAGCACGTGATAAACAGATGGATGACCGAACTCGTGCAGAGATGCGCGCTGATGGTATCTGGGACGATGAAAAGATTGAGCAGATCATCGCGAAGACTAACGAATCATTAGCAAACAACCCAGAGCGGCAAGCAGACCGCGAAAAATGGTATCAACTTATTGTCTGGACGGAGGGTCAGGCAGAGCGTGATCGTCAAAGAGCCGAGGATGACCGTAAGGAAGCTGAATATCAGTCATGGAAGAAAGAACAAAAGGCATGGATGGCATCAGAAGGTGCAAGAATTGCACAAATGCAATTAGAGGATTCAGATATGCCGACTGAACAGACCCCAGAACCACAAGGCGAATTTGATGACTTTGAGTCGATGCCCCCTTTGGAGATGGACACCGAAACCGATGCCAGCTTTGATGATGCGAAGGGTATCCAAACACCGCAACCCCCGCAGTTGCCACAGGGCACACCTTTCAACTTAGATGCGTTTGCTGCGACACTTTCCGAAGATATGTCACGCTGGGATGACACGCTGCAAGAATCATATCAAGATGTTTTCAATCTTGACGAATCCTTTAATCGTAAACTTCCGCCACAGGCGCGTCAATTTTTCAACCAACGCCGGGAACGGCTACAATCTGAATACGTCACCCGTATAGACGATGTGCTACGCGAGATACCGAGAGAGAACAGAGCAGACACGCTGCGCATCGTCCGAGAACGGCTTTCAGATAACTTTGACAAAGATTTTGCCGATGCGGTGATAGAACAGCTGCAACTTGACCAAAAATAATCAACCTTATCAAAACTGCTACAGTCAGCAGGGGGCATCAACCAACCTACTGACTGCAGCATGTTTTAATCTAAGTTACCGCAGCCGGCAGGGGGCATCAACCAACCTGTCGACTGCAACATCTTTTTAAATCCTGTCGCGATAACGTTTTTTCGCGACAAAACCATAGGAGTATTATATCATGAAACGCTGGACAGCGTCCACCCTTTTCTTGTTAATCGCACTCTTTCTCGGTGCGACTTTCACCAACACTGCCAACGCAAACGATGCGGAAATAGAGGCGTTGCTTGACGAAATTGCATCTTTGGAACAAGAGTTGACGCGTTTGAAGAAATCCGTTGATTCAAAGCAGTTTGATATTGAAACAGCCAGACGCAACCTTTCTTATATTGCGGACACGATCGCCAATGTGGATATGTATATTGCCAGTGCCAAAGCCGAGCTGGCAGCCGCTGATAACGATGCAGAACGCGCAGACTGGTTAGCCGTGATTGCGGATTTAGAGAAATATCGCACCGAGCGAAAGTCTGAATATAATTCGATGGCTTATACAATCCATCTGCTTGAGGTAGAGATAGAAGGTCTCAATGCCGATATTGCCGAAGTTGAGAAAAAGATCACCATAGCATACGCACGCCTCCTTGAATTGCTCAACGACTAAATAAATTGTGTCGGCTTTGCTGCTTATCGGACAGGCAGGTATCTTTCAGATATCTGCCTTTTTCTTTGCGTTGATTTGGACCTACAACTCACTATATTCAGTCCCGTAGGGACGCAATGTTTATAGAAAACGTGGTGTACACCTTTGAACCCCGTAGGGGTGGTATGTTATAGCATCGGTTTACCCATCAAGATATGTCGTTCCTACGGAACTCAAGAATTGGTCGATACGGCGTGCTATAAACATATCGTCCCTACCAAATCAACGCTATGAATGCCTTTATGGCATTCAGCGGGACTGAAGAAAACGGTATCAAACACCCTCTTTAGCACCAGCGGTGCGGAATGTGTATAGCAGCGTAATGTCTGTATTTATCAAGCCCCAGCGGGGCGAAATGTGTATCACACACACCATATACACCTTTCGCCCCTCTGGGGCTTTCGTTTTGTTTGATACCTTTTTCTATACACCTTTCGCCCCTCTGGGGCTTAGAAATAGACTGTAGGTCGGGGACGATATGTTTCGCAGCACATCAACAATAAATATGCCGTTCCTACGGAACTCAATTAAGGTGGTGTTAACGTTTTCTATAAACATATCGTTCCTACGGAACTCAGGAAAAAGAGTGTCGTTTTTTCTATAAACATATCGTCCGTACAAATCAACGCAAAATACGGTTCGGTTTCCGGTCCGAACCGTATTCGGTGCTAACAGGGATATTTAACCACTTCTCACACGTGCTGCTACGTTGATTCCCTCGCCACATTACCGATTTATTTTCTTAAACTTCGGACAGATTGTACGACAACGTGGCAACTTACGTTACATTAATATATTAACACCTAACGTAATTTTCATCAAGTTTTTATTAACGTCAACGTGAGTTTGATAATTAAATTGAATATAGATGTAGGTTGGGTTGAGGCACGAAACCCAACATGAAACGCTTGGACAACCTCAAAATGTTGGGTTTCACCTCCGGTTCAACCCAACCTACGGGATTTATCAAACTCACGTTAACGTCAGGGTTATTCGGTTTTCGATTTTTCTGTTATTTTTTCACATTTTCATATAAACTCATACGTATGCAAAGTAGTAGGCACACTCCGGGGAATGCCATTTAGGCATTCCCCGCAGAGCGTGCCTGCTACCTTTAAATCAACGTTTAAGTCATCTTGTAGGTTGGGTTGAACCGCAGGTGAAACCCAACATTTCCAGTCTGTAAAGCGTTTCATGTTGGGTTTCGTGCCTCAACCCAACCTACGGAACTGACTAATTCATTTCCACAAAATGTGTCGTCGTGACCAAATATTTCTTAATTCCGCGTCCTCTGCGTCCTCCGCGTTTTCCGCGATTCAGACAACCAACCCGCGTAATCCGCGATTCAGACAATTCTCCCCGATTCTGACAACCAACCCCACACCTTCCCCGATTCTGACAAATAAAATGCATATTTTTCAAAAAAATGCACAATTTCCTCAAAAAAACGCATTTTTTTGTAATTTTTCCTTGACATAGAACGTAATATGTTATATTATATGTTATGTAATTAATGTCAAGACATAGAAAATCTATAAAAACATAAAATTTAATTTGATTTTAATTAATTTTTATGTTATCATTAATGTGTATTCAATATGAGGCTTCAGGAAACGGAATAACAAACCAAAACCTGATACACGGACAGAATAGGTATTGGTAAGTTCTTAACAACATATAAAAACTGATTTATTCCGCACGGAGTCCCATTTTTTATTTTTAAGTGTAAGACAACTAAAATTTAATTTGACATTATTTTGTTTTTAACTTATAATTAATACATTGAAAGATGCAGATGTTGTTTTTATCTGCACCGGACAATGTAGATTTGGAGATCTTGTAAAAAGAAGCGAAGCACGGTTCACAATCAAAAATTGATGCTTCGTTGATACAAGATGCGAGAGAAACAATTGGTAACCGCAAGTTAGGTTAACTGGATAGATGTGGTTGCAATTGAGATAGGTCAACAGGTAATCCCTGTTTTTTTACACAATATTAATAGAGGTTATTAATATTTGAAATTGGAAAGATTAGATTAACAGGATTTAATTCCCTGAATCTTAACTTGAAATTGAAACTTCTTATTTAACTTGAATTTAATATTTCTATAAGGAGAAATAAGTAATGCGATTGTCAAATAAATCGACATTTTCCTTAGTATGTTTAATCGCACTGTTTGTGCTTGCGGCAATGCCAGCAATGGCTCAGACAATCGAAGCTGAATGGGTTGCGGATGTAGATGATGGCACAGCAGGCGACCAAAATGGGTGGGACATAACCATCGGAGGTCTTACGGCAGCCGATACCGTAGCCGTTACTTTTTTAGATATTAATGGTGCTGCAGCAGCTAACGCCACTGGCGTTACCGTTACTTCTCCAGTACCAGCTGATGAAACATCTACTACAGGCACAATCCTTGCTAACGTTGGTGTGGAAATTGCAGTGCAAGTCGTAGCAGGCGCATCAGGTTCTGAAGTAACGTATCAGCGTGTCACCTTTCCAGCTGGTGGCCCCGGCGCTACACTTGCATCAACGGACTTGGTGAGGCTTCCAAAGTTAATGGATCTTACCGTTTCCCAGTATTATATGTCTTTTGGTGAAGAGGTAACCGTGACGTTTAATTTTGCAGCTGCGGTTGCTGATACTAATGGTGCCCCGATGGCTCCGCTCCATCAAAGTGATGTCACGATAGATAGCAGTAATTCAGCTGGCTTACAAATTGTAAGTGTTAGCGGAACTAATATGGTAACATTCCGTTCAAATCTTGGTGCTACTGGTGCCTCAGGAACTAGCACAGTGACCCTTCATCCTGACGGTTCGGATGGTGTTTTTGCTCTGCAAGCTGCTACACCAGCCGACGGTCAAGCAATGGTTACTTTTGATGCTACGGCACCTACCATAACGGCTAGAACTGGTGATGATATAATCGTATCTGCACCTCCTGGTTTCCCCACACCCGCTGACGGTGTATGGGATAGGACTTTCACTCTCGCTTTCTCTGCTGCGGATGAAGCTGATGGTAGTGGATTAGCAGAAGATCTCAATGGCTGGATCGTGACAGACAGTACTAAACTGGATGTAGAATTTGTGGGTTTGGGTGCTGATGACACTACTGTTGCTGGCACTGAGTATCTTGTTAGAATAACACCGAAGGCGACTCGGACAACAACCGCGGGTGAACCGGTTACTATCACTGTAATGCCTTCTGATAAAGCCGGTAACCAACATGTGGGTATGTCCGTTGCAGTTAAGTTGGCAGCAAAGACACAGCCTATAACGCCTCCTTCACCTGCGACGATTTCGACTCCAGATCTTGGTATGACAACGGCAGGTGCTACACTCACTATAACCTTTAGTAAAGATCCTGGTGCTGTAATGCATGGAACTACAACCCTCGCTGGCACTGGCACAGCACGTATGCTCATGGTTCCGGCTACGCAGGGAGCAGGTACCCACTCAGTGGCACTTACGTGGACAGGGACCAATGCTGGTAGCAGTGATGATGGTTCTGGCACAGTTACTTACACAATTCCTGCACCTCCTGCAATGGATACTGGTGATAACATTAGCCCTGTCATCACTATTCCCGCTGCCGCTTCCGAAGGTGCTCATAACAGCAATGGCGATGCATCTAATAGTTTCGTTGTTGTCGTGAGAGATATGATGGATGCGACTATACCTGGTACAAAAGGTTTAGCCTTCCGTGATGAAGTTACGGTAGTGGAATGGCCCGATATGCCCGATTTAGAACGGCTTTTCTATACAGGTAATGATGGTGTTATCCTCGGCGGTGGTGGTGGTGGCGCGCTCATCTTAACTGAGTCCGTTACACATGCCGGTGATGATTTAGCACCCGGCACAGTCGGGATTAGCGAAATTATGTGGGGAATTGATGCCAACTTCTTAGGTGATCCTGATCAAGATGCCTATGCAGGTTCACAGTGGATTGAACTCCACAACCTAAATGCCGCTGAAGTAAAGGTTGTTCTGTCTTGGAAAACGGGACGGGATATTACCAGTGATAGCACAATCACAGGTAACCTTGCTCACCCGAAACTTGATGTTGTTACCAACTTCTTCAATGATCGTCCGGGTGCTGCGCGTTGGGAAGTGCCTGGTTCTAACGGTGCCAGTGTCGGAGGTGTTAACTTCGTCTCAATGGCACGAAAAGGCACGTTTAGTAAGTTGCGTAGACACGAGAACAAGACTGATAAAGACTTTAACTCACGTTATACCAGAACAGGTGGTGCTGGCAACAGCCCTGACGGTAGAAGCAGTGGTCAATGGGCAGGATCTTCTGCCGCTTATCTAAGATTACGCACAACCCTAACCGATCAAACTGATGTTGTCTATGAGTTTGTCGGTACACCGGGACGTGTGAATACATTTAGCGCAGAGAGCCAGCCACATATCCGCGCAAGTCGACGCGATGTTCCGGCAAGTCCGGTTATCTTCAACGAGATCGCAAACCGAGCCGATTCCCATTCACGATATGAATGGATTGAGCTCCGCAATGTTACGGATGGTAAGGTCAACTTACGGAATTGGCTTATTTCAATCGTAACTTCTAATAGCAGTGATGCTGTGTTTTATCAGTTCCCGAATAATAATAATGCACAGATTGAGCCGCAAGGTGTTCTGCTCTTAGTCGCTTCCGATCCGAGAGGTAATTCAGATCATCCGCTCGCAGTCGGTTGGAATGTTGATGACAACCCAGAAGATCAACCACGCGGTTTGGCAGAAATCGGTATTACTGCGAGTTCCAAACACGGACGTTATAAGGTTGCTGATACTGGCGCCGCAGGCATGTTTGGCGGTGATCGTAATGGTCTACCTGATGACGGAAAGTTTGTCCTGATTCTGCGTTCACAGGACAACCATGATGGTCAACGTTCTGGCGTAGATGGTGGCAAAGGTGTTGCTGAAACCGGTAATAACGACCTCAATAGAGTCGTTGATATTGCTGGATGGGACGATGATGTGGGCAAAAACTCATATCCGAATGCTGTTTCTTCAACAACAATTTGGCCCTTACATCAGATGACGCGTGGGGTTTTCAGCCATAACAGACTTGATGCCGATAAAGTTCACTATCGTCGTCATCGCACTACACCCGATGGAATGGCAGGTGCTGGCGCACACGAGAATAAGAACGAAGGTGGCAAAACTGCCTATGCTCGTGGTGTAGGATATTCCGGTATCGGCTATAAACGTCAAGCTATGGATTCCGGTGTGCACGGTGGTGATCCCGGTTATCACGGTATGACCAGAAATAGCGCACACGATAATGACGGTGGTTCCCGTGTCTATATCAGCGAAATTATGCTGTCTCAAGGCGACGGTCGCACAAAACTGCCGCAGTGGATTGAACTTTACAATGCATCTGATTATGCAGTGAACCTTTCTGGTGGTGATGGAGTCGGCTGGAGACTCGTTATAGAAAATCCAGATGATCCCATCAGAACCATTAACTTCAGAAGTAAAGGTAATGTTAAAACTATCAATCCGAAGCAAACAGTGTTGATCATTTCAGGTTCCGCACGTAGTTTCGGTAGTGACCACTTACCTTCAAGCACCGTATTCCCAGATACCCGTGTCTTCAATGTATATAAAGAATTGAAGGGGCATTTTGATATGGCAGGTCGGACTTCAGCGATTATCAATCCGACAGCCTTCAACATCAAACTGATTGATGGTGGGAAAAAGATTAATGATGTTGTTACTTATACCACATCAGACGAAATCGGTAACCTTGACGGTAATGCTCGAACGAATGATCAAGGTATGTGGGAATATCCAATGAGTGTCACAGAAGATGGATACAGAAGTTCACTCATCCGTATCTTTGACGGTGGCACACCCCGCGAAGGTCTTAGCATGATGGAAAGTAATGTTAAACCTCTCGGTGGCACAGAAGGTGAAGGTGTAGACGGAATGGACGGTATTGACATGAAGTATAGTTGGGTTCATGCCGCAGATACAGATTTCGTTGACATCTTTGTCCGCCATACTTGGTATGGTAGTGAGAACGACTTTGGAACACCTGCAAACCGTGCAGCGCAAGTATTACCTGTTGAATTGTCATCTTTCCGTCCGGCACTTGAAGACGGCCAAGTAGTCGTCCGCTGGGCAACCGAATCCGAACTTGACAACGCTGGATTTAATATCCTCCGTAGTGAAGAACGAGACGGTGAATACAAGCAGGTTAATACCGAACTGATTGCTGGAAACGGCACAACTGGTGAACGTAACACCTATAAATGGGTTGATGCTACAGCGAAACCCGGTGTTGTTTACTACTACCAAATTGAAGACGTATCCTTCGCCGGTGAGCGTCAAGCGCTTGCTATAACTAAGTTGAAAGGTTTGATCTCTGCACAGAACAAACTGACTACAACTTGGGGCGAATTGAAAGAGGTACAATAAGGTTAAATTCAGGGATATTTAACCAATTTCTCCTCACAATAGGGAAACTGCAGAATCTCTATTGAGGAAAATCTAACTAAACTATTCCCCATTTAGGAGGCTGTTGC
The DNA here is from genome assembly GCA_028824685.1 of Candidatus Poribacteria bacterium. Lineage (GTDB taxonomy): Bacteria > Poribacteria > WGA-4E > WGA-4E > WGA-3G > MSPOR6. The sequence goes on from JAPPCZ010000077.1 coordinate 9,541, forward strand.
AATTTCCGGGCAGCAGTTTCCTATGGCGGGATAGCTCATCTAACCTAACCTATCCAACTAACCTATCGTAAATAGAGGCTTGCACCCCCGCAAGTCTCTATTTTCTTTTATCTGATCGCGACCCGTCTCTCTATGGTGCATATTGTAGGTCGGGTAGAGTTTACGAAACCCATAGGCGTCAATTTAGTGTGTAAATTAGAAGATTTGTCCTGTCTTAGCGTAGCACAAACTTTTAGTTTGTGCATCAAAGGGACGCAAACTAAAAGTTTGCGCTACAAAGAGCAGTCAACACTAAAATCTTGGTTCAGACAATCCGTTATTTCAAACGAGAAAAACAGATACATGTTCTTAAATTGACGCCTATGGGTAGAGCTTGCGAAACCCGACTTTTTATAGCGTCAGGTCCAAATTGACACCAAATGCACTTTAATGCAACCCTCTCTTCTGTAGGCGGTGAATGCCTAAATGGCATTCATACCCGGGGAATACCAAAAAGGTATTCATACCGTTGATTTCTTGATTACGACCTCCTGGTCGCGACTGTTCCTCTGAAGAAACTGGCTTATAAAGCCCCTCAACAATGGAATGGAAAACTCGCTCCTACAAGAAAAGACTATTTCTTCAAACCGCTACCAGTGAGAATAGAAACAGTAACATCACCATCATTTATAATACCTTCCTGTTTAAACTTCTCATATCCTTTGATTACCACAGCAGAGGTCGGTTCCACGTATATACCTTTAGCAGCAAGGGTCTTCATGCCTGTCTCAATGTCTGTGTCATCAACAGTCGTAAATGCACCGTTGGAGAAACGGATAGCATCTAAAATCATTTCACCTCGGACAGGGAGTTCAGCGGTAATACCTTCTGCAAGTGTAGGTGCGATTTGTCGCATTCTTGAGAGGGTAGGTGTTTTGTCTCGGTAGGCATTGTAAATTGGGCAACAGGTTTCAGGTTGAACACCTAACAATCGAGGGAGACGATCAATAATACCTGCTGCGTGCAGTTCCTGAAAACCGAGATATAGTCCCAGATAGATGCTTCCGAACCCGACAGGACAGATAACATGTGCGGGAACAGATCCTTTCAACTGCTCAGTCATTTCATAAGCAAGTGTTTTTGTGCCTTCCAAGAAAAAAGGGTTCCAATTGTGAGATGCGTAGCAGATATTCTCTGCAGCCGCTTGGACAGCCTCTGTAGTTGCCATGCGATTTCCCGGCACCAGTTTTAACTCGGCACCGTAAGCGGAAATCTGTTTTAATTTGCCTTTTGAAGTAGATTCAGGACAGTAGATCGTGCAGCGGATACCTGCTCTGGCGCTGTAGGCAGCAATCGCTGCCCCTGCATTGCCCGATGAATCCTCCACCACTTCAGTAACGCCAAGTGCTTTCAGGCGTGTCAGCAGAACAGATGCGCCACGGTCTTTATAGGAACCCGTTGGACAGAGGTAGTCCAGTTTAACATAATGTTCTGAGTTTTCTTTTCGGTCTAACGGAATGATGGGAGTCATTCCTTCGTCAAGGGTGACAATCTCTGAGTCTGTGGGAATAGGCAATGCTTCACGGTAACGCCAAAGTGAAGGGATAGAGGTATCCCATACATAACGTCGTGAACCATCTTTTTGAAGGGTTAACGGAGAACCGCAATCACATTTATAGCGTAAGGGCGATATTTCGTAACTGGAGTTACAGTGATTGCAGACATATCGCATAGTACGTAGGTCGGGTAGAGCGCAAGCGAAACCCGACAAATACTTATGTTGGTATTATTTAGGGAATTCCTTCAGTTTCCCCCAAGTCGTTGCCAACTTTGATATGGGATCAACAGCTTGCGGTATACCAAATGGACTGTCTGGATCGAAATCCTCTGGTGGTTCAATGGTGCTGACCCAAACGCGATTGATCCAAATCGGTCCCTTACCGTTTGAGGAGAATCTGAAATCTGAACCGTTTGCGCGGTTCTCAAAACGTCCATCTTTGATTACCCAAATATGAACACGCCATTTATCTGTTCCTTCAGGCTTTAAAATAGGAAAAGCACCATCACCTGCGCCACGGAATGCGCCGCCAACAGGACCAGCTCCGTTGCTGTCGTATTGGCAATTAATCTGTTCTGCCTTGTTAGAGTCAAAATATTCCATGACAATCCATGCCTTATGGTTTCCGCCGAACAGAAACGAATCATCAATTTTGAAATACATGTGATTGTGTCCTGGTCCATTATAGGGCCAAGGGTTTTCCAAGCAATCAACATTATCCTGTTCCGCAGGTTCTGTGATACCATCTCCTTGTTCGCTTTGGGTTAGCAAAACACCATCGCTTTCCTCGCCCAGGTCTACCCAAATGAAGTTTTCACCTTCAACGGGTTCTTCTGCAGCAAATACGCCAAATGAAAGCAGTAAGCATTGAATCAGAACCATTATTACTGTTGTCCATTGAATACGATACATCGTTTTTCCCTCCTTAAAGAAATTATGATGGTATATTTCATAATGCGCCTACCGAGGGCGGGGGATAATACAGATTTATTTCAAAACAATCATTCGCCGTGTCTGCTCAAAAGATGGTGTTGCCAATCGGTAGAAATAGACACCACTTGCAACGCTCTCCCCGAAAGTGTTTCTACCATCCCAATAAGCAGCACGTTCACGGTCATAATAGAAACCTGCCAACTGAAATCCGAGGGAAAATGTCCTGACAAGTCCGCCACTCGCGTCATAGATAGATATTGAAACAGGGCTATCCTCTGAAAGATGATACGGAATCCAAGTTTCAGGATTGAAGGGATTAGGATAATTTTGGAGCAAAAGACTTCGCGTCGGTGTGCCAATTTCATTAAGATTGACAGATAGCAAAGCGTTTGCCAAACTGGTGGGTGTTACCTCAAATGTGAATTTTTCTGAGGCGATGTTTCCGTTTGTGTCGGTAACGACCAATTCCAGTGTGTCACCAACTTGCACAACACTCCGATAATTAAGGTCGGCAGTCGCAGCAGCAAAGTAATTGTAACGCACTTGTGCTGTCATAACAGCGTTTGTTCGCAAGTTTCTGACTGCAATTTGATAACCGTCAAACTTCTGCTTGCCTTCTAACTGTCCGCTGACAACGAATGCCCAAGCCTCCTGTGATGTTGTGATTCGTGTTGCAAGCGGTGCTGCAGCGACATCCATTTCATTTGCCCACCTTGCACCGACGAAAATGACCTCACGAGGTTTTGGAACGTTAACAATATAACCCATTCCACCTTCAATTGAGAATCCATCGTTGGGTGCGCCCCGTGTCCAACCGATGAAACGTTGATTTTCGGCATCAAGGGCAATAACAACTGTCGCACCCGTCATTCCTGCGAGCGATCTTGCAGTCATCGGTCTGGACGACTCTAAAGGCAGAGAAACCATATTTAAACCCTTAGTAAGACTTGTAGTGTAGACATTACCGTATTTATCCGCTTCCGCCTGCGAGGTAGGACTGATAATACATCCGTGTCTACGTCCATCTGGCATATCATAGTAACCGGCTATTCTGCCTTCCGAGTCAATATCCCGTAACACTGTTACAAGACTACCGGGATAGCGCAGTTCAAGCGGCGGACTATTCGGGTGGAGAACATAAGAGCGCTCAATATCGTCTACTGCCTTCGCTCTGAATACGATCACTCCCGCATCGTTGATAGCATTCACAAAAAGATATTCAAGGTTCGGCTTTTCCGGCACATCTATATCGGTAACACTACCGTCAGGATAGTGAATAAACCCGTGATATTTCTCGTTAGTATCTATGTAGCTTCCGACAATAACTCCTGCGGCGTTAATATCGTCAACGAAGGTGGTAGCCGCACCAGGCACATCAAACGGCATTTCTCCAACAAAACCGTTAACAGCATCGTCAGCGTCAATGATGTCTCCGAGTAGTTGTCCTGCTGCACCGATACCAAAGATTTGTGTGTTTAAGGCACCAGGGAAGTTCCACACCTTTAACGCACCATCTTGCAGGATTATCCCGTGAGAAATTTCGTCCTGATCTATATAAAATCCTGCAGCCTGTCCCGCGTTATTGAAACCGTAGAAAGTCGTTTGACGGGAATCCGGCACATCATAAGTCGAAAGCACACCATTTATTAGCGTGAAACCGATAAGTTTACCATCTTTGTTCTTAGTATTACCAGCATAATGCCCATGGTCGTTAGTTCCTGTTACTTCCAAGAAATCAACACCGGGAACATTAATTGTCTCATAGATATAGTGCTGGGTATGTGTTTCGGCAATAGTGACAGGGGTAGGTAGCAGATCATCTTGTGCTGCTACGTGCCACGTGAAACAGATAATTAAACATATTAACAAGGGTAATTTCGTATTTATATGATGACCCATAACGATCTTTTTTTATCCTTAATAATATTGTAGGTCGGGTTTCGCAAGCTCTACCCATAGGCATCAATTTAGTGTTTATTTAAAGGTAGCAGGCATACTCCGTATGCCGTCCGCTCTGTATCTTTGGGTATACGGCACACGGAGTGTGCCTACTACTTTGCAGATTGCAGACATCATTTATCGGGGTTGAAAACCCCTCCAACAAAAGGAAATATCCTTAAATTGACGCCTATGGGTAGAGCGCAGCGAAACCCGACAAAGGCTAAACGTGTCGGGTTTCGGATATGTTCTACCAACCTACAATACCATACTAATTAAGCCTACTTTAGAATGACGAGTCGTCGTGTTTGTTGGAAAGTCGGTGTTGTCAACTGATAAAAATAGATACCACTCGCAACCCGTTCTCCGAGGACATTCCGTCCATCCCAATAAGCAGCGCGCTCCCGACTATTGTAAAACCCTGCGGATTGAAAACCGAGCGAAAGTTTGCGGATCATCTTACCAGTTGTATCATAAATGGATACCGATACAGAACTGTCTTGTGAAAGTTGATATGGAATCCATGTCTCTGGATTGAACGGGTTCGGGTAGTTCTGCAACAACTGATTCTGCATCGGTTTACCGATATTATCAAACTTAACAGATAATACTGCGTTAGCCAAGTTCTCAGGGGTCACTTCAATATTTAGGGTTTGTGATTCAACATTGCCACTCGGACCGATGACACGTAATTCAACCACGTCTCCAACTTGGACGACACTTTGTCGCGCTAAATCAGCAGTCGCAGCAGCGAAGTAATCGCCTTGTACGGAGGCGGTTATTGTGCTGTTTGTTCTTACGTTGCGCACGATTACCTGGTAGCCGTCAAAGGTTGGCTTGCCTTCCAAGTGCCCACTGACAACGAACGCCCACGCTGCCTGTTCCTTGGATATGGCAAGTGGCGCTGCAGCAGCCCTCGTTCGATTTGTCCACCGTGATCCCACAAAGGCAAAATTGCGAGTTTGTGGAACATTGACGATATAGGCTTTTCCTCCTTCAATTAGGAAGCCATCGTCGGGTGCGCTTGGTGTCCACCCTATGAAACGTTGGTTTTCAGCATCAAGTGCGATAACAACAGTTGCGCCAGCTAACCCTGCGATAGATTTTGCAGTCATCGGTTTTAGAGGTGCCAAAGGCAAAGAAAGCATGTTCAAACCTTTCGTCAGCGTGACGTTGTAGGTGTTACCATAAAAATCGCTCACTGCCTTGGCAGCAGGTCTGGCGATAAACCCGTGTCTGCGTCCATCAACTGAGTCATAGTGTCCGACGACAGAACCATCCTGATTAATATTCCAACCCTCTGTTCTGATACTACCTGGGAACTTCAATTCATGTAGCCCGTACTGGAGTGAACCGACAGAAGTGCGCACATTACCTCCTATCCTTTTGGATCTTCCAACGAGTGTCCCTACATCGTTAATACCGTGCACAAAAAAGAACTCAAACTTTGCTGCTTGTGGTAGGTCAAGAGATATAAATCTGCCACCTTGCTGACGCATGTATGGATGATATATACCTTCAGCATCTACGTAGCTGCCCACCTGACGACCACTCGCGTCCACAAAGTAGGCATAAGTTTCCAGTGCCCCAGGCGCCTCAATTATTTTGTCCCCTGAGAATCCACGGCGCACGCCAGAAGCATCAATAAAATTCCCCGTCAGTGCTCCAGTCGCATCACTAATACCGTATATCTCTGTTTGGACAGCATTTGGAAAATCGTATTGCCGTAATTCACCATTTTCTAAGATGACACCATGGTACATACCGTCGCTATCCAAGTAGTGCCCAGCAGCGTTCCCATCATTACCGAGCGCATAGAAGCGAGTGTCTTGCGAATCTTCGAATTTATGTCTTTTAAACTCCCCATCAATGAGTGTAAACGCTACTGTTTTTTCACCGTCAGCACTTTTCGTGTAGCCAGCGTAATCATTAAAATCACTACTCGCTGTCAATGCTAAAAAGTCTACACCCGGAACATCAATACTTTCAAAGGTATAGTTGAAGGTAGAGGGGGTGGCAATGGGTTCATCATCAACCTCTACAGCCGGTCTGGCGATAAATCCGAGTATGCGACCATCCGTCGATTTATAGTGCCCCACTATCGAACCGTCTTGGTTGATATTATAACCCTCCGTGAAAACACTGCCCGGAACATGAAATCTCTTTAGTCCTCCCTGAAACGTTCCGACAAGAGTACCCGGGAGGTTATCCACCAGTTTAGCTCTGGCAACGACTACCCTTGCATCGTTGATACCATGCACAAAAAAGTATTCCAGATTTGGTGCTTCTGGAAGGTCAAGAGATACAAACCTGCCCGTCGGGGTACGTATGTATGGATGATATAGACCATCAGCATCTACGAAGCTGCCTACCATACCACCACTGGAATTCACAAAGTCAGCATAGGTTTCCAATGCTCCTTCAACCTCAATTATTTCGTCTCCTGAGAACCCACGGCGCACACCAGAAGCATCAGTAAAATTACCTGTCAGTTTTCCAGTCGCATCGCTGATACCATATATCTCCGTTTGGACAGAATCTGGAAAATCGTATTGCCGCAATTCACCATTTTCCAAGACAACACCATGGAAATTACCTTCGCTGTCCTCGTAGTGTCCAGCAGCGTTCCCATTATTACCGAGGGCAAAGAAATAAGTGTTCTGCGAACCCGGGAAATCATAGCGGGTAAAAACGCCATCAATGAGTGTAAAGGCGACCTCTTTTTCACCATCAGCACTTTTCGTGTAGCCAGCGTAGTCCTCAAAGTCGCTACTCGCTGTCAAAGCTAAGAAATCCACGCCTTCAACATCAATCGTCTCAAAAGTATAGTTGTCGCTGACGGATTCGCTAACTTGTGCAGTAGTGTTCATTAGAAAAAAGGAATTGAGACACATGAACACCGTAAACGTGTAAAACAAAAAACTGGTTTTAATTTGATTTTGCATAACGAAAACTCCCCTGAATTATTTTCAATTATTTTCTCCAAAGATGAAAAACAATATGTCGGATACTTGTCCTGAGTAATAATGTTTATAGTTGAAGTTTTCAGTTTGCATTCAACTATGCAGTAAAATCAAGGATTGCGTATCCTGGAACATTCAAAAATACTGTTATTTATTTTAAGTATCTAATATTTTCCACAAAAAGGCAAGTAAAATTTCATCTATTCTGTGGATTTTGAATTAATTTGGTGGAATGGAATTTTTCCAAATCATCATTGATGTGTTCGCACAGACTTTTGCGAATACGCTGAATGTGTTTTGTTCCTGATAATGGTTATTCCATTACGCCAAATCGTTGAATCTCCCGGACAATGTGTATCGATTTTGTGTAAGTATGCATTAATTGTCTTTGTCATCAAGCCTTTTCGTGCTAAAATACCCGCACGTTATGAGAAAGCAGCCTAATAGGAGACCCAGATTATGGCAACAGAGAGATTTTTGACAGCAGAACAGAGCGTCCAACACCTTCTGAAAACAACACCTCCGCTTTACTTTGACGGCAGTACCAAAACAGAATGGCAAGAATGGAAGAGGAAGTTCAGACGCAACATGTCGCGTTACTTAGGTCCAAAACCTGAACCTGTGCCGTTAGAGGTTGAAACGGTGGAGCGGATACAACAAGATGGATACACAAGAGAGAAGATAATCTTCAATCCGGATGCGTTCTCATCAATCCCCGCATACATTTTGATACCGGATAGCGCAAGCACTGAAAACCCCGTTCCAGCAGTGCTATGTGCACATGGGCATGGAGTCGGTAAAGATGGGGCGGTTGGCATCGTAGAGGACTATCAGAAGCAGTATGCAGTGGAACTTGCACAACGCGGGTTTGTTACATTTGCGCCAGATTGGCGATGTTTCGGTGAGCGGAAAGATAGGGATGAGTGGGTGCGTCGTCCGGGTAGAGATGGATGTAACGTCGCTTATTTAGCACTCGGTTATTTCGGTTATCAGCTGCTGCAACTCAATATATCGGATGGGCAAAGGTGTTTGGATTATCTGCAGTCCCGCCCTGAAGTGGATGGTAAAAGGTTAGGTTGTATGGGATGTTCGTTTGGTGGCACAATGACGACCTATATTTCGGCATTTGATAGGCGGATTAAGGCAGCTGTTATTGTTTGTTATCTCAGCACTTTGATAGATGCTTTAGGCGACCGCGGGCGTGGGAACACGTGTGGGTCACAATTCATGTTTGGGCTTCGGGCAGCGGGGGACATTGCCGATATCGCAGGGCTTATCGCACCGCGAGCATGTATGGTGCAAATCGGTTCTGATGACCGATGTTTTATTGAATCCGATGCTTTAGCAGCGTTTGAACACCTTGAAAAGATATATGATGCATGCGGGAAACGAGATCAATTAGTGCTGGATCATTTTCAAGGGGAACATGAGATTAATTTGCAGCCTGGGATTGCATTTTTGGAAGATCGGTTGAAGTAAAATACAAATATGTTTATATCTCAAATAACCGTAGATAATCGTCAAGAGTCTCAACCCTACGGATACAAGTGAGTTTATCCCCTTCTACAAGATATTCAGGTGGACGCATCTTGAGATTATAGTTAGAACTCATGGCGTGGCAGTAAGCTCCCGCATCACAAACAACAAGTCCTGTTCCCTCTGAAGGCGTAGATAATTTGCGTTCCTTTCCGAGAAAGTCAGCAGATTCGCAGACGGGACCTACAACATCGTAAGTTTCAACCTTTCCATTCACCGGTTCTATAAACTCAATATGCTGGTACGCATCGTAAAGGCTTGGTCGGATAAGTTCTGCCATACTACCGTCTGTGACGATGAAATGCTTGTTGCCATTCGTCTTGACACCCGTGACACGATTGACAAAAACTGCCGTATTGCCGATGATGGAGCGCCCTGGCTCAATAATCAACGTGATGTCATCGGTGAGTAGACCACGAATTGAGTCAATAAGATCAGTGGGTGTAGGAATATCATCACCGGAGCGTTCATAGTCAATTCCCAACCCGCCACCGATATTGAGGTAGCGTGCAGAGAAACCTTCCGCCTGAATAGCACGCATGAAATCAAGCATAATCTCTGTAGCGTCTCGGAAAATTCGCACCTTCTTAATCGTTGAACCGAGATGGCAGTGAACACCGACTAAATTCAACAAATCATCTTTACGAATTTCATCTAAAAACCAGTTGAGTCGTTCATTGCGTATACCGAACTTGGAGTTTTTCATGCCGGTAGAAACGTACGGATGAACCTCAGGATCCACATCAGGATTGATGCGGATGAGAACATTGGCCGGCGTGTCAAGCTGCTTCGCTGTTTGCTGTATGTGCCGTAAATCAAATTCGCTGTCAATGTTAATCAGCACTTCGTGTTCAACTGCAAGACTGAGTTCGGCAAGCGTTTTACCATTGCCGTTCAGTATTGTCCGCTTCAGGTCAAATCCAGCGGCAAGTGACAACTGCAATTCATTTCCGCTCACAAGCACTGCCCCACTGCCAAGTGTACTGAGGCGTTTCAAAAGTGAAAGGTTGTTATTTGCCTTGACAGCATATCCGATGATTGCGTTGGTGCCCTCAAGTGCTTTTTGGTATGCAGTGTAGTTCACCTCAAGCTGCGCGAGGCTGTAAAGATAAAAAGGACTGTACGGCACCTCTTCTTGAATATCTTTTACTTTCAAATTTTCGCAGTAGAGATACCCGTCTTTATAGTGAAAACTCATCTGTTATAAATCTGCTCCTGTTCCTAAAGTTTAACTTCTATGCTTAGATAATTTTTGATTTCTGCTTCTAATACTCTCGCTTATGCCAATCGTCCTCCCAGAGATTGAACGACCCTTCGCGATACGGATGCGCTGCGATGAGTTCCTCATTCAATTCCATACCGAGTCCAGGTCCATCGGGCAAGCTAAAGTATCCGTCTATGACCTCTGGACATCCAGTAGCAGCTTCTTTGACCCATGCTTCAGAGAAATCGTTGAAATGCTCCTGAATTTTGAAGTTAGTAGTGCATGCTGCGAAGTGTAAAGAGGTTGCTGTAGAAACCGGTCCTCCTACGTTATGTGGCGCAACCGTCATATAACACATATCTCCCATTGCAGCAATTTTCTTAGTTTCCAAAAATCCACCTGTCTGCGTAATGTCAGGTTGTAAAATATCTGCTGCTTGTAAGTTAATCAACTCACGATATTCATATTTATTGTGTAACCGTTCACCAGTCGCGACTGGTAGATTGATTTTGTCTGCTGCTTTTGCCAGTGCTGCAATGTTATCGGGTGGTACAGGTTCTTCCACCCAACTCGGTTCGAACTTCTCCAATTCTGCGGCAATTTCTATTGCCGTATACGGACTAAACCGACCATGCATTTCAACAAGTATTTCAACATCAGGTCCCACAGCATCGCGCACCGCTTCAACAAGGGAAACAGACTTCAACTTTTCTTCATAAGAGAGTTCATAATAGCCAGCACCAAACGGATCAAATTTAAGTGCTTTATAGCCTTTTTCAAGCACCTTTTTGGCAGCTTCGTGAAATTCTTCTGGTGTCCGTTCCACGCGATACCATCCGTTTGCATAAGCCTTGATTTTATCACGACAAGCACCACCAAGCAGACGATACACGGGTTGATTCAATGCCTTTCCAATAATATCCCAACATGCGATTTCAACGACGCTGATGCCTGTCGCAACGATTTCACCAGCGCGACCATAGTCGTCCCGAAACATGCGTTGGTAAAGGTCTTCTGTATTGAACGGGTCGCTTCCAATAACGTGCCGACGTTTGGCACCGTCAATATATGCTACAAGCGCATCCGTGCGATTGTTCATCCGCACTTCGCTGATACCGGTCAAACCTTCGTCAGTTTCAACTTTTACAAAGGTTAGATTTCGCCAACTGGTCCCCATCACAAGGGTAATAACATCAGTAATTTTCATTGCTAATTTCTCGTTTCTCCTTCAGATACACGACGTTGCCCGCTTCCTTGTTGTTGTGCGGATTCAATTGTAGGTGCTTCTTCACCTGCTTCAACCATTCGCCGAATAAGTCGTTCACGCATCACTTCTGCCACATTTTCATGCGATCGGAGTCCAGTAAGATTTCGTAACTCGTACGGGTCTGCATCAAGGTCGTAGAGGTACTGCTCCACATATACGTCAGAACCTGCGTCTTTTCCACCACCTTTATTAGGAGCATCAACCCCGTATTTCCATCGTTGTGTCCGCACAGCGCGCCCAACCTGTGCCTCGCTAATTTGGACGAATACTTCTTCGGGCCAATTATCTGTTTTACCGCGCAGAAGCGGTAGAACAGATCGTCCTTGCATCTCATCAGGCACAGCCAAACCAGCTGCATCTAAGAGTGTCGGCGGTAGGTCTACAAGACTCACAAGTTCTTGAATCTGTCCGCCTCCGATAAAACCCGGCCCGTGGATTGCAGTCGGCACACGGATAGAACTTTCGTGGCACGAACGCTTATATTCACTGTTGCGAGTTTTGAAATGACACCCATGGTCAGAAGTAAACAAAATAATTGTATTATCAAGTAAATCAAGACTTTTTAGGGTGTCTAAAAGTCTACCAAGTGCCTCATCAAGCCTTTTCACCATGCCGTAGTAGCCGCCTAAGTGCTGATGCGTTGACCCGCCCAGCGCGGCGAGATCAGGTGGAATCCATTTGCCAGTATACCTTTCCCTATATCCATCCGGCGGCGGATAATCGTCCAGATGATTTTGGTGATGTGGTTCAATATATGATGTAAAGAGGTAAAAAGGATCGTTCTTGTGTTGGTCAACGTAACGAATCACCGCATCTGTTAAAGCGTCTACACGATAACCGGGCAGGTCAACAGGTTGGTTATCGTTATCAAACAACCTTGTTTGATATGCATCAGAGGTCATTTCCAGCACATTAGACGCTAACCAGTAGTCATATCCGCCACGGTTCTCAGATGGAACAGCTCCGGTACTTCCTGAATAGAGATGCCATTTACCGATATATCCCGTCGCATAACCTGCATCACCGAAGTGATGTGCAAGCGTTCTGAGATTGGGTGATAACGGGATACCGTTTCGGAAACATCCTGTGCGAGTAGCGTATAGCCCTGTTTGCAGACATGAGCGCGCAGGTCCGCAGACAGGTTGACACGTAAAAGAGCGGTGGACATGTGTGCCTCGCTGTGCTATCCGATCAAAATTTGGCGTTAAGTCAAGCGGATTACCGTGCAAGCCAGAGGTGTCCCACCGCTGTTGGTCAGTAAAAAAGACGATAACATTCGGTTGATTTGCGTCAGTTTGTGGCATATTTCTGTTTTTTCCTCTTTATTCAGGTTTGAATAATCCATTTTAATGAATTATTTGATTGGTGTCAAGCGGAAATGCATCAGGGCATCGGTTGCAAAGGCGTTCAGTTATCGTAGCGAATTCACCAAAGACCATGAACCAAAAACATCTTGTTATATGATCCTATATATTGCAAAGCATTACGCTGGCTCCAATTTCCTAATACCGTTTTTGTAATTAACCTGATAAGGCACATCTGGTACCGGCATTGAACGGATAGCTAACTCACCAAAGGTGATAAGCGGCTCGGAAAGTAGAAGCAGCTCATCAAGAGATTCAGATGATGTTTTGTCAGTTGTGTCTAACACGATTTTACGTCCTTTTTGGGTAAATAGAGATTTATCAATCTCCTCTTCAAAAAGCCGTTTAAGTGTCGGAATATCCTCAGCCTTAATAACCTGATATTCGTGTGGATCGACTTCCATTTGCTCTTTAATCGCGTCATCACTCGCAGTAACGTGAATCAAAACCACATCTGGCAATCTTGCCTCCATAACTTGCGTTTCATAGCCACGCTGCGCGCGGTAGTGGTAATTCTGATAATACGAACTTTCTGGATCACCACCATAAACCGTCGTATAAACTGCTTCCTCTATGTGCCATCCCGCAATAAGTGTATTTGGATAGTTTTTAATGACTTCAACGTGATACTGTATCTGCATCCGTTGCATTCGCTCTTTCACATCATTCGGGAAGTCTACGTATGCTGCTCTCGATTCTGCACTCAATGTGGAATCTGGAATGGTAAAATGATCATCAACGTGAACGGCTAATTTCCTGTGCCGATAGTATTCAGTTAACAAATTTATCAATGTTGATTTTCCTGCATATTCAATGCCGACAAAAACACAACGCATAAAAACACCTCGCTGTTGAATTGGAAAATGAAATATTTCTAAAACCTGCCTTTACATTTATCACGAAATTGGAATAATGTCAAGAATTTGGATGGCTTGTGAAGACGATTCCTCTATCTTGATTTTCTTGACAATAGCACTGTTGCAAGGTATAATAAACCTTAATCTAAACAATTTTAGCATTAGGAAACACCTATGGAACAGATTCAGACTGTCAAGATTCATGATTTGGAATATGAGACAACTTATACCGCTCATATTCAAAAGAACGGGGATGGTTGGATGGGATGGATACAAGAACATCCCAAAGTAAAGTGTGAAGATACAACAAAAGAAGCACTTCTGAAAACTCTTGAACAAACGCTTTATGAAACTTTAGAGACTGACTGGGAAGCCTGGGATAAGCAGTTGGAAGAAGACATCAAAGCTGGGAAGCTTGATAAATTGGCCGATAAGGCCCTTGAGGATTTACGTGCAGGAAAGTGTTCCGATCTATAGAACTGATCAAGCATTTTGGAAATGCTTTCGTAATCTTTCACAACAACTGCAACAACGTGCAAACAAGTGTTTCGTACTCTTGAAGCAAGACGCAAAGCATCCTTCTTTGGATTTTAAGAAGGTTGGAAATGGTCTTTGGTCTGCAAGAATCAGTAGAGATTACCGCGCCTTAGCACGTGAAGAAAATGGGACATTGGTCTGGTTTTGGATCGGAAAGCATGATGAATACATCCGAAGAATACGACACCAAGACGACTAAAAAATTATCTTTCAAAAATTATACTTATGCTGACAATTGGCAACCTCAACATTCCAAATTTTCCACTTCTGCTGGCACCGATGGAAGATGTCAGCGACCCACCTTTTCGCGCAGTTTGTAAAGAGAACGGCGCGGACATCATGTATACCGAATTCATTTCCTCTGAAGCACTTATTCGTGATGCTGCTCGGAGTGTCGCCAAGTTAGACATCTTTGAAGCGGAAAAACCAATTGGAATTCAAATTTTTGGACACAATATTGAGGTTATGCGGGAATCTGTTGAAATCACTGAACGTGTCCAACCTGACATCATTGATATAAACTACGGATGTCCAGTGAAAAAAGTCACGTGTAAAGGTGCAGGTGCAGGAATCTTGCAGGACATTCCGAAGATGGTCAAAATGACTTCGGAAATGGTCAAAGCCACCAATCTGCCTGTTACCGTCAAAACACGATTGGGATGGGACGATAACACGAAGTATATTGTTGAGGTGGCAGAACGTTTACAAGATGTAGGTATTCGTGCGATTGCCATTCACGGCAGGACACGCCGTCAGATGTATAAAGGTGATGCTGACTGGACGCTCATCGGGAAAATAAAAGATAACCCGCACATGAGTATCCCTGTTTTCGGAAACGGAGATGTGGATAGTCCCCAGAAAGCCGCACAGATGCGGCAACAATACGGCGTGGATGGCATCATGATCGGACGTGCTGCGATCGGCTATCCGTGGATTTTTAATGAAATTAAACACTACTTTGCCACAGGTGAACTGCTTCCACCGCCCTCAATAGACGAGCGTATTGCTGTATTTAGAAAACACTTGGATTTTTCTATTGAGTGGAAAGGTTTAAAACTTGGACTCATTGAGATGAGACGACATTATACAAATTATTTCAAAGGCATTCCACACGTTAAACCTTTCCGTTACCGTTTGGTCACCTGTGATAGTTACGATGGCGTTTTAGGTATCGTGGAAGAACTCCGCATGCATGCTTACCGATACACAGAACGTACAGACCAATTTGCGTTTAGTCCCTCACTCAATTGAAAACTTGACGTAAAAGCGGAATAGTTTTATCATAGAATAAAAGACATCAATAAGGACAGGATATGAACAAAATACCCTTTATGAAACTCAGTGGTGCGGGTAATGACTTCGTAATCATCAACAATTTAAACCGAGTCGTAGATAGCACAGATTCAGAATTCATGGATTTCGTTATGAAGGTATGCCAACGCCGTATGTCAGTTGGTGCTGATGGCGTGCTGCTTGTTGAACCGACAGAAGATGTTGATTTTCGGATGCGCTACTTTAACGCTGATGGTGGAGAGGTTGAAACCTGCGGAAATGGGGCACGTTGTATCTCTAAATTCGCTTACTTAAACGGTATCGTGTCAAAACAGATGCGATTTCTGACAAATGCTGGTGTTTATGAGGCAGAAGTAGTCGGTGAAAACGTTAAAGTACGCATGAGCGACCCTACGGATATTCGGATTAATGTTCCACTTCGTCTTGAAGACGGGCTGCATAACGTAGGTTTTGCGAACAGCGGCGTGCCGCATGTCGTTTTCTTTGTTGATGATCTGGAAGCAACTGATGTTTTTGATCTCGGACAACAAACACGTTATCATAATGATTTTAAGCCTGCGGGCACCAATGCGAATTTTATCCGTATTCACTCACAGGAACTTATTGAAATTCGCACGTATGAACGGGGTGTTGAAAATGAGACACTTGCTTGTGGTACGGGTTCTATTGCCTCTGCGATTGTTTCTGCTACCTTAGGCGAGGTTAAATCACCTGTCTCCGTCAAAACAGCAAGCGGTGTTGTCTTAAAAATACATTTTGATTTGGAAAATGACGAAGCCAAAAACGTCTATCTTGAAGGTGATGCTCGCGTTATATTTGCAGGTGAACTTACATCGGAAGCATGGGATTATTAGAAAACAATAGGCACATTCTGTTGTGCCATAGTTATCAAGGAGGGATTTAAATGTTTGAGGGCTCTTATGTGGCACTCGTCACACCATTTAAGGACGATGAATCGTTAGATGAAGCAAAACTGAAAGAACTGATTCAGTTTCAGATTGAAGGCGGCACACACGGCATCGTCCCGTGTGGAACAACAGGTGAATCCCCCGCGCTTTCTGAGACTGAACACGACAGAGTAATAGAGATCACCGTTGAAACAGTAAATGGAAGGTTACCTGTCATCGCTGGTACTGGTTCAAATTCAACGACACGCACGTTGCGCGCGACAGAACATGCCAAAGCCGCAGGTGCAGATGCGGCACTAATTGTCACCCCTTATTATAACAAACCGACACAGGAAGGTTTGTACGCGCACTATATGAAAATCGCTGACACGGTTGACATCCCGATTGTTGTCTACAACGTTCCCGGACGTTGCGGCACAGACATCCTTTCCCCCACGATTGCGCGTCTTGCAGAACATCCAAATATTGTAGCGCTCAAAGAAGCAACAGGTGAACTCAAGCGTGCAAGTGAAGTTGTTAACCTATGTCCTGATGATTTCGTTGTCCTCTCAGGCGATGATGTTAACACGCTGCCGATCATGGCAGTAGGAGGTAAAGGTGTAATCTCAGTTGTTGCGAACATTGCACCTTCCGATATAGCGGAGATGTGTAACGCCTTTCACGCTGGAAATCTTGAACTTGCTCGGAAACTTCATTATAAAACTTTATCGCTGGCAGTTAATCTGTTTATTGAAACAAACCCAATTCCAGCAAAAACTGCGTTGATGCTGATGGGCAAACTCAACGGGAAAGTACGCCTTCCGCTTGCACCGATGGAACCTGTGAACCTCGAATCCCTCCGAAATACGCTGGCGGAAACAGGATTGATTTAATTGAGGAGTATTTATGTACACCCTTCAACTAATTCAATTACTGGCTTAAATATTTAAACTTGATTTTAATATCCATATTAAATAAAATAGTTGCCAGTTTTCTTTTGCACTTGAAAGAAAACAGTTTAGGTAGATTTGTAAATCTTACTATATAAAAGGGGAAAATAATGACATCAAAATTAGGTAGTTTATTCTTTATTCTTACTGTTGCTCTAATTGCGCTTACAGGTTGTGAAAGAGCACAAAAAGTGGTAATGGATGCCATGCCACCTGAAGATGACACAATCATGGAAGATAGCATGGTGGAAGCGACTCCTATGAAAATTGTTTTGCTAATTGACTACCCGGAAGGTGGAAAGGATGCCTACGTTGAATGGGTTAGATCCGTTGCTCCAACGCTGCAAGCCTTTGAAGAGGTCCGCCGGATACGTTCTTACGACAATCAAGACCCAACTATGAGTCCGAATCGACTTGTTGAATATGAATTTGATAGTTTTCTTGATATGGCAGCATATCTGAATCGTCCTGAGATAGCGGAAATTATGAGCGATCTCCCAAACCATGCAAGCGATGTGAGTTTGTACACATTTATCCAACGTTCTGACTACTCAAAAAGTGAGGAAGGGAACTGGCCGGTTAAAGGTGTATTGTTGATTGACTACCCTCTTGGAGGAAAACAGGCATATCTGGAGTGGATTGATTCCGTTTCTTCTATAACAGTCGGGCCGCCACAGTTGAAAACAATAGCCTCTTACGACAACTATTATGGTGAATCTCCTCACCGATTGGTTGAGTTTGAGTTTGCTAATTCCGAAGATTCTACTACTTATGGAGAATTGGAAGATATTAAGGCAATTGAAGCTGAGCTCGATGTGCGCACAGGCAGCTGGACACAGCATACGTTTGAGTTACGTTCAGATTATATTAACGAATAACAGCTTAAATTTATAGGGAGATATTGCTTGCCTAACAAATGAACTGACTCTATCATTCGTTAGGCAACTCTTTCTTTCAGAATTTATAAGTTCCGTCGGTAAGTGGTATTTGCCGGTCCCCTACATAGCGTGAAAAAAGATTTCAGGTATTGAAATTATAATAGGGAATTTTCATGCCAAATAAACATCCAACAATCGGTGACTACCTTCTGAAAAAACTAAAGAGTTACGGAATTGATCACATTTTTGGCATACCTGGTGATTATGTCATACAGCTTTTTGATATGATTGAACAGAGTCCTATTCAACATATCGGCACAACGCGAGAAGAAACAGCGGGATTTGCTGCAGATGCTTATGCCCGAACAAACGGCATAGGAGCTGCATGTGTGACGTACGGTGTCGGTGGTTTATCAATGATTAACGCTGTCACTGCTGCCTACGCTGAAAAATCACCACTCGTTGTCATTAGCGGTGGACCAGGAATAAAAGAGCGTACAGAGGGTGCCCTCTTGCACCATAAAGGCAAAGATTTTTATACACAACAACGTATCTATGAAGAGATTACCGTGGCATCAGCACTACTTGACGAACCTTTTACGGCCTTTAACGAGATAGATAGAGTGTTGGATGCAGTCTATTGGCATAAGCGTCCGGGCTACATTGAACTGCCACGTGATATGGTAAGTATACATGGGGCAGTCCACCAACGCCCTTCAACGGGTGAACACTACAGTGACCCAGAAATGCTTGATGCCGCGTTAGTTAATGCCATTGCGTTTATAAATCAATCCGAAAATCCAGTCATTTTAGCGGGTGTGGAACTGCATAGATTCGGATTTAGAGACAAATTACTCCAGCTTGCAGAAGAGAAGCAGATTCCAGTGGTAACAACGTTGCTGGGAAAATCGGTTATGCCAGAGGCACATCCACTCTATTTGGGTATTTATGCTGGTGCAATGGGCAGAACAGAGATCGCAACGCTTGTTGAAACTTCTGATTGTCTTATTATTCTTGGTGCTTTCATGACTGATGTGAATCTTGGTATTTACACAGCAAACCTTGCACGAAGCCGTAGTGTCTATGCTGCCTCAGACAAAATCACAGTCTGTTACTCCGCTTATGAAGATGTTACGTTTGAGGATTTTCTGGATGGTCTGTGTGCTCCACAACTCACCAAACGCCCCGAAGCGAACTTGGAATGGGTATTGGAAGTGTCAGAACCCTTTGTTATGGTTCCTGACCAAGCACTAACAGTGAAACGTCTATTTCAACATCTCAATCTATTTCTGCATGATGAACTGACGGTTATTCCCGATGTGGGTGACTGTCTTTGGGGTGCTGCGGATTTACGTTTTCCGGAACAGACAGAATTTATTTCTCAGGCATACTATACCTCAATGGGGTTTGCAATCCCTGCTGCTATTGGCGCCCAATTGGGTAAACCCAATTCCAGACCATTAGTTATTGTGGGAGATGGTGCCTTCCAAATGACAGGTACTGAACTCTCAACAACTATTCGTTACGGTCTAAACCCAATTATCCTTGTTTTAAACAATCAAGGTTACGGTACCATGCGTCCTCTCGTTGAAGGACCATTTAACGAGATAGAAAATTGGGACTATACCTGTGTGCCAGAACTCTTGGGCGCAGGTCGCGCGTTTGCTGTCCGTACCGAGGGCGAATTTGACACCGCTATGAAAGCTGCGCTTTCGGAAACGCAACATTTTGTCATGATTGAGGCGAAACTTGACAAATTAGACACATCGCCAGCACTTTCTCGGTTAGCAGAACAAGTTTCTAAGAAAGTTTGAGTTTATCTTGTAGGTCGGGTAGAGCGAAGGGAAACCCGACAGGAATCAAACGTGTCGGGTTTCCCTTCGCTCTACCCGCTGAATGCCATAAGGCGAATGCGCGTATGGCATTCGCCATGATTCATAGCGTTGATTTGGACCTACAATGCTATTATAACATATTAACATTTGTGATAAAATATAGCAGAAAAACCGAAAACTGAATAACCCTGGCTTATATTCCTTAACCGTTGACAAAAAAGACGAATCTCGTTAAAATTGCGGGAAATCCTCAAGCCCTAATATAGAGGGTAAATTACAAATGTATAGCATTAGAAAGGAAATATTATGTTACAAACACCCCCAGAATCTGCTGTGATTCTCTTTGATGGAAAAGACCTTAGCAATTGGACAGGCAGAGACGGCGAACCGAAATGGAAAGTTGAAGATGGTGCTATGATTGTTGAGCCACGCACGGGTGACATATCAAGCAAGGAAACCTTCACAGACCATTTCCTACACCTCGAATTTATGTGTCCTGATATGCCTGAAGCAAGTGGACAAGCAAAAGGTAATAGTGGCGTTTTTTTTCAAGGCAGATATGAAATTCAGGTCTTGGATTCTTACGGTATTGATGTACTCGGGAAAGGCGATTGCGGTGCAATTTACAATCAATTCGCACCACTTGTTAACGCCTGTAAACCGCCACTTCATTGGCAAACTTATGACGTTATCTTTCGTGCTCCTCGGTTTAACGATGCAGGTGAAATGACTGAAAACGTCAGAGTGACAGCACTACAAAATGGGTTGGTAATCCTCAATAACGTCCAGCTTCCAGGAACTACTGCTGGTGCCGATTCAGATGTGGCTAAACCGGGTCCTCTACGTTTACAAGACCACGGCAATTTAGTTCAGTATCGAAACATCTGGGCAGTTCCGTTGCCTCTTGAAGGTTCAGATCAATATTAGTGTTTTGTCAACTTTGAATTTTAGCGTCCGTTCGTTATAGGGCGAGGTGTCTCGCCCTATAAACGTTAATGTAAGAAAATAAATCTATTTTTCTAATGAACCTATTGTAGGCCGTCTTAACCTCAATACATTTCTGTTATATATTCCGATGCAAGTATAAAACAGTAAGAGGCATTATGAATATCCAACTGAAAATAGTCGCTTTTGTCCTACTCCTTACATTTAGTGTTATTGTTGGTTGTGCACAGAAACTTACCGAGGAACAGGCTTTAGCTGAATCACAGGCTATATCGGATTTCATTTACAACTATTCGGTTGCCAGGCAACAGGCTCACGAAAAAATGATACAAGGTAAAAATCTGCCAGTCAACACAACGATAAACCCTATTTCTTTACCTCCTATAAAAAAGGTCGGAAACCGAGACAAAAGGCTTGTCTTGCTAAGTCCCAGAGCATCCTTAAGATGGCTTCGTGCCTACGGTTTTAAAGTTAATATAACGAGTTATGCAGAAATGATCTCACTAAGAAAAGGTAATTCTTACGGAAGATCTTACAGTTCACCTCCAAGAAGGAAATACTCAAAAGTTGATGACCCCCAATACTTACAGATAGGTAATTCTCGGATAGAAATTACAGGATTTACACGTTGGGGCGATGTTATTTGGATAAATGATCAGTTTGGCAATATACGCGTTCTGACGTATGAATAGTGCCAAACTATCAGTTGGTCATTAATTCTGTGTAAACTGTTAGTTTGTGCTGATTCGGCACAAACTACAGCGTATCTCATAAATACTTAATCAACGTGAGTTTGATAATTAACAGGACAGCGGCAAATTGAACAGAGAACGGACATATTTGCTTAAAAAATCGTTATTTTGATATTTTTATCTCCCCATACGCTATCGCCATGGGGCCCTAAATCCCCTTATCAGGGGACTTTAAGAGGAAATGTGGAAGTCCTAACTATTTATCAAACTCACGTTATCAAATATCAGTAGAGGTATGGAAGCCATGATGACACAACAAGATCTTCATGAAATCACGCAAGAGGCTCTCACACCACAAAAAGTCTCCATGACATTGGCAGAATTTCTTGAAAACGATATAGAGGGTTATGAATACGTTAAAGGAGAATTAGTGCTGAAGTCTCCAGCCACAAGAGCACATAGTAAGATTAGTGTTAAGGTCATCCGGCATTTAGACCAGCATGTGCGTGAGAATCAGTTAGGGGAGGTACACGTAGAGGTAACTTTTCGGGTCGGTGAACGTGGACTGAAGCCCGATGTGGCGTTTGTTTCAAGTACCCGATTGGATGGAGACGAAAACAAAGGTTTCCCAATCCCTCCCGACCTGGCGATTGAGGTTATTTTGCCGACAGATGTTCAGTCCCGCGTTGTGGATAAAGCGTTCGCCTATCTGAATGCTGGAACACGTCTCGTCTGGATTCTCGATCCCCACTCCCAAACGGTGACAGTTTATCGTTCTGAAAGAGTTATTGCACTGCTCACTTACGAAGACACACTCACGGGTGAAGATGTTGTGCCGGGATTTAGCTGTCCCGTCTCACAACTCTTTGAGTAGTTGTGTCTTTATTAATCTTTTAACCCAAGTTGCCACCTATGTAGCACAAACTTTTAGTTTGTGCCTATGAATACGCAAACTGAAAGTTTGCGCTACGATATTTCGCAAATAATGAACTTTTCCTATCAAAAATGACATCTGTTGCCTAAAATCTTGTAGGTGGCAACTTGAGTTAATCTTTTAGGTGTGAGAGGCAAATAAAAAAGCGGAGCAAGAAACATTTTGCAAGACAAAAATTGACATGACAACTATTGCGTAATGTGTTGGAACTGGTTTTAACCCAATGCATCGCGCGCTTATCAGGAGAAATTTTATGGCAAATCAAACCTTACCAACTATTCCTCGCCGCCGTTTAGGTAGAACTGAATTAAGCATACCCGTCGTTCCGTTCGGCACACAAGGTTTCGGTAACAATTTCGGTTTTGTTTCAGATGAAGATGCTATTGCACTGATTAAGCACTCAATCTCTATCGGTGTAAATCACTTTGATTGTGCGCGCTGTTATGGTGATTCTCTTCGCAAACTCGGTTTAGCAATGAAGGAGATTCCCCGTGAAGATGTCATTATTACTGCTCGGCTCTGCTGCCATTCTGCAGCAGAGTGGGGTGGATATGGACAGGGTAGACCCGATTATTCCGCTGACCGCACAATTAGGGACCTTGAAAATCAACTGGAAATTCTGAATGTTGACTACCTGGATGGGATGCTCATACACGACCCAATAGAAATTGACCCTACCCTTGAAAAAGGTGGCACACTTGAAGGATTACTTAAGTGTAAAGAGCGCGGACTTGTTAGATTTGTCGGATACGGCATGCGCCAGCATGATTTTCATCTCAAAGCCATTGCGACAGGTGATGTTGACCTACTCTTATGCTTCAATGACTATAACCTTGTCCGACAAACTGTACAGGATACAATTCTCCCCGCCGCTGCTGAAGCGGATGTCGGTGTGATGAATGGTTGGTCTATCCTTCGTGGTATCCTCACAGGTGTTGATCTTGATGCTGAAATTGAACGGGGACGTTGGAAAAAGGAAGGTGATGTTGCCGCATCATACCCAATTTGGGAATGGTGTGTTGAAGAAGGAATAAGTATACTTCAATTGGCGCTTCAGTTCTGTCTGAAAGAAGAACGGATACAAGGCAATAACATCGGTAGCCTCAATGTTGAGCAGCTTGAGGCAAACGTCATTGCTGCCAGTACGCCGTTACCGGATGAAGTGTGGGAAAAATACGAAGAAAAGTTCGGGTCAAAGAATTAATTTATCTAAAAATTTGTGGGTTGCACGCGGAAGCGGGTAATCTTGCAGCGCAGTTAGTTTTACCCACTTTGAATTTATCGGCCCGTTCAAAACGACCTCACCCGTCTGATATTCGCATTCAAAAACATCCACGACTATTTTGAAATGGGTGAACGCGTGTCTGACGCGGGTGAGGTATTTTAAATTGGTGACAGTAAGATTGACAACATTTGTGATATGACGGATACAGGCATCTTCTGCAGTTTCGTTTTCATCAATCTGTCCATTAGGAAATTCCCAGAGTCCACCGAGTAAACCGTTAAGCGGTCGCTGGACGATTAAGACTTTTGATGCTTTGTAGATAACACCTGCAGCGATATGATGCTCTGGTATCGGTTTCGTTTTACGTCTATGTGGAAATTCATCTTGACGGGATGTGTGGAATGCCTCACAAAACTGGTTCACAGGACAAATAAGACAAGTTGGTGACTGCGGACGGCAGACAGTTGCTCCCAATTCCATCATCGCTTGATTAAATAGTCCGGGTTCATCCTGATCTAAAAGATCGTCCGCTTTTTGTTGAAAGTGTTTCGCTGATGAAGCCTCGTTGATAGGCGCATCTATCAGGTAAAGACGTGCTAACACACGTTTAATGTTACCGTCAACTGCGGCATAAGGTTTATTAAAAGCAATGCTATGCACCGCTGCGGCACTGTAATCCCCTACCCCTGGCAATTTCCTAAAAGTAGCATAGTCCTTTGGTATTTCCCCATCTAACTCCTTCATAATAAACTGTGCTGCTTTATGTAAATTCCGTGCTCGTGCATAGTATCCTAATCCTTCCCATACCTTCAGCACATCTTGTAGTGGCGCAGCTGCAAGTTGATTAACATCTGGAAACCGTTCTATGAATCTTTCATAGTAGTCCACAACTTTTTTGACTTGTGTTTGCTGAAGCATCACTTCCGAAACCCAAATCTGATAGGGATCATTAATCCCTCGCCACGGCATTTTCCGATGATACCTTTTGAACCATGTCAGCAATGCATCACGGAATTCTTGTTGGGATTCATCTATCTGTTTTTTAATCATAACTATGAAATATCTCGCGTGATCTCTTCAACATTTATTTTAACTACATATCTATTGCAACCCGAAACCCAACATTATGAACTGCACGAATCGGTTCGTACGCAGCACGATTCGCACAACGCGCAGCAAACTCGCCGCGCGGTAACCATGAACCGCCGCGAATTACCTTGCGTCTACCTTCAACTGCACCCATCGGATTATCCGCAGGCGAGTATTTATATGTTTCGGCATGAAACCAATCGCTGCACCAATCGTAAGCATTTCCTGCCATATCATAGCATCCAAAAGGACTGATACCCTCTGGATAACTACCAACTGGAGCCAACTTTTTAAGTTGCGATTCCGATGTGTTTGCTCTGCTTGCATCCCATACATTTCCCCACGGATATTCTCTGCCATCGGTGCCGCGCGCAGCTTTTTCCCATTCAGCCTCTGTCGGCAGACGATATTCCTCTCCTATTTCTTTGCCAAGCCATTCTAAAAAAATGGTCGCATCATACCAGCTTACACCGACAACCGGATAATCTTTCCCATTGAAACGCTCATCCCCCCAATACATAGGTGGTCTATATCCTGTTGCCTTGACAAATTGCGCGTACTGCACATTTGTAACGTGATAGATTCCAATGGCATAAGCATCTAATGTGACGCTGCGTTGTGGTTCCTCTGGGTCGGTCTTTCGCATTCCTGTTGGATAAGTTCCCATTGTAAACGGACCGGCAGGGATTTGGACTAAAGGGTAGTTGAGAAGTTCTATGTGCATGTTGTGCGTAGAGATTAAAGTCGGTGAATTATTTGTCTTACAACCTATCTCATAAATAGTTGGAGGGCTTTGAAAGCCCGATTTCAAAGCCCTGTAGGAGCGATCTCCGAATCGCGACGAAACCACTAATAGTCGGGAATCGGA
>JAPPCZ010000064.1 GCA_028824685.1 Candidatus Poribacteria bacterium
TGTCTTAAAAAATACAGCAACCTTACAAGTCTACGCACATTGGGACCCAATTGCTGATGCGACTTACGACCTACACCAAAACTCACCAGAAAACATTGAACTCTTTGATTTGTCACCAAACGAACCCATCAGAGAGTATAAAAACGAGGCTTTCAATAGCTTTCTTCCACCGTCAACGGCAGCGGTAGGCGATGTTTGGGAATTGGATTTGGACAAAGTTATTCCATTTCTCTCCCAGTTTCACACGGGTGCTACTGGAGAATTACGCCACGGAGAGAAAGGCGCTTTCGCCTGCTTACGCGCGCTTTCGACGGACTACGCCGACATTACGTTCCGGATTCATGCGGAGTTTACTTTGGCAACCCGCCCTAAACCGGGATCCAAACGCCGTAACGATGATTATATGGATCTGGCTCGCTTTATTCCATCGCAATTTGCAGGACGATTGCTCATCAACCTGAAAACAGGAGTTATTTGTGACTTTTCGCTCGCGCTACCACCGCGTAACAGCAATGTGGATATCAATGATTTTGGGTATGCTGACATGGTTTTCGTGCCGCGTATGAAGTTACATATCACCTCGACTGAAGCACGGGACGACATTGATTGGGAAAGTTCTCTCACATTCGAAGAGGCACGCAAAAGATTGGAATTGAAATTCTATAAATTCGCTGAAATTGACTGGCTACCGCTTGTGGAGGCAGTTGAAAAAGTGGCATCGACGCAGCGTCCGATGCACGCAGTTATTAGCTGGGGACCGTTGGATGATGAATCTTGCTGAGCGAACGGTAAAAACTTGAGGGTGGGTCCGCTCTCAAATTCAGAAGTGATCAAAGTACTCAACGAGAATTTTGTAAACACCTGCGTCCTCTTTCGCGATTTGTCAGAACTAATTGATGATCCAGACGATGAAAAAGTCGGTGTTTTCGCTAAAACGATTAAAGACAATTACGTCGGGGCAGTGGATATTCAGGTGCTAAATCCTGAAGCCGAAATAATTATGCACCAGCCAGAAAACAAACTCCGTTACAGCAAGTATCTGGCGTTGTTAGAGGACACTGTAAATGGCAAAGTTAGTAACACCGTTGTCACCAACGAAAATAGTGGGAAATTGACACCTAAATTAGACCTTAACTCACACGAACAATCAATGGAAGTTTTGAACGTATTCCGTGGTCCCGGAGATGGCTATCAGGATTATACGCCTACTGAAATTGACACTACGGCATTTAAACAAGGTGGAACACTCATTATTGATATAAAGGTAGGTGAGGGTGAGGCAACAGGTTCGTTTGATCTGTTTGACGCTGACGTTGAACTGCCTACAGAAGGATATCCAGATGACGCGATCGCTTCAGCGTGGGATATTCCACCCGGTGACACTGGACAAATTCGTCACCAGTTCACCCATGGACAGAAGTTTAGGTTAGGAGCAACGGGTAATTGGTTCTGTGAGAAGGGAAGTACAAACGCATTTCTTGCGCGGATTTCTGTCGTGCCAACTGAAACGGAGGAAACAGAAGAATCGTTGTAAAATAAAAATGGGTATACTCGGCAAGATTGAATGAAAATCAGAAATTTAGCTGATTTTCATAGATTTCTTTTCCTCAAATATGTTATCATTGTGAAATTGATCATGAAATCTTGCCGTTCAGTAGGTTTTGCCAAACTCAAGATATCCTCAAGCATTGGTATTTGATGTTAATTACACAGTGCAAAAGGAGAAACTATGCCACATTCCTATTTCATCTGTTTTCGTGTTCTGGTTTTTCTGTGCGTACTAAGTTTTTTGAATATCTGCCATGCGAATAATCTAAGCGATGAAGAAAAGAGTGAATTTTTCAATTCTCAAGTAAAACCCATTTTGGTGCAGAATTGTTTCCAATGCCACGGTGGCAGTGCTGAAGTGCAGGGTGGACTTGAATTGACAAGTCGGGAAAAGATGCTTGAAGGCGGACACTATGGACCGTCTGTGTCGTTAGAAAATCCTGCCGATAGTTTTTTGCTTGAGATGGTTGGGTATGGTCAAGAGACAGCCCAAATGCCGCCGGATGGCAGGTTAGACGATGCCTCACTTGAGATTTTATCAAAGTGGATTAACATAGGACTCCCCTATCCCGCGCAAGATAGTGATGCTGAATCGGCACTTCAAACCGAATCAAATTATTGGGCATATCGTCCGTTAAAACGCCCCCAAGTACCATCGGTACATTCTTTAGAGTGGATCAGAAATCCGATTGATGCCTTCATTCTGGCAAAACTGGAGGCGCAAGGGTTTAAGCCCGCTACTCCAGCAAGCAAACTGACGCTTATTCGCCGTGCATACTACGATCTCATAGGATTACCACCTCCGCCAGAAGCAGTGGATGCGTTTTTAAATAATATATCACCTGACGCTTACGAAAAACTAATTGATAAACTCCTGAAGTCTCCACGATATGGTGAAAAGTGGGGACGGCATTGGCTTGACCTTGTTCGGTACGCGGAGACAAACGGCTATGAGCGAGATTCAGACAAGCCGTATATGTGGCGATACAGAGACTATGTCATAAACGCTTTCAACAAAGACAAGCCTTATCATGAATTTATCAAAGAGCAACTGGCAGGTGATGAACTGGATACCGTATCACCAGAGACAATCATTGCGACCGGCTATCATCGGCTTGGGGTTTGGGACGATGAACCTGCTGATCGAAAACTTGCACGCTACGATTATCTTGACGATATTGTATCCACTACCGGGCAAGTGATGCTCGGTATGACCATTGGGTGCGCGCGATGCCACGACCATAAAATTGATCCGATTTCAACACGAGATTATTACAGTTTTCTCGCGTTTTTTCATGACATTATCCCTCACAACCGCGGACCACTTGCTGATATTGGCACGCCTGAGCAGCAAGCAGAACGTAACAGACTACTCACTGAAAAGCGACTTGCCGAAGAAAAATTCCAAGATGAACTCTTTCCGATACAGGAAAACATCAAAATTGAACTCGCTAAAATCCATCAAGAGCCTATAGCATCAGACACAGTAGTATCTCCAATTCGTGAATTGACGTATCGTTTCTATCGCGACACCTTTGAACAGTTTCCAGATGATTTTGATGTTCTTGAACCCTCCGCCGAAGGCAAATTGTTTAGCAATCTATTCTCGCTTGCACCAGCGAGTCGAAAGAAGAACATCGGTGTAGTTTTTGAAGGAACTTTACAAGTTCCAGAGGATGCAACTTATACTTTTCATATAAATCTCCGAGGTGCGTGCAGATTGATTCTCGACGGTTTTAAAGCAGCAGATTTAATCGGTGAGCGAGATTTAGAAATTGAACTTACACGTGGCGATGTGTCTATTCGTCTTGAATATCTCAACAAAGATTTAGATAATCCTCAACTCACTGTCCTGTGGTCTGGGCCAAACTTTGAGAAACAACCCTTGTCAACGAATGCAGCAATCAACTTTGGCAAGTTACTAAAGACACACGCAGAACGTATCAATGCTAATGCACCGTTGAAGGCTTTGGTGGACAAATATAATGCGGTGAAAAAACAGCGAGATGAGCGTCGCCGTCAGCGTGTACCCTACGACCATCAAGCTTTGGCAATTTCAGAGAGCGGGCAAACACCGACACACATTCTCCGGCGCGGCAACCCACATCTTGTTGGACGCGAGGTAAAACCAGCATTTCCTGCTGTGTTGAATCCTCCCACTGTAGACATGCCACCAGTTCCAAAGGATGCAAAATCTTCTGGAAAGCGTCGCGTTTTCGCTGAGTGGGTGGCAAGTACTGAGAACCCATTGACAGCGCGGGTGATGGTAAATCGCATCTGGCAACATCACTTCGGACGAGGGATTGTGCGATCAACAAACGACTTCGGGCAGTTCGGCACACCACCGACACACCCAGACCTCCTTGACTGGCTCGCGTCTGAATTCATTGCATCTGGTTGGCAGCTAAAAGCGATGCACAAGTTGATAATGACTTCCAACGCCTATCGGATGTCTTCACAGAGCAACCCGAAATTTATTCAACAAGATGCAAACAACGATCTATTTTGGCGATTCAATATGCGCCGCTTGGCTGCGGAAGAAATTCGGGACTCAGTGCTTTGGATTACTGGTAAACTCAATCTCAAAATGGGAGGACCGAGTGTATTTCCTGAAGTGCCGAAAGAAGTATTGGCTACTGCCTCAAGACCTGGGGCAGTTTGGGGAAAATCATCGCCAGATGAGGCAAACCGACGAAGTGTTTATGTGAAGGTCAAACGTTCGTTACTTGTTCCTATTCTAAACCAATTTGATCAAGCAAACACGGATTCGACATGTCCTGTTCGTTTTTCGACAACGGTGCCGACTCAGTCGCTCACAATGCTCAACGGGAAGTTTATCAATGACCAAGCACTTGCCTTTGCTAACAGAATACAGTGGGAAGGTGGTGTGACGAATAAAGACCGTGTGCAATTTGGACTTCGGCTTGTGTTATGTCGTGAACCTGAACCAGTTGAGATTCAAAAGGCATTAACATTTATGCTGGAGCTTAAGCAGCATGAGGACGTGAGTTCAGAGGTTGCGCTTGCTCGATTTGCGTTATTGGCACTGAATTTAAACGAATTTATGTTTTTAGATTAATACGATCTGTTTTAGAATTCGTCAAATAGAGACTTTAAGATTGGAGATTAAGCTATATGAGTAGTCGATCTAAGATTAAAAAAGGAACAGATTCGACAGGTAATTTCTGCGGGCAAACCCGTCGGGAATTTATCGGCAATATCGCTGGTGGGTTCGCGTCGCTTGCGTTGACAGGACTATTATCCACTGACGGTTTTCTCAATTCACAAGCATTCGCAGAAGACGGTGTGACACCCTACCTTAACCCACTGGCACCTAAAACGTCGCACTTCACGCCAAAGGCAAAACGCGTAATTTTCCTATTCATGTATGGGGGTCCGAGCCATGTTGATACCTTCGACTACAAACCGAAGTTGTTTGAACTCAACGATAAAACCGTCCAAGTAAAAACAAAAGGGCGTGGTGGTGAAAAATCGCAGGGACGCATCGTCGGTCCCAAGTGGGAGTTCAAGCAGTACGGCGAATCGGGACAGTGGGTGTCAGGGCTTTTTCCACATGTTGCCACCTGTGTTGATGATATTGCCTTCATCAAATCAATGACAGCAGACTCGCCATTACACGGTTCGGCGATGTTGATGATGAACGCAGGACGGGTGCTAAGTGGACATCCGTCACTTGGGTCTTGGGTAAACTACGGACTTGGTAGTGAGAACGAAAACCTACCTGGTTATGTTGTGATGCTTGATCGGACTGGCGGTCCTATTAGCGGCGCGAAAAACTGGAGTAGCGGGTATATGCCCGCTGTTTATCAAGGTACAGTTTTTCGTTCAGAAGGCACACCTATTCTCAATTTGGAGCGCCCGAACGACGTGACTGAAAATGAGCAGCGTAAACTCCTTGATTATCTGCGTCAATTTAATACAACACACCTTTCAAAGCGGACTGACAATACCGACCTCGCAGCTCGTATTTCAAGTTATGAGTTAGCCTTTAAGATGCAATCTGCCGCGCCAGAAGCGGTCAATTTGGATAGCGAACCAGAACACATCAAAGAACTTTACGGACTCAATGAAAAAGAAACCGAGGAATATGGCACAAAATGTCTTTTGGCAAGGCGATTAGTTGAACGTGGTGTGCGCTTCATTCAACTCTACTCTGGCGGGGCACATAACGATGCCAATTGGGACGCACACGGTGATATTGAGAGAAACCACAACAAGCATGCCAAGGCAACTGATAAACCGATTGCCGGGTTGCTTAAAGACCTCAAACAACGCGGATTACTTGACGAAACCCTTGTTGTATGGGGTGGTGAATTTGGTCGCCAACCGACAGCAGAATATGCCAAAGGCACAGGACGTGACCACAACTCGTACGGCTTCACGATGTGGATGGCAGGTGGAGGCATCAAAGGCGGCATTAGTGTCGGTGAGACAGATGAACTTGGTAGCGCAGCTGTCAATGATCCTTTTCATGTCAAGCATCTCCACGCAACAATCTTGCATCAACTTGGTATCAATCCCAATCAACTCACCTACTTTCACAGTGGGTTAGATCAGAAACTTGTCGGTGTTGAAGGCGCGGAACCGATTTGGCAAGTCGTAAGCTAATTATACGGACCAAGATATTTAGGATTTCCAGATTCGCAGGATTCCCATCAAATCCAAAAATCCTGTGAATCTTGGTTCAGATGACACACGTACCTCAGACTACCCAAAAACAGATTCTTTTCTATAAATTGAGACCTAATCCTTCCTTACCTAATTTTTTATGGTGAATTATTGAAATAATTATACACCTGATTTGTAGGAGCGATCTCCGAATCGCGACCAAAGCCACTTTTAGTCGGAAATCGGAGTTCCCTCCCGCAGCATCATGGAGAATACCAAAGGCGCTGAATGCCAAAAGCGCATTCACAGCGTTGATTTGGTATTCTACCAAGCGCATGCTGCGTTGATTCACAAACCCATAATGTCTAATTAATTCTAAAATCTACCATAGTCGTTAACGTGAGTTCCATATTTGTAGCGCAAACTTTTAGTTTGCGTCGTATAACACCATATTTCATAAAAATAGGTAATGCGACAACAATTTTTAGAAACGGTATAATATCCGATTCCAACACGATTCTGATAACATAATACGCACCTCAGCTGCCATTCAAAATACACATACATACAACTTTATCTGCAAACCTATTGTATATCTATTGTATATCTATTGTGATTCGCACCACAAAAGATTCTGATACCAATCTATAAATGTGTATAATATCTGTATGAAAATTCAGAACCTATTGCCCAGAAGCATAATCTTCCAGTCCACAATTCTGGAATACAATCCATACAAAGGTATGGTGAAATTACATTATATAACATTACAGGGAATGCATACGCATTTTGACTCCCTTTTCAAAAATATTCCGCATGAGCAGAACTCAAAAAAATAAGAAAAAGTACTTTTTGATAAAACGGCTCTCAACCCATTCTATGTATGGGTTGAGAGCGAATTTACAAATGTTACCACGGTATGAAAAAAGTTACCAAATGGTAACTTTTTGAAGAGAAAAAATAAACTGAATTACAGGAAAAACACAAATTTGAATCCGTGAAAATGCTATTTACTTTCTGATGAAAAAAATGACTATTTCATGACTCTGCTTTCCTGTTATTTGCTATTGACATAATCATCTCTAACAGTGTATGATATGCAAAACACATATTATCTTAGGAGGAAACAAATTTGGCAGCAGATATAGGACTCATCGGATTAGCCGTGATGGGCGAAAACCTCGCGCTGAATATGGAGAGCAAAGGCTTTGAAGTGGCGGTTTTTAACCGAACCGTCTCGCGAGTTGATGATTTCATTGCGGGTGCAGCAAACGGAAAAAATATCACTGGCGCTCATTCTATTCCCGAATTCATTGATAAATTAGATACGCCCCGAAAGATCATATTAATGGTAAAAGCAGGAGAACCGGTAGACGCGTTTATTGAGTTACTCGTTCCACATCTCTCAAAAGGTGACCTGATAATTGATGGCGGCAACTCCAATTTCAACGACACTATCCGCCGACACGCGGAACTTTCAGAACAAGGTATCTTATTTATTGGCACAGGAATCTCTGGTGGTGAGGAAGGTGCATTAAAGGGACCTGCAATGATGCCTGGGGGTTCAGATGAGGCTTATGCACTTGTGGAACCAATCTTTACGAAGATAGCTGCACAAGTAGAAGGCACACCTTGCTGTTCATACATCGGACCGAACGGTGCAGGGCATTATGTCAAAATGGTGCATAATGGCATTGAATACGGTGATATGCAGCTGATTTGCGAGGCTTACTCGTTGATGAGGAGTATCTTGGGGATGAACGCCGATGAGATGCACAAGGTTTTCAGTGAATGGAATCAGGGTGAATTAAATTCTTATCTCATTGAAATTACAGCTGACATCTTCACACAACGGGATGCAAACGGCATACCTTTTGTTGATGTCGTGCTTGACAAGGCGGGGCAAAAAGGAACTGGTAAATGGACAAGCATTTCCGCATTAGATCTCGGCATATCCGCGCCTACCATCGCTGAGGCGGTTTTTGCACGCTGTATCTCTGCTATCAAAAACGAACGTGTTGATGCATCTGAAGTAATTAAAGGACCGGTTGGCACTTACGACGGAGACCGAGAAGCAGCTTTGCAAGCTATCCACGATGCGCTCTACGCTGCTAAAATCTGCTCTTACGCACAAGGCTTCGCACTGATGCGCGAAGCAAGTGTAGAAAATGAATGGAATCTTGACCTCGGCAAAATCGCTTTAGGTTGGCGTGGAGGCTGTATCATTCGGGCAAAATTCCTGCATCGCATTGCAGAGGCGTTTGAACGAAATCCTGATCTGCCAAATCTGTTGCTTGACTCCTATTTTCGCGGTGTCATAGAGGCAGCACAACCCCATTGGCGGAATGTGATTAGCACAGCAACGCAGCTCGGTGTGCCGATTCCAGCGTTCAGTTCAGCATTAGCCTATTTCGATAGTTATCGCAGTAGCAGACTTTCTGCTAATCTTATCCAAGCGATGCGCGATTATTTCGGTGCGCATACCTATCATAAATTGGATGCGGATGGCAACACGGTTGTCGGAGAAGATGGAGAACCAACAGTATTTCACACCGAATGGATGCTGGAGAACCGCCCAGAAGTTATTGTTGATTAAAGTAGAGGCACACGCCGTGTGCCGTAGCCCAAGACAGTCTTTTAGGGAGAATTTATGACTCAAGAACCACAACAAGCATTATACGATTTTAAACCGCAACACGATTTTTTTGTCGGGATTGACTCAGACGGTTGCGTTTTCAACAGCATGGAGGTCAAGCACAACGACTGCTTCAGCGTGAATGTCGTCAAGCATTTTGGATTGGCATCTATCTCACGACAAGTGCATCAGGCATGGGATTTCGTTAATCTCTATTCCACGATGCGCGGTACGAATCGGTTTAAAGCAGTCCTACTTGTGTTTGATTA
Source organism: Candidatus Poribacteria bacterium (assembly GCA_028824685.1). GTDB lineage: Bacteria > Poribacteria > WGA-4E > WGA-4E > WGA-3G > MSPOR6. The sequence continues at coordinate 9,082 of JAPPCZ010000064.1, forward strand.
TCTACGTGAAATGTCCCTCGTGCAGAAGATGGGTTTAGAAATACCGCAACTACAACACTTACGAGAATGGACTGAAACCGAAACAAAACTTGGAAATCCCGCACTTCAGGAAGCGATTGATGCCGCAAGCGGTGAAAGACACGATGAATTGAGTCATGTGATGCGATGGAGTCTTGGTGTGAACGAAAGCGTTGCGGAGATTGTCTATAACCTTCCCCCGTTTCCCGGTGTGCGTGAAGCACTGCAACGACTTCAAGGAAAAGCGGATGTGATTGTTGTTTCTGCTACGCCAGACGAAGCACTCAAACGCGAATGGGACGAACACGATATTGACCAATATGTGGCACTAATTGCTGGGCAGGAGATGGGAACGAAAACGGAACATCTTACCATCACTACAAAGGACAAATATCCTGAAAATCACGTACTGATGATTGGCGACTCACCAGGAGATTTAAAAGCGGGTCGTAGTGTAGACGCGCTGTTTTTTCCTGTCAATCCCGGTGCAGAAGACACATCTTGGGCACACTTCCTTGACGAAGGCATAGATCGGTTTTTCAACGGGCAATTTGTTGGGGAATATGAAGACGAGTTGCTCAGCAAATTTCAGGAATTGCTACCAGAAACGCCTCCGTGGTAAAACGACGTAGAAAACTGACTAACGAAAGGATTTTATATGAAGATTTTATTACAACATAGAGTTGAAGGTGAACAGTTAAAGCGATTAGAAGACATTATTGGTGATGAACATACTTATGTCGCTCCGGGTTCGCGCGACGAAATCGCTGAAGAGGGCAAAGATACAGATATTTTCTTCGGTTTCTGTAGTGAAGATATTTTTCCACTTCTGCCCAAAATCAAGTGGATTCAGGCATCCAGCGCAGGTATGGACAAACACGTGTATCCTGCAATGCGTGAGAGCGATGTAATTTTGACAAACGCTGCAGGACTTTACGGAACCCATGTCGCTGACCAAGCATTTGCGCTGTTGCTCGGTATAACCCGTGGTATTCACCATTTTACACGCAACCAAGATAATCGCCAGTGGGGTGGTAGCAAATCGCCAATGATTGAGGTTGATGGATTCAAAATCGGCATTGTCGGGTTAGGTGGTATCGGCATGCAAATGGTGAAACGCGCAAAAGGTTTTGACATGCACGTTATCGCTGTGGATGCTTACCGCACCGAAAAACCGGATAACGTAGACGAACTGATGCCGATGGATAAACTTGCTGACATGATGAGTCGGGTGGATGTTGTAATGATTGCTTGTCCATTGACTGAGGAGACGCGGGGACTGATCAATGCCGAAAACTTATCTGTGATGCAGTCAACAGCATATCTCATTAACGTTGCCCGCGGCCCGATTGTTAAGGAAGACGATTTGATTGAGATTTTACAAGCTGGTAAAATCGCGGGGGCAGGCTTAGATGTGACAGAAGTTGAGCCACTGGATAAAGAGAGTCCTTTGTGGGACATGGATAACGTTATCATTACACCACACGCGGCGGGTGGGTCGCAACACCGTATGCGGCGTATCACTGAGTTTTTCTTGGATAATCTTGAGCGGTATTTGAAGGGTGAAGAATTGAAGAATGTTGTAGATAAGCAGCTTGGGTTTTAGCAATGATTGAATACAAAGGTTAGATCAACTTGGAAACCTGTGGAGACAAATCAATGGATCTGTTAATTGAAAATTGGACGCAAAATTACGCGAATGGCATCCAATGTTGCAGCGGAAGTCAGGGAGCGGATTTCGGAAATTATTGACCTTGCAGACCAAGATGTACTGGATATAATGAGATCACGTGCCGTTGAGCAGGAAGTTTTAGATATACTTGATGAACCTATATCTGCTGAAGGGAAATAACAAGGTGATTACCTAAAAATGAAACCAGAGCAAGTGATAAACCAAGATCCGGAGATTCACGAGGACACTTGTGTTTACGGGCACCCGTGTTCCCGTGAAAGCACTCATTGATCATCTAAAAGCTGGAGAGAGTCTTGACTATTTCCTTGAAGAATTCTCCTCTGTTTCTCGGGATCAGGCGATCACTTTTTTGGAATTCGCGTTGATCCAAGCAATCGGATCTAATATATCCAATCCGTTATGTTTAGAGCCAACGAAGCGTAAAGAGGAGTTCAACCAGGACATGTCATTCAAGTGACACCAAGTTAATGTTAGTCCCATAGAGGAGTTCAATTATGTTAACAGCTATTTTTGTTATGCAAATACTACTAATTGTCCTTTTGATAATAGGCTTTGTAGTTGTTTATCGCAAGCTTACTGAAAGAAGAGTTACAGCTGTATATGAACCATTTGTATATAATGATACAAAACTATTTAGGGAGAAAGTGGTTGCAGGTTATCGAATTCGTTATTACTACGATGGTATTCCTTTTGGAGAACCAAGTGAAATAATAGTTCACCAGTCGAATGAAGTTGATAGAGAGGCTATCAAAAATGACATTACAAGTGCCCTATCAATTTTGTCAAAAGGCATGATGGCAGCCCTTGGTGTTCCTCCGATAGAACTTAGTGATATCCAAGACGTAATCAACGAAGTTCTGAATTAAGATTTTAACGGACTGTAGTATTTATAGGTTCATCCTACTTATGAATCATCATTTTCAATCCGCACAGCGCAAAATTTCAACTCAGGTTGTTTAGACACAGGATCAAACGCTGAATTTGTTACATAATTAGCATTTGTCTCCGCGTGGAAAAGATCACCCCAATGGAACGGCGTAAACAACAATCCGCGCCGGATTGTATCTGTAACGCGTGCACGCGCATAACACCTACCCCGTCGTCCAACAAGATATATCCATTTTCCATCTTCTACCCTGTTTTCCACTGCATCTTCAGGATGTATTTCAACAAAAGGCTCAGGGTCTTTTCGTGTCAATTGTGGCACTTTACCAGTGCGCGTACGTGTATGCCACTGACTCGCAACGCGCCCAGTCGTCAAACCGAATGGATATTCTACATCAGTGTTCTCATTTGGTGGTTGATAGACAGGTGTTTTAAATTGCGCCTTTCCAGATGGCGTGAAGAACTTCCTGCGTGTATAACGTCTGAGCGTTCCAGGGTGTCGTGGATTTGGACAGGGCCATCGGAGTGACGTTTTTTCAAGACGTTCATTCGTCATCCCCATCTGGTCGCACGGAGTCCCTGCGGTTAACAAACGATATTCATCCCAAATTTCCTCGTGATTGTGGAAATCAAAGTCTCGTTTGAATCCCATCACCTTTGCTATTTGTGAAAATATCCACCAATCGGGTTTTGCTTCTCCCGGCGGATCCAGAAATTTATCGCTTCGGACAACCAGACGCTCGCTGTTTGTCATTGTGCCACGTTTTTCTCCCCACTGTGCTGCAGGGAGCAGCACATCAGCATATTCTGCTGTTTCTGTCGGATAATAACAATCCTGCACAATCACTAAGTCTGCACGTTTTAGACCTGCTTGAGAAACCTTTGTATCGGGCATGCTCACAGCTGGATTTGTACAGACGATCCAGAGTGCGCGGACATCACCAGATGCTGCTGCTTCAAACATAGGTACAGCTGTCAATCCAGGTTCCGGATCAATGCTTCCAGGTGGAATTCTCCATGCCCCTTCAAGATAGGCGCGATGCATATCGTTCGTAACAACACGATATCCAGGCAATTGATGCGACAAGTATCCGACCTCTCTACCGCCCATAGCATTCGGTTGCCCTGTTAATGAAAAGGGCCCTGCCCCTCTTATGCCAACTTCACCTAACTGAAGATGTAAGTTGATGAGCGCAACGTTTTTATCAACCCCACTTGTGCTTTGATTAGTCCCCTGACAGTAAAAACTAAGCAAACGGTTGCTCGGTTTTGATAGAAATTCGACAATCTCGTCAATACGCCCCGGATGTATATCGCAGATAGACAAGAGTGTATCCTCGTCAAGACTTTCAAGATGATTTTTATACGCACTAAAGTTTTCGGTATTTCTTTGGATAAAACGCTTATCAACACGTCCCATTGCGAGCAGACGTTTTGCAATAAGTTGCAGGAAAGCAACATCGCTTCCGGGTGCAAGTGGGACATGCACGTCAGAAAATTCTGCTGTCTGGGTGCGGCGAGGGTCTACTGCAATAATCCGTGCATTGGGTTCTGATGCCCGCCGTTTCCGAATCATTTGGAAAAGGACAGGATGATTTGCCGCCATGTTCGCACCGATTATCAGAAAGACATCCGCATACTGAATATCATCATAGCAGGTCGGTGGTCCATCTGAACCGAACGCTTGCATATAACCAGCGACTGCAGAAGACATACAGAGTCGGCTATTCGTATCTATGTTGTTCGTCCGTAGAAATCCCTTGAATAACTTATTAAAAATGTATGAGGTTTCGGTATCCAATTGTCCGGAACCGTAGAGAGCAAGTGCATCTTTGCCGTGTTCTAACCGAATCTCCTGAAGGCGACTTGCTGTAAAAGCAATAGCTTGTTCCCACGAAACTTGGCGCAGCGTTTCTTCCTTGCGTTCCCGAATCATCGGGTATGCAAGCCTGCCATCGTGGTTTTGAAACACCTGTTTGAGATGCGCCCCTTTTGGGCAAAGCATACCGAAATTTGGTGCTACATCGTCGTCTGCTGAAATCTTCGTGATTTTGTTATCTTGAACTGTCGCACGAATAACGCAACCGACCCCACAATAAGGGCAAACGGCTTTTCCTGTTGAACTTTTCACTGATTTCTCCATAGTTAAGAAAGTAAATTACAATATGAAAGACTTTTGTTCCCGTGCTGTTTCTGTAGACAAATTTGGTCTATAACACGCTTTTAGGTTAGACTGGTACATTCCCTGCTTCTGCTTTGAGGCGTTGTTTTTCAGCCAGCGCAGCATCAAATGCTCTTTTCTCCGCGTCTTGCACTGCAGGTGAGAATCGCACTAAAGCAGTAGCAAATGACGCGACAACAACCATTCCACCGACGAACAGTAAAGCCTGCTGTGTTGTGATACTTTCTGCCCGGAAAAGAAAACCAGCGGCAACTGCTCCAGCATTTCCACCAGCACCAACAATACCAGCAACTGCTCCTAATGCTTTCCGATTGATAAATGGCACAATACCAAACGTTGCCCCTTCAGACATCTGCACAAAGAGACTGAAGACAATCATTGTTCCAACGGCAATGACAAGGACTGCCATCTGTGAGAACAGCATAAGCATAATACCTTCACCTAACAGTACAATAAACAGAAACAGAACACGCCCGCGTAGCCCCATGTTTTTCGCAAAGAAATCGGAGAAAACACCGCCAACTGTGCGTGCAAAGATGTTCATCAAACCGAACAAACCTGCAATGAGACCTGCCGTTTGGACATCTAATTGGAAGCGGTCGTGATAGTAGAGTGCGGCAATATTATTAATGGTAAGTTCTACACCGAAACATGCAGCGTAAATGAAAAACAGTGCCCAAACGCGATAATCCTTAATTGCAAGCATGAGGGATTCCATGCCTTTGCCTTTAGCAGGTTCAAGGTCACCTCGCTCGCGCAATTCCTTATAGTCGCCATCCGGTGCATCTTGGGTGGTGAAGTAATAGACGAATCCCATGACAAACAGAGCAATTCCTGGAACAATCATCGCCAATCGCCAACTAAGAAATTCATTCACACCAAAACTCAGGATTGCCATGAAAATGAGCGGCATGACCATCTGGGTAACACCTCCGCCCAGATTTCCCCAACCTGCGGTCGTTGCATTCGCTGTGCCAACACAATTTGGAGCGAACATCACTGAAGTGTGATACTGCGTGATGACAAATGATGCTCCAATGGCACCAATTGCTAACCGGAATAGCAGAAACGTTTTGTAATCCTGTGCAAGTCCAATACCCATCACTGGTATTGAGCCAAGAATAAGCAGCCATGTATACGCCTTTCGAGACCCGATTCGGTCGCAGAGCGGACCAATGAGTACTCTGACCAACACTGTAATCGCAACAGAAGCGATGATCGTGTTACCAACTTGTGCTTTCGTCAACATCAAATCTTCGCGCACAATTGCCATGAGTGGTGCAATTCCGAACCAACCGAAAAAGGCTAAGAAAAACGCGAACCACGTTGTATGGAAGGTGCGCATCTGAACTGTTTTTAGACTAAATAGTTTTATTTCTGTTGCTTTATTTTTTATATCCATTATCTTTACCTAATTTATATTTCCTTTTAGTTGTCAGTAGTTGTTGAGTTTAGTTACGCTCTACCCATAGCCGTTAATTTAAGGGATAAACCCGTTGTGGCAGTGTCTTCAGTCCCGACAAATGCCAAAAGCGTATTTGGCGTTGATTTGGTAGGGACTAAAGAGGATAAACCCAATAGCGATGTGTATCGAACAGTGATCATAATAATTTCTATGTTTTCTTAAATTGACACCTATGGGGTTTCACTACGCTCTACCCAACCAATATTTGATCGTTATTTCCAGTTTATTTTCTTGAAAGGTAAGGAACAAGCCCTTCAAGTACTTGTGGCAAATCGTCGCAAGGCACATTTTCTAATAACTTTGTGGCGATTTTAGGATTTGGACCGGCATCTCCCTTGACAAAAACATCAACAGCATCTGTAACAATTCCGTCTATTTTGGTTTTCTTACCAAGAAGTCCAATATCCGCAGCGGCGTGGTTGCCACATCCGTTTGGACATCCTGACCAGTGTACAGTAAGGGGTTTTGTATTGCCAAGTTTCGTCTCCAAATGTCGGATTGCTTCCATTGCACGTTCTTTTGTTTCAATTAGAGAGAAGTGGCAGTAGTCAATACCTGTGCAGCTGACCATTCCGCGCATGACTTCTGATGGATCATAGCGGAGTTCTTGTAAGAGCGGCTCAGCCGTAAACTCGCCAATTTTAGCATCCGGCACGTTAGGTACAATCAGATTCTGTCCTTGCGTTAACCGAATCTCACCAGAGCCGTATTGGTCAGCAAGTCGGGCGACTTCATAAAGTTGTGCTGTTGTCATGCGTCCCACTGGTACAACAAGTCCTACATAGTTAAGGTTTTTCTGTTTCTGTGAGAAAATGCCCGTGTGATCTGTTTTCTTTTTCCCACGCATATCTTTTCCTGCTGGTAGAAGTGTTTTGGGATAACGAGATTCTAACTCCTTACGAAACTTCTCCACTCCCCAATCAGCAATAAGAAATGCCATCCGCGACTTGTTCCTAACAGTCCGTGGTCCGTGATCTCTAAAAATCAACGTTATTTCGGCGCACAACTCCGCAGCATCTTCAGGTAAAACAAACACATCAAGATCTTCCGCAAGGGTGTAACCGCCAGAACCCATCTTCCCACCAACCGAAACATTAAAACCTTTCGCTTCTTGTCCATCTATCTCTTTCATTGCAGGGGTGAGTGCGATATCCTGAGATGCTGCGTGTGTGCAGTTATCTAAACAACCTGTAATGCCAACATTAAACTTTCGCGGAATATCGGTAAATTCCTTATTACCCACAATAATATCGGTGTACTTCTTTACGACAGGTGAAGCATCAAACAATTCATCGGGAGTCAGTCCAGCTACAGGACAACCCGTAACGCCACGGATATTGTCAAATCCTGTTTGAAGTGAATTTAAGCCGACTTCTTCAAGCTGGTTCCAGATATTTTGCACATTTTCAATCGTAAATCCACGTAGTTGAATCTGCTGACGAGTGGTGAGGTCAACAAACCCTGGCCCGTGTGCTTCACTGATTGAGGCGATGGTGCGGAATTGTGCTGAATTGCTAAAACCGCTTGAAATTCGGAGGCGCATCATAAAAGTCCCTGGTGTCTGTCGTCGGTAAAACACGCCTACCCACTTAAGTCTGTCGCGTTTTTCTGGTGGAATCGATTCCCATCCATTTCGGACGTAATATGGAATATCATCTACAACCTCAAGCCCATTTTTTTCACGTTTGAGTGCTTCAGCAGGATGAAGTCTGGGTTTGCCCTTTTTTGAGGTGCTTGTTCGCTTCAACCTCGTTTTCTTCTCAAGTTGGTTCATCTTTGAATCTCCTTTCTTCTGCTTATACGTCAAAAAAAGTTAAAACAAAAAAGTGCCCATCAACAAGCATAATGCTTTGCCAAATGGACACCTATGTCCGGACCCAAACCTACATTGGTTGGGTGTTTTTTTATTTTATTTTACTTAGTAGTATCGTTCAACGTTGAACGATACACTTATATCTTAATTTAAAAAATATCGCGATTAGGCTTTTTTATACCTTGTTTGTCAATACTTCTGCAATTGAGAGAACATCTTGTGCAATTTCTGCGAGGCGTTTTCTACGATCCATCGCCATTTTTCGTAAAGTTTGATAAGCTTCTGCTTCAGTTGTGCCACGTTGTTGGGCAACGATTTCCTTTGCTCGTTCGATTATTTTGCGTTCAGCAAGGCTTGTTTTCGTTTTTTCAAGTTCTTGCTGCAAGGCTTGAAATTTTCCAAAACGTGCAACAGCTGCCTTAATAATTGTCTCGATCCGTTCCTTACTAAGTTTACCCACAACATACGCGGAAACACCAGCCAATGTAGCGTTTTGAATTGTCTCAGAACGCTCGTCCTGCGCAAACATTACAATCGGACACGGATGATTTTGATTAATTGATGCAACAGTCTCTAAAGTTTCATCACAAGGCGAGTCCGCGCCAATCAGAATGATGTCCGGATTAGTCTGTTCAACTTGCTGCAGCAAAGTTTGATTGAGCGGGACGTGTGCTACAACGTTATATCTGCTTGCATCAAAGACTTGGTCTAACTGCTTTATCCGTTTTAAATCGTCATCAACGATTAAAACATTCTGTGTTTTAGCGACTGCTTCCATTCTGTTGAATTTTAACCTTTCTAATTCCCAATACAATGTGCATATAAAACACATAATTAAGGACCACACAAAACTTATAGCAAAATTAGTGCCAAGTACGTAGAAGTAGTTAAAAACAAGCATTCTCTATGATTTTAAAGATTAACAACAAGCATTGAATTAAAAGTTGCTTATTTTTTCAGCAGTAAAATCTTATTTTTTTAGCAATAGGGATTTTTTAAGAGTTGAGAATATGATGACGGATAATTAGGTGTTGCCATCTACTGGTAGGCGCGCTTTCTAAGCGCGCCGGGGGACGGTGTATGCTCAGAATTTGGGTGTTCATGTGTGCGTGTTGGGACGTGGACACGCTTAAGACAAAACAGACTATGCCCTACCGTAAACAGGTATAGCAGCACCGTTGATTATAGTTGCATCCTCCGAAGTAAGGAAGTAGATAACCTTTGCAACATCGTCTGTACCTACCCAACGACTATGGTCTTCGTCCGGCATCGCTTCACGATTAGCAGGGGTGTCCATGATACTCGGCATGATAGCGTTGACGTTGATACCAGAATCCATTACCTCTGCGGCTAAAGATTCTGTCAAGGTACGCACTCCTCCCTTTGAAACGCAGTAAGCACTCAATCCAGCCTCACCTTTTAGTCCTGCGCGAGCGGACACGTTCACAATCTTGCCATAACCCCGTTCCGTCATGTGCGGAATCACCGTCTTGCAACAGAGGAAAACAGATTTGAGGTTGAGATTCATCATGAAATCCCATCGGTCCGTTTCAAGTTCTGCAGTTGGAATTCCACCGACAAACCCACCAACGATGTTTACCAAAATATCCAGATGACCGAATTGTGTAATGAAGGTTTGTATAGTTTTCTGAACCTCTGCCTCCTCAGTAACATTTGCAAACAGGAAAGTAACTTTTTCACTGAGTTCAGGATTATGCTGTTTGAAACGTTCAACTTCATTATCAAACAGATACGTGACAGCGACGGTGTCGCCTTGTGCAAGATAGGCTTTAGTTACGGCACTGCCTAATATCCCTGTGCCGCCTGTGATAAGGACATTTCGATTCTGTTTTGTCATTTAAAGTGCTCCTAACTCTCTATCGTTTGTTTAAATTCCTCAAGACTGTTTGCCCGCGCTGCCTCGCGAAGTAATTGTTTGAGGTATTGCAGCTCTTCAATTTTCTCCAGTTCAGGTTTTAAGGTCTGAACGTCTTTGGGTTGAAATTGTTCTTCAAGCACTTCAAGTATAGCATCAATAGTGCCTTTTCGCATACCTTGTTCAATACCTTGTTCAATACCTTGTTGTGTAAAGTGTTGAATAACAGACGATTCTTGCATGGTTTCCTCCAAAATAATACCACGAATAGTTTCGTAGTCTAATATTATTCCACCCAGAATACCAAGGTTGGTAAGATAATCCGCTTGGTTTGACTCGTCTTGAGTCACGGACTTAGCAACCAGAACACATTGCCGTAACCACTCCTCTGAATTCACATCTTCTGGAGGTTTCATAAGCGGTGCGAATGGAATTAATCCTTTTAGTTTAACATCCAGTATGGTTTGTCCTTCTAATTCATATAGTCTAATCACCTTGTATTGGATTAGAATATTATATCCGGGCATCTCTTGAACGTATTGTCCTGGGTCATTACAACCCGCATCGGGATGCAGATATATAACATGTGAATAGACCGGCATTCCGAAGTTTTCAATTCCCCTTCCTGCGTATCCCGCTATCCGATATGGCATTGGAATCTGTGTGCTGTCACGCGTCTGAATTTCAAAATGTATAACGGCATGTCTTCCGTTAACGTTCGCATGTATAAAACTATCCGCACGATTTGATTTGACAGTCGGTTGCTCAGTATCAAGAATTTGGATTACTTGAACATCTGATACGCCAAGACCAAACCGAATCCAATCTTCAGGATTTTGTTGAATAACGTTTTTTGAGACTGTGTCGTATCGCCCACCCGTTACAGATGTTTCAGTAGGTGTAGGCTTTTCTATATTTTGTGCCATATTGACTTTTTAACAAAGACTCATATGTCTGTACGATACATTTTCCTTTTATGTTCATAATATGCCGATGCCGGGACGATCCGGTAAAATTAACTTTCCATTATCAAGTGTTACACCGGTGTAAGGGTCATTAGAAATTAACAGATTTCCGTCTAAATCTGCATAGTCCACAAGCGGAGTTAAGTGCGCTGCAGCGGTGATACCGAGAGAACTCTCTATCATACAACCGATCATTACAAGCAAACCGTGCGCGCGTGCCACATGTATCATCCGCAATGCTTCTAACAAACCTCCACATTTGACCAATTTGATGTTAATTCCATCTACAGCTTCTGCCAATGCGGGGATATCGCCTGCCCGTTTGACGCTTTCATCTGCGATAATCGGTAATTCTGAATTCTCACGAACAAATCTCAGTCCATTTATATCATCAGGTTTTGTGGGTTGTTCAATTAATTCAACACCGTACTGTGCAAGTTCACGGATTTTATCTACAGCCTCTTTGGGTGTCCATGCTGTGTTTGCATCAACATATATCGGTTTATCTGTGACGTTTCGCAGTGTTCGAATTATCTCAATATCGCGTGGTGTCCCCAGCTTAACTTTGAGAATAGGATATGCTTCTGCTTGTAGTGCCTTTTCCGCCATCACTGCTGGTTCGTCAAGACCGATGGTAAACGAGGTGCATGGCGTTTTTTGTGGATTAAGTCCCCAGAGTTTGTAAAGTGGGACTCCAAGTTTTTTCCCAAGTCTGTCATGCAGTGCCATATCAATGGCGGATTTTGCAGCGTAATTAGCATCAAGCGTTGATTCAATACCCGCCATCACGTCCTGTATTTCATCAAGATTCTCATCAAGTGCTGAGGCAAGCGTTTCCACTGCAGAGGCAACCGTCTGAACAGTCTCACCATAGAACTTCGCAGGGGCAGCTTCACCGATACCACCATCAATTTCTACAAAAATAACCTCTCGGTATGCGTCTGAAGCCCTTCGGGAAATCTTGAACGGATGATTGAGTTGCAGTTTGGTAATTTTCGAAGTGATTTTCACTTTCATTCACCTCGTGCCTGTCTCAAGTATAACATGAAACGTTCTAATTTTTTAGTATCAATTTCTGTCTCCTCTTTTAGGAAAAGCCATGCACCTATGAAAATAGCGGAGGCTTCTTGATCAGTGGTAGTATCAGGATAATCTAAAGTTTGGATTTCAAGTGTCATCGCCATCTTGTTCGTCTGTTGGATTACAGGTGTCTCTCTATCCTGCACGGTGACAATCGGTATCTCAAACAGCTTTTGATTGAATTGTTCAAGTATCCGTTTTTGAAACGTCTCTGTGCCTTGATTACCGTGGTTATGTGCACCAACAACTGAAGGCTTGCCTTTACGTTGTGGTATGTGGTTTATTTGTAGATAATATCCTTCATCTTCAATATTGTTAACATTTTCAATTCGTTTTTCTGTAGAAACCTTTTCTCCGGGTGTATGAACAACGTGAATTTTTGCACCGGCAAGTTCTAACATCTCTTTCAACTTGATAATGAGTTGGTGTGTTTTGGACGTATTAGTTTTTGAATCAAGCACGAGAACAGTTTTTGCAAAAGCACCGTCAGCAATAGCATGAAGTTTAGCGTTGAATATAGTTGCTTTGTTCGGTTCAACGCTAATTTGATGTTTATCAGGATAAAACCCGGGTTTTGAAAAGTGAAGTGTTGTTTCAAACGATTTTTTTATTTCAGAATCGGTCTTAATGAAGTAATGTCCCTCAGTGTCTGTCGTAGTGGATAAACCAGAATTGGCATTTAATTCGACATCAGGAATAGGATTCCCTGAATTTGCATCAGAAACCTGTCCTTGTAAAATTCCATTCGTAATGTCTGCGAAGTTAATTTTTAGCGAATTGCGAGTTTGTCCATAGACTGCTTCCACTGTCGCAGTGCCAGGTTTTTCAGGAGCTTGCAAATAAAAGTGTGAAGTGCCACCTTTTGAAAGACTCTTGGTATCAACGAGAGTGCCTTTGGTGGTTTTTGCTTTGATTAGTTCATTATCTGCAATTGGCATTCCATCAGCATCAAGGGCGGTTACAGTGATGCCAACGTAGCTTTTACCATCATAAGGGAGGGTATCTGTCCAAGCGCTTAGCTTCAGTTTAGCAGCGGGTGGTGCAACCTTAAATTGCTGCGGTTTGGGAAGACTATGATTCCCATAATAATTTACCAATTCTGTCTGGACCAAATGCATACCGTTAGACAAAGGTTCTTTGATGTGGACAGTGATTATGTCCTTATCACGGTCGTATTTAAACGGAACGTTCACATTATCTATTTTAACCTGCATCGCGTTGGTAAAAACTTGCTGACGTTTAAGCATCCACGCGCCACGTTCGTGTAGTCCGTCCTTTACCTGAATTTTAAGTGTAGGTGTTTTGGTTTGTATATCGGATTCATGCTCAGGAGTTATCAGAACACCTTTTGGGAACCCCGCTTCAACATATCGTGCAATGCCGAGAAAATAGCCGGACGCCTCTCTCTTGAGATAAACATCCTGCTTCAATCTTGCCTCTTCTTCTGGATTGGTGTAGAAAGAGGCTTCACATACTACTGCCGGACATTTTGTCAAACGCAAAACACCGAAACCTGATGCAACAATTAACTTATCAGAATATAGACCTGTTGATGCGGATTTAGGTAAACGCATTGCATTTGAGACTTCATGCTGAATGTATCGCGCAAGGTTTAAACTTGGGCGGGACTCATCGGCATCACCGTGATACCACGTTGAGGTATAATTAATCTGTGGGTTATTATCAATTCCGTTATGGTGAAGTGAGATGAAGAAATCAGCATGATTTTCGTTAGCAATTTGACTACGATCGGCAAGGCTAATGTATGAATCATCAACGCGAGTCATGATGACGGTCGCCTCTGCTTGTTCCAACAATTTTTTTAGATAGTTGGCAACCTTTAAGTTGATTTCTGCCTCACGAAGACCTGTTGGACCGCGTTTGTAACCTGGGATGTGTCCTTGCCCACCATGTCCTGGGTCGAGGCAGATTTTAAAGCCTTTTAGGTGTCGCGCATAAGGCGGTATTTCAACCTCAACGGTATCTTGTTCTATAGATTTTTCTGGGTGTTGTCGTTCACAGGCAAGAAACAGGAATAGAAATAAGAGAAAAAAGGTAAACAGAATAACTTGACGAGCCATTTTCTAAACCCACGTTTTATAAATTATAGTTTCCGAGGTACTAAAAATGTCCGTAGCCTTAAACTTTTTCAAAACTACGGACATAAGCAGGGTTAACTATTACAGTCTTCGGCGTAACCCCTTAGGTCTACCAAGAATTTCGGCAAGAATGATACCTTGCCGAAATTTACCAGGAGACGGATCAATTAGAGAGGTTATAGGAACTGGTTTTTTTGGCAGCGACGTAGGAGAATCCACTGGAACCGGTGGCGGTTCAATTGGCTTAATTTCAGGAATCGGTTTCGGATAAGTTTGCTCCACTACCATTGGCATATTTGCCTCAGTACTCTCCACAGTTTGATGTGCTAATTCTGTTTCAGGAAGAAGCCCCTCAAGATTATCACTAAAGGGAGGAAGCGAATCTTTATTTTCAACCTGATTATTTGACTCCGATTTTCTCTGTCCCAACTCCTTCGCCGCTCTATTGCTTGAAATGATCACATAAATTATGAAAACCACAATTGCCAGCGGCATTATAATCCTTGACCATACAATATAATCCATGAAGTAGTTCCCCGTAAATTATGAGTATCTAAGAAGTGTTTTACGGCTCTGGTTACAAAGCGAAATCAAATCTCCATCAAGGCATCGTTAAAATGGAAGTATTTTTCTCATCTCCTATTTCGCAGTGTTTTGGGTTTCCCAAGGATTTCAGCAAGAATAATACCTTGACGAAACGTCTCTGGTGACGGATCAATCAGAGACGTTACAGGCACTGGCTTAGTTGGAAGCGGTGTAGGAGAATCCACTGGAACCGGTGGCGGTTCAACAGGTGTGCTTTCAGGCACTGGCTCTTGAACGGGTTCTGGTTCAGATTGCTCTGTAACCATTGGTATATCTGCTTCGCCGCTTTCCACAGTTTCCTGTGCCAATTCTGTTTCATCAGTGGGAAACCCCTCAAAATTTTCCATGAAAGGTGGAAAAACAACTTCACTTTCTTGAGCTGTATCAGACTCACTCATGTTTTCAACTGGACTTTGGTTATTTTCAGCAGGTTGTTGAGGGGTTTTTCGGCGGCGCATTCCACCGAAAATCATTATAAGTAGAAAGACAATTAAAGGTATTAACGCTTCAAGATCAAATGGCATCCATTACTCCTTTAATCATTTAAGATAGACCCAAAGAATGCGCAGACCGGGTTGTATCTCCATCTTCAGTACCACCTGGAGAAGCGATTGATTGACGCATTTCAGTATCAGCGAGGATATTACGAAGTGTATAATAATCCATGACACTCATCCTCGTTGAATTAAATGCATCTGAGATGGAAAGTGGAATTTCTGCTTCCGCCTCAATCAATTTGACTGTCATTTCTTCAACAAGTGCCTTGTTTTCTTCTTCTTCCGCTTCCGCTCTTGCGCGACGCTCTTCCGCTTTTGCACGTGCTATCTTTAACTCAGCTTCAGCTTGATCGGTCTGCAATTTTGCGCCTACATTCTCACCAACATTAATGTCAGCAATATCAATAGACAAGATTTCAAAAGCAGTTCCAGCCTCAAGCCCTTTGTCAAGCACTGTTTCAGATATGCGTACGGGATTTTCCAAAACTTGTTTATGGTTGCCCGATGACCCAATCGTTGTGATGATACCTTCGCCAACCCTTGCACGTATGGTATCTTCGGTAGCACCACCGACGAGGCGATCGATGTTCGCCCTGACAGTGACGCGTGCCTTAACGATAAGTTGGATACCATCCCGTGCTACAGCAGTAATGCCGTTACTTGGATCCTCTTGGCTTGGAATATCAATAATTTCTGGGGTAACACTGACTTGTACAGCCTGTAAGACATCCCTACCTGCTAAATCAATAGCGGCGGCTTGTGCGAAATCGAGGTCAATGTTTGCTTTATCTGCAGCAATAAGCGCGGCAACTACACTTGCTACACGACCACCTGCAAGGAAATGTGCCTCAAGGTCATCAAGTGAGAGGCTTAATCCCGCTTTTGTTGCATTGATCTGAGGTTCAACAATTTGATTGGGTGGCACACGCCGTAAACGCATCGCTACGAGGTCAAAAATACCAACCTTTACTCCTGCAGCAATCGCGGTAATCCACAAGCCGAGTGGAACTAACCACCCAATAACGATTAAAAATAGCAGAACACAAACAGCAATAATTGCAACAACAACCATTTTTATTCTCCTTCTCTGTGGGGTGAAATATCTAAATTTCCTTCACGGAATGCCCCCGCGAGTGCGCGAGGCACGGTAGCCTCTGCTTCAACAACTGTGGCACGCTTTTCCTGCACGTTTGCGGTCATCTCCTGCTTCCTTGCAACTGCCAATGCACGGCGTTCTTCCGCCTTCGCCTGCGCGACAACAAGGTCTGCTTCCGCTTGTTCTGCTTGAAGTTCAGCACCTATATTTTTACCGACGTTTACGTCTGCAATATCAATAGATAGGATTTCAAAAGCAGTCCCTGCATCAAGACCTCTGTCAAGCACTGTTTTGGAAATAATGTCTGGATTTTCAAGCACATCCTCGTAGGTTTCAGATGCACCGATCGCACTGATAATCCCTTCACCGACCCGTGCGATGATGGTCTCTTCACCAGCACCACCGACAAGCCGATTGATAAAAGTTCGAACTGTGATTCTAACGGTGGCAATTAGTTCAACCCCGTCAAGTGCAAGAGCACTGATTCTGGGAGTAGTGATGACACGCGGGTTAACGCTGATTTGAACCGCCTCAAATACATCTCTACCTGCTAAGTCAATAGCGGCGGCTTGTGTGAAATCAAGGTTAATATTTCTTGCTTTATCTGCCGCAATAAGCGCACTAACAACGTTGAGGACGTTCCCTCCAGCAAGATAGTGTGCCTCTAAATCAGGCGTTGCCACTGTCAACCCAGCTTTGTGACTACTGATAAGTGCTCTAACAATGACATTTGGATTGACTCGTCTCAGTCGCATCCCGATTAACTCAGAAATACGAAGTGGGGCTCCAGCTGCAACAGCAGCAATCCAGAGTCCGACAGGGACGAACCAAAAGAACATAAAGATTACAATGAGGACAACAACTGCGACTACCGGAACCCATGCAAATTCTCCCATATCCAATCTCCTTTTTTAATCTAAGGTTCATTAATAAAAATTATAACCTTAGTCAATTAATTATTTACAAACTACGAACGATAACACGACTTCCTTCAACTTGAATGACTTCAATCTCCGCCTCTGGTTCAACAAATTCACCTTGCGTAACAATATCAACACGTTGACCGTTGATGAGCCCAACACCCGCAGGACGGAGAGGGCTCACTGCCTTCCCAGATTTCCCTACAAGTTCAGTTAATTCTTGAGGGGCTGCATGAAAACCTTCCTCACTTTTTTGAGCGGTATTCAGGATAAAGGTTTTGCCAAGAGGCGATTCACGGATGAGGGACAAACCGATAATCGCTATGGGAATAACAAAAATTAAAGCAACACTTGCATAGATTAGAGCAGTCGTCATCCCTGATTTTGCCCAAATCAGACCGATTCCGACACCGAATAAAATTATCCCTGGCACACCGGCTGCACCAAATCCAGGAAGAATTAAAATCTCAACAAATATTAATAGTATTCCGAGCGCAATGAGAATAGTTGGAACCCATAACATTAAAATTTCCTCCACACTTTTACACTTAAAACGTCACTCCTCAAGAGCTTCAACTGAAATTTTCGAACCTTCAACTTCTAATACTTTAACTGGTGTGTTTTGGGCGATGAAGTCGCCAACTGTAACAACATCCAATCGCTTGTTATCGATTTTGACAGTTCCCGCGGGGCGTAAGGGCGTTAAAGCAACCCCAGTTTTGCCGAGATAACTCTGAAAATCAAGGCTGCCAGCAGAGTGATAACCTTCCTCAGTACTCATCACAGTTGATAAAGCAAAGTGCTGAAACGGAGCCGATTTAGGTAGAAACACTGTGGCAAGAATTGCCAACACAGAGGTTAAAATTATTGAAATAGAAAGCCATAACAGCGCTGTACTGACATTATCGGTACTTTGAAAAAATGTGTAAAAAACACTTGCCAGCATCAAAATTAGTCCAAGAATCCCTGCGACCCCAAAACCTGGGATTACAAAAACCTCTAATACAATTAATGCTAACCCAACTACAAAGATTAATGCGACAATATACGCATTCGGAACTTCGTTAAGCATGTGTCCGCCAAAGAAAAGCCCAATGAAAAGCAAACCGAGAAACCCAGGAATGCCAAAACCTGGAGTCCGTATCTCAACAAGCAGACCAAGACCTCCTAACGAGAGTAGAAGTGCGCTAATATAAGGACTTGTAAGAAAAAAGACTGTGCGATCTGCAAGTGTTACTACAAATTTGGTAATTTGCGCTTTTTCCAACGATTTTATTGGAGAAACTTGATTAACACCAAGTTTCTCCTGTTTACGTCCGATACCTTTTTCAGTGAGTGGCATTATGATGACGTCACTTTTATCATCTCTATAACCTTCATCGATTTCAACGATCTGATATTGTGCAAGCAGTTCATTTAAGTTTTCTGCCTGTGCATCTACGAAACCGTATTCAAGAGCTTGGCGAGTGGTTAAGTTAAGTAGTTCACCTTCTCCGCAAAGAATCTCCATCTGTGTGCCTACCTCTTGTTCATTTAGGTACTCTTCTGGTCGTAATTTAATTATATCTCCATTTTCTAAGCGCACAAGAAAAACTCTTTTATCCACCATTGCCTCAGCGATATCAGGATTTCTGTCTTGTCTTTCTGCCGTGGAACGAATAATACCTCGTATATATGAAACTATTTTCTCGCCTGCCTCATTTCCTTGCGCGTCTACAGGCGCAGAATCTCCAATAGTTGCCCCGGATGTCATAACAATCTGATCACATGAAGCAGATATCATAGCCCCCGCGGAGATAGCTTGTCGGTTGACGAAAGCTATAGTAGGAATCTGGGTTTCTTGAATTGACCTGATAATTCGGACAGCAGAATCAACTTTTCCGCCTGGGGTATCCACATCAAAAATTATTGCATCTGCATTTGCTTGTTCTGCCTTTTGAATCCCTTTTTTGATGTAAGTGCTGACCCCACCACCGATTTCGGAGCGGATGTCTATAACATAAACTAATGCGTTGTCCTCAGCAGACAGTCCACTTCTCATGAAGAGGCAGCCGATTAAGAGGAGCGCGCAACATAGCAGATTCTTTTGATTTTTCATCTTCCTATCACTCCTGATTAGCTAAAATGCACCTCAATATCTTTTTCTGATTAGTGGATAGAGAACTTCTGCTATTAGTATACCTTAAACGAAGTTGATATGTCAAGAAATGTGTTCTATGATGCAGAGTCATTCAATTCTCCAGTAATCACACATGCTACATCTGTTTTTTCTTGTAGGAGCGATCTCCGAATCGCGACAAAACACAATGATAGTTGGGAATCGGAGTTCCCTCCTACAATATAATCAAATGGGAAACTTGACAATTGAATGGCTCTGTTCTATGATGTAAACTCCTCCTTGATCCATGCATGAAGGACATGGTTTAAAATGAGGTGAACATCTTCAACAGGACCGTATTGGTTGCTATCAACAACAACATTTACATCACAAATTGTAGCTAATTTCCCACCACCAAATCCGCTCCATCCGATGGTTTGGCAACCTACATCTACGGCGTGCAACATCGCGCGGATAACGTTCTCCGAATTACCACTTGCACTGATGCCTATCACAACATCACCCGAATTTACAAGATTTTTGAGTTGTTCTACAAAAACATCTTCGTAAGAGACATCATTAGACCACGCTGTCATTGTAGCAACGTTATCTGTTAAACTGATTACCCTAAATCGCGGTTTTCCTGCGATGCTTGCGCCTTTGCCTAAATCACATGCAAGGTGGGATGCAGTTGATGCACTACCGCCGTTGCCAATCACGAAGATTTGTTTATCGGTATTATACGCCTCCATAATTACATCTATTGATTGGCGCACATCTTCCAACTTTAACCGTTCTAATACTCCTTGTAAATGCGTAATATATTTTTGAATTCTTTCCATCAGGTTTTTCTCCAACTTTGAGTGAGATATCAGACTACTAATGCAATGGCAGCAAGATCACCCAATGATTTACCCAACTGTGCGGGCATTATCTCAACAGCTTCAGCAGGACGCGCCATTGCAAGGTTTGTTACAGTTTTTCGAATCGGTTCAAGCAAAAGGTCTCCAGCTGCAATTGCAATCGTTCCCAACAGAACAATGTCTGGGTTTAAAATGTTAACCAGATTTGCAATACCCCACCCCATGTAATATGCGGTTTCGTCAATCAACTTAAGTGCTAACAAATCATCTTGACGGGCAGCTGCAAGCACGTGTTCTGATTTTATAGTGTCTATATGTCCGTCAGCAAGTGTTAGGATTACGGTGTTTGATTCTTTCCGAACCGCTTCTTTGGCACGGCGAGCGATAGCGGGTCCTGAGCAGAGTGCCTCCAGACATCCGCGCTTACCGCATCCGCATAATGGGCCATCGGGCAGAAGAATTTGGTGACCGACCTCACCTGCGCTGTCATTGGCACCGTGATATATCTTTCCATCAATTACAATTCCGCCACCTATACCAGTACTCATTGTCATGTAGAGGATTGCCTCGTAACCTCTGCCACCTCCAAACCGATATTCAGCAAGTGCTGAGGCGTTCGCGTCGTTTTCGATTATGGTAGGTATCTTAAACTCGGATTCAAGCTGCGTTTTAAGTGGAAATGCGTCCCATCCGGGCAAATTCGGTGGGGAATAGACAACACCGGTTTTTGTGTCCAAAGGACCTCCACAACTTACACCCATCGCTGAAATTGCTTCCTGTTCCAGTTCTGCTTGCGTGATAGTTTCATACACCATTTCAAACAGAAGTTGGATAGCATATTCTGGTCCCTTATCAGCGCGGGTTGGTCTGCGGACTTTACCAAGAATCTTGCCCGAATCATCTGCCACTACGGTTGCGAGTTTCGTGCCGCCGATGTCTATTCCTACGACGTGTTTTTTCATAGTCGTATTATATCGGGCTTACAAAGCCCTTCCACTATAATTGTAGATAGGCAATTGTAGACTATTACAATTGATTGTTCAGGTCACGCAAGGCGGGATATATCTGCTCATAAACTTTCAGCTTCTCATCGTACTGTTGGGCAATTTCCTCACGGGGATGGTAAACCTTTTGCGGTTTAACTAAAAGATCAACTGCCTCTTCAATAGAACTATACTTACCTATTGCCGTTCCAGACAGGATAGCGGTTCCGAGACAGACACCTTCTGAAATGTCAAGAGCGATGACCTTTTTATTAAACATATCCGCTTTGAGTTGTAACCATTTTTCTGATTTAGCCCCACCACCTATAGCACGAACCTCATTTATCTCTACGCCTGCATCCTCTAACATCGTGAGATTCTGTTTTATTTCGTAACTAATACCTTCAAGGATCGCTTTAACAAGTTCACCTTTAGTAGTAGAAAGTGTTAATCCGACAATTGCGCCCTTCGACTCCAAATCGAGATGCGGGGTACCAGAACCCGTAAAATGAGGTAGCAGCATGGCTGTTCCGGGAGTCTCGGGTATCTCTTCAAGTAGAATATCATAGACATCGCGGTCCTCAGATTCAGCTTGCGCCACCTCTGCTTGTGCTAAGGTATCGCGGAACCATCTCAACACAACGCCACCGCTGGAAACAAATCCTAATGTAACATAGAGTCCATCAACAACGTGCGGATAACATGCAAAATTACCGTCTATCATCTGTTGGTTAATGACGGGTTCGTTGAAGGCGGGTGCAATACATTCCACAGTCCCTGTTGCATCCATGAGTTCGCCGCCGCGAATGATACCTGCCCCCAATGCACCACACGGTTGGTCGTGCCCACCTGCAACGACCACAACTCCGCTGGGAAGATTGAGTTCTCCAGCAACCTTTTTACCTATCTCACCGATGATAGTGCCTGAAGGCACTGTGTCTGGCAAGAGGGATACGTCCACATCTGCTAAACCGAGCATTTTTTCTGACCAACATTTGTTGATAATATCAAAGCACATGGTGCGTGCAGCAAGGGAATAGTCCACTGCAGGTTGCACACCAAGTCTAAAATTGACAAAATCTTCAAACCCAAAAAATTTCCATACTTCTTTATAAATTTCTGGTTGATTCCGTTGTATCCATACCAGTTTTGCAAGTGTATGAATATTACTCGGGGGCATACCTGTAATCTGCATTACCTCTAAAGGACTTATATCTTGCAAGATTTCTTCGCAGATGCCTGTGGTGCGGGCATCAAAGGTAGTGATAGCATTTGCAAGCACATCGCAGTTGCCCGAAATGGGTGTTACTGCCTCGCCTTGTGATGCGACGCTGATTGCTTCAATCGGTTCAGATTTTGTTTGTGCGGCTACCTCGCGAATTCCGTTGGACACATTTTTCCAGACGACATTTGAATCCAGTTCTGACCAACCGGGTTGCGGGTGAATCAGCGGATACTCGCCATACGCTTGTGCAAGGATTTCACCATCCTCGCGAAATGCGATGACTTTGCATCCTGTTGTGCCGACATCAATACCCAATAGACTCATTCTCTTTCTCCTTAGTACGGGATGTGAACATCATAATATAAATCTCTTTTTAATGCAAGAAATCTGTTTATGGAACAGAGCAATTCAGTTTTCGGATTTCCCGACATTTGGATTGGGTCGCGAGCTGGAGCTCGCTCCTACAGAAGAAAATCTTAAACAGATAATCCCAACTTCAGGAAAATTGAAAACTCTCTATTAGACTCTGCATCATTTGACTTTTTTCACCAAAAATGTTACTATTTTTGCATTGATTTTAAAGCAATACAGTTTAATATTTTCCAATATGAACATTGAAATAGGAGATTTGATGGACACAAAATCAACATCACAGGAACGGCGTTTTAAATTGAGTACAGAAGAACTTTCTTTTTGGAATGAAAACGGTTATCTGGTTCGCTTGGATGTATTTAACGTTGAAGAAAACGATGCACTCCGTCAAGTTGCAGAAGACATTGTTGACCGGAAACGTCCGTTTCCGTCCGCACACATTGACCAGAACGCACTTGTGAGAGATGGAAAGATTGAGGAACAAGGCATTTATGCAATGCACAAAATCCATCATCCGAGTTGTTTTATCCCAGAATTCCTTGCACGTGTGCGTGATCCACGGCTAACCGACCCGCTCGTTGATATGATGGGCCCAGATATACTCGGTATTAATAATCTGTTTATTTGGAAAGCACCTAAGATTGGTCTCGGTTTCCCTTGGCATCAAGACATGTTCTATTTTCGTAATCGGTTTAATACTGAGACCACCATCGGAACATGGACAGCAATTGACCCAGCGGATCGTGAAAACGGTTGTCTGTATGTAATCCCCGGTAGCCATAAAAACGATATTCATGAACATGATGACCTTGAAGGTTCACAACAACGGGAATTCAAATTGGCACGGGGTGCAAGCGATGAAGATGGTGTTGCGGTAGAAGTGCCTCCCGGTGCTGTTGTCTGGTTTCACAGTCATCTTTTACATAAGAGTACAGACAATCATAGTTTGCGGTTTCGGCGGAGTTATGTTTCTCATTACCTGAGCGCGCAGGCAGAATGGGCAAAGGGGGAAGGAACGTATAGAGGACAACCTGTGATGTGGGTTCGCGGTGAAACTTTTCCTGATAAGGTGCATGAGGTTGAACGTGATGTGTTGCCTATTCCAAAAGATGTGTGATGTTTTTATCAGGCGTTTTCAATATGCATTATTAAGAGAATTTCCCAGAAAAGTTAGTATCAGGAACATCTATGACTAAGGAATGTGGCAAATGCTGTCAAACCAAACCCATTGGTCAATTTGCGCGTCAGGCAGCAAGTCGTGACGGTTATCATTCCATTTGCAAGACGTGTGTCAACAAATCCCGTCCTAAGCAGAATAGCAGCGGCAGGTCTGTAGTCAACCGCGCCATAAAGAAAGGTGACTTGGCAATTGTTAAGGAACTCATAGAGGGACAACCCAAATATGCAAAGCGAGCGCTGCTACAAGCAGCGCAATACGGGAAATTGGCTATAGTTGAATTTCTTTTGGCTCTGAATTACGAGATAAATCTGAACGAACCACTCCTTGCTGCTGTGAGTCTGCATGCGACCATCAAAACCACTGGCGAACACAGGCTGGTTGCCAAGAAACTCCTTGCCAACGGTGCGGACGTAAACGCCCGTGGCGGCTGGAACTGTGACACAGCTTTGTTGGCTGCAACAGCAGGAGGGTTTTCCGACATAGTTGATATGCTGTTGGCACATGATGCTAAAGTAGATATCTACGCGGCGGCTGCCCTTGGCGAAGTCAGTCGATTAGAGGGATTCCTGGCAAGTGAACCATCACTTGCATCGCAACCTGACCTCAATGGCATGTTTCCACTGCATACTTGTGCACGGTCTCGTCTTGGTGTTACGGATTCGGAGCGAGCTGAGCGACTGAGATGTATTGTGGAAAGACTGCTTGCGGCAGGTGCTTCAATCGAGATGAGAGATTTGCCGATTGATGGAAAGGTCGCTTCGTTTCAAAGAACTCCATTGGGTTGGGCAACGGTCGCTGGAAATCGCAGTGTTGCCTCATTCCTGCTGGAACAAGGTGCTGATGTAAATGGAGCACAACTGGGGTCGGCGATTCGAAGATCACCTCAAATGGCTGAAGAATTGCTAACGTATGGTGCCGATGTGAACAGACAAGACCCCGAACACGGTGCTACCCTTCTGCACAGTGCGGCAAATTTCCCACATCCTGAGATTGTTGCGTGGCTGATAAAACACGGTGCTGATGTGAACGTAAAGATGGACGATGGTCGCACGCCGCTGCACCGTGCCGCGGAACGGAATACTGGACCACGAGTTTGCAGTATGCTGCTGGAAGCAAATGCCAAGATCAATGCCAAAGATGCTACTGGCAAGACACCACTGAGTTATGCTGTAGAAAAGAACAAATGGAAGGTAGCCGATTTCCTTCGGGCAAACGGTGCGACTTGAGTGCCTTCTCCAAACTGTTATAAATCGGACTTAGAAAGTCCTCCCACAAGGGTAGACGGACAATAAATGGCTAACTCCAAAGGTCATTGGTGATTCAAAGTTGAAACCGAAATAGCCTCCTAAGCGTGTTATGCATAGGTAGATTTGCCTACCTGCAATAATTATTACATTCACACTTTTAGGAGACATTAATGGTACTCAACCCTTACTTAACCTTCAACAATGAATGCCGCGAAGCATTCGAATTCTATCGCTCCGTTTTTGGTGGCGAGTTTATGACTATTTCAACATTTCGTGAGGCACCAGAAGACCTTGGTGTTGATGAGGAAGATTTGGATCGTATCATGCACGTTTCCCTTCCGATTGGATCCAATGTCCTGATGGGGAGCGACACTTGTTCGTCGTTCGGTCCACCGCGTGTCCCAGGCAACAATTTTTCACTTTGCTTTGAGACAGGTGACAGATCACATGCAGACGAAATCTTTGCAAAACTATCTAATGGCGGCAAAGTCATCATGCCGATGGGCGATGTGTTCTGGGGTTCCTACTACGGCAAATGTACTGATAAATTTGGAATTACTTGGGACATTATGGCATGCCATACACAAGAATGACCCAGTTCGTTGTATGAACTCATAGAAAAATGATCTTTCTTCACAGAACAGAAATTTTTATTTATAATTTTTTACCAAATAAGCAATATTGAGGTAAATAACATTATGAAAATTAGAGTAACCAGCATTTTGGTTCAAGATCAAGAAAGTGCGTTAAAATTTTATACTGAAAAATTGGGATTTGTTAAGAAGAGGGACATTCCCTTAG